>DASPXA010000056.1:0-28825 GCA_035637495.1 Verrucomicrobiia bacterium
AGGCCAGGCCAATCCGAGATCAGCCGCGCGAGTTCTGACAACTTAGAATCTTTCACTGAGATGCCCATCTACGAGTATCGGTGTGAGAGCTGCGCCGAGAAGTTCGAGGTCCTGACCCGGTTCGCCGAGCGCGACCGCGCCCAGGTGTGCCCCATGTGCGAGTCGACGAAGACGCGGGTGCTGGTCTCGAGCTTTGCCGTCACCGGCTCGAGCGAGTCGTTCGCCTCGGACTTTGCCGGTGAGAGCACCGGTGGCGGATGCTGCGGCGGCGCGTGCGGCTCTTGCGGCTCGAGCCCGAACTAGCGCTCTAGCGTTGCTGTTCCCGGTCACGTACCGGGTCAACGCCGCCGGCCACATGGAGGTGGGTGGCTGCGACCTCGTCGAGCTTGCGCATAAACACGGCACGCCGCTCTACGTTTACGACGAGGCCACCGTCCGCCAGCGCGCGTCGGAATACGTGGCGGCGCTGGGCGGCGCCGGCCAGGTTCTGTACTCGGCCAAGGCATTCGCCTCCCCGCAGTTCCTGAGCGTCATCGCCGAAGAAGGGCTTGGGCTCGACGTCGTCTCGGCGGGCGAGCTCCACCTGGCGCTGAGGTCGGGATTTCCGCGCGAACGCATCCACTTCCTCGGCAACAACAAGAGCACCGAGGACCTCGAGGCCGCTTATCACGCGGGCGCGGTCATCGTCATCGACGGCGACCACGAGCTCGAGCTCCTGCGTGCCGTGGTCCCCGAAGGCCAGCGCACAAAGGTGATGCTGCGCATCTCGCCAGGGGTCAAGCCCGACACCCACGACCACATCTCGACGGGACAGCTCGACTCCAAGTTCGGGTTCTCGATCGAGTCTGGAGCCTCACGTAAAGCGGTCGAAGCCGCCCTGGATCATCCGCGGCTCGAGCTCATCGGCCTGCACTCGCACATCGGGTCGCAAATCTTCGCGCTCGGTGCTTACGAAAAGGCGATGGAGATAATGCTCGAGCTCCTTGCCGAGCTGCGGAAAGACATCGGATTCGAGCCGAGCAAGCTCGGGGCCGGCGGAGGCCTCGGCATCGCGTACACGGAGCGCGACGACCCTCCGACGCCGAGGCATTTCGTCGAGACCGTCCGGCACGCCATGGTGGCCGGGTGCGAGCGCCGGAACCTCAGGGTGCCGGAGCTCGTGGTCGAGCCCGGACGGTCGATCGCGGGACCCGCGGGCGTGGCGCTCTACACGGTCGGATCGATCAAGGACATCCCCGGCGTGAGGCGGTACGTCGCAGTCGACGGCGGCATGGGCGATAACATCCGGCCGAAGCTGTACGGCGCGCGTTACGAGGCGTTTCTCGCCTCTGCACCCGATCGCACGCCCGACGGCATGGTTACCATCGCCGGCAAGTACTGCGAATCGACCGACATCCTGATCTCGGACATCGCGATGCCCCTGCTCCGGCCCGGCGACGTGATCGCGGTGCCGGCATCAGGCGCGTACAACCTGGCGATGGCGAGCAACTACAACGGAATGCCGCGACCGGAGGTGCTGATGCTGCGCGACGGCGAGGCGCGAGTCATGCGGCGCCGTGAAACCCTGGACGACCTGCTTTCGGTGGAGGTGTTCTAGGCGCCGACGCGGACCGTGCTGGTGTAGCTGCAGCACTCGGCGACCACGTAGGCGTCTCCGCCGACCAGGATTCCGACCGGTGTCTTGAAGCTGGCTGGTGCATTCGGGCCCCCTCCGGCCGACACAGTCCCGGCGCCACGGCACGTGCCGTTCTGGCAGACGAACACCTTCGTGCTCCCGCCATAGAAGTAGTGGAACGTCACACTCGTGTTGCCCAACTGCGACACCGAGTTCAGCGTCACCGACGCCTTGGGTGTAGGTGTCGACTTCGGTGCCTGGGCAGTCGGTAGGGATGTGGGTGCTGACGTGGGACTGGTCGTCGGCCGGGGCGACAGGCTGGGCGACGGGCTGGGCGACGGGCTCGAGCTCGCCGATGGGCTCGGGCTGGGGAGGGTCGCCACCCCTGTGACGACGCGAAGCACTGCATCCTTGTGACACGCGTTGTTCCAGCAGATCTTGACCGCGTGCGGTCCTGCATCGATGTCGTCGGGAACGGTGATATCCATCGCGACGTTGCCGTTGGAATCAGCCCGGAACGCATATGCGTGCACGACGCTGTGCAGCTGGATCTCGCCGGCCTGGTTCGCCGGGACATGACTCGCGGTCACGTGCACCGTTCCGCCCGGGGCGACGCGGCCGGGACTCACGTCGAGCGTGGTCGCATTCGCCGCGATCGCGCACACGCCCAGGGCGAGGACCAGGACCAGAGCTGCAGCGAGCCCGATCAGGGATCGCCGGCTGAGGCGAGGCCTGGGCCTGGGCGGGGAGATCGCCGCGGCCGGCACCGCCGGCGCATCGGGGACTGCTGGAGCAGGAGGCGGCAGCACTACGGTCGCCGGACGAAGTTTCGCCGCGGCTCGCTTCCTGGCCGGCGGCTTCGCAACCGGCACGGTCGAAGCGACAGGCGAGGCCATCACGATCGTTGCTCCGCTGGGCACAGGAACCACAAGTGCCGTCTCGAGCGCGTCGACGAAGGCAGTGGAGGACTCCCACCGGGCGGCGGGATCCTTCGCGAGGCCGCGCATGATGACCGCGTCCACATCCTGTCCCAGGTCGGGGTAGCGCGAGCTTGGGGGCATGGGCTCGCGGTGGACCTGCGCGTACAGCAGCTCCATGAGCGCCTCGCCGTCGAACGGGATGACGCCGGTGAGCATCTCGTATGCGATCGTGGCCAGCGAGTAGCGGTCCGCCGCGGGTCCGACCTGGCGACCCGCGACCTGCTCGGGCGCCATGTAGGCGGGGGTGCCGGTCGTCACGCCGGTCATCGACTTCAGCGATGAGCCCTGCAGCAGCTTGGCGAGGCCGAAATCCGCAAGCACGGGCTCGTCCTCGCTCGTGAGCAGGACGTTCGCCGGCTTGACGTCGCGATGGACGACGCCGTGCTGGTGCGCGTAATCGAGCCCTTGAGCGATGCCGCGCAGGTACTTCAAAGCCGTCGAGCGGTTGAGCCTGCCGTGCGCCATCCGGGTGGCCAGGCTTCCGCCGGGCACGTACTCGACGATCATGTACGGCGTTCCCTGGTACTCGCCGAAGTCGTAGACGTCGACGATGTTGGGGTGGCGCATCTTCGCGATGGCCTGCGCCTCGTGTCGGAACCGGGCCACGCTGTCCGCGTCAGGGGTGATCGCCTGCATCACCTTGACCGCGCCGGTGCGCTCCAGGTCCGGGTGGTAGGCACGGTAAACCAGGCCCATGGCCCCCTGGCCGATGAAGTCCTGGACCTCGTACTGACCCAGCTTTGTCCCTGGCGCGACTGACACGGCGGCCCCTGATTATGCCGGGGCCCAGTTCGAGCTCAGCCTTCGTTAACTGAACCTTGACCGTTTACTGAAGAAAAGTTCGTTAAATGAAAATGACTCCGCCGCGGACTACCGCTGTTGGGTCTGCTTCCAGCCTCCGCGCCCGCCCCGCCGCACGGCGACGAGGCCGGCAAGGATGGAGAGCGCGATCTCACTGGCGGTTGTCGCGCCCAGGTCGAGACCGACCGGGCTCTGGATCCGCGAGATGACGTCTTCCGGCACGCCTTTGGCGCGAAGCGCCTCCAGGTGGTGTCCCGTGTGCCGGTGGCTGCCCACGAGCCCGATGAACCGGGGATTGCGCGGCAGCACCCCTTCGAGTGCCTGGACCAGGTCTTCGGCGTCGTGGTTGGTGTGCACCACGTAGAGCTGGTCGGGAAGCTCGTTCGGCAGCTTGGCTGCCGACTCCAGCAGCGCGGTACGGAAGCCGACTTCTGGGGCCCAGCGCACGAGCTCTTTCGCCACCGGCGTGGCGGCGAAGACCACCAGCATCGGCGAGGCCGCGTACGGCTCCAGGTAGACCTCGATCGACCCGAGGTCGTGACTGTAGGTGCGGACGGCCGGCGCACCCCCCGCGGCGACGCGAGGCGCGTCAGCTGCCGCCGCCGCATCGAACTCACTGCAGCCAAGGGTGCCTGCGATCGGCCCGCTTGGCGCCATGAGCAGCTTGGACCCAGACCTCGAGGGCGGCTCGCCGTCCAGCTTGATGACGGTGGCGAGGACCACCTCCTCGCCGCTCGCCAGGCGGCGCGCCAGCTCGTCTTCGACGCTAGCCACGGGCGGGTACCCGACTCAACACATAGCGGAGGACCTCCGCTGCGCGGTCGATCTCTTCATCCGTCGTGGCGTAGGTGGTGCTCAAGCGCAGGCTGCCCAGCGCCTGTTCCATGCTCAGGCCCATCGCAAGGAGCACGTGCGACGGATCGAGGGATCCCGACGCGCATGCCGAACCGCTCGACGCGGCCAGGCCGGCCAGGTCGAGCGCGAGCAGCATGTCCTCGCCACGTCGATCCGCGAACGTGCATGTCGCAAAGTTGGGAAGGCGAGGGGCACCGCCGGTGAGTGTGCCGCCGAGCTCGACCAGCAGCGCCCGAAGCGTCTGGCTCTGATCCATCGCAGCCTGCGACTTTGAGCTGCGCAGGCCCGTGACGGTCTGCAGCGCAGCAGCCACAGCAGTGGCCGACGTCACGTCCTCATGGCCTGCCCGCCTACCCCATTCCTGCGGACCGCCGAAGAACAGCGGATCGATTCGCAGGCCGTCGCGCACGAGCACCAGGCCGCCGCGGCCGGCGCCGAGCTTGTGCCCGCTGAACGAGACGAGGTCGGCGCCGTCGGGGATTGCGATCCAGCGCGGACCCGCGCATGCGTCGACATGGACGAGCGCTCCGACGCTGTGCGCACGCTCGATCACCTCCGCCACAGGCTGGATCGTCCCCACCTCGTTGTTGGCGAGCCCGACCGACACAAGGCTCGTGCCTGGCGAGATCGCACTCACGTCGACCCGCGCGTCGCCGTCGACGCTCGCGATGAGCGTTTCGCGGCCCAGCGCCTGAAGACGGCGCACCGCGGCGAGGACCGACTGATGTTCCGCGGCCCACGTGACGATTCGTCCCGGTGTGCCAGAACGGACGGCGCCGAACAGCGCCAGGTTGACCGCTTCGGTCCCGCTCGACGCGAATGTGATCTCGGTTCGGCGGACGCCCAGCGCCGCGGCCGCCACGTCTCGCGCGTGATCCAGAGCAGCGCGGGCTGCCCGGCCCTCCGCGTGCGGGCTGGATGGGTTGCCCTCGGGCACGGCCAGCACAGCGCGTCGAACCTCCGGCAGGACGGGCGCCGAACCGGCGTCGTCGAGATAGATCCGGTTCGTAGGGACCTTAGCCGCGGCTGTGGTCAGGCTGCTGGATGAGCTCCGTGAGCGTGCCCTGGAAGTTCTTCAGGTAGAGGTGAAGGTCGAGGATCTCGTCGACGCTGATGGGCTCTGCCTCCACCACCGGCTCGGCTTGCTCGGCTGCGGAGCTCTCGATCTCCTCCATGGCGCCACCCGCGATCGCGAGCACGACGACAAACGTCACCTGGCACTGCGCGCACGTGACCTGCAGGCGGAAGCTCTCGTCCTCATGGCTGAGGACCTGGACGTCGCAACCCTTCAGGCTCCGCCCGCAGACCGGGCAGTTGTAGAACCGTGCGCGGTCGCGAATGAACTCGATGATGCTCATCGCAGCGACCCATATTACGCTCCGAAAGTCGGGCTAGCGGTGGCCTTCGATGCACGTGCATCCCGACGACCCGACGTGTGCCGAATGCACCGTCCCGGCCGGAAGCACCATGCGGTCGCCCGGCTTCAATTCCAGGCTCCGTCCTTCCCTTTCGAGCATGAACGTGATCGAGCCGTCGACGCAGTAGAGGACCTTCTCGTAGGAATGGCTGTGCGCGGCGTAGCGGTCGCCAGGCCCGTTCGACCAGGAATAACAACCGCTCGCCTCCGTCTTGAGCTTCGACATCAGCTCCTCGAGGGTTGGCACGACCCGATTCTAAGATTGGTCCGGTGACCCCCCGTCTGCGACCGCGCTTCCTGGCCGACTGCAATGTCGGCCGGCTCGCCCGCTGGCTCCGCGCCCTCGGCTATGACGCGTCGTATCACGCACGGATCGACGATTCGGAGCTCGTCCGCGAAGCCGCGGCCGAGGATCGAGTCCTGCTCACCCGCGATCGTGATCTCACCAAGAGGCGCGTGATCCAGACCGGTGTCGTGCGCGCGATCCTCATCCGCGACGACGATGTGACGAAGCAGCTCCGCCAGGTCTTCGCGGAGCTCGGGCTCGAGCTGAAGGACGCGCTGACCCGCTGCATCGAGTGCAACTCCGAGCTGGAGTCGCGCGTTCCTGCCGTGGTCGCGGAGCGGGTGCCGCCCTTCGTCCGCGCGACGCAGTCGCGATATTCGGAGTGCCCCGAGTGCGGCCGCATCTACTGGGCGGGCACGCACTGGCAGCGAATGCGCGAGGTGCTGCTGGGACTGTGAGGGACGTGCTGCGGCGGCTGGTCGGCGGCGAGCTGACCGAAGAGGAGGCCCTGGCCGAGCTGCGTCGCATCCAGCTCGACGAGCTTGGCGGGCGCGCGCGGCTCGACCTCGGCCGCTACCTCCGTCGGGGAATTCCGGAGGTGGTGCTTGCGAGCGGCAAGTCTCCGGATGAGACGGCGCAGCTAGCCGTCGCGATGGCCGCCCGCCAGGGACAGGGGCTGGTCAGCCGGATGACCGGCGAGCACGCATCAGCCCTCGATGACGCGGCGGCGAAAAACGAGATGCACGTCATCGGTTACCACAACTCGGCTCGAGTTCTACGCGAGGGCTTCTCACCAGAGCGTCTCGAGGCAAGGGTCGGCATCCTGACCGCGGGCACTTCCGACCTCCCCGTGGCAGACGAGGCCCGCATGGTCGTCGAGGCGTCCGGCATCGAGGCGCGTCTGGTCGCAGACGTCGGAGTCGCCGGCCTGCACCGGTTCGTCAGCCCGCTGACGGCGATGCTCGAATGGGGCGCCGACGTCGTCGTCGTCGCGGCGGGGATGGACGGCGTGCTGCCTGGGCTCGTCGCTGGATTGATCGATCTGCCGGTCATCGGACTTCCGGTGTCGACGGGCTACGGTCGGGGAGGTGCAGGTGAGGCCGCGCTCACGACCATGCTGCAGTCATGCTCGACAGGTTTGACGGTCGTCAACATCGACAACGGAGTCGGCGCGGGCGCGGCCGCCGTCCTGATTGCCGCCCGGGCGGCTCAGGGTCGCCGCCGCGGACGGAGCACCGCCACGACGGCGAGCACCAAGGCGCCGACGAACAGCAGGCCGAACACCGCAGCACCGAGTGCGCGCGACGCATCGGCGGCGCCGGGAATCGCGAACAACAAGGCGAAGGCCAGGATCGCCGCGATGAGCACCACGAACAGCCACGGAAAGCCGCGCCGGCGGCGGCCGTAGAAGAGCAGCCACCAGAAGCCAGGTCGCTTCCGAGGCTGGTTCACATCAACGACCGGAGCTCGGCGAGTGAGCGAATCGCCGGCACTCCATCAGGCGGAGTCTCGGCCGCGTGCGCGGTGACGATGACCGCGCGCATGCCCAGCGCGGCTGGACCCTCGTAGTCTTCGCGCACGCGATCGCCGACGAACAGGGTCCGGTCGGGCTCAGTCCCTATGGCTTCCAGCGCGGCCCGGTACAGCTCGGACGACGGCTTCCGCTTTCCCACCTCGCTGGAGAAAACGATCGCGTCGACAAGGTCCGCGATCCCGTTGCTGCTCACCTGCCGGCGCATCATGTCGGGCGGAAAAGGTGCGTTCGAGCACAGGCCGCGCTTGATCCCGTGGTCGCCGAGCCATGAAAGCGTGGGTACGGCGTCGGGATCGACCGTGACGGCGCGGTCCCAGCATCGCTGCTCGGCGTCGAGGATCTCGTGCAGGAGGCCGTCGGGCAGGCGCAACCCGGCACGCTGCCAGGCGTCCCTGTAGACGTCCATGTAGTCGACCTCGTCCTCGCTCATGCTCTCGATGTATTCCTCGAGCGGGAGCAGGACCTCGTGGAGGATTGTCTCCGCCTCGGGCGCCTGCACCCCGAGTGCGGCTTCGATCCGGGGCCTGAATTCTCGAAGCACCGCGAGCAGGTCTTCGGTTGGATACGCAAAGGTGACCAGGGTGCGGCCGTAATCGAAAAGGACACCGTCCGTGCGGACCATGCGCATATCCTGAAGCCCGTGGCAGGAGGCCCGGCCGGCGAGGCGGCCCAGAGATTTGGAGATCCAGGCGGCCCAGGCCGAAGGCAGGGGTGGCGCGAGGAGGAGCGAATTCGAAAATGCGCGACGACGATGCGCCGGGCCCCGTAGCCGGAATGGGCCGCATGGGCTCCAAGGATCGGGCTGATTCCAGCGGCCGGGCCTCCCAGCGGTTGACTCACGTCGACGACAAGGGCGCGGCGCGCATGGTCGACGTGGCCGGCAAGCTCGTGACGGTGCGCGAGGCGACGGCCGAATGCATCGTTCGCATGTCTCCCGAGACGATCCTCGCGGTGCGCGAAGGAACGGCAAAAGGTGACGCCCTCCAGGTAGCCCGCGTCGCCGGGATCATGGGCGCGAAGCGGACCTCGGACCTGATCCCGCTTTGCCATCCTCTGCCGCTGAGCAGCGTCACGGTCGACTTCGAGTTCGTCGAAGGCGGCGTGCGCATCATCACCAGGGCTCGCGTGGTTGGGCAGACCGGCGTTGAGATGGAGGCGCTTACCGCGGCTTCGGTCGCGGGCCTGACGCTGATCGACATGACGAAAGGTGTCGAACGCGGCGTCTACCTGGAATCGGTGCGCCTGCTCGAGAAGTCAGGCGGCCGATCCGGAACCTGGAAGCGGTCTGAGTGAGCCATCGCGCACAGGTCATCACGGTGAGCGACGGAGTCTCGGCGGGGACGCGGGAGGACGTCAGTGGCCCGGCGCTGCACACGCTGCTCACCAACGCAGGTTTCGAGGTGGCAGGCCCGGAGGTCGTGCCTGACCGTCAGGAGCGGATCTCTGATGCAATCGTCGCCGCGGTCGTGGCGGGCATGGACCTGGTCGTGACAACCGGGGGCACGGGTCTCGGCCCGCGCGACGTGACGCCGCAGGCGACGTCGATGCTCATCGACTACGAGGTCCCGGGCCTCGCAGAGCTGATGCGCCAGGTCGGCGCGTCGAGCACACCGATGGCCGTGCTCTCACGCGGCGTCGCAGGCGTGCGCGGTCAGTCGCTGATCCTCAACGTCCCGGGCAGCATGAAGGGCGCGACCGAGTCGCTCGAGGCGGTGCTTCCTCTCCTGGACCACGCGATACAACTGCTGCACGGCAACACCAAACACTGATGAATGTCCACTCATGAACGTCAACGCCGACATCGGCGAGGGCGCCGACGAGGATGAGGCGGTGCTGGCCGGCGTCGACAGCGCGAACGTCGGATGTGGCGTTCACGCCGGCTCGGCCTCGATCACGATCGCGACCGCGTGGCGCTGCCGCAAGCTCGGCGTCGAGGTGGGAGCGCATCCCGGCTACGACGATCGCTCCGGTTTCGGCCGCGTCGACCGTGCAATCTCCCCCACCGAGATCGAGGCGCTGGTCGCCTTCCAGGTCGCCGGCCTCGCGGCCGTGGTCCCGATCGCATACGTCAAACCACACGGCGCGCTCTACCACCGATGCCAGCGCGATCCCGCTGCGGCCGACGCGCTGGCGCGCGTTGCCAGGGGCCAGGGTGTGGGGCTGGTCGGCCAGCCCGGGTTCGAGATCGAGGCGGCGGCCCTTCGGGCCGGCATCCCTGCGCACCGCGAAGGTTTTGCCGACCGTTTGATGCTGCCGGACGGGAGCCTCGCTCCGCGCACCCAGGCCGGCGCGATCTTGAACGCATCGCTGGCGGCGCAGCAAGCCATCGCCCTCGCTCGCTCCGGTCGTGTCGACACGATCTGCATCCACGGCGATACCAAAGGTGCCGGGCAGGTGGCGTCGGCCGTCCGCGACGCGCTTCGGAAGGCCGGGATCGAGACGACTCCACTGGCGCGGTGAGCCCGGCGGGAGCCCTTGCGCTCAAGCTCGTCCTGACTCCGATCCTGGTCGGCGCCGCAAGCCTGGCCGGGCGACGCTGGGGCGCTGCGGTGGGCGGGTGGCTGGTCGGAATTCCGTTCACATCGGCTCCGATCGCTTTCTTCCTGGCCGTGGACTTCGGACAGAAATTTGCCGCTCCCGCCGCCGCCGGGATCATGGATGGAACCGCCTCGCAGGCGGCGTTCTGCCTGTGCTACGCCTGGGTCGCCCGGCGCCGTGGTTGGGTCGCATCGCTGCTCGCCGGGACAGTCGCGTTCGTGGGGGCGACGCTTCTGCTCGACGCGGTGCTGCTCCCGGCCCCAGCGTCCTTTGTCGTCATGATCTTGGTGCTCGTGGTGGCGCTCTACCTCATGCCGGCTCCCCAGACTCGCTCGGGGTCGCCGGTCACCTTTCCGCGGTGGGACATTCCGGCGCGGATGATCATCGCCACCACGTTCGTTCTCGTCCTGACCACGGCTGCCCCGCTGCTCGGCCCCCGCCTGGCCGGTCTCCTGGCGCCGTTCCCGCTGTACGGCACAGTCCTCGCCGCCTTCGCGCACCGGCTCCAGGGCGCCGACCAGGCGGCCGGCGTTTTGCGAGGGCTGCTGCTCGGTCTGTTCGCATTCGCGACCTTCTTCCTGGTCCTGTCGTTGGCGCTGCCGTCCGGCATCGCCGAGGCATTTGTGCTGGCGGCGATTTTGGGGCTGGGTGTGCAGGGCGCGACGCTTGCGGCCGGTCGCAGACTCGGCCTCGCTTGAAACCCGAGATCCGCGAGCTGAGCGACCTGCAGGACCTGAGGGAGCTGGCCGAGCTCTTCGCCGTGGTCTGGGGACGCCCGGGCGAGCCGCCGATCAGCTCGGACATCCTGAAAGCGCTCGCTCACTCCGGCAACTACATCTCAGGCGCGTTTGCGGATGGCCGCGTGATCGCCGGCCTCGTGGGCTGGCTCGGCGGCACGCCACCACATCGCCTCCTCATGCACTCGCACATCCTTGGCGTCCTGCCAGACAGCGAAGCCCGGGGTCTCGGGTTCGAGCTCAAGCAGCACCAAAGGCGCTGGTGCCTTGCGCGTCAGGTCAAGGTCGTGGAGTGGACGACCGACCCGCTCGTCCGGCGCAACGTCTACTTCAACCTGATCAAGCTGGGCGCGGAGGCTCCGGAATACCTGGTCGATTTCTACGGCGAGATGCGAGACGGCATCAACGCGGGTGACCAGTCGGACCGGATCCTCATCCGATGGCATCTCGAGTCGGAGCGCGCAGAGGCAGCTGCCGATGGACGCCTCGCCGAGCCCGACGTCGAGAAGCTGCGCGGCTGGAACAGCGAAACGATCCTCAGGGTAGGCCCTCGGGGGGAGCCCTTGGTCGGGCCGTCGACGGCTCGCGTCCTTCTATGTCAGGTGCCCGACGACATCGTCGCGCTGCGTCATCGTGACCAGGGCCTTGCCCGGGAGTGGCGCATGTCATTGCGTGTCGCGCTCGGCTCGGCGCTCGCCGATGGCTACGCCATCACCGGTGCAACGCGTTCCGGCTGGTACGTCCTGGAAAGGCAATAAACTCATCGCGTGCTGCAGGTGGGGGACAAAGCGCCCGACTTCGCGCTGCCGACAACGGGGGGCCATGAGCTCACCCTCGGCGAGGCGCTGAAGAAATTCGCCGCGCTCGTGTTCCTTTTCTATGTGCTCGACTTCACGGGTGGTTGAAGGACCGAGCTGACCGAGTTTCGGTCCAGGAACGAGGACGCGGTCGCAAACGGTGTGGGCATCTTCGGGATCAGCGTCGACACGGTTTTCTCGCACCAGGCGTTCGCGAAAGAGCTTGGCGGCCTGCCTTTCGACCTCATCGGTGACTTCGAGCGCAAGATGGTGACCGATTACGGCGTTCGTCGCGACGATGTGGCCGGCTACTCCGGCATGGCAAGGCGCAGCATCTTCATCATCGATCGCGAGGGGACCATCCGGTGGACGTGGGTCGCATCGCGCGAGAAGCCGCAGCCTGACTACGACGCGGTCATCGAAGAGGCGAAGCGAATCGCAAAGGGATCATGACGGCCGCAAATCGCGAGATCGAGCCGATTGAGAAAGGATGGGACGAGCTGGTCGCGCTGGTCGCATCGCTTGGTCGTGAAAAGCTCGAGCTGACCGGCAGCGGGCGATGGGCCGTGAAGGATCACCTCGTGCACATCGCGGCCTGGGAGCGGTCGCTCATCGCGCTTTTCGATGGCGAGGACCGCAAGACGGCCATGGGTGTGGCCGATGCCGCGGACGACACCGACTCGATCAACGAGGCGATCTGGCTCGCCCACCGCCACGAGACGCCTGAGGGGGCGCTCGCCTACTGGCGCGATGCGCACGCCGCCTTGATGCAGCGGCTCAGCGCCATGTCCGACGCCGATCTCAGGCGCTCCTACAACCACTACCAGCCCAACGACCCGCGCGACCCCAACGACGACCGGCCCGTCGTCGAGTGGGTGGCGAGCGACACGTACGAGCACTACGCCGAGCACATCGGTTGGATCGATCAAATCCTCAAGGAGTCGAGCGCGGCGCGCTGAGCCGCGCGCAACTCGAGCGCCGCTTCGACCGACGTCTCCGCAAACCGGACCTCGTCGCCTGGCGCAAGCTGCGCTGCGACCGGCATCGACGCGGTGGCCACGGTCGCCACCACCGGATATCCGCCGGCCGTTTGATGGTCCGCCATGAGCAGGATCGCCTGTCCGCCCGAGGTCACCTGCAGCGCGCCGGCTACGAGCCCGAAGGAGAGTGGCTCATCACCTGACGTCCTCATGGCTGGGCCCTCGAGCCGGTAACCCATTCGGTTGGAGTCGGTGCCCAGCGCAAATGAGGTCGCGTAAAACGCGCCACGCGATTCGGCATCGAGGCGGTTGGCGTGCGGTCCGGCGATCACGCGCAGCGTGTGATCCGCATATCTCGGACGCAGTCGCTCGGCCAGGCCGCGGCCGGGGACGGCAGCTCGCTGCGCGTCGCCCGTCGAGATCGTGTCGCCCGCCTTGAGCGGGCGGCCGTGCAGACCGCCGCGCGCGGCCATCAGGTTCGTCGACAGCGAGCCGAGCCAGCGATCGCCAGCAATTCCTCCCGCGACCGCGATGTAGGCTCGCGCCCCGGTTCGACGCGGGCCGAGCCGCAGCTCATCGCCAGGCCCGAGCGAGATCGCGACCCAGGTCGGAGCGGGCGCGTCGTTGATCGCAAGCTCGAGGTCGGCTCCGGTCACGGCCACGATGACCGGCCGCAGCGCGACGAGCCGCGGACCGGTCAGGGTGCACTCGAGCGTGGCGGCAGCGCGCTCGTTCGCCACAAGAATGTTGGCGGCCGAGTGCGCGAAACGGTCCATCGCCCCGCCAGGCGGCACGCCCGACGCCATCGCATGCGGCCGTCCGACGTCCTGGATCGTCGTGAGCAGCCCCGCCTCCCTCACGTCGAACGCGGGCGTCATTGGGGGATCGGGAAAAACTTCACCCGGTCGCCCACCCGGAAGAGCGAGGGAGGGTCCGAGTCCGGCAGAAAAGGCCTGATCGACGTGCGGCCGATGATGTGCCACCCGCCGGGAGTTTCGAGCGGATAGATGCCGGTCAGCTGACCGGCGATCGCGACCGACCCTGCAGGCACGCGGGTGCGGGGATCGCTGCGGCGGGGCAACACGAGCTCGTCAGGCAGCGGGCCGAGATACGCCCATCCTGGCACGAAGCCGATGAGGAACGCGCGGTAGATCGGGCGACCGTGCAATGCAACCACCTGCTCTACATGCATCCCGAGCGCAGAGGCGACAGCCTCGAGGTCCGGCCCGTCGTAAACGATGGGGATGCGGTGCAGTCGCCCGGGCTCCTCGACCGGCGGCCGCTTGGTGGCGAGCCGGCGGATGGCGGCCGACAGCGCGTCGAGGGTGATCTGGTCGGGGTCGAAGTGCACAGTGACGGCGACCGCGCCCGCGATTGCCTGCCGGACGTCGCGTCGTTTTCTCAGCGCGGCGGCGAGGGCGATCGCTCGCGTGTTGAGCGCAGTGTCGAGCCGAGTGCCGAGCTCTGCGAGCAGAGCGGTGTCACCCAGCGGGTGGATGCGTACCCGGGCCGTGGAGCGTGGCGACGGCATGTGCGCTCACAAGGATGGCGTAGAAGATGCCGGGCACGAGCCCGAGGCACAGCAGTCCCGCACATGCGAGGCCGATCGCCCAGCCGGTCACCATGGCTGCCGCCACGACGTTCCAGATCGCGAAGTCGCGGCGAACGCCGCGCCAGGACTTACCGATGTCGAAGAGATCGGCCGGTCTGCGACTCGCCGCAAAGCTCGAGGTGGCGTGGGGCATGTGCACAAGAACGACCAGCCCCCATGGAAGCGCCAGCAAGAGGATCGCCGCCACGTGCGCGTAAAGCGCGTCGCGCAGCAAGCCGGTCAGCGCAGCTGCCAACGCGCCCTCGACGATCGCGAACGGCACGACCGTCAGCAGCACCGCCAGGGACGTCCACGCGCCATCCGCAAGTAGTCGCGGAGTGATGCGCCATGGTGGCGGACCTACCGATGGGTCGGCCTCGGCCGCGCGGGTCGCCGCGATTGCGTAGCCCAGCAGCGGTATGAAGAGGACGGGAAGCAGGAGTGTGACCAGGACGCCGCGCACCCATGTCGCTCGCCACCGTCCGCGGAACGGCCAGGCGAACGACTCGGCGACGAGCCTCACGCGGCAACCATAAGGTGAGGAATAACCGCGCCACTCGGCGGCTTGATTCGGGTGTGACAGAGCAGCGACCGATTTTCTGCACGCTCACGGAAGCCGACATGAAGGATCGGGCGGGAGCGTGGCAGAAGCTCTGGGCCAGCGGGCTGATCCGTCGCGAGCGCATCCCGGGCGGGATCCGTCTGTGGGCCGAGCCGGGCGGGGCGGGAGCGCTGCAGCAGCTCATCGAGCTCGAACGCGAATGCTGTGCCTGGATCGACTACGACGTGGTTGACGGCTCGAGCGTCATCCTCACGGCCGATGAGGAAGGCGAGGCCGTGCTCGCCGGGATGTTTGCGCCGGGCCCGTAGCGGACTAGGTGGCCTGGGCGGCCTCGAGCTCCTCCTGTCCCACCACGTTCTCCTGCAGCATGTACGCGCACCCGTAGGGGTCGCGAAACCCGAGCGCCTTGACGCTGACGTTCAACTCGGTGTGCCTGACGAGCCCTTCGATGAGGCCCGCGTGGAACTGGCAGATCACAGGCGCCCGCCGGCAGACCTCGGCGAAGAGGCAGTTCGTGCACTCGATGATGCCGCCGGGCTGGATCTCGTACTCGCCGCCCATCTCGAGCATCGGCTCGAGGGCCGCCATCGCCGACTTGGCGCCCGGCGCTGCTATCGATTGCCCGAAGTTGCGACCCGCGCGGCGCACCGCATGGCTGCCGACGTCACCTAGCTCGTCGAATGCGCGCCCCAGCGACTCGGCGACGATGTCGTAGCGCCGCATCGGGTGGCTGATCTGCACAGGCCCACCGGTGAGCTTGTAGATCTTCGCTGGTTTGCCGGGGAGCCCGCGGCGGTGGGCGACCTCCAGGTAGCCGAGGGCGACCAGGCGTTCCAGGTGCTCGAAGGCGACTGAGCGATGCACACCGGCTTCACGGGCCACGTCCTCGACGCTGCGCGACTTGCGATCGGCATAGAAACGCAGAAGGATGTCACGCCGCGTGAAATCCTTGAGCGCTCCAAGGGCGCGCTCCATATCACCGCCGGCCATACCTCGCAGAATAGAACGCGTCTGGAAGGTAGGTCGGCTGCAGTACAGGGATTGGACTTTGTGCGGGCCGATAATGGAATGCGGGTGGGGTGATGGCGTGACGGCGACGTGCCGGCCAGTCAGACGCATTTTCGGCGCAGTCGCGCTGGGCTTTGTCGCACTGACTGTGCCTTTGCCTCTGCCTACTCCTCCGGGGCTCCCGACCGCGCTCCCGACCGCGCTCGCGACGCCTTCCCTCCCGGCCGCAATCCCGACGCCTTCTCTTCCGTCGCTGACCACGCCGGGTGCTGGGCAGGTCGTCGTCAGCCCGGCGCAGGACGCGAGCGGCGGAGCGCCACAGGGCGGAGGAGGCGCTGCGGGCAGTGGTTCGGGTGGCAATCCACCGCGGGGCATCACGATCCCCTTCACAACCATCTCTGTGTCGTCGCCGCTGGACATCGCCTTGCTGGGCGCCCTGGCAACGCTGCCCCTGCTGTTCGGGATCTGGATGCTGCTTTTCGGCCGGACATTCACCGAGGCCCGGCGGGCGCGAGAAGCCCAGGTCAGGCTACTGCTGGCGGCGGACCTTGGACTGCGGCCGAAAGACCTTACTTCGATGGGCACCAAGGCGCTCTTCGAGCTGCGTGAGAAGTCCGCGTTCGACGAGCTGACAGGTGTGATGCGCCGGATAGCGGGTATCTCGGTCGCGGACCGCGAGATCGCCAGGTCGCGCCGGCACAACACGCCGCTGGCGATCGCTTTCCTCGACATCGACGCGATGCGGGAGGTCAACGAGCGCGGCGGACGCGCGGCGGGAGACGCCACGCTCCAGGGCATGGCGAAGGCCCTCAAGGAAGGCCTTCGCGAAGAAGACACGGTCGTCCGCTACGGCGGCGACGAGTTCGTGTGCGTGCTGCCCGATACGTCCGCCAAGAGCGGCCGCGCGACGCTGGGCGCCATCCAGGTCGAGGCAGCGAGGGCCGGCATCCGATTCGGGATGGGCCTGGCCGAGCTGCGGCGCTCAGACGACGTCGTGTCGCTGTTTGCCCGGGCGGACCAGGACCTCTACGAGTTCAAAGCGAACCGGGGCGAGATCGTCCAATTGCCAGCGCCCCGGGACGAACGCACACCACCACCCAAGGAACCGCGCAGCCTCACCTCTCCTTGACACGGCGGCGCCTTTAGTGTTTGGTGGGTTGCAACCCGCTAAATAGGTGTCGGCTTGGGGTCAGCGCCCCGCCCCTTTCTTGATCTGGATCTCGTAGCCGTCGCGTGACGGCGTGACCTCTACGTCGCCCGCCTTGATCTTCATCCCGTCACGATTGCGCGTCGCGACGACATTTCCTTCGAAGACGAGCTCGTCGAAGTGCCACTCCTTCGCCTGGCGGCGCATCCGCACGATCACGCCCTGTGGGCTGCGCCATACGCCTTCCCCGGACGGCTTGAAGCCACGGGTGACCAGCTCACCAACGCGGTCCGGCATCGTTTCTGCCGGCGGCCTTGGCGCGGGCCACTCGACAGTCTTTTCCTTCCCGGCTGGATGCGGCAGCACGCGCAGGTCGGGCTTGCGCGTCCGGGCCTGCGCCTGCTCGAGGGACAGGCGAAGCAGCTCCGAGCCTTCCTCCTGGGCGAAGAAGGCGCCCGAGATGCGCGCCTGGTCGTGCGACCGGCGGATGCAGTTGGCGCAGTCGGCCTCCGTGTCCACCGCCGAGTAAGAGCCTTCCTCGAGGGTCTGGCCGCACAGCGTGGTGACCGGGCCCGAACGTGGAACCCTTGGAGTCAGATGTATCCGCCCGCCTGTCCTGCGGCGAACGGACTCCAGACGGATCTTGTGCACGGGCTAATGATGGGCTCCCGGCCCTGGCGCCTAGCGGCTTCTGACCTCGTTCAGATTCGGAAGAGGTGTCAGGTTCGCCTCGACCTGCGCCCGGAGATACTCGAACGCGGGCGGCAGCGAGAGCTTTTCGCCAAGGTGCTCTTTCGGCTCATCGGCAGCGAACCCTGGGCCGATCGTGGCGATCTCGAAAAGCACGCCCGACGGCTCCCGGAAGTAGATGGACCGGAAGTAAAAGCGGTCGATCACCGGCGTCGGATCACCACCGCCCTGGATGACACGGTTCCGCCAGGCCTCGTGGTCTTCCATCGTCGATGACCATGCGACGTGATGGACGGTGCCGGATCCGCCGACGCCACGGGCATCTGGGGCCGCGTCATAGACATAGAAGGACCCGCGCGAGCCACCGCGAGCATCGTAGGAGTCGGCCCCGGAGTCCCTGAAGCCGAGCGTCTCGGTCAGGAACCGATCGCTGGCGCCACGGCGGCGCTCGAACGCGCGCACACCGGCAAAGCCCTGGAGGGCGAACTCTTCCGGAATCTCCGGGTGCCGCGCCACCAGCGGCTGATCGCTCGATGGTGACGCGATGAGCTCCAACCCGAGCCCCTCAGGGTCAGTGAAGCGGAGCCGGTCGCCCTCGATCGCGGACCCCAGCCCGGCCGTGGCGAGGCGCTGCGCCCAGAACCTCAGGGCTTCCTCGGAGCCAACACGCAGCCCGATCCGGTGGATCATCCCGGCGCCGGCGCGTCCGCCCGCCAGGCCCGGGTACTCGAAGAAGGTCAGGTCGGCGCCAGGGCTTCCGTCCTCGTCCGCATAAAAGAGGTGATAGACGGAGGGGTTGTCCTGGTTGACGGTCTTCTTGACGAGGCGGAGTCCCATCACGCCGACGTAGAAACGAAGGTTCTGCGTCGCGTCGGCTGTGATGGCGCTGATGTGGTGGATCCCGTTGAGGTTCTTCATTCGGAATTCACTACCCACGCCTCAAGACGGTTTGTTCCATCGCGCTTAACCGATTGACGCAGCCTGCGCCGCTGTCGATACTCGGGCGAATGGTCCTGCGCAGGGTGGACCTGGCCGGCGAAGGCCTGCGGCTGGCTGTGGTCGGGGTTGCCTACTTCATATCGGCGGAGCTCGGTCTGCAGCTCGCGCTCGTCCATGGCCAGGTCACGCCGGTGTGGCCGCCGACCGGCATCGCGCTGGTCGCGGTGCTTGTCTTCGGCCCGCGCATCTGGCCCGCCATCGCCGTTGCCGCCCTGGCCGTCAACCTTCCCATCGGTCCAAACCCGCTCGGCGCGGCGTGCATAGCCCTCGGCAACACGCTTGCTCCGCTGACCGCCGCCATGCTCATGAAGCAGGCCGGCTTCCAGCTCGAGCTCAACCGGCTGGTCGATGCGGTGGCCCTGATCCTTCTTGGTGCCCTGACCGGCATGGCCGTAAGCGCGACCGTCGGCAGCCTCGTGCTGGTCGTATCCGGCGCCGTGCCCGTCTCGAGCTTCGCCCAGACCTGGGCCGTGTGGTGGACGGGCGACGCCATGGGCGTGCTCCTGGTCGCGCCCTTCTTGCTGAGCTTTCGGCCGAAGTCGGGGAAGGTTCCATTGCAGCTGGCGGAGCGGGTGGAGCTGGCTGCCTTGCTCGGCGCCGTCGCGCTCGTCACTTTCTTCGTCTTCCAGAACCAGCTCCGACTCGAGTACCTCGTGTTTCCGCTGATCATGCTGGCCGCGCTGCGTTTCCGCCTGCGCGGCTCCGCGCCGGCGGCGCTCATCGCGTCGGGGGTGGCGGTCTGGGCCGCCGTGAGCAGCACCGGTCCCTTCGCCGAGGAGACCCTGCTCGAGAAGATGGTCACGCTTCAGGTGTTCAACGTCTTCGTCGCTCTCGCGTCGCTTGTTCTCGCGTCGTACATCGCAACGCGCGAGAGGGAGCGGGAGGCGCGTATCTCGAGCGAGGCGAAGAGCGAGTTCCTGCGCGTCGCGGCGCATGAGCTGAGGGGACCGTTGAGCGTCCTCAGCGGGTACTTGAGCCTGCTGGCGAGCGGTGACCTTGGCACGCCGCCGGAGCGATGGAAGGGGCCGCTCGACATCCTCACCGCGAAAACGTGGGAGCTCGACAAGATCATGGACGACCTGCTCGAGGTCGTGAGGCTTGACGGCCACCGCGCTGCAGGAACGCGCCACAACATCGATCTTCGGGAGGTCGTGGAGGCCGCTGCGGAGCGGGCCCATGCGCGTGCGGATCTGACCGGTGCGCAGATCTCCGTCGAGCAAGCCGGTGCGATGAGCGTGCATGCCGACGCGGAGCAGGTCGGCCACATCGTAGACAACCTGATCAACAACGCGCTGTCGTACGCGCACAGCCCTGCGCGTGTCGCGGTCACGTCCGCAGTCGAAGGCGACCGCGCTGTGGTGCGATTCTCTGACAACGGTGTCGGCATCCCCGTGGACATGCGGGACTCGATCTTCGAGCCGTTTCGCCGGGCGCACCAACCCGGGTTCGAGCAGGTTCCCGGAACCGGCCTCGGCCTCTATATCAGCCGTGAGCTCGCCGTCTCCCATGGCGGGTCGCTGGTGCTCGAGAAGAGCAGCCCGGAAGGCTCGACGTTCACCCTCTCATTGCCGCTAACAGCGGTCGCGGTCAGGCAACCCGGATAATCCTTCGTCGCGATGCCCGTCCGGGTGGTGGGGTTCGACGGCGACGACACGCTCTGGCACAGCGAGACGCGGTTCCACGTCACCCAGGGTCAGTTTCGCGAGCTGCTCCAGCGATACGTCCGGGACGCGGACATCGACGCACTCCTTGCCGCGACTGAGATGAAGAACCTCAGCCTCTACGGCTATGGGGTCAAGTCGTTCACGCTCTCGATGCTCGAGACCGCGATCGAGCTGACCGGGCGGCGCATCTCGACGGATGAGCTGGCCGTGATCCTCGGTTGGGGCAAGGGGATGTTGATGGAGCCGACCGAGCTGCTCGACGGCGTCGAAGAAACGCTCCGCACGCTCAGCCATGACCATGACCTGCTGCTGATCACGAAGGGCGACCTGTTCGATCAGGAGAGCAAGCTGGCGCGCTCAGGCCTGGGCGACCTATTTCTTGGCGTCGAGATCCTGAGCGAGAAGAACGTGGACTCCTACCGCGGCGTGTTCAAACGCCGCGGCATCAAGCCTGAGGACTTCCTGATGGTGGGCAACTCGCTGCGCTCTGACATCGTGCCCGTCGTCGAGCTTGGAGGGCGAGCGGTGCACGTCCCGTATCAGGTCACCTGGCAGCACGAGCACGTGCCCGACGATCAGCTGCCGAAGCAAGGGTGGCGGCGCATCTCGTCGATCGCCGAGCTGACTGCAGTCCTCGACGAAATTTAGGCGGCACCCTCTCGCGATTTGCCGCCGCCGGTCATGAGAAGCCCGAGCCTTTCTTCAGGAGTGTCGGGGCTTTCGATGCTGACGATCCGTCCCTCGTACATCACTGCAATGCGGTCCGAGAGCGACCGCACCTCGTCCAGCTCGGCGGAAACCAGCAGCACGGCCGTCCCTTCGTCTCGTTCCTGCACGATCCGCCGATGGATGAACTCGATCGCCCCGATGTCCACGCCGCGTGTCGGCTGGGCTGCCAGGAGAACCTTCGGCTTGCTGCCCATCTCGCGCGCGACGATTACCTTCTGCTGGTTGCCACCGGAGAGGTTGCGCGCGGCCACGTCGATGCTCGGCGTCCGGACGTCGAACTCCTTGACCAGGCGGCGCGCCCATTCGCGGATCGCGACCAGCTTCAGCACGAACTCGTTCCAGGAGAAGGTCGGCGAGCGCTCGCGGCCCAGGATCGTGTTCTCCGCGATCGAAAAGCTCAGGACGAGACCCGTGCCACGCCTGTCCTCGGGAATGAAGGCCACGCCGGCGTCGCGCTCAGTCCGCGCGTCGTACGTGGTGATGTCACGTCCGCCAAGCAAGACCCGCCCGCCTGCCACGGGGCGCGTCCCGGCCAGGACCTCCATGAGCTCGCTCTGGCCGTTGCCCTCGATCCCGGCGATGCCGAGGATCTCTCCCTGGCGCAGCTCGAAGGACAGGCCCTTCAGCGCCGGCACGCCCCGGTCTGAATTGGCGCTGACGTTCTCGATCTGCATCACGACGGCGCCCGGCTTGGCGGGCTTCTTGTCGACCCGCAGCAGCACCTCGCGGCCGACCATCAGCGTCGCGATCTCCTCTTCGTTGGTGTCCTTTGTGACGAGGTGACCGACGACCTTGCCGCGCCGCATCACCGTGATGCGGTCGGAGATGTCCAGCACCTCTTTGAGCTTGTGGCTGATGAAGATGATCGTCTTGCCTGACTTCACTAAATCACGCAGGACGACAAAGAGCTCCTTGGTCTCCTGGGGGGTGAGCACGCCCGTCGGCTCGTCGAGGATGAGGATGTTCGCGCCGCGGTAGAGCACCTTGACGATCTCGGCGCGCTGCTGCAGCCCGACCGGCAGGTCGCCCATCCGCGCATCGGGATTCAACGCCAGACCGTAGCGTTTGGTCAGCTGCTGAATTGATCTGCGCGCGTGTCGGTGGTCGTAGAAATCCGGTCCGGTCACCGGCTCGCGGCCGAGCATGATGTTCTCGCCGACGGAGAAGACCGGGATCAGCATGAAGTGCTGGTGCACCATGCCGATCCCCAGGGCGATGGCGTCACGCGGACCTGCGATATGCGCACGCTGGCCGTTGATGTGGATCTCTCCAGAGTCTGCCGGAATCAGGCCGTAGAGGATGTTCATCAACGTCGACTTGCCGGCGCCGTTCTCGCCGACCAGCGCGTGGATCTCGCCCGTCCTCACGCTGAAATCCACGTGGTTGTTGGCGAGTACGCCGGGAAACTGTTTGGTGATCCCTCGCATGTCGACAGCGAGCTTCTCGCTCGTCGCTTCGCTCATTCGGAACCCGGCACGTAGGGCAGGCCGTCGGCCGCGGGCGGCGTGCTGCGACCGACCAGGCCCGCGAGCACGACGAGCGTGAGGATGTACGGCAGCATGCTCAGCAGGTACGGCGACACGTGGATGATCGAGTTGTTGTCGTACACGGCCTGCCCGAGTCCAAAGATCAAGCAGGCCATGAAGGCCCCGAAGGGTGTCCACTTGCCGAAGATCATCGCCGCCAGCGCGATGTAGCCGCGGCCGTCGGTCATGTTCGGGACGAACGTGTTCGAGACTCCGATGGCCAGGAATGCGCCGGCCAGACCCGACAGCAGTCCGCTGGTGATCACCGAGCTGTAGCGGATCGCGTACACGTTCAGGCCTGCGGTGTCGGCGGCCTGCGGGTGCTCGCCCACTGCCCGGATGCGTAGGCCGAGCCTGGTCCTGAACAGGACGACGTGCACCACGACCAGCAGCACCAGCGCCATGTAGACGACCACGTTCTGCTGGAAGAAGACCTTGCCGAAGAACGGGATCTGGTCGAGACCCGGGACGTTTATGTACGGGAGGCCTTCGGTCGGGCCGACATGGCCGACGTCTTGGAGCCCATAGATGCGGTTGACGAGGAAGACGGTCAATCCCGCGGCGAAGATGTTGATCGCGATGCCGCTGACGATCTGATCGGCGCGGAACTGGATCGAGACGACAGCATGGATGGTCGCCATCGCGGCGCCGGCGAGGACCGCCACGCCGGTGGCAAGCCAGGCGTTGTGCCAGGCGAGGTCCGCGACCACCGCGAAGAATGCGCCGGTCAGCATCATCCCTTCCATCGCGATGTTCACCACGCCGCTCCGCTCCGAGATCACACCGCCGAGCGCCGGCAGCAGCAGCAGCACCGCGGCCGCCAGCGTCGCCTGCCAGAGGTTGGCGGTGAACAGGAGGTGGAGGATGTCGCCGAGTCCGCTCATGGACTTTCCGGCGGCGGCGCGGCCGCTTCCGACATCAGACCGGCGGCGGGCGGAAGCTCAGGGGGAAGTGCAGCAGGCGCCCGTCCAAAGGGCAGGCCACGCCGGATCGCGCCCACGAAGTTCGCCGCGATGCTGAAGAGAATCAGCGCCTGGAGGACCAGGACGAGGTTGCTCGAGATCCCCGCGTCGCTCTGCATGATCGCGCCGCCGCTGTGCAGCGCCCCAAAGAGGAGCGCCGCGAGCACGATTCCGACCGCGCTGCCCAGGCCAAGTAGCGCAACTGCGATGGCGTCAAAACCTGTGGTGTCGCTGAAGTACTTGTCGGTCAGGTTGTGGTCGACGCCTGCGATCTGGACCGCCCCGGCCAGGCCCGAGAACGCGCCGGCGATGAGCATCGTGAAGATGATCGTTCGCCGGACGCTGACTCCCGCATAGCGGGCGGCCTTCTGGCTCTGGCCGACGGCGCGGATCTCATAACCGAACGAGGTCCGCCACAAAAGAAACGCAAACACGGCCGCCGCGGCGAGGGAGATCAAAAGCCCGGTGTGGACCCGAAAGACGCTCGCGGGCAGCCCGAAGACGATCAGCGAGTTGTCTGACGGCAGCAAGGTCGCGAGGCGTGCACCCTCGCCGATGGGATGTGACTTCGAGGTCCCAGGCGCGAGCTGCAGTGGGCCGCCGATGATCAAGAAGCGGACGAGCCACTGCGCGACGTAGTTGAGCATGATCGTAGTCACCACTTCGTGCGCGCCGACGGTGGCCTTGAGCACGCCTGCGATCCCGGCCCACAACGCGCCAGCCGCCATGCCGCCGAGCAGCACCATCGGGAGAAGGATGGGCGCGGGCAGGCCGCTGAACTTGATGCCGATCGCAGTGCATGCGACCGAGCCCGCAAGCAGCTGGCCCTCGGCGCCGATGTTGAAGAGGCCGGCGCGAAACGGCAGCGCAACGGCGACGCCGGTGGTTACCAGTGGGATGAAGAACACGATTGTGTTCGAGATCTGCAGCGCGGGGTTCTCGCCCTCCGTGCAGCCGATCCCCAATCCTCCGCAAAGAAGCCCTGCGTAGGCGGCAAAAGGGTTGGCGCCCGTGGCGGCGCAGATCAGGGCGCCAATGACGAACGCGAAAATGACCGAGCCGAGCGGCATGCCGAGCCCACGGGCGAGGCGCCGGACGGCCGGCGGCATCCCCGGAGGGCGGGGACGGGCGGCACGCGTGCCCGTCCCCGTAACTGTGGCTATGCGGGAATGTCCGCGGGTGGTGTCAGCGCGCCGGACTTGATCTGGCTCTGGATCTTGTCCAGCTCGGCCTTGAGTTCAGCCGGCACGTCGAAGTTGTCGACCGCGTAGCCGGCGCCCTCGTTGGCAATGCTGAACGTCAGCGCTCCGCCCTGGAATTGGCCCTTGACCACGTTCTGTATCGCTGTGTACGTAGCCACGTCGACCTTCTTGAGCGCGCTCGCGATGACCGAAGGGTCGGCATCCTTCTGGTCCGCGTCGACACCGATGCTGTACACGCCGGCCTTACCGGCCGACTGCAGGACGCCGAGTCCGCAGCCACCGGCGACCTGGAAGAGCACGTCAGCTCCGGAGTTGATCTGGCTCTGGGCCACGCCTGCGCACTTGGCCGGGTCGGTGAAGTTGTTGGAGTAGCCGACCAGGACCTTGATCGACGGGTCTTCCATCTTCGCCGCCCACTTGTAGCCGGCGATGTAATGGTTGACCGGCGGGATGCTGACGCCGCCGACCGCGCCGATGACGTGCTTGTTCTTCTTCGCCTTGCCGTTCTTCTCGAGCCAGCCTGCGATCACGCCGACCATGGCGCCCGCGTCCTGCTCCTTGAAGTAGAGGGATTGGACGTTGGCGTGCTTCAGGTCATTCCCCTTGGCGTCGGTGCCGGCGCCGTCGATGATCGAGAAGTGGACGTCCGGGAACTGTCCCGAGACTGTGCCCATCGCTTCCTGCATCAGGAAGCCGACTCCGATCACGAGGTCGTACTTCTTGGTCGCGAAGTCCGTGAGGTTCGGGATGTAGTCATCGCCGCTCTTCGACTCCTTGACGTCGCCCTGGACCTTGAAATCCGTCTTCGCCTTCTCGAGGCCGACGTCCGCCAGGTGGTTGAAGCTCTTGTCATTCAGGCCGCCGATGTCGGTGACCAGTCCGATCTTGTAGGTCTTCGTCGGTGTGCCTCCGCCAGAGGTCCCACCACAGGCCATGGTCAAAACCATTGCGGCGGCAACCACACCAAGGAACCTGAGTCGCTTGTGCGCCATCCTCGTTGCTCCCTTCCAGCTCAAAAGCCCAGCCGAAGCTGGGCGTGGATCGCTCGGTCGGGCGGATTGTACACCTGCTTTCTGAGCCAGTCGGGAGGCGAGAATTGCGTGGTTGAACCCGCTCGAGGTCATCGGACGGAAGCGCGACGGCGGCGAGCACACGCCCGAAGAGATCCAGCACCTGCTCGCCGGCTACATCCGCGGCGACATCGCCGACTACCAGATGGCGGCGTGGTTGATGGCGGTGTGCATCCGGGGCATGACGCCGGCGGAGACGCTCGCGCTGACCCAGGCCATGGTTGAGAGCGGTGAGGTTCTCGACCTGAGCGCGATCCCCGGGATCAAGGTCGACAAACACTCGACCGGCGGCGTCGGCGACAAGGTGACGCTGATCGCGGCGCCGCTGGCGGCGGCGTGCGGAGTGAAGGTGCCAAAGCTCAGCGGGCGCGCCCTCGCGCACACCGGCGGCACGCTGGACAAGCTCGAGTCGGTGCCGGGGGTGACCGTCGAGCTTTCACCCGAGCGTTTCATCCAGCAGGTGCAGGCAGTCGGGATCGCGGTCGCCTCCCAGTCGCCGCGCATGGTCCCGGCCGACAAGCTTCTCTACGCCCTGCGCGACGTCACGGCCACCGTTCCCTCGGTCCCGCTTATCGCGTCGAGCGTGATGTCGAAAAAGATCGCCGCGGGCGCCGACGCCATCGTGCTGGACGTGAAGTTCGGCCGTGGTGCGTTCATGCCTGACGTGGCGTCGGCCGAAGAGCTGGCGCGCGAGATGGTCACCCTGGGTGAGGGTGCGGCCAGGCGCACGGTCGCCCTCGTCACCGCGATGGACAACCCGCTCGGCAGGTCGGTGGGCAATGCGCTGGAGGTCCAGGAAGCGCTGGACGCGCTCTCGGGCAAGGGCGACGAGGAGCTGCTCGAGGTCTGCCTGCGCGTCACGCGCGAGATGTGCGAGCTCGCAGGCGTCCGGGCCGACGTGGAGAAGGTGCTGCGGTCGGGCGCGGGCCGCGAGACCTTCGAGCGGATGCTCGCGGCCCAGGGCGGTCACCTGGAGCACGGACTGCCGGTGGCTCCGGTGCAGCTTGCCATCGAGTCCAACACCGACGGTCACGTGGAGGCTGTCGATGCGCTGGAGATAGGACTCTCCGCGCTCGAGCTCGGCGCTGGGCGCATCCGCAAGGAAGACAGGATCGACCCCGCTGCGGGATTCGTGATCGAAGCACCGGTGGGAGCGCGCGTGAAGCGTGGGGACGTGCTGGTGACCGCCCACGCGCGTTCCGAAGAGCTCATCGATCGGGTCAGGTCGCGTGTCCACGACGCGTGGCGGATCGTCGATCACGAGGTGCGCCGTCCGCCCCACGTGCTCGCCCGGGTCGACAAGGATGGCGTTTCTAATTAAGGCTCCGCGAACTCACGGCGCCGCCTCTGAGTTCGTGGGGACTAGCGCGGATTAGTATTCGCCGGAATGGCTGTGACGGAGAAGAAGTACCACGTCGGGCTTGGGCCTGGTGACGTCGGTGACTACGTTCTCGTTCCAGGTGATCCGTTCCGGACGCCGCTCGTCGCCGGGCATCTCGATGACGCCCGCGAGGTTGCCTTCAGCCGCGAGTACCGCACCTTCACCGGCAAGGTCGACGGCGTGCCGGTCTCGACCATGTCGACCGGCATGGGCGGCCCCTCGGTTGCCATCGGGATCGAGGAGCTGCACGAGCTGGGCGTCCACACCCTGCTCCGCGTCGGCACCTGCGGCGCGTCCCAGCCCGAGATCAAGATGGGCGACCTCGTGATCAGCTACGCCGCCGTACGTTCGGAAGGCACCCCGAACGCTTACATCCCGCTCGAGTATCCGGCCGTCGCCTCGCTGCACGTGGTCGAGGCGCTCGTCGAGGCGGCCCAGGCTGCCGGCGCGCGATACCACGTCGGCGTGACGCGCTCCGTGGACGCGCTCTACTCCGACCTGATGCCCGACTCGATGCCACGGGCTCACATCCGCGACGAGCTCGAGATGTGGGCCAAGGCAGGAATCCTCAGCAACGACATGGAGGCGTCGACCCTGTTCGTCGTAGCCCGACTGCGAAAGATGCGCGCGGGCTGCATCAACCTTTGCGTCGACGAGCTGGGCGCGGGCGAGATCCACCACCTCGATCCGTCTTACATGGACCGGATGCTGGACGTCGCCATCGACGGGATCCGGCGGCTGATCAAGCGCGACGCAAGTGCCGCTGATCATCAGTAAGCACCCGCTCGTCGCGGACAGCCTGCGCGGGCTTCGCGACAGCTCGACCCCGCCCGACGAGTTCCGCGTCCTTGCCCGCAAGGTGATCACGATGCTCCTCTACGAGGCGACTGCCGATCTGCCGGCGAAGAAAGGCACGGTGCGAACGCCGCTCGCGGACGCGCCCGCCCTGACCGTCGACCAGGAGGTCGTCGCAATCCCGGTGCTCCGAGCGGGGCTTGGCTTGCTGGCGCCCGTACTCGAGCTGCTGCCGCGCGTCAGCGTCGGCTACATCGGGCTCGAGCGGGACGAGGAGACCGCGGTGGCGCGCATCTACTACAACAAGCTGCCGCGGCTGAAGGGCAAGATCCCGCTGCTGCTCGATCCGATGCTCGCGACCGGCGGATCGGCGGCGCAGGCGCTTGACCTGATCAAAGAGGCAGGCGGCCGCGACACTCGCATGGTCTGCATCGTCGCCGCGCCCGAAGGAGTGAAGGTGCTCGAGCAGCGGCATCCCGAGGTCGATGTCTACACCGCCGCCCTTGACGACCACCTGAACGACCGCGCCTACATCGTGCCGGGGCTGGGCGACTTCGGCGATCGCCTGTTCGGAACAGGCTAAACCCGACCCTGATTCCGCACGTTTTCGCCAAAACGTGCGGATTCCGACCTCTGATTCCGCACGTTTTGGCAATCTCGTGCGGAATGCGGTCTCCCGTAGCCGAAACTCCCGCCTATCCGCCAAGGCATGTTCAAGCTTGCTTGTTAAGGACTCTAGGCGAACTTCGACTCGTACGCGGTCTCGTTGCAGCGCTGCAGCTCATCGTCGGTCATTCCCATCGCGGACATGAGGTCGAACTCGTGCGTGAGCGTCGTCGCCGCAACCGTGCGCGAATCGGTGCTGATCGTGCACCGCACGGCGCTTCTCACGAGGCCGGGCAGCGGGTGCTCCTGGAGCGTCGCCACCGCCTTGCACTTCCAGTTCGCGGTTGGGCACA
>DASPXA010000057.1:0-47775 GCA_035637495.1 Verrucomicrobiia bacterium
CAAGTCCGTGTTCGGCGACCTGTTCAGCGCGCGCCCGATCGAGTCGGTGGTCGCGGAGATGCGCGAGATCGCCGAGCTCGGTTACGACCACATCTGGATGTCAGACGACCTTTTCACGCTGAATTACAAGCGCACGTTCGAACTGGCCGGCGCCATCCAGGACGCCCACCTGCCCCTCACGTGGGAATGCCTGAGCCGAGTGACGCATGTCGACCAGCCCCTGTTCGAGCAGATGCACCGCGCCGGCTGCAAGCGAATCTTCTTCGGCATCGAGTCGGGCGACGAGCGCGTGCTCAAGGAGATGAAGAAGGGCATCACGCCAGAGGGGGCGCGCGCGGCGGTGGAAGCCTGCGTCGCCGCGGGAATCAAGGCTGCGGGTTTCTTCATGGTCGGCTACATCGGCGAGACAACGGATTCGCTCATCCGCAGCATCAACTTCTCGAGCAGCCTTCCTCTTGACTACGTGAGCTACACGATCGCGTACCCGCTTCCCGGCACCGGGTTTTACGAAAGGGTCCGCGAGCGAAGGCTGCACGGCGAATGGCATAAGGTGCGGCACAATCGCCTTCTCTTCAACACCGACTTCTCAGAGCACAAGCTCCGCGCGGCGATCCTTAAGGGCGCCATCCAGCACCGGCTCAATCGCATGCACATGCGGCCGGCGGCGCGCGCGTTCCAGCTCGCGACCGACCCAGTCCTTCGCGTGATGAAGTAATTAGGATCGGCTGCGTGCAGGAAGCCTGGCCGAGCCTGGTGCGCATCGTGGTCGGACTGTTCTGGCTCTATTTCGCGAGCCAGAAGTGGCAGGGGGTCGGGTGGATGAAACCACTCATCGAGTCCACGGCTCGCGCCAACCCGATCCCAGGACTGCATGAGTTTCTCGTCTCGATCGTGGTCCCGAACTGGTTCCTGTTCGCGCTCGCGCAAGCGGTCGGCGAGACAGTCACGGCCGTCCTTCTCATCCTCGGCCTCGCGACGCGCTGGGCCGGAATTCTCGGGTTCCTCCTCGCCGCCAACCTGGCGCTGACCGTGGCGTTCGCCGTCAATGACGACGGCTTTCGCTGGCTCTACTACCTCGCGCTGATCGTCAACGCGCAGGTGATCGTGTCCGGGCCGGGTCCCTTCGGGCTGGGTCGCTTCGGATGGGTCCCCGCCTGGTTGCGCTAACTTAGACCGCCGTGAGCATCGACGCAGAGGGATATGGGTTCCCGCCGCATCAGCGCACTCTCGCGCGCTTGATCGAAGACATCCGCATTCTGTCGCCCGCCGGGGTAGAGCGCGCAGCGCAAGGCTGGGACAGGCACGCAAAGCTGCATGGCCTGCAGTCCATCCACGAGGCCGAGAAGGCGGCGATTCACGCGATCGAAAAGGCTGACCAGGGTCCTGCGTGGGACGAGGTCCGGCGGAGCCTCTTCGGCCTGACCGAATCGGGAGGCGCGCTCGTCAGCTGGAAAGCCGAGCATGGCGAGATCGGGCACAAGGCGGAGGACGCGGCGTTCATGGCTGCGCTCGCGCTGGTCGCGGGCAACCTGATCTCGAAGGAGCAGCAGGCCACCCTGCTCCGGTCGATGGCGGAGGCACTGCCCTGGCTGCTTCCCGAGGAGAATCAGCCGGTCGCCTAGGGTCAAGACTATGGGCGCGACCCCACCAGCTCCGCGAGGTCTGCCTGCTCCAGCTCGGCCGCATCAAGGTGGCGGCGGCTCTCGACGAGCTTGCCGCCCAGCTCGTTGGTCTGGGAGTCGTTCATCGACAGCACACCCTCGACGACTCCTCCGCGCAGGTAGAAAACCGTGAACTTGAGCCCATCTCGGTCGCCGCGCCACACCGCAGTGTCGTCACCGGAGGCGTGGCCGCGGTACTCGAGGTTGACGTCGTACTGGTCGGACCAGAAGTAGGGAATCTTGGTGTACGGCGTGTGCCCCCCGGCGACCGACGCCGCGATCCCGCGACCGTGGCCCTTCGCGACCTCCCAGTGCTCGACCCTGATCGAACGCCCAAGCACCGGATGGTGATGGAGCGCGACGTCGCCACCGACGTAGACGTTTTCGGCCGCGCGAAGGCCTTCGTCGACTTTCACGCCACCGCCTTCCATCTGAAGGCCCAACGCCTTCGGCACGTCGAGGTTTGGCTCGATGCCCACCGCGACGAGGACCAGGTCGATCTCGTGCCGGCTCCCGTCTGACAGCGTGACTCCGCCAACCCGATTTCCGGTGACGTGCCACGTATCGGCCTTCGCGCCGGTACGCACGTCGACGCCGCGGTCGCGATGGATCCGCGCGTAGATCTCCCCGACCTCGCGTCCGAGCGCGCGCTGCAGCGGCACCGGCAGCGGCTCGACGATGACGACCTCCTTGCCCAGGGTGCGCGCCGACGCGGCCACCTCCGCTCCGATGAAGCCCGCACCGACCAGGAGCATGCGGGATGAGTCCCTCAGCGCGTCGCGGATAGAGCGGCTGTCGCGCAGTGAACGCAGCGTCAAGACGTTCTCGGCGTTCGGAACGTCCGGAAGCCGTCTCGGAGTGCCGCCGAGGCCGAGGATCAGCACGTCAAACGAAACATCCTCGCCGTCGGCAGTCGTGACCTTGCGATCGCGCAGCGACCCGCCGGTGACACGCTCGCCGAGTCGGAGCTCTATGCGTTCTTTCGCGTAGTCGCTCTCGTCGTGCAGAAACACCTTCGGCATGTCGATCTCGCCGCGAAGGAACTCCTTGGAGAGATACGGCCGGTCGTAAGGACGGTCGCTGTCGGCGCTGAGAATCAGGATGTCGCCGTCGAAGCCGCGCTTGCGAAGTGCAAACGCCGCCGCGTCACCGGTACCGCCACCCCCGACGATGACCGCACGCGCCATCTACCCTGCCGATACTCGGGGGTGGTACATCCAGGCGTGCGGGTCGGGCGCAGCCCCGCGCTGGATGTCGACCAGCGCCCGACGCAGCCGCATCGTGACCGCCCCTGCCTCGCCATCACCCATGGTCCACGACCCGCGCTCGGACCTGACCGACGAAACCGGCGTGATGACGGCCGCGGTGCCGCACGCAAACGCTTCGGTCAGGGTTCCGTCTTCGCATCCGGACCGCCACTCGTCGACGCTGATTCGTCCCTCCTCGACAACGTAACCCAGGTCCCTGCCCAACACGAGGAGCGCGTCGCGGGTGATGCCGGGCAGCAGCGTTCCGGTCAGCGCGGGCGTCATCAATCTCACGTCCGTGCCCCGGCCGAAGACAAAGAAGAGGTTCATGCCGCCCATCTCCTCGACCCAGCGGTGCTCCTGGGAATCGAGCCACACCACCTGGTCGCATCCATGCTCCGCCGCCTGCGCCTGCGCGAGCAGGCCACCTGCGTAGTTGCCCCCGGTCTTCGCCGCTCCGGTCCCTCCCGGCGCCGCCCGGCAGAAGTCTTCGCTCAGCCACACGACGACCGGCTTCACACCGCGGGGAAAGTAAGGCCCCGACGGCGACGCCATGAGAAGGAACGTGACCTCGGTCGAAGGGTGGACGAGCAGCGTCACCTCGCTCGCGTACATGAGCGGGCGGAGATAAAGGCTGTGGTCCGAAGCCGACGGCACCCACTCGTGGTCGGCGTCGAGGAGCAGGTCGATCGCTTCCAGGAAGGTCTCCTCCGGGAGCTCGGGCAGGGCGAGCCGGCGCGACGAGCTGCGGAAGCGGACCGCGTGCGCGTCGGGCCGGAACGCCGCGACGCTGCCGTCCGCCTGGCGGAAGGCTTTGAGGCCCTCGAACACAGCCTGGGCGTAGTGGAGGACTGAGGTGCCCGGGTCCATGGTCACAGGCGCGTATGCGGCGAGCTCGGCGTCGTGCCAGCCACGCTCGGCGTTCCAACGGATGCGGACCATGTGCTCTGTGAAAACACGGCCGAAGCCCGGGTTGGCCAGGAGGCGCTCCCGCTCAGATGGAGGCAAACGCCGAGGCACCCGGTTGATCTCGAACTTCACCGCGGATGTCCTGGCCACGCTCCGCAACAGTACCCCGAGCGGGAGGGGAAGAGGCCGAGTCTTGCGACCCGGCCTCGCGAGAGGAAGGAAGGGGTTCTTGGCTAGAGGGGCGGCGCCGGAACGGCTGAGGTCACGAGGACCGGCTCGACGGCCGGGATCCCCTCGTTGGGAAGCTCAACCTTCGCGTGTTCGACCGCTCTGCCGAGCCGCCCCCGACGCGTGGGGGGCCGGCGGGCGACCACGGGGTCGAGCATCTGCCGCAATTCGTGCTCCAGGTACCGGTCGAAGTCGTTCATCTGTAGCAGAAACGCCTCCCACAACCGGAGTACCTGGCGTGGCCCGATCTTTGCTTCCCCGGCCCTCGGTGGGTCGAAATGCCGCCCCGGAAACGCCGAAAAAGGCGAGCCTACGCCGCGCGTTTGTCGGCCTGAACAGCCGCCCGCCCGTCTTCATCGTGTGCAATCAAGCCGGACCCGGTCAGAGCGCCGCTCGGCCCGAGGTTGTGGGCCAGCTTCACGAGCCAGAGCCGCGTCGGGCCCGGCCCGAGAACCCTCGCCGCCATGACGACGAAGGGCCTGACCAGGATCGCACTCGCCGGGCCGTTCACCATCCGAATCGCCCGCCGAGCAACCATCGCGAATAGAAAACGCCGGCCCTCCGCACAGTACGCCCGCCGAGCCAGGTGTCAGCACCAGGCCAGCAACTGCGAAGATGCTTCGCTTGCGGAGGAATGACGGAAGTAAACTCATGTCCAGATCGCTCGCGAAAGGGGGAGCTTGGAAACCGTCGGCCCAAACGCCTATCACCTCGACGCCCGTCACAGCAACTTACTGGAAACGGTTCAGGCAGCATCCGCCGAGCTGGCCGGCATCGACGCGGTCACCGGGCTTGTGGAAGCGGCGCTCCGTATCGCTCTGAACCTCACCAGCTCCTCGGTTGCGTTCCTCACCATTGTCGGGGACGCCGGCGAAGCAAAACGGGTTTTCTCCCTGGCCAGAGATCCAAAGGCGTCGGTCGCATCCGACGCGACGGCGCGAATCCTGGCCGGCGGGGCGATCGATGGCGATGGGCTCAATCCGGCGATCCGCTCCACGTGCACACAGGCCCTGGTGGCGGGCGGCCGCGAGCTCGGCGCTTTGGGCGTCGCAGGCCCGATCGGTTATACGGCTGCGCAGCGGCGTGCGTTCGCGATCTTCGCCAACCAGGTGGCCTCTTCGATCGGACTCGCCCAGCTCCTCGAACGCCGGCAGCAGATGGTCGACACGCTCGTCAACCTGCGCGCCGACCTCGAGCGCACCGAGCGGCAGAGGCTGATCAATGACGAACGAGCCAGGGGCGCCGATCGTGTCGAGCGCGCTCATGAAGCTGCGGTCGATGTGCTGCTCGCGGTCTCGCGTCACGCGCGGACGGGGCACGCGCTTTCGGACTTCTATCACCGCCTGACCGCGAGCATCGCGGAGCTCGTGAAAGCCCGCAAGGTGCTGTTCTGGAAGCTGAGCGAGGAGGGCACGCTCGAGCCCATTCCAGGGGCCCACGGGATCAACGCCGAGCTCCTCGCCCAGGTCACCCCGTCTCCCTGCGCGGCCGACCGCGATGACACCGCGAGTCGCGTTGTCTTTCACGACCTGATGTTTCGCGCCCCGCGGATTGACGAGGCAGGTGACGGGAGGCCCACGCTGGAGGCTCTCCAGGCGCGAAACGTGATCGCAGTGCCGTGGCGCGCGGGCGACCAGCGCCTCGGCATGGTCGCGGCGTACGACTCTCGACGCGAGGGCGGCTTCTCCCGGGAGGACGCGTGGGTGCTGCAGAAGGCGGGCCTTGCCGCGGGCCTGGTGTGGCAGCTCAAGTACGCCGAGACGGACCTGAAGAAAGCCATCGAGAGGTTGGAGAAGGTGGATGCCGCTCGGCAGCTCCTGCTCAAGAATGTCTCGACGGCCGTCGAGAAGGATCGCAAGCGGTTTGCCGGCGAGCTCCATGACGACGCGCTGCAGAAGCTGACCGCGGCCGAGCTTCAGCTGCAACGGGTGCAAGAGCCGACCAGCGACGCCGCCGAGCTTCTCACCGCAGCACGGGACCTGTTGTCGGAAACCGAGGAAGCGCTGCGGCGCCTCCTGTTCGAGGTCCGCCCACCGGCGCTCGAGGCTCCAGGAGGGTTCACCGAAACGCTCGGCGAGCGCATCCGGATGCTGCGATCGCTGACGGGAGCTGAGGTCGAGGTCGACATCGACGTGCCAGACGACCTCTCATTTGAATTCCGCTCGATGCTTTTCCGCCAGGTCACCGAAGCGCTCGCCAACGTCGAGAAGCATTCGGCGGCAACCCGAGTCAGGGTTTCGCTGCGCGTCAAGGACGACGGAGTCCATGGATCGGTGGAGGACAATGGGCGTGGATTCGTCATCTCCGAGCGGGACCGGCTCCCTGGCCACCTGGGCCTGCTCGCGCTCCACGAACGCGCGCTGCTCGCCGGTGGCTGGAACAAGACGGTAAGCGAACCCGGTCGCGGCACGAAGGTGGACTTCTGGTTCCCCTTGTCGGAATCGAGGTCAGGACAGGCGTGAAGGCCGGACCGACCAGGGTTCTCGTCGTCGAGGATCATCAGGTCGTCGCCGAAGGCCTGGCCGCGCTCATCAACGATCAGAAGGACATGAAGGTGATCGGGCACGCCGGATCGGTCGCGGAGTCGATCGTGCGGTCAGCCGAGCTGGAGCCCGACCTGGTCCTGATCGATTTCCGTCTCACCGACGGGACCGGCGCGGACGCCGCGGCCGGAATCCGCCAGATCCGTCCGGAGACCAGGCTGATCTTCCTCACCCGTGAGGACAGCGACGCCGCGCGCTATGCCGCAGTTGAGGCCGGCGCGAGCGCGTTCATCCACAAGTCACGCGCGGCGCAGGATGTCGTCGATGCCATCCGCACGGTCGCCGATGGCGGCACGCTCTTCACGCCACGCACGATCGCCCAGCTGCTCAACAACAAGCGCGAGTCCGAGGCTCAGCTCGAGCGGCTGACAGCTCGCGAGAAGGAGGTGCTCCGCCTGATGGCGGAGGGTACCTCGAGCCGCGAAATCGCGGGCCGTCTTGGGATCAGCTACACCACCGTGCGCACACACATCCGCAGCCTCGGCAGCAAGCTGGGAGTGCACTCCAAGCTCGAAGCGATCGTCAAGGCACGCGAGCTGGCGCTCGTCGAGTAGGGGTCAGGCTCGGGACACTCTCCTTTTGGTCGACCTTCCCAAGGACCTGATCTGCGCGGGGCGGTCCTCCTCCTGCCGGCGGCGAACGGTGCTTCGGCGCCTCTTGTCCTCGTACAGGTCATCGTCTGCCGACTGAGAGACTGCCTGCCAGTCCTGGCCAGGCTGCCACGCCGCGATGCCGACGCTGACCTCGACCTGCTCGGGCGCTTTCATCCCCAGCGCCGCCTGCTCCACGGCGAGGCGGAGGCGCGTCGCCACATCGCGCGCGCGGTCGTGCTCGGTCTCCGGCATGGCGACCGCGAACTCGTCGCCGCCCACTCGCGCGCAGACGTCCGAGGCACGGACCACGCGCTGCAGCTGCCGCGCGACGAGCCGCAGCGCGGCGTCCCCTGCGCTGTGGCCGAGCCGGTCATTGATTCGCTTCAGGTTGTCGAGGTCGATCATCATCAGCGAGAGGCGCCTGTTGTGCCTCTCGGCCAGGGCCACCTCGCGCTCCATCACGCGCTCGAACTCGCGGCGGTTCGCCAGACCGGTGAGGTGGTCGGTGCGCGCCTCGCTTGCGAACTGTCGCGCGCGGTCGATCGCAATGGCGACCTGGTCCGCAACGCCAGCCATGAACAGCAGATCGGCCGCGCCGAACACGCGGTCCACCAGCGTGCCGACAGTCATCATCCCGACGGTGCGCCCTTTCACGCGGAGCTGCGCCCGCAGCGCGTTCCACTCAGGAGCTGAGATCCGGTCGACCTGTGACTCAGACCTGCCAACTGCCGACGCGACGGCCTTCACGTGAGGACCGACCTGCCGGGCGAAGTCGTCGACCTGGTCGTCGTCCAGACCGACCGTATGGACGATCTTGTAGGACGATCGCTCGCGCAGCCACAACGCTCCCGTGCTCAGCTGGAGCGCCGCCAGCGTCTCGACCAGCGCCACCTCGGCGGTCTCGTGCAGGTCGAGTGAGCGGCTCAACGCCGACACGATCACAGCCAGTCCGTACATCTCGGTCTCGCGGGCGCGATGCTGCTCATAGACGTGATCGAGATAGCCACAGGCAACGGCCGCGGTCAGGCGTTCGGTCACGTCCTCGAGACGGCGCTGCGCGAGGGCGATGATCTCGTCGTAGTGCGGCTTGCCCTCGATGGGCTGCGACAGGAGCTCGATGGTTGCCCGGCGATAGACGGCCAAGCCATCAATCAGAGACTCCAGGGGCCATCCCTGCGCCGCCCTGAGGCGGCCGTGGTCGCGCAGCCGCCGCTCGTACTCCTCCCACACCACTTCCACGTCGTTGCGCAGAGCGGCGAGCAGAACCTCGATGAACCCTGCCGATGTGGCGACAAGGTCCTCACCGGTCTGCTCGCTGAGCGTCACGAGCTCGGGCGCCTGCGCCCGAACCACCTCGAGTGCTCGCCTACCTCTCTCGATCGAGTCCACGCCGAGCCCGCCGGCGAGCGTGCCGAGCACGTCGGCGGTGTGGCCCCCGCTCGACTCCACGCCTGGATTCATCCATCTTGAAAACGTTGCGGGACACCCCGACACCCGCTACTGCAAATGAGTTAGCCAAAATCCGCCCAGCCGTACGGCGACCGGGGCCACCCCCATGGCGGAGAGTAGTGAACCAGGTGGGCGAGCTCACCGAACTTACGGGGGGTGAAGGAAACCTATGGCGGAGTCGATCTCTGCTACAAGCGTCGGCGACGGACGCGTGACCAGAGCGTACGAACCCGGCAACGAAGCGGACTTCGAGCGCCTGTACCAAGCGTCGTACGCAAAGATCCTCGGCACGCTGACCGCCATGCTCGGCGACCGCGCGGCGGCTGAGGACTGCGCGCAGGACGCGTTCGAGCGCGCTTACAAGAAGTGGGCAACCTGGCAGCCGATCGCGCCGGCTGAGGCGTGGGTGCACCGCATCGCGATCAACGCCGCGGTGTCGTACCAGCGCAAGATGCGGCTCCGCGAGGTCGGCGAGGTCATCCGCCGCCTGGGCCGTCCCGGTCTGGCACCCGATCCGCAGGAGGTCGTCGAGCACCGAGACCTCGCAATCGCGCTTTCCAAGCTGCCGCCCAAGCAGGCGGCCGCGATCGTGCTGCGGCACTACCACGGCTACACCAACCGCGCGATCGCGCAGGCTCTCGGCATCCCCGAGCGCACTGTCGCGTCGAGGCTTGCGGTGGCGAAGGAGCGGCTGCGCGTGATGCTCAAGCATTCGTACGGCCCCCAGGCCGTGCTCGACGAATCCGCAGAGCGCGGCTTCGCAGTCGCCGACTAGATAGCAGCCGGCCGGCAGCAATAGAGACCGGGCGCGCGCGGTATCCCCGCGCGCTCAACCGTTTCAGCAGCTGCTGCTAGCAGTGGGTGCCGGGCAGGTAGTAGGCCGGCTGTCCCTTGCAGGTGGCATTGACCAGGCCCGGGGGCTCGGCGTACCACTCGTCGCCCAGGCGAAGGTAGTCGAGCGCCTGCTCCATGAAGCTGTGCCACATCGGCGCCGCGATGAAGTAGCTGTCGGAGTTCTTGGTCATCTTGACGCGCCAGTCGGCGTTGCCGCCCCACACTGCGGTCACCAGGTGAGGCGTGTAGCCCACGGTCCACGCATCGGCGAACGAGTCCGAGGTGCCGGTCTTCACGCCGACGTGCCGGCCGCTGAGGGTGAGCAGCGAGTTGCGGCCGAAGATCATGGCGCGGTTGTTGTCGTTGGACATGATCGCCTGCATGATCCACGCCACCCGGGCGTCGAGCACGCGCTTGCCCTGGTCGAGCTCGTGGAGGTAGACGAGCTGGTCGTTGCGCGTGACCAGGCTGATGGCGTAGGGCTGGCGCAGCAGCCCCTGCGTCGCCAGAACCGACGCGCCCGTCGCCATCTGCAGCGGCGTCTCGCCGTATCCGCCCAGGGTGAGCGACGGACCATACGTGTTCAGCGGATCATCGGTCGTGTAGTTCGGGAACCCGTTCGCGTCGTAGCCATGAAGCTGGTACGGCGGCGCGCCCATCGTGCGCGCCATCTGGACCACCGATGGGACGCCGATCCCGAGCTCGACCTTGACCGCCGGGATGTTCAGCGAGTTACCCATGCATGCCTGCAGCTGGCAGGTGCCGTGGTATCTGCCGTCGTAGTTCCGTGGCGCGTACAGCTCGCCTGAGACCGGATCTCGATAGGAGAATCTGCTGTCTGCGATAGGGGTTGTCATCGTGTACTGGCCGCTTGCGATCGCCGCGGTGTAGGTGAACATCTTCATCGACGAGCCCGGGTTGCGCGGGGGCCACACCGCGAGGTTGTACAGGCCGCCATCCGCCGTCGGATCAGCGGACCCGACCATCGCGACGATGGCGCCGGTCGTCGGATCCAGCGCCACGAGTGCGCCCTGCGTCACGTTGCGGGGGTGGAGCGATGAGATGGTCGAAGTGACCACGCTCTGACCGACGTTCTGGAGCGTCACGTTCAGCGTCGTGACCACGCCCAGGCCGCCGCTGTAGGTGGCTTCCGCACCGTACTGCTGGACAAGGAGGCCGGTCACATAGCGGACGAATGATGGAGCTCCGATGACGTTGGTCGGCCTGAACATGTGCGTGGGCGGTGAAAGGTTCTCGGCAAACGCCGTTGCTGCGTCCGCGGCGGTGATCTTGCCGTCCCGGATCATCGCGTCGAGCACGGTCTTCTGCCGCTGCTTCGCCGACGTCCAGTTGACCAGGGGGTTGTAGATAGTCGGGCCGCGGATGATGCCCGCCAGCATCGAGGCCTGCGCCAGGTCGAGGTCTTTGGTCTGGGTGTGGAAGTAGATCTTGGACGCGGCCGCGGTCCCCCAGGCCGTGTTGGCGAAGAACACGCTGTTCAGGTACCACTCGAGGATCTGCGTCTTGGTGTAGCGGCGCTCGACCTGGAATGCGAGGAGGGCCTCGCGCATCTTGCGGTCGAGGGTGGCCTCGTTGCCGACCAGGCGGAGCTTGACCAGCTGCTGCGTGATGGTGGACGCGCCCTGCTCGTTGGAGCGCGCCTTCCAGTCGACCACCGACGCACGCACGATCCCCTGTGGATCGACGCCAGGCTCGGAGTAGAAGTTGCGGTCTTCGATCGAGATCACAGCCTCGGGAAGCACAGTCCCCATGTCCGACAGGGCTTCGTAGTAGCTCTGGTACCCGGGCGGATGCAGGTCCGCCAGGACGGTTTTGCTGTCGGCCGCATAGATCAGGCTGTCGAAGGCCCCGGGCAGCGCGACCATGGAGGCGTCGGGAAGCTTGTCCGCAAATGCGACGTAGCCGGGAGACGTGACGATCAAGCTCGGGATCGCCACCACCAGCAGGATCCCAAGACGGATCACCCAGCCCGCCGGCCGTGACAACCTGCCTTTGCTGAGAGCCTGCGGCGCGCTCGCGCGCAGCCTTGTGCCGTCCGGCCTACGAGGCCAGGCGATCGGTTTGCTGTTGCGACTCCGGGGCATCCCTCTCCTCCTGCGGGTTGTGCTTCGGTGGGCCGCCCAACGGGCCGTACCAGCCGATCGCCGGCGCGTTCAAAAGCGCCTTGATGTCGATCACCTGGCCCGGCACGCCGCGCTGAGCCGCTCGCACGGAGTCGATGGCGCCGCTGATGACCGGCTCCCCCGCCGCCGTGTACCAGGCGCGAGCCGCGAATTGCAGGTGCGCTCCCGCATCGCGCATCGATTCGAGTCGTGATCGCGAACGATCGCGACCGGCCCGCATCGCGCGCGCCAGGTGCAGCGCCTCGCGAGGCAGCAACACGTCGCGGTACCAGATCGCTGCGTGCACGATCACGACAAGCACCGCCGCCCCCGCGACGGCGCCGGCACCGGCCAACATGCGCAAGGCAGCAATCGGGTCGGGCGCCACAACATTGGCCCGCACGGGCGCCGGCTCGCGCACCGGGAGCTCCATCCATTCCCCAAGCCTGACCCGCGGCTGCCACGGACGAGCGCTGCGAATCGAGCGGATGAGCATCAGGGCAAACATGTCGGCACCTCCGACGATCAGCAGCCAGCTCGTAATCGCGAAGCGATGGTCGGAGATCCAGACGCCGGCGCTGCCGACCATGAGACCGGCGAGTGTGTTGATGACCTGGTCCGCCGCCCAAGCGACCGAAGCGCTGAGCTCGCGCGCGCTGGGGTCAGTGACGCTGATCACCCCCAGCAAGCAGACGGTCAGGAACGCGATCCACAGCGCGACCTCTGCCGTCCGCGGAATCGCCTTTCGCACCGGAGGCACGAAGGTTGCCGCAACCATGCCCGTGAACAACGCGATCGAGAACTGCAGCACCAGCGGCGCCTCCACGCAAGAGAAACGCGCCCCGGATGGCGAGTATTGGCAAGCGCCGGCAACCTGCGCGCGGAGTCGGGCTGAAACGAATTGTTCACATTCAGCGCCCGACGCGTTGTCTGGATGGCGCGGACGCTGACCCGCTCGGCGTCCACGCCCTCGACTGCACAGGTATGGCAGTGCTCCTCATCATCCTGCTGGCGACGATCGGGCTCTCAGTCCGGGCCGGAATCTACGGTCGCGGCAGGCGCCTGGCGGACTCCGAGACGCGAGAGGACTCGTGGCTGATCGACACATGCGCCCGCAGCTTCACCCTCGTCCTTCTTTCTTTGCTCGGCCTGCTCGCGCTCGGAATCATGTACGGCAACGTACTCGGGGTGCACGCGAGCGGGTAGGGCCGGGTCGAACGGCCCAAAAGCACGGTGATCCCGCGCATTTAGACGCAATTCACAAGCTTTGAACCTATTTAACCCACACGCCGTGGGCGCACAGGCATGCCGACCGTAGGTTCCCTTCGTCATCTCTCGCCACCTGTCCTTTGGTGCGCGGGAAACGGGGGTACCTGTGCATCTACTTCGGCGGCTTTCATCGAGAGCTCGGTCGCGCCCAAAGGCGCACCTCGCAGTCGCGTTCGCAATCGTCGCCAGCCAGCTGACGCTGGCGGCCTTCGCCGCCGCGCCAGCATCTGCGACCTCCGTGGCGCTGGGTCGCTCCGGCGGCCCCGACTCGTGCCAGCAAGCAAGCAGCCCGGAGAGCTGCGCGAATGCACCGGACGACGGGCTGCGGCTCAGCCTGCCCGACGGCGGGCAGGCATGTCCGGGCTCGGGCGCGGGCGCATCGTGCGTCACCGACGCGAGCTCGTCCACCGTCGCACCAGGCAGGGCATCCACGCCGGCGGGCCAGAGCGCCTGCTCGGGCAGCTCGATGACCACTCTGGCCGCCTGCTCAGACCCGTCCGCACCCACGACGCAGGGCGGCGCAAGCACACAGGCGCCACCGGCCGGACCCAGCGTGCCCGCCTCCTCACTGCAGCCGGCGGCCGCGGTCAAGAACATGAGCCTCAGCTCAAGCTCGGTGGCGATGCCGTCGGGCCAGGACGTGCTCCTGACCGCGGTCGCCCCGCAGACCGTCAGCGGCAGCGGATTGGCGATTGAGATCTTCGACCGAACCACCGGCGCGCTCGCCGGCGCGTGTTCACAGGGAAGCCGGTGCGCCGTCGCATACTCGGCGCCGACCGGCGTCCACACGTTCGCGGCCTACCTCACCGCTCCGACAACGAGCCTGCCCGACGATTCGGTGCCCGTCTCCAACTCGGTGACCGTGGGCTGGATCGGGCTGACGCTCAAAGCGGTCAACCCCGCGGTGGGTCCGGGCAAGACCGTCACGCTGACCGCCACTTCCACGATTCCGGTCGAGAAGGTCGGCTACGTGCTGGAGATCTTCGACCTGAGCAACATGAACCTCGTCACGTACTGCCGCCAGGGCACCAACTGCAGCTTCGCCCTGACCCAGGCCGCGAGCGGCGGCCGCTCGTTGGTGGCGGCGGTGGGCCGGCCCACGACCCAGTTCTCGAACCCCGACATCTGGGCGGTGTCCGACCACCTCGCGGTGACCTGGCTCTCCGTCAACCTCGGGGGCGGGTCGACTTACCAGGTCGGCGGCACTGTCTACCTGTACGCGACCACAAACGCCGACCTGACCAATACGCCGTGGAGCATCGGGATCTTCGATGACCAGGACCACCTGGTCGGTGCGCCCTGCAAGAAAGGAAGCGCGTGCCGGGCGGCTGTGACCCTGACGTCGTCGACCACACCGCACTACACGGCAGCCATAGGGGCGGTTCCGGCTCAGCACGCCCAGACCAAGCTCGGACGCCTCCTCCAGAAGGTGGCGGGACCGACGTCGCTGGTTGACATCCAGGCGCGCTCGGGGTCGGTGCAGCCGTCTCGCGTTCTCTGGGGCGTCGACTCCTGCAAGGCCTTCACCGGGGATCCGAGCGGCAGGGAGGTCTACGCAACCGTGTCCGCCACGCTGGGCGCCCCTGACTTCTGGGGCCGCTACCTCACAGGGACCTACTACTGCCCGGGCCTGAGCTGGGCGGAGATCTCCATGGCCGCCAGGGTGCACATGGGCATCCTGCCCATCTACAACGCCTACAACTGCTCGAACGTGGTCGGCTACGACACCGGGATGGCGTACGCGCAGGAAGCGACCTCGGTCGCGGCGCACGACGGAGTTCCCAAAGGACGGGTGATCGCGATCGACATCGAGCCGCCAGGCGCAGCCTGTCCGGGTGCCGTCAATGTCAACTCGTGGTTCATCCGCGGGTGGTACGACGGCGTCCACGGCGCGGGTTACGTGCCGGTCTTCTACGGCAACGGCACCTCCGGCAGCGAGTTCGCCAGCGCGTGGTGCGAGGCGCAAGGCTCGGTCCCGGCGCTCTCCACCGAGTCGTACATCTGGTCCTTCGAGCCGTCGCTCATCACCGGCGGCTGGTCGAAGGCGCACGCCCCTGTGTGGCAGCCGTACGCGACCGGATGCTCCGATTACGTCGCCGCCTGGCAGTACCAGATCGGCAGCAACGGCGACAACCAGGACATCGACGGCGACCTTGCGCTGTCGACGCTTCCTCTGTGGTACCCATCCTGACCGGTCGCTGAGCTCGATCACCTCCCCTGAAGCGCCCGGGTGCCCATGCGGCTCCGGGCGTTTTCCTCCATAGCCCGAAATTCATCTGTGTGAACCGGGCCAAGAGGAGGAAATCAGGAATGGAGCGCAGGGACCCCGACATCGAACGTGAAACGGTCCACGAACGCGTCACCACCGAAGGTCCTGTGGTGCCCGCCGATTCGTCCGAGGTAGTCAGCGCATTCAACCCCGGCCGCCGCGCGGTCGAGCTCATCTACCTGGTGTTTGGTGTGATCGACGGCCTGCTGCTGATCCGCGTCGCGCTGAAGTTGCTCGGCGCCAACTCCGCCGCGGGCTTCTCTCGGTGGACCTACGGCGTCACGGACGTGCTCCTGGCGCCGTTCCGCAACCTGCTGCCGACGATCGGCACCGAGCAGTCCGTGCTCGAGATGTCGGTCATCGTCGCCATCCTCGTCTACGCGCTGATCGGCTGGGCCCTGGCCCGGCTGATGGCGATCCTGTTCTTCCGCAACATCACCGTGTCGACCCGTTCGGGTCGCCTGGGCCCGCGCGGCTCCTGACCAACCGGATTACGCGGAACCTGAAACCCTCTCCCCTCGCGGGGGGAGGGTCTTTTCTTTTCAGCCGGCTCTGAGTCCAGGTGCTGCAGCCAGGTCCCGGATGTCCTGCACCTGGCGCGTGATCCACCTCGCGATGTCGTTGGTCCGCACCACCTCGCGTGCGCCGGCGTTCAAGCGGCGCTTACCCTCGAGACCCATGACCAGGCCCTCGTACATCGCGTTCGCCGTCGCCTCGATGTCGAAGGGGTTCACCGTAAGCACGTGGGGATGAAGCTCCTCGTGGGCGCCGACATTCTCGGACAGCACGATGACGCCGTCGGTGCGATTGACGAGTGCGCCTTCCTTGGCGACCAGGTTCAGGCCGTCGTACACGGAGTTGACGACCAGGACGTCGAAGTTGCGCATCGACGCCATCGCCTTGCGGACGCTCTCACCCAGCTCGAGCCGGATCGGCTGCCAGCCGTGCGCACCCAACTGCGTGTTGATGCGCTGCACCGTCTGCCGCACCTTGCGGACGTAGTTCCTGTAGGCGGCGACGTCCTGCCGCGACGGCTGCAGGAAGGCCCAGAACTGCACCCTGCCTCTCAGCTCTGGGTGGTGGGCCAGCAGCTTCTCGTAAGCAAGGAAGCCGCGCACGATGTTCTTGGAGGGGTCGGTGCGGTCGATCCGCACGATGAGGTGCTCTGGGCGCCAGTCGCGCAGCTTTCGCTCCTCGACCATGACCCCGTGTGAGTACGAGAGCCGGGTGGTGCTTGCGACGTCGATCGAGATCGGGTAGGCGCGCGCGTAGACGACCCGCCCTTCGATCACGACCGCACGCTCGCGTTCGTCCACGGCGAGGCCGGCATTTTCCTCGCACGTCATCAGGAAGTTGCGCACGTCGAGGCTGGTCTGAAAGCCGACGATGTCGCAACCGAGCAGACCGTGCAGGATCGCGTCGCGCATCTCGCCCGGCAGCACCTTCCAGTACTGCGGAGTCGGCCAGGGGATGTGGACGAAGTGCTGGATGATCGCGCCCGGGAGCTGCTGGCGCACGAGCTTCGGCACCAGGTAGAGCTGGTAGTCGTGGACCATGACGACAGGGCGGCCCTGCAGCCCCCTCGCCACCTCGACCACCTTTCGCGCGACGTGCTTGTTGACCTCGACGTACCCGTTGTTCCAGGCGCGGTGAATCCGGCCGTTGATCACCGGCTGGGTGGCGAGGTCCCAAAGGTAGTGCTGAACGAACCAGAGGACCGGGTTTGAGATCACCGAGTAGTACTGCTCGTACTGCTCGGGCGTGGGCGTCGCGTAGTGCAGCTTCGTCTCGCTGCGAATGAGCGGGGCGGTCCAGGTCGTGCCGTGCTGCTCGATCAGCGCCCGTTCGTCTTCGGTGCGCGCGCACGCCACCCATTGGGCGTCCGCGACCTCGGCCAGCGTGAGCAGCGCGGTGATGACGCCGCCCGCCCCGCGCGTGAAGCCGCCCTCCGGCCGCGGCTCGTGAGGAGCGCGGTTGGCGACCACGATCGTGGAGCTGTGAGGCAGCGTGCGGGTGACGTAGGCCCTCAGCGATGTGCCGGGTCTTCGCCGCTCGACACTGTCCAGAAACGGAACCTGAGGAGTGCTCATGGGAAGCATCTAGCTCGGTTGCGGTGATGGCGGAGGCGACGCCTTGGGCGTCGGCGAGGGGGAAGGTGAGGGCGAAGGAGACGGCTTGGGCGACGGCTTGGCTGACGGTGACGCGCTCGGTGATGGTGAAGGCGACGGAGTCGGAGACGTGCACGCGCCGGGCAGGAACGGATCCTGCGTGTCGTCGCCGCAGCCCACTACGACCCCTGGAGGCCGCGCGTACCAGTCGCGCATGTTCGAAGGCAGCGCGTTGACGAACCGCTTCATGATCGTCAGGCCGACGTTCTCGCCGTAGGCGCGGATCAATCCGCCAGCGCCGTTCGGCGCCGTGTTGCCCACCCAAACGCCAACGACGATGCCCGGGTTGTAGGCCATGATCCACGAGTCGGGGATGCCGCCCTTCCCGTTGTCGCTCGTGCCGGTCTTGCTCGCCATCTGGCGGTTCCAGCCGAAGCCCCACTGGTTCTGGTAGTTCTTGAGGACGCTGGTCATCAGGTAGGCCTCCGCCGGCGTGAGAATGGTCGAGCTGTTCGGGTTGTCATACCTGAACGCCTGGTGGCCGCTCGAGTCCTGCACGTCCTTGATCACGTGGAGCTCGACCCGCTGTCCGTTGTTGGCGAACGTCCCGTAGCCCTGCACGTGCTCGTACAGGGTCACCTCGCTGGCGCCGATCGCGGTCGATAGGTAGGGCTGAAGCTTGCTCTTGACGCCCATCGCATGCGCGAGGTCGATGACGTTGTTGATGCCTTCCATCTGCGCCACCTCGACCGCGGGGATGTTGCGCGAGTAGAGAATCGCAGTGCTCGCCTTGATGTCGCCCATGCCGCCGTTGTCGAAGTCGCGCGGCTGGTATCCGTTGAAGTTCGTCGGCTGGTCGTGGAGGATTGTCGACCACGTGATCTTGTGGTCACGCAGCGCGGCCTCATAGACGTAGGGCTTGAAGGAAGAACCCGGCTGGCGCGGTGACAGGACGACGTCGAACTGGCCGCCGATCTCGTCACTTCCGTAATCGGCCGACCCGACCCAGGCCCTGATCTCGCCGGTCTTCGGATCGGCGGCGAGAAGCGCCGCATTGTTCACGTTGAACCTGGACAGGTCGCCCACGCCGTTCGCCACCGCCTGCTGGGCGATCTGCTGCAGGTCGAGGTCCAGGGTCGAGTGGACGACGATGCCGCCTTGCTGGACCGCCGCTGATCCGAAGAGGTCCTCCAGCTCGACCAGCACGTGGTCGACGAAGTGCGGCGCCCTGCTCTGGCGAGCGGTCGACTGGATGTGCAGCTCCGACTTGATGTCTTCGTCGGCCGCCTTGTCGGCCTCCTCAGGGGTAAGAGCGTGTGTCGCCACCATCCCGTTGAGCACGTAGAGCTGGCGGTCCTGCGCCAGGTCGAAGTGAACCAGCGGGTCGTAGGCGGCCGGCGACTGGATGAGACCGGCCAGGAACGCAGCCTGCGCCGGCGTCAGGTCTTTGGCGTCCTTGTCGAAATACGTTTTCGCGGCGGCGCCCACACCGTAGGCGCCGTGCCCGAAGTAGACGCGGTTCAGGTACATGCCGAGGATCTGGTCCTTGGAGTACCGCTGCTCGAGCACGACCGCGAGCACGATCTCCTGCACCTTGCGAGTGATCGACCGCTCCGGCGTCAGCAGCTGGATCTTGACGAGCTGCTGCGTGATGGTGCTGCCACCCTGGTGCACGCCGCGCGAGGTCAGGTCGACCCAGGCGGCGCGGGCGATGGACGACGGGTCGATCGCCCCGTGGTTGTAGAAATTGCGGTCTTCGGCAGCGAGCACGGCCTTCGGTCCGTACTTCCCCATCTGCTGAATCGTCAGCGTCACGTGGTAGTGGCCCGCCGGGCTCCAGTCTTCGATCAGCTTGCCGTTGCGGTCGAGCACGACGACGTCGCCCGCGGCCAGCACGTTCTGGTTGGGATCTGGCAGGTCTTTGATCGCCCACAGCACGTAGACCGTCGAACCGATGAGGAGCACGCCGACGATCGCCGCTATCCAGGCCTTCCTGGCCCACAGCCATGCTATGCCCACAGCCACGCTGTCGGGTGGGGTAGAAGCGAACCCTGGCCGGCAGCGGCCGGTTTCGTAAGCACCCTTCCCGCTCCTCCTCTGAGCACTCTATTGGGGCGTTAGCAGACCGCGGTCGAGCGCTACGTCAGAGACAACGCACGACTGCGGAGACTTAACCGGCCCTCGAGTTCAGCTGAACTCGACGGCTATGTACCCATATCCGTTCGGTGCCACGACCCAGGCGGTGGCGACGTAGTGGTAGGGACCCATGATGTTGGCATAGTGCTCGGGACTCGCCATGAACATCGAGTTGAGCCTGGTGTCGTTGATGCCGGCGGACCAGTAGCCGATGTTCTCGCCCGCCTGGTGGCCGAGGCCGCACGTCAGGTCCACCTGCGGTCCGTTGGTGTGGGACAACGAGCCCTGCGCCGCGATTCTTTTGGCGTTGCTCAACGCGACGCTGTACAGGCAGCTGCTCCATGTGAGCGGCCCGAGCCCTTGGGTGGCGCGGTCCTGGTTGATGAGCGCCTGCTGGGTGGAGTTGACGACGAGCGAGGGCCGAGCCGGAACCGGCGCTGACGCCGGCGCAGCCGCGGCGGGGGCGGCGGGGGCGACGGTGGGTACAGGGCTAGGGCTCGGGGTCGGCTGGGCGAACTTGTGCGGCTGGTCGGGCCAGATCTCGACCAGGTCCCGCGGCACTGCGTTCGCCGCCTTCTTGGCGGCGGTCAGCGTGTGCGAGGCGTCCGCGTCGTGACGCGCGAGCGTGACCGCGCCGACAGTCGTGGCGACGGCGACCGCAACCAGAAGCCCACCGAACCATGAAGCCACGCGCATGGCAGACGGCAGAGTCTGAGCGGGCGCCGGTGGCGGCGCTGTGTGGGCGGTGTAAAGCCTTGTAAAAAAAGATCTGAGCGGTGTCGTCGAGGCGGGTTACTCGGGGAGCCGGCTCTTCAATCGTTCGAACGCCAGGACCAGGAAGGTCTCGGCGATCCGCTGCCAGCCGTGGGTCTGCGCCCACATGAAAGCCATCGCCCTCAGCGCGAGCTGAAGCGATTCGTACACGCCGAACCGCTGGAGCGTGGCGTTCGGCCTCAGCTCGCGGTAGCGCGTCAGGAACTGGGTGCGCGCTTCCTCCGCCGCCACCGATTCCTGCCAGTCGCTCGGCGTGGACGGGACGAGATAGGCACAGAACTTGCCGAGGTCGTAGCTCGTCTCGGCGGTGGCGAAGTAGTCGAAGTCCAGCAGCGTGAACTGGTCGTTGTGGAACACGAACTGGTCGTATTTCAGGTCGCCGTGCGTCGGTAGCCATGCTTCCTCAGAGGTCTTCCGGACGCGGTCCCTCATGTGCACCACCAGGTCCTTGAGAAGGAAGTGGCCGTCGGGCAGCACGTAAGCAAACTGCTCCACGACTCGGTCGAGGCGCGCCAGCTCACGTTGAATCTCGATCAGCTCGTCGCTTTCGACGCCGGACTCGTGAATGACGGCGATCGCCTCTGCCGCCGCAGTGGGCATGAGCGTGAACTCCGCACTGGTGCGCTGGCTGCTCACGGGACGGCCGCGCACTCCCTCCTCGATCAGGAGCCCAATCTCTTCGAAATAACCGAGGGGACGCGGCAGGTGCAGGTATCCGGGATACCTCGCGGCCGCCTGCCACAGGCCCTCGACGACGCGGTAAGTGCGCAGGCCGCGATGGCCCGGCTGCACCTTGCCGTAGATCTTCTTCGGCGTGCCGCCGACGTCGATCGTGTAACAGAGGATCGCACCGATCTCCGGTGTGTACCGCACGCGCTCGATGTCGATCCCGTGCGGCGGCGCCGGATGGTCGAGGCCGAAAAGGACCGGCGCCATGTGGACCGCGTCAGCCGCCAGGGGGAGATTGGGCATCCTAGGGTCGTAGGGGTAAAACCAGTACGCGTGCTGCGTCTCGGGGAAAAGGCGGGGGTAGCCCACGCCGTTGATCGGATCGCAGCTCGTCTCGGCGGTTTCATTGGACAGCCGCGTCGCGAGCTTTTCCCACGCGGCCGGGTTGAGCGCCCCCTTCGCGACCAGGCGCAGGCTTCTCTCTTCCCCTTCCTTATTGATTTCGACGGCAAACGTCGTCCAGTACCAGTCAGGCGGCTCGAGCCGGGTGCTGCGACGGCGGACGGAATCGATCCGCCACCCCGTCCCGGCCAGCACCTGGTCGACGAAGGCTGCGACCGAGTCCTTGTCGGTCGCCAACTCCATGGTTACAACCGATGAAGTTTGCGTTTCCATTTCAAGCGCATTGCCCAGATAGGGAACGCTAAGCGGGGCGTTCTGCGACATATCCCCGGGGCTGCGGGGTTGGTGTCCAGGACAGCGGCGATGTGGCAATCGCTCATTTCCACGTGGAGGTGGGCATTTGGAAGCGTTCACTGATTTCATTGCCAGTCGCCCCGCGCTCGCGCGACGCCTGGTCTTGAACGCGTTCGTCCTTACGGCCGGACTTCTCCTGATGCTCGCTCGCACGTCTCCGGCTCTGGCCTCGGACAGTTCTCATGGCCAGGGCAAGGCACGCGATCATACGAGTGCTTCCGCCGTGTCTCAGCGCCACGACAGCCCACAGGCGCACAACGAGACGAATATCGGCGGCGGTGACGGCGACGGCAAGGGAGGCAAAGGCAAGGGCGGGGGCGGGACAGGCAGCAGCGGCCACGCGAGTAGCAGCGGCAGCCAGACGAGCGGGAGCGGGAGCGCCGGCGCGAGTGCCGGAGCTGGGGCGAGCGCTGGAGCCGGCGCGAGTGCCGGAGCCGGGGCGAGCGCTGGAGCCGGTGCCGGTGTAAGTGCAGGCGCCGGTTCGCACGACAGCGGCAAAGGCAACAGCAGTGCCGGAGCCTCGGGTACGGCCGGCGGCAATCACAAGGAAGCCGGCGAAGGCAACTCCGACTCGCACGGCGATGTAGCCGGCGGTAAGTCGGGCAACGGCGACGACCGGAACAAGGCGAACCATGGCCACGAAGAGGGCATGGGGAGCACCGGCAGCGTCGGCAGCGCAGGCAGCGCCAACGGGTCGACCGGTAACTCGACTCGAGTCGGGAGCACCGGATCCACCAACAGCGCCGGCAGCGCCAACGGCACGACCGGCAACTCGACCAAGGTCGGATCCACGGGATCCACCAACAGCGCCGGTTCGGCCAACGGGTCGACCGGCAACTCGACCAAGGTCGGATCCACCGGATCCACCAACAGCGCCGGCTCGGCCAACGGCAGCACCGGTAACTCGACCAAGGTCGGATCCACGGGATCGACCAACAGCGCCGGCAGCGCCAACGGCAGCACCGGCAACTCGACCAAGGTCGGATCCACCGGATCGACCAACAGCGCCGGCAGCGCCAACGCCACCACCGGCAACACCACCAGCGGAGGCGGGGCCGTGAGCGGAGGCGGCGCAGTCTCCGGCGCTACAGCGACCTCGGGCGGAAGCGGCGCAGTCTCCGGCGCTACAGCGACCTCGGGCGGAACGGGCGAAGTCCTGGCTGCCACAGGCGCCCCCATCGCGGGAGGCGTCCTGGGCGGCATCCTCGCCTTGCTCGGCGGCCTGGGTCTGCGCAACCGGCGGCGCTAAGCCGCCACAACCGGGACCGGGCTCGCCTTGCGGGCCCGGTCTTCTCTTGTCGTGGCCGTTGCCTCAGTAGGCGAGCCGACCTCCGCGTTTCTTGGGCGTGCCTGCCTCGCAAGGGGCGGGCACACCACTTTCGGAGGTGCCGCGGCCCGCCCGGAGGAGACTCGAAATCTACCTCAGTTGTACGGTGACGAGCCGGCGCCCAAGGCGATTTGATTTGAGGCGTAAAGAAGGCCGTCGGGGAAGGTGGAAACAACTGCGCTGCCGGTGGTTGGGAAGGATGCCGTAGTCGGCGATAAGCGGGCGGAGCCAAGGCGCTCGACGCATCAGCTGGAGCGACTCCAGGAATCGGCGGTGGCCGCACTGTCCGCCATGTCGACCCACCTCGACGACCACGACCTGCCCGGCTTTTTCGGCCGGCTGAGTGCCACAGTGGCGTCGCAGACGGGCGCCCGCCGCGCCGCCTTCTGGCGCCTCGGCCCGCGTGGCGCGCTGTCGTTGCAGCCCAAGCCCCACGGTTTCCCAGATCCGTCGCCGATCTACACCGCACGGCTCCACACCGGGCCGCGCGGAGAACAGGTGGTCGAGCGCCTGGTCTTCCAGGACGACCTCGAGCTGGTGAAAGGAACGGCGCCACAGCTCGACACGATCTGGCGAAAGTCGGGCCTTTCCGACGTCAACAGCTCGATCGCAGCAGCGTGGCATGCCGGCAAGCGTCGCATGGGTGCCATCGCGGTCTATGACTCCGAGCGCGGATTCACGTCCCAGGATCTGTGGGTGCTCCGTCTCGTCGGCATGGCCGCGGGCATGCTGTGGCAGCTCAAGGAATCGGAAGACGAGCTGACCCACACCGCGGTTCGCTTGAAGGACGCGATCGCCGCCCGCCGCGTCCTGCTCAACAACATCGCCGCCGGCGGCGACGAGGCCAGGCGCCGGTTCGCCAGCGCTCTGCACGACGACTCGCTTCAGCTCCTCACCGCGGCCGAGCTCCAGCTGGAGCGCCTCCGCGCCGAGTCGGATGGCGGCCGCCAGACGCTCCAGCTCGAGCAGCTGCACCACACCCTTCGCAGGGTCGAGGACTCTCTGCGCCGCCTCCTGATCAACGTGAGCCCCGAGCCGCTGCAGCTTCCCGGCGACCTGCGCGAGGCGATCAGCGAGCGCCTCGAATCGATGCGGATCCACTCCGGGATCGAGCCGCACGTGGAGAGCCGACTGCCGGACGCACTGCCAGAGGCAATCCAGGCCATCGTGCACAAGAACATCGGTGAGGCGCTGACCAACGTCGAGAAGCACGCACGCGCGACGAAGGTGATGGTGGTCACGGAGCTGTCAGACGGAGGTGTGCGTGTGAGGGTAGACGACGACGGAACCGGCTTCGTCGTTGCCGAATCGGTGCGCGTGCCTGGCCACATCGGCCTTGTTGCATTGCGTGAAAGGGCGCAGCTCGCAGGCGGCTGGTGCCGAATCCGGAGCGAGCCCGGCACCGGCACCAGCGTCGAGTTCTGGGTGCCCATGAGCCTGTGAAAGAGGAAGGGACTACGTCGGCGATGAGGGAAGGAAGAATGGTGAGCAAGACCGCGGAAGCGGAGAGTGCCCGCCCCGGCAACGGGGTGGTCGGTCTGGATCGGAAGACGTTGCTGCGAGTGCTGGCGGCGGTCCAGCACGGTGATTTCTCGGTGCGCATGCCTGTCGAAGGCTCCGGGGCCGATGCCAGGGTCGCCGCTGCGCTCAACTCCGTGATCGAGTCGAACCAGCTGCTCGAGCGCGAGATTCGGCGGATGAGCCGTAACGTCGGTAGGGGCGCACAGACCAACCGGAAGCCGCTCGGGCATGCGCGCGGGCAGTGGGCCTCGACGCTCGATGCGGTGGACGATCTCGTCGACGACCTCGCGCGGCCGAACATGGAGATCGCGCGCGTCATCAGCGCGGTCGCCAACGGCGACCTGTCGCAGACGATGACGCTCGAGATCGACGATCAGCCGCTCCACGGTCAATTCCTCACCACCGCCAAGACCGTCAACACGATGGTCGGGCAGCTCAACGCCTTCGCGAGCGAGGTGACGCGGGTGGCGCGCGAGGTCGGCACCGAGGGCAATCTAGGCGGCCAGGCGCACGTGCGCGGCGTCGCCGGGATATGGAAGGACCTGACCGACAACGTGAACATCATGGCGAGCAACCTGACGAGTCAGGTCCGCAACATCGCCGAGGTCACCACCGCGGTCCAGCAGGGCGACTTCTCCAAGAAGATCACCGTCGACGTCCGCGGTGAGATCCTCGAGCTGAAAAACACCATCAACACGATGGTCGACCAGCTCAACGCATTCGCCAAAGAGGTGACGCGCGTGGCGCGCGAGGTCGGCACCGAGGGCAAGCTCGGCGGCCAGGCCGAGGTCCAGGGTGTCGGCGGCATCTGGAGGGACCTCACCGACAACGTGAACCTGATGGCGGGCAACCTGACAAGCCAGGTCCGCAACATCGCCGAGGTCACGACCGGCATCGCGAACGGCGACCTCTCCAAGAAGATCACCGTCGACGTCCGCGGCGAGATCCTCGAGCTCAAGAACACCGTCAACACGATGGTCGACCTCCTCAACGCTTTCGCGAAAGAGGTCACGCGCGTGGCGCGCGAGGTCGGCACCGAAGGACGGCTCGGCGGCCAGGCCGAGGTCAAGGGCGTCGGCGGCATCTGGAAGGACCTCACCGACAACGTCAACTTCATGGCCGGCAACCTGACCAGCCAGGTTCGAAACATCGCCGAGGTCACAACGGCGGTCCAGCAGGGCGACCTGTCGAAGAAGATCACGGTCGACGTTCGCGGCGAGATCCTCGAGCTGAAGGACACGATCAACACGATGGTCGACCAGCTCAACGCATTCGCGGGTGAGGTGACCCGGGTTGCGCGCGAGGTAGGCACCGAAGGCAAGCTGGGCGGCCAGGCCGATGTGAAAGGCGTCGCGGGTATCTGGAAAGACCTCACCGACAACGTCAACTTCATGGCCGGCAACCTCACCAGCCAGGTCCGCAACATCGCCGAGGTCACCACCGCGGTGCAGAAGGGCGACCTCTCCAAGAAGATCACGGTCGACGTCCGCGGCGAGATCCTCGAGCTCAAACAGACCATCAACACGATGGTCGATCAGCTGAACGCATTCGCCAAAGAGGTGACGCGCGTCGCGCGCGAGGTCGGCACCGAGGGCAAGCTCGGCGGCCAGGCCCAGGTAGAGGGCGTGGCCGGCACGTGGAAAGACCTCACCGACAACGTGAACATCATGGCCAGCAACCTGACCAGCCAGGTCCGCAACATCACCGAGGTCACCACCGCGGTCCAGCAGGGCGACCTCTCCAAGAAGATCACCGTCGATGTTCGCGGCGAGATCCTCGAGCTGAAAAACACAATCAACACGATGGTCGACCAGCTCAATGCGTTTGCCAAGGAAGTCAACCGCGTGGCCCGCGAGGTGGGGATTGAGGGCAAGCTCGGCGGCCAGGCCCACGTCGAAGGCGTTGCCGGCACGTGGAAGGACCTGACCGACAACGTGAACATCATGGCGAGCAACCTCACCGACCAGGTGCGCGGCATCGCGCGCGTCGTGACCGCGGTCGCCAACGGAAACCTGCAGGGCAAGCTCACGCTCGAGGCGAAAGGCGAGATCGCGGAGCTCGCCGAGACCATCAACAGCATGACCGCCACGCTGGCTGTGTTCGCTCAGCAGGTGACTACTGTCGCCCGTGAGGTTGGCGCCGAAGGAAGGCTGGGCGGCCAGGCCAACGTGCCTGGCGCAGCGGGCACGTGGCGAGACCTGACCGACAACGTCAACCAGCTGTCCGCAACGCTCACGACACAGGTGCGCGCGATCGCCGAAGTGGCGACCGCCGTCACGAAGGGCGACCTCACGCGGTCGATCAACGTCGACGCGAACGGCGAGGTGGCAAACCTCAAAGACAACATCAACGAGATGATCGGCAACCTGCGAGTGACCACCGAGAAGACCACCGAGCAGGACTGGCTGAAGACCAACCTGACCATGTTCACGCGAATGCTGCAAGGCCAGCGCGACATGATGACCATCTCGAAGATGATCCTGTCCGAGCTCGCGCCCCTCGTCCACGCCGAGCACGGAGTGTTCTACGGCATGGTCGGCGCAAACGGGCGGCCGGCGTACCTCGCGCTCCAGGCCGGTTACGCGTACAGGCCGCGGCGGACGGTGCCAATGGAGTTCGCGCTCGGCGAGGGCCTGGTCGGCCAGTGCGCGCTCGAGAAGAAGCGGATCGTCGTCACGCATGTGCCGCGGGACTACATCAAGATCAACTCGGCCCTTGGCGAGGCCGTGCCCGCGAACATCGTGGTGCTGCCGGTCCTGTTCGAGGGCGACGTGCGCGCCGTGATCGAGCTCGCCTCGTTCGAGCCGTTCAGCCCGACCCACATCGACTTCCTGGACCAGCTCGCCGAGAGCATCGGCATCGTGCTCAACACGATCGAGGCCAACAGCCGGACCGAGGACCTGCTCAAGCAGTCGCAGTCACTCGCAACCGAGCTGCAGAGCCAGCAGGACCAGCTGCAGCGAACGAACGAGGAGCTGGCGGAGAAGGCGCGCGAGCTGGCCGAGCAAAACGCTGAGGTCGAGCAGAGAAGGCTCGAGGTCGAGTCGGCCAAGGCGCTGGTGGAGGAGAAGGCCGAGCAGCTGGCTCTCACCTCGCGCTACAAGTCCGAGTTCCTGGCGAACATGTCGCACGAGCTGCGGACTCCGCTGAACAGCCTGCTGATCCTGGCGCAGGAGCTCGCCGCCAACCCGGACGGCAACCTGGTGCCGAAGCAGGTCGAGTACGCGACCATCATCCGCTCCTCCGGCACCGACCTTTTGAAGCTGATCAACGACATCCTCGACCTGTCGAAGATCGAGTCGGGCACGGTCGCGCTCGACATCAGCAACTGGCCGGTCGCCGAGCTGAAGCCTATGCTCGAGCGCACGTTCCGCCACGTTGCCGATGCCACCAGGCTGGCGTTCTCGATCGACTTGCGCGAAAGCCTTCCGGAGACCATCCCCACAGATCCGCAGCGGCTGCAGCAGATCCTCAACAACCTGCTCAGCAACGCCTTCAAGTTCACCGAGAAGGGCAAGGTCGAGCTCATCGCCGAGGTGGCGGAGCTGGGATGGAACCCGTCGAACGACAACCTGAACAGCGCTGCCCAGGTGGTCGCCTTCCGCGTCGTCGATACGGGGATCGGCATCCCGCTCGAGAAGCAGCAGTCCATCTTCGAGTCGTTCGCCCAGGCGGACGGCTCGACCAGCCGGAAGTACGGCGGCACCGGCCTCGGCCTTTCCATCTGCCGCGAGCTCGCGAGGCTGCTCGGCGGCGAGATCCGGCTGCAGAGCGAGGTCGGCGTCGGCAGCATCTTCACGGTCTACCTGCCTCTCATCTCGCCCATTCAGCAGCGGCGGCCGGTCTCCCGCGGTGCCAGCGAGAACGGTCGCTCGGAGCCGCACCGCAGCCCGGTTCCGGTCGGCGCGGCCGGCCAGGGTCCGTGGCAGGCGGAAGCCGTGTCGAGCGCAGGTGACGGAGCCGTCGAGCCGGAGAAGTCGCTGCTGGTGGTCGAGGACGACCCGCTTCAGCGGCAGTACATAACCGACCTCATGTCCGCGACCAACACCAGGACGACGACTGTCGCCAGCGGCGACGAAGCGCTCGCCTTGCTGCGGCGCGAGAACTTCGACTGCATGGTCCTGGACCTGGGGCTCCCGGGCGTCAGCGGCTGGCACGTGATCGATGAGCTTGAGTCGAGCAAGGCGCTCGGCTCGACGCCGCTCGTCGTCTACACCGCCCGAGACCTGACTCGAAAGGAAGAGGTCAAGCTCGGCAAAGCCGCGCGCAGCATCGTGATCAAGGACGCGCGATCGCCCGAGCGCCTCAAGCAGGAAGTGATGGCGATCTTCCAGGAGGGTGTGGAGGGCGGAGGCGGCACGGAGGCTGGGCCGGAAGGGTCCACCGGCTGGTTCAGGGAGCTGGCGGGCAGGAAAGTCCTGGTCGTCGACGACGACATTCGAAACATCTTTGCCCTGACAGCGATGCTCGAGCGCCAGCAGATGGAGATCGTCTCGGTTGACTCCGGCCAGGAAGCGATGGAGTTCCTGCGTCGGGATTCGGGCGTCGACCTCGCCCTGGTCGACGTGATGATGCCGGAGATGGACGGCTACGCGACGATGACGCAGATGCGAGAGCTCAAGTCCTTTGGGGATCGGCCGATCATCGCCCTTACCGCCAAGGCAATGAAGGGAGACCGCGAGAAATGCATCGAAGCGGGAGCATCCGATTACATCGCCAAGCCCATCGACAACGCACACCTGCTTTCCATGCTCAAGTCATGGCTGGATCGTTGAGCCCGGGTGAAGAGACCGCGCACCGGTTCGAAAGCCCTGGTGACGACCTCGAGGAGATCGAGATCCAGCTGCTCCTGGAGGGCATCCGGCTGCGCTACGGCTACGACTTTCGTGAATATGCGCTGAGCCCGCTGCGCCGCGGCCTCGCCACCGCGATTGCTCGCGAAGGAGTCAGGACGGTCTCGGCGTTGCAGGATCGCATCCTGCGCGACGCGGACTGCATGCAGCGGTTCCTCAGCACCGTGGGCATCAGCGTCACAGGCATGTTCCGCGACCCGGACCTGATGCGCTGCGTGCGCGAAGAGGTAGTCCCACTCCTCCGCACATATCCTTCAGCGCGGATCTGGATCGCAGGTTGCGCAACAGGCGAGGAGGTTTACGCATTCGCGGTCGTCCTCGAAGAGGCGGGTCTTCTCAAACGTAGCTCGATCTACGCGACAGACCTGAACGCGGACATGCTTGCGGTCGCTCGCCTGGGCTCCTATCCGCTGGAACGCGTGCGTAGGTATGAGGAGTCTTACCAGTCCTCCGGGGGCCGGCTGAGACTCTCTGACCACTATGCCGTCGCCGGCCGCAGCGCTCAGTTTCACCAGCCGCTGCAGGAAAGCATCACGTGGGCTCGCCACAGCCTGGTCACCGATGGATCGTTCAACGACTTCCACCTCATCGTGTGCGCCAACGTCCTCATCTACTTCCGTCCCTCGCTGCAGGAGCGCGCAAACCGGCTCTTCTACGACAGCCTGGTCCGCGGCGGCTTTCTCGCCCTGGGCAAGCGAGAGTCGCTGCTGCACTGCCCAGACCGCGACCACTACGAGCAGGTACGGAACGGGGTGAACCTGTTTCGGAAGACGAGATGGTGACCAAAGCTCGCCGCGTGACGCCGGCCGAGACCGAGCCCGCAGCTCCGCCTGCCAGGATCAAGGTGAACATCCTGTTGGTCGACGACGACGCCACCAAACGCTTTGCGTTGAAGTCAATCCTCGCCCCGCTGGACGAGAACGTGATCGAGGCCTCGTCGGGAGCCGACGCGCTCCGCCAGCTCCTGCGCAGCGAGTTCGCGGTGGTTCTCCTCGACGTGCGAATGCCGGTGATGGACGGATTCGAGACCGCACAGCTCATTCGGCAGCGGCCGCGCTCGGAGCTGACGCCGCTGATCTTCGTGACCGCGCTCGACCAGGCCGAGACGGACATGGGTCGCGGCTACAACCTCGGCGCGGTGGACTTCGTCTTCGCCCCGGTCGTGCCCGCCATCCTTCGGGCGAAGGTGAGCGTCTTCGTCGAGCTGTACCGGGCGCAGCAAGAGCTTCGCCGTTACCGGACGCAGCTCGAGACGCTGGTGCAGGAACGCACGATCGCGCTCACGGCGATCAACCGTGAGCTCGAGGCCTTCAGCTACGCGGTCTCGCACGACCTGCGCGCGCCGCTTGTTTCTTTTGACGGCCTCAGCGAGGCGCTGCTCGACAGATACGGTTCGCAGCTCGATGCGCAGGCCGCCGACTCCCTGAGGCGCATGCGCGAGGCGAGCAAGCGCATGACCTCGGTGTTCGATGGCCTGCAGATGCTGTTCCGCCTGACCAGCGGCGAGATCAGGCGGGAGGAGGTCGACATCAGCGCCATGGCAAGCGACATCGCCGGCGAGCTCAAGTTGGCGAGTCCCGACCGCAATGTCAGCGTCGACGTCGGATCGGGAATCGCCGCGTCGGGCGACCAGCGCCTGGTCCGCATCCTCGTCACGAACCTGATGAACAACGCGTGGAAGTTCACCGGATCCAGGGAGCTCGCCGTCATCACTGTCGGACGCGAGCTCGTGAACGGCGAGTCCCGGATCTTCGTCCGCGACAACGGGGCGGGCTTCGACATGATCGACTCGCATCGCCTGTTCGGGGCCTTCCAGCGCCTGCACAGCCAGAGCGACTACCCCGGCGCCGGCATCGGCCTGGCCACCGCCCGCCGCATCGTCAACCGGCACGGCGGGCGGATCTGGGCGGAGGGCGCGGTGGGAGAGGGAGCGACCTTCTACTTCGTCCTTTAGCCGCCCTCAGCGCGTTCTACAGACGAGATGCACGCCCGCCGTGCACTTGTTCGACGTGGCCGCGTGTTCGCGACCCTGTGGATCGCCTGTCTTGTCGCCGGCCTTCTCCTGTTGGGCAGCTTCGCCTACGGGATGTGGAGAGGCGTCTCCGAGCAGAGGCATCTGAACCAGGTCTGGCAGTACCAGCTGCGTGAACCCGCCCCGAGCCAGAAGACGATCGACCCGAACCTGAAAAAACCGGTCGACGGGGTCGACTTCGCGATCCGCGTCCCCAGGCTCGGCTACTACGCCGCAGTGAAGGAAGGAGTGGACAGCGGAGTCCTGTACGCGAGCCCAGGGCACTATCCGACCACCCGCTGGCCCGGCGATCCGGGCACTGTCGGCGTGGCCGCCCACAACGTTTACTGGATCAACTTTCCTGAGCTCACGAAGGGCGACGAGATCGACCTCGAGACCCGCTACGGTCTTTACCGTTACCGCGTCGTCGACGCGGAGGTCGTCGATCCGGACGACCGCACGGCGCTGGTCACCGACGTGAACGGGTACCACCTCACCCTGACGACCTGCTGGCCGCTCTGGGCCGGCGCGTTCGCGACCCAGCGATACGTGATCCACACCGACCAGGTGTGGCCGGTGCCCGTGCGTCCGGCCTATACCTGAGGCCGGCTAACGAAGCTCTACGTGTAGGTCGACTGCCGGCGCGCCTTCCTGGCGCCCGACGACGATGATCGCGGTCCCCTCCGCGACCCAGATCGTCAGCGTGTTCGACTGGTTGATGAAGTTCTCATTGCTGGCGAGCTTGCCGTGAACGTAAGGGGGCAGCGCGTCCGCGGCCTTGTCCTTCTTGCCGACGGAGCCGGCAATCGTGATGTTGCTCTCCGTGAACGGAACGCGCACTGACACGCCAATGCCGACGTCGGCGCTGAAGAGGCTAAGCAGAAGTCCTGCCGTGAGGACGACGAAGATGCTGGCGCAACCGCAGCCGCAGCCGCCGCGACCACCGCGCCAGCGGCGCCGATTTTCGCTCATACGTGACCCGCCGCCGGCATTCGGTTACCGATCGTACGGCGGCTAGCGCCGGCCGCCCGCGATCGCCCCGATGATCAGCAGCGGCTCCTTGCCGGCTGCGACCTCCTCCGGAAGCGGTGCATCGAGCGATGCGTTGGACAGATCTTCCTCGCATGCAAAGAAACGGATCATCGGCCGGCGCTTCTTCGACACATGGTCGCGCATCGTCCCCAGCAGCGCCGGATGGCGGGCTTCGAGCGCATCGAGCACCGTGCGCTGCGTGACCGGGCCGCTTATGTCGACCTCGACAGTCCGCCCGACGCCGGCCAGGATCTGAAGGTTTTTCGGCAGGACGACCTGGATCATTTCAGGGTCTGGACTTCCACCGACAGAACGCCGGGCAGGTCGCGCACGATCGACGACCACGTATCGCCGCCGTCCGGCGAGACGTACACCTGCCCTCCGCTCGTGCCGAAGTAGACGCCGCAGGGGTCGAGGGTGTCGACAGCCATCGCGTCGCGAAGCACGTTGACGTAGCAGTCCGTTTGCGGAAGTCCTTTTGTCAGCGCCTCCCAGTCGTCCCCGCCGGTGCGGCTGCGATAGACGCGCAGCTTGCCGTCGGGCACGAAATGATGCGAGTCGCTCGTGATCGGAAGGACGTAAACCGTGTCCGGCTCGTTGGCGTTGACGTCGACCACAAAACCGAAGTCGGTCGGCAGGTTGCCGCTTATCTCACGCCAGGTGTCGCCGGCGTCGTCGCTCCTCATCACGTCCCAGTGCTTCTGCATGAAGAGCACGTTGGGGCGCTCCGGATTCATGGCGACGTGGTGCACGCAGTGGCCTATCTCGGCGTCGGGATCGGGGATGTGATTCGAGCGCAACCCGCGGTTGATCGCCTTGAACGTTTTCCCACCGTCGTCCGACCGAAACGTTCCGGACGACGAGATCGCGACGGTGATGCGATCCGAATCCTTCGGGTCCAGCATGATCGTATGGAGGCAGAGACCGCCAGCGCCCGGATTCCACTCGGAGGCGGTGTGATGCGTGCGCAGGCCGGGCAGCTCAGCCCAGGTCTGTCCGCCATCTCGTGACGTGAAGAGCGCCGCGTCCTCCGCTCCGGCGTAAACGGTGTCGGGATCTGTGCGCGAGGGCTCGACGTGCCAGACGCGCTTGAACTCCCAGGGATGCGGAGAGTCGTCGTACCAGCGGTGCGTGCCTGGGGTGCCCTCGTACTCGAACTGGTTGCCTACCGTTTCCCACGTCTTGCCGCCGTCGTTCGAGCGCTGCATCACCTGTCCGAACCAGCCGCTCGTCTGCGACGCGTATAGCCGTTCGGGGTCGGCAGGCGAGCCTTTGAGGTGGTAGATCTCCCAGCCTGCGAAGTGCGGCCCGTCAACCTTCCAGCTCTTTCGCGTGCCGTCGGAGGTCAGGACGAAAGCTCCCTTCCGCGTGCCGACCAGAACCCGAACATTGCTCATAACGTCACCCCTGCTCAAAGAAATGAATAGCCCTACTGATGGATGAGACTTCGCCTAACAGTAAAACTCATCGCTCTACGTCCACGTCGGGAGCGTGCTGCCCGGAAATCCACGCGTCGGATGGATCTCGTAACGAAGGACCTCGGCCTTGACCGCGGGGTCCTGAGAGTAGATGCGCTCCACGTCCTGCGGCGTGGCGGCGAAGATGCCGACGCCGGCGACATTCGTACCGTCCGCCACCGGGCAGACGACCGCCAGCAGGCCTGCTTCACGCAGCGCGAAGTTGCGCTTCCCGTGCTCCAGGATGATCCTGGCGACCGCGGGATCGCGGTCGGGGCCTGCCGGCGAGAACCTCGGACCTGCCGTGAGGATGATCAATGTGTAGGGCTGCGCCCGAGACAGCGAGTCCATCAGCATTTCCTCGGTGACCTTGGGGAGCGCGCGGTCGTCTGTGTACCTCATGCCTTCACTCCACCCACTCCCGCTCCAACCTGATAATGTGACCCTTTGGTCACATATACCATAGGTGACCGACCAGGCACATGTCAAGCGACGATTCCGCCTTCAAGGCGCTGGCCGACCCGACTCGCAGGCTCCTGCTCGACCGGCTGTTCGAGCGGGAAGGACGGACCCTGAGCGAGCTCGACTCTCTAGTCGATGGCATGACCCGATTCGGCGTGATGAAGCACCTGAAGATCCTCGAGGCGGCCGGCCTCGTCGTCACCAGGAGAGTCGGCCGGGAAAAGCGCCACTACTTGAACCCGGTGCCGGTGCAGCTGATCTACGACCGGTGGGTGAGCAAGTACACGAGGCCGGGCGTCACCACCCTTGTCGACCTGAAAGATGAGCTAGAAAGAGACGCCGCAATGTCTGCACCCCCGACGCAGGTCTATCAGGTGTTCATCAAGGCAACTCCTGAGCAGGTCTGGGACGCCATCACCAAGCCGGAATTCACAGCGCGCTACTTCTTCGGTTCCCGCGTGCAGACCACCGGCGAGGCCGGCGCCCCAATCCGCCACCTTGCGGCGAAGACCGACGAGCTGTGGGGCGACGACGTGGTCCTCGAGTCGAACAGGCCGCGCCGCTTCGTCCACACCTGGCGGTCCCTCTACAACCCGGAGCTTGCGGCGGAGCCACACAGCCGGGTGACGTGGGAGATCGAGCCCCAACCGGGCGGCGTGTGCAGGCTGACCGTGATCCACGATCAGCTCGAAGGCTCACCGAAGACTGCAGCGAGCGTGTCGGGAGGATGGATGTTCATCATCAGCGGGCTGAAGACCCTCCTCGAGACGGGCGAGCCGCTTGGGCAGCGCAGCGTCGGCGGCGAAGCCTAGATCGCGTCGGCCTCGGGCAGAGCCTCCTCTCCGTCGACGCGGCGCGCCATGCCGGGCTGCGCGAGCGGGGACGTCTCCAGCGCTCCACTCGCGGGCAGCTGGAGTGAGAACGTGCTTCCCTCGCCGGCGACCGACGTGACCGTGATGTCGCCGCCCTGAAGCCGAGCCAGCTGGCGCCCCAGGAACAGGCCGAGCCCGGTGCCTTTGAGGTGCGCAGTCTCCGGGGTGATCACGCGCCCGAACCGGGTGAAGAGCGTGACCATGTCGTCCCCCGATATCCCCAGGCCATGATCGGTGACGGCGACCTTTGCAATTCCCGCCCTCGAGCGAACCTGACATGTGATCCGTCCGCCCCGTGGCGAGTACTTGATCGCGTTGCTCAACAGGTTGGCGACTATGGTCTTGGTCCGCTCCGGATCGACCTTGACCCGCACGGGGCGCTCCGGCAGGTCGAGGACGAAGGGGTGCTTGCGATCGAGCAGAGGTGAAACCATCTCGGCCGCTTCACGCGTGATGTCGCGAAGGTCTGAGTCGACCGGCCGCAGGGTCAGCCCTCCTTCTTCGAGACGGGCCGACTCGATCATCTCTTCGATGAGCTCGTTCATCTCGGACACCTTCGCCGCCATCACTGCGGTCGCCTTTCGTCCGCGCTCGTTGAGCTGGCCGAGGAGACCGGCCTCGAGCATGGAGACGTAGCCACGCAGCACGGTGATCGGGCCACGGAGCTCGTGTGACGCCAGGTTCAAGAACTGCGACTTGTTCTTCTCGATCGCGGCGATTCGTTCAGTCACCCGCGCGCGCTCCAGACCCGCAGAAACAGAGTTCGCGTACGCCTTCAGCTGGGCAACCTCCTCGGAACCGAAGACGGGTGTATACGGCCCGCCCACGACTGCGAGATAGCCACGTCCCTCGGACAGGTGCAGCGGCACGCGGACGATGTCGCCGGCCCCGTCCTGGAGGCGGACCCGGTTCGCGGCGAGGTCCGCGGCGCGCTCTCGCTCGATGCCGGTGCTGGCGATGACGTTCCCGTCCGCGTCGACGATGAATCCCGATGTCGCTCCGACGAGTCGTACAGCCCAGAACGCGGCGCGTTCGGCGAGCACCTGGCGGCTCGGGCTGAAGATCAGGAGGTCCTGCATAGCGGCCCCGACGGCGTTCTCCTCGCTCATGCGCCAGATCCGCCGGAGGAGAGGCGGCGGCGCGAAGCTGACGTAGATCGCGGGCACCACCGCGAGCGCGAGGAGCTGGGTGACCAGGATGGCGGCGGGAGTTCGAAGCGCGGCGCCGCCGAGAACGGCGACGAAGAGCAGAAGGATCAGGACCCCAAAGCCGAAGCTGAGAAACCGAAGGCGGATCTTCTGGACGGCCGGGAGGCTGGCGCTCGCGAGCCAGAAGCGTGCGATCGGCTCGCCCGTGAAGATCGCCCAGGCCGTGACCAGCTCCAGCTGGATTGCGAGGACCACGAGGGGATCCGCATTGGCGAACACGGTCGCATCGAGCACGACGACGGCGATCGATACGACCAGCAGTAAGTTGGCCCCGCGGCGGGCGGGCCGAGACAGCGGGATGAACTCGTCCCGGAACAGCAGAACGAAGTAGCCGGAAGCGACGAAGAGGACGAGCGTGACGGCGGTGACCACCGGCGAAGGACGGCCGGGATCCTGGAGGCGACCGATCGCGGCGACCGCCCCAAGCGAGATGAGGGCGAGTGCAAGCTTGCCCTGCGTGCGAGCACGCTCGCGATACCAGTGATAGGCAATTGCGGCGCCGAGGGCGACGAACGCGGCGGCCGTAAGGTCCTGGGCAATGGTCGCCGCCAGGGTCAAGAGTCGGCCTTCCCGCCCCTCCGGCCTCGCTCTACCCACAAGGGGATCTGCCCGGAAATCTCTGCGGGCGTGACTCGCGATTTGACGAGGTACTCAACGGCCCCGAGCGACATCCCCTTGTCGATCATCGAAGGCTCGCCGTAGTTGGAGAGGATCACGACGGGGGGATGATTCGGGAACCGCTCGTTCAGGACGGTCAGGACCTCGAATCCGCTGCGGTCCGGCAGGAGCAGGTCGAGCAGGACGACGTCAGGCGCCGAGCCAGACATCGCCGAGACACCGAGATCGCCGGTGGTCGCCACGCTTACCCGATAGCCGTCGTGCTCGAACTGCAGCCGGTACATCTCGGCGATGGCGGGATCGTCCTCGATCATCAGCACGTGCAGCGGCGGACCCTCGCGGCCCTGCAGCCGGAAGGGGAAGTGGGAGTGGTCTAGGCCGCCGTAACCGGTGATCCAGGCCGGGTCGGGAAACCAAGCAAGACGGAGCGTGGCGAAGTCGTTCTCACCCACGCCATAAGCCGATCCCCGTCCCACCCAGCGTGATCATAATGTCCGTCCTCGCGCCTGTCTGCACCGAGTGCCGAGACACTGGAAGACCGATTGACCCGGCCTAGGTCCGGGTCGCCGCGTCCTCCCGCAGCCGCTGGCCCATCGCCACGAGTACCTTCACCATCAGCGCGTCGCTGGCCTTGATCGCATCCCGGAACTGGCTGTGGCTCATGACGAAGAGGTGGCTGTCGGCGAGTGTGGTCACGGTCGCCGTCGCCAGCCCTCGGTCCATCATGCTGATCTCGCCGAAGAAGTCGCCGGGCTTCATCAGACGCCGGCTCTTGCCGTCGATCCTTACCTCCGCCTCGCCCTTGAGAAGCACGTAAAACGTATCGCCGGGCCGGCCCTGCCGCGTGAGGGTCTTTCCCGAGGGGATGTCCACCTCGTCGCCCTCGCTCGCGATGAACTGCAGCTCCTTCCTCGTCAGGCGCGAGAAAAGCGGCACCTGTGCCAACGCCTTGAGCTTTGGGTCATCCACAGCCATGAGCATATTCTGCTGAGATGGTCAGGGCGTGCGCGGTCTGCGAGCTGCCAATCCCGGTGGGCGCGCGCTTCTGCCCCAACTGCGGCGCGGCGGTCGGCCCGCTGGTGGAGACCGAGGAACGCAAGATGGTCACGGTCCTGTTCGCCGACCTGGTCGACTCGACGGGACTGGCGCAGCGCCTCGACCCTGAGCGCTCGCGCGAGCTGCTCGGCCGCTTCTTCGACGCCGCCTCAGAAGAGCTGACCACGCTGCGCGGCCGTCCGGAGAAATTCATCGGCGACGCGGTGATGGCGGTCTTCGGCCTGCCCCACGTGCACGAGGACGACGCGTTGCGGGCCGTCCGCGCCGGACTTGCGATCCACGAGAGCGTCCGGCGCCTCAGCGAGAGCACCGGATTGGGCAGGCCGCTGCAGGTGCGGATCGGCATCGAGGCGGGCGAGGCTGCGGTCGGACGCTCTCCGACGGGCCAGCTGCTGGTGACGGGCGCGGTGGTCAACGCCGCCGCCCGCCTGCAGGCGGCGGCTCAGCCGGACCAGGTGCTGGTCGGCCAGACCGCGCACCTCCTCACCGCGGCGAACGTCTCCTACGGCCGGCGCAGAAGGATCCGGGCCAAGGGGTTCGAGACGGCGCTCGACGCCTTCTCGGTCGAAGGCATCACCGCGCGGTCGGCACGGCGCACGATCCCGTTCGTCGGCCGGGCGAGCGAGCTTGCGATCCTCGGCCAGAGCCTCGGACTCGCAAGCACGACCGGGCGCCCGGTCCTGGTCACGGTCGTCGGCGAATCAGGCATCGGCAAGACGCGCCTGGTCGACGAGCTCGCGGCAGGTGTAGGCGCGGCGGTCATCATCCTGCGCGGCCAGACCCGCGCGCAGACCGACACCGCGACCTTCTCCCCGGCCGCCGCGATCATTGCCGACCTCGCAGAGATCGGTCCGCGTGACGGCCCCGACGAGATTCGCGAGCGCCTGCGGATCCTTGCCGGACGCACGGCCGGCCCCGCCTCGGCCCAGCGCACGGCCCAGCGCCTGGCGCTGCTCTTCGGGCTCGGTGAGAGTCGCGACGAGACCGCGTTCGTGCACGAAGTTGCTGCGGGTTTCATCTCGGTGCTCGATGGGCTCGCACGCGACCACCCGGTGCTTGTCGTGTTCGAGGACGGGCACAGCCTCAAGGCGCCGATGCTCGACCTCATCTTGTGGGCCGCCGCTCGTGGCGAGGGGCCGCGCCGCGCGCTGATCGTCGTCCTCGCCCGAAACGAGCTGCTCGAGGAGCGACCTGCGTGGGGATCAACCACGAGCAACTCGGTCCTGATCAGGCTGGAAGCGCTTTCACGTGATGAGTCGATCCAGCTCGCCCGGCACGCCGGAGGCGGGCGCGTCGGCGACGTCGAGGCGCTGGAGATCGCAGAGAGGGCCGGAGGCAATCCCTACTTCATCATCGAGACCACCGGCATGTTGATGCCCGCGGGCATCGGGTCCGACGGCCACGGCGGCCGCACGGTCCCGCCCACGGTGCAGGCCGTGGTGAGCGCGCGACTCGACGCGATGCCGGCCAGGCTGCGCGAGCTCGCCAGGCACGCCTCGGTCTTCCAGTACGCGTTCGACCTCGCTGAGCTCGCCGTCGTGGATCCGAATGCGACGGCCGAAGAGCTGCAGCAGCTCGAAGACCTGGAAATCGTTGTGCGCGACCCGCAGCCGGGTGAGCTGCAGCGGTGGCGGATCCGGCACGCCACGCTCAAGGAGGTCATCTACGCGAGCCTTGCCAAGCGAGAACGCGTGCGACTGCACGAGCGGGTCGCCGAGTTTCTCCTCGAGGGCGGTCATCCCTCGCTGGCGGCGGACCACCTCGACCTTGCAGCCACGGCTGCGGTCGACCTGGACCCGAACGACCGCACGCTCCCGAACCGCGCCGTGGACGCGCTGCTCGTCGCGGGCGACCGGGCTCGACGCCGCCTGGAGAGCCGCTCGGCGATCGAGCGCTACGAGCGCGCCCTTGCGTTAGCCGGGCCTGAAGCAGGCTGGGGGGTGCGCGAGGCGCGGATTCTGGCGGGAATGGGAGAGGCGCGCTACTGGCTCGCGGAGTACGCCCCAGCGATGGAGGCCCTGAGTCGCGCCGTGACTCTTGGTGAGGCCGGGCACGACGCCTTCTCGCTCGCGCTGGCCCTCCGCTACCTCGGCGACATCGCGATCAACTTCGAGGCCGACGTAGACAAGGCGGAGCGCCTGCTTGACCGCTCGATCCGCGCGGCCGAGGAGCTCGGCGACCCGTGGGCGATCGTGAGATCGCTCCTGTTCGCAGGCTGGGTGCCGTGGACGCGCGACAGGCACGACGCGGCCGAAGCGATCTGGCGGCGGGCTCTCGACCTTGCCGACCCCAAAGACCACTGGGCACGCGTACGGGCCCTGACTGCGCTGTCGATCAACCACAGCGAGACGCAGGACAACGACGGTGCGCTGCGGCTGATCGACGAAGCCGGCGCGCTCGCAGACGAATCGGGTGACCGCTTCAGCGTCGCCAACACGTCGGTCCAGCGAGGTCGAGTGCTCAGCGACCTGGGTCGCGAGGAAGAGGCGCTGCCGTGCTTCGATCGCGGCGTGAAGATTTTCAGCGAGCTGGGTGCACGCTGGGAGATCGCCGACGCCCGCGCCGCACGCGGCATCGCCAAGCGCAACCTCGGCCGGCTCGACGAGGCGGAGGAAGACCTCCGCGCGGCGATCAGGATTGCGGAAGAGCTCGGCGACAAGCAGCTGCCGCCCTGGACCTGGCGCAACCTCGCCAGGGTGGCCGAGCTGCGCGGGGACAAGGCCGCGGCCGAGGAGCTGCTGCAGCGATCAAAAGACGCTGAGTCGCGCGGGCCTCACTGAGCCCCGACCTCGATCTGGTCGATGGCCCGCGCCTCCGCCTCATCGAATATCCCGGAACATACACGCGGAACCGACATAGACCTCGGGGCGTAGTAGGGACGTGAAGCCCTCGACACTCCTCAAGGCAGGTGCGGCGCTGGTGCTGCTGATGGTGCTGGGCGCGGTTGGCGCGATCACCTTTATCAATCACAGCCGGCCGCAGCCGCTCGGCCTCGCCCAGGCAGCTCGACACACGACCTCGCCGCGCCCGGATGATCCGCTGACCCTGGCATGCCGCCGGCCGGCCGTGCCCGACAACTCGAGCTCTGGCGTCGCGGGGCTCTGGGCCGTTCAGGCGGGTTCGCTCGCCGGCTACCAGGCCCGTGAGAAGTTCGCCGAAGTCACCTCGCCGCACGTGGCGGTCGCGCGGACGGATACCGTGGGCGGGTGGCTGCTCGTAGGCGCCGTGGCGGCAGGGGTGCAGATCGAAACGGGGTGCATCGCCGTCGACGTCCGGACGCTGCGCAGCGTGGATGAGCTGCCCGGCTTCCGCACCTCGGACCGCGACGACATCGCGCGACAGATGCTGAGCTCGAGGGAGCATCCATACGTCATCTTCCAGCCCTATCCGGCAGCCATCTCGGTCGACGGGTCCTCGAACGCCGTCCAGCACGTGCAGATCTCGGGCGCCCTCGAGATCGGCGGCGTGACGAGGCCGGCGAAATTTGGCCTTGACGTGCGGCTGACAAACAGCGAGCTGTCCGCGGCAGGCGCAACTGTCGTCGCGGTCGACGATTATGGAGTCGAGGTCCCGCAGGAGGCGGGCGGATTCGTACAGGTCGATCCGAACATCACGCTGGAGGTGTCGCTAATCCTGGCGAAGCCGGTGCAGCCTCAGTAGCCGTCGTTAGCGGCGCGGGCCGCGGGCGCACCAGAAGCGCAATGAGCCCGGCTGCGCCAACGATCGTGGTGGCGCCCAGAAACATCACCCGTGCGCCGAGCGCCTCGTAGACCACCCCGCCGCCCAGCGCGCCCACTATCGGAGCCACTCCGAAGAGGACTGACTTCATCAGCGTCTGGCCCGTCGCGCGGAGTCGTGACGGCGCCAGGTCGTTGGTGATCATCACCGCTGATATCAGGGTGAGCGCGAACGCCACTCCGGCGACGAGCTTGAGCAAGGCGGCTGCAAGGGCGTCGGACGTGAAGGCCCACGCCACGAAGATGACGAGATAGACCCCGCACCCGATTGCGAACAGCGCGCGGTGGCTGAGGAACTTCGTCAGCACGCGCATGAAGCCCATCGTCGGAACCTCGGTCAGCGCCTGGAAGGCCGCAGCAGCGCCGATCAGGACCGCTCCACCCCCCAGGACGTTGATCTGGAGAGTCAGGAAGTTCTGGGTGGCCGCCAGCGACGCGCCCAGCAGCAAACAGCTCGCGAAGAACGTGATCAACGCTACCGGCACCCTTCGCACGTTCGAGGTGATAGCCGGAGTGGGGTCGACCGTCTGGCCCTCGGTCGTCGGCTTCAAGGATCTGAACACCCACCATCCGAGCACCAGCGACAGCGGCGCGTAGACGAAAGGAATCAACCGGAGGCCCGCAGCCTGAAACAGAGCGCCCGACAGGACGGCCGACCCCGCCCAACCCGCGCTCATCCGCAGACGGATGCGGGCGTAATCGGTCCGCCGGGTGACGCGCAGCCTCTTCAGCGCGATCGGATCGAGCAGCATGAAAGGCGCACGGGCGATCGACAGCCCGACGATCACAGCCGCGATCGCGACCGGTCCGGCCGCCACGGCCAGGAGCAGCGCCATCCCGGCGGCAGCGGCGGCGGCGGCGACCACCATGCGCTCAGGGCTGAATCTGCGGTCGGCGAGGTAGGCCCAGCCCAGCCCCACGACGAAGGTCGCCAGAGCCGCGCAGGCGAGCACGAGCCCGATCAGGGCAGCGCTCAGGCCGCGCTGGGCAAGGTACAGGGGTATATACGGCAGCATCGTCGCGTCCGCGACCCCGACCAGCACGAAAGTCCAGTTGAGATCGTTCACCGTCTGGTTCGGCTGGATCGACGTGGCCACGCGGCGGATAGCGTGACAAAGTCATTCGGCGGTGTGACGCGTTATCGGCGATCAGAAGTCTGGTTGATAGCTCGTGGCGAGGCTCCTGGGGACGACCATCCGCCAGGCGTCAAGGACCAGCTCGCGCATCTCCTTCTGATCGAGGGCGGACAGGCGCGCCAGCACCCAGTGGTACCGAAGGTCGGACTTGCTCGGCTGCATGAACTTGTCCGGGGAGCCGCCGATCAGCCAGTCCCGCTCATCCTTTGGAAACGCAAAGCCCATCACGCTCTCGTCGCGCGAGAACGACAGGTAGACGATGCGGCCGACCCGAAACTTCAACCGGCCGCCGACGAGCACCTCGTAGCTGCGGGGCAATTTCTCAGCCACCGATCGAACGTCCTGGATCGTGACCAACGAGAAGGTCCCTTCAGTAAGAGGCGACGGGCACGCTTGCACGCGACCAGTGAAGGCCCCCATCGTCCGTGAGGGCAAGGCCGTTGCCGCTCACCAGCTTGATCGCGGCCCACGCGTGGTGTGTATCGATCACGTGCGGAACAAAACCCCAGTCCGGCAGCCGGTTGGTGACTGTCGCCCAAGTCTGACCACCATCGCTCGATTTGAAAAGCGAGGTCTGGAACATCGCCCACCAGTGCCACGAGTCTTCGTACGCCAGGACACCCGGAGGTGTCGGTACGTACCTCCACGCCGCACCTTCATCGCGGGCGGTGAGGATCAGGGCATAACCCCGTTCGAGGAAGTCGGGCTGTCCCACAGGCGGCAGGAGCACCTGCACACCGCCTCCGGGCAGCAGCTCAACGCGGGATGGGACGCCGCCGTCCCACGACCGGCTCGGCGGAGGCGGCAGGTCGCGGCGCGTCCAGGTCATGCCGGCGTCAGTCGAAAGGTAGACGTGTGGGGTGCCGAGGGCGGCCGCGCCCATCCAGGCCTCGTGCGGGCCGCGAAACGTAAGTGTCTCCGCGTCGCCGGGTGGATCGGGCAGGCGGCGCCACGTTGCACCGCCGTTGCGAGTCGCGAAAAGGCGTGTGGAACCTCCGCCGACCAGAAGCCAGCCGTAGTCCGGGTCGCTGAACGCGACCGCATCGACGCGCACGCTTCCATCGGGAAGCGCGAGCGACTGCCAGTGGGCGCCACCGTCGCTCGTGCGCGTGAGGCGCTGGAAATGCGCGCCTACCGCGATGAAGGCGTGCGATGAATCGAGGAACTGGACCGCCGGCTCGACGAACTGGGTCAGCCCGGGGTCGAGCTCGAGCACCTCGTGCCAGCGCCGCGCGGCATCTGTTGTCCGGAATACGCCGAAGTCAGCGGCCTGCGTCGGATTCTCGACCGCCCAGCCCTGGGCCGGAGTCGAGAAGTAGTAATCGACCGGCTCGACGGTCACCATTGACGGAACCGAGCGCGTCACCATTACTGGCGCAGCACTGGTACCCGCTGAGCGCAGGTAGACGGCGCTCGTTGCGGCAATCACCGCGATGGCCATCGCCATCAGCACGACGGCACGCAGGCTCCGGCGATCCATCTTTCCCTGCTCATCTCAACTATGACGGTCTAAGAGGCCGAGATAGACTCGCCTCATGCTGACGGAATTTTTCGCGGCGATCGAAGACGGAAGAATCGACGTGATCGACCTCACCGCTCCTCTGTCGGAGAGGACGCCGATCATCCAGCTCCCGCCGCCATTCGCCAACACGAGGCGTTTCGAGCTCAGCCAGATCAGCCACTACGACGAACGGGGACCGGCCTGGTACTGGAACGACATCTCGACCGGCGAACACGTCGGGACCCACTTCGATGCACCGATCCACTGGGTGACAGGACGCGACAACAAGGACGTCTCCCAGGTCCCGGCGCGACAGCTGATCGCACCCGCCGTCGTGATCGACAAGAGCCGCGAGTGCGCCGAAAACGCCGATTATCTCCTCGAGGTCGCGGACATCAAGGCCTGGGAGGGCGACCACGGCCCCATGCCCCACGGGGGATGGCTCCTGTACCGAACGGGCTGGGACGCGAGGGCCGGTGACCAGCAGAGATTTCTCAACGCCGACAACATGGGCCCGCACACGCCGGGGATCTCGGTGGAATGCGCGCGCTGGCTGGCGGACGAAGCGCCCGTGCTCGGGGTCGGCGTGGAGACGGTCGGCACCGACGCCGGCAAGGCGCACAGCTTCGAGCCCGCGTTTCCGTGTCACACATTCTTGCTCGGCGCGGGCAAGTACGGGCTGACCCAGCTGGCCAACCTGGTCAGGCTCCCACCGACGGGCGCGATCGTCATCGCGGGGCCGCTCCCCATCGTGCGCGGATCGGGAAGCCCAGCGCGCGTGCTCGCACTCGTCGAGCGCTGACGCTTCGATGCGCGTCGCCGAAGCGATCGGCAGCGCCATAGCCCAGCTCGGCGGCCGCGATTTCTTCGGTTTGGTCGGCAGCGGCAATTTCCACCTGGCCAATGCGATGACCGCGAGCGGGATGCGATTCATCGCGGCGCGGCATGAAACCGGCGCGGTGACCATGGCCGATGCGTACGCGCGCGCCTCCGGCCGGTTTGGCGTGTGTACGGTCCATCAAGGACCGGGGCTGACCAACGCCCTGACCGGCCTGACCGAGGCCGCCAAGAGCCGAACGCCACTGCTGCTCCTGGCGGCCGAGGCCACCGCACCGCTCTCCAATTTCTTCATCGACGAGAGCGCGGTCGCGCAGGCCGCCGGCGCCATCCACCGCCGAGTCACCTCACCTGCGTCTGCCGTGGCCGAGATTGCGGCGGCGGCGCAGATCGCCTGCAGCGAGCGGCGGACGGTGCTGGTCTCGCTCCCGCTCGAGGTGCAGGCGGCCGAGTGCCCGCCGCCCACCGGGCTGGTCCCGCCATCGGGGCCCCTGCCGCAGGCGCCGAATTCTGCCGAGGTGGAGACCCTCGGCGGCTGGCTGGCGGCGGCGGAGCGTCCGCTTCTGCTGGCGGGCCGGGGCGCCGTTCTGTCGGGAGCGGGTGCGTCGCTCGAGCGCCTTGCCGAACAGACCGGCGCCCTGCTGGCGACGTCGGCGGTGGCCGACGGGCTTTTCGCAGGCAACCCGTGGTGCGTCGGAATCAGCGGCGGGTTTGCGTCGCCGATCGGAGCCGAGCTGATCGAAGCCTCCGACCTCGTGATGGCCTTCGGCGCCTCGCTGAACATGTGGACCACCCGCCGCGGGCACCTGATCCGCCCCACCACCAGGGTTGCTCAGATAGACGTCGACGAGGGTGCCCTGGGCGCACACCGTCAGGTGGATCTGGGGCTGTGCGGGGACTCCGCCGCGACAGCCGAGGCACTCATCAGCGCACTGGGTTCCCATCACTCGCGTGGCCGCCGCACAGAGGACGTCGCACAGCGGATCCGCCGCGGTGGCTGGCGCGAGCAACCGTTTGACGACGTGACCGGAGCCGGCCGCGTCGACCCCCGCGCACTGACCATCGCGCTGCACCAGCTTTTGCCCGCGGAGCGGACTCTCGCGGTCGACTCCGGCCACTTCATGGGCTGGGCGCCCATGTACATGGATGTTCCAGACGGACGCTCATTTGTCTTCACGCAGTCCTTCATGTCGATCGGTCTCGGTCTCGCGACCGGAATCGGCGCGGCCGTCGCCCGGCCCGAACGACCGACTGTTATCGCCCTCGGTGATGGCGGGGCGCTGATGGGTTTACCTGAGCTGGAGACGCTGGGACGGCTCGGGCTCGATGCGCTCGTAGTCGTCTACAACGACGCCTCCTATGCCGCCGAGGTCCATCATTTCGCGCCCGATGGGCTGCCCATGGATACGGTTCGCTTCCCGGACACTGACTTTGCGCACATCGCGCGGGCAATGGGACTGGAGGCGGCGAGGGTCGAAAGCATCGCCGACCTGGAGGCTGTGCGGGAGTGGATGAACCGCGGACGTCCGCGTCCTTTGCTCCTTGATGCCAAGGTGGTTCGGACTGTCGTCGCGGAATGGTTGGAGGAGGCTTTCCGCGGCCACTGAGAAAGGGGAGGTCTGCCGACAGACCTCCCCACCCTCTTCAGGTCGCGAACACCCCGTTGCTGATGTGACCCAGCTGGGCGAAAACGCTCTTGGTGCCTGACGGATTCGAAACAAACCGGAAGCCCAGGCTGTTGCTTGCCGACCAGGTCATGTCGGCGTTGCACATGACGAGCTCACCGGTCGAACCCGGCGTCGTGACGCCGCCACGGCCGGAGACAGGACCGCTCCAGTTGATGTCGAAGCTGCAGCTCGCGCCGACCGAATCAGGAGTGAGGAAACGGAACAGCGCGTTCGGGATGTTGAAGAAGTCGCGCAGCGCGAGATTGCTGGCGCTCATGTGAGCGCTTCCCGTCCCTAGCTCGACGTTCCCCACAGGTGACATGGGCACAGTCCAGAAGATTCCCCCCGGATATGGGTCGATTCCAGGGTCGAAGTCATGGACCTGGGTCGAGAAGTTCGTGAAGTCATACTGACCTCTGTAGAGGTCCAATCAAACGAAGCCGAAACTTCCTTTGTGGACCGCTCCGTCGACTCCGACGTAAACGCCGCTCATGAATCTCATGTCGGTGTCGAACAAGAGGGTTTCAGTGCTGCCATCGGGATTTGTCGCCGTTCCCGTCCCCTGAACGTCGGCCACGCCCACAAATCCGTTGAAATCGCCGATCGAAGAGGCATCCATTCCTGGCCCAAAGAAGGTCAGGTGGAATGTCACGCCGCCCAGCGCGATCGTGTTGGAGGTGGGTTTGGGCGTGGCGTTGAACGGCTTCTTCGCCAGCGCATTGACGGGAAAAAAGCCGCCGCCGACCGCCGCCCCGGCCACCCCGGCCACCGACCCGATGAAGGAACGGCGCGAAACGAGATGCCTCGCATGGTGGGAGACGATCTCCGCCGGCGGTGGGATGGACCACTGCGACGGGTCGAACCTGAGCTCACGCATCGCATCACCTCCTATGTAGGACGCAAAAACGGACG
>DASPXA010000058.1:0-20487 GCA_035637495.1 Verrucomicrobiia bacterium
GTTCGGGCACAGAAGTTGGCCTTGATCAGCTCGAATCCGTTTACGCATTTCATCTACTCGAGGGTCGGCAAGCCATCCGCGGTTACCTGTTCAAGCGGCACATTCGGTGCTAGCGAACTTTTGGAGGCGGCGCTTACAGAAGGTCTTGCGTACCAGTACGCATCCCGTACGCGGACACCCCTGAGCCTCCATCAAACCCAGGGCAGTTCAGCTCTCGGCCCACACTCATTTCGAATTCAACAGCTCGTTGAGAACATGCCTGGCGCAACCTGCGGGCGGGCAGCGGAAGACATCGCGACCGGCCGTTGCAAAATAGTCGGCCCATGACCCAGCCGCCTCAGGCGCCGGACGGTTTCACGCGCGAAGAGCGGCGAATCATCCAGCGATACCGCACCCCTGAACAGGTCCAGCAGTTCCTGCGCAGGCTGCCCTACAACTGGGAGCTGCACGGGGACACCCTCAGATCCTTTCGCCAAGTCGTCCGCCACAACACCGCGCACTGTTTGGAGGCGGCGCTCGTCGCCGCCGTGATCTTGGAGCAACACGGCTACCCCCCGCTTGTGGTTAGTTTCGAGTCCAAAGATGGGGTGGATCATGTGATCTACGTGTTTCGCCGCGGAGGTCGGTGGGGCGCGGTGGCCCGGTCCCGGGATGCGGGCCTGCACGGTCGCAAACCAGTGTTCCGCGGCATTCGCGATCTGGTGTGGAGCTACTTCGATCCATATGTGGACTCCACCGGCCGCATCACGGGCTACCAGCTAGCGGATCTGCGCGCCCTGGGCAAGTACGACTGGCGCCTGGCTCTCACGAACATCTGGAAGGTCGAGAAGTACCTCCTCAAGATTCCGCACCGCAGACTGCGGTCGTCGAATCGCCGCTACCTTCGCCTGCTCGCGCGGTTTCGCGCATACCGTGAGCGACATCCCCTCGGCCCGGTCGTGGAGATCTACCGCGACCGTCAGCACTGGATGTAGCAGGCGGCAGTTCTCTATGTGCCGCGGACCTGGCATCGCGTTGCTGGTGAATCTCTGTGGATTGGCCAGACGCTGGGAAAGCCAGTCCACCCTCGACCACTTTCTCCGGGATTCGTCTAGAGCCGGCTGGCCTGCTCCCAGTCCGACTGGCAGGCCACGCAGCGCGTGGCCGTCGGGACGGCAACCATCCTCTCCTCGCCGATCGCCCGGCCGCAGTTTTCGCAGATTCCGTAACCGCCGTGCGCACGTCGCGCCTCTGCCAGGGAGGCCTGCACACGATCGCGCTCGAGGATCTCATTGATCCGGTCGGCGTTCGCCTTCTCACTAAGGTCTTGTGTCGAGTCGGCGTTCCTGAAGCCCCTGCTCATTGTTCCCTAGCTTAGGACTCTGCTCGTTTGGCTCTCGCCTGAACGCGGCCAGGAGCACCACCACCAGGCCGGGTGCAATCCCGTAGCCGAAGCTCCCCTCCGCGATCAAGACCAGCCAGGTTGGATTCGGCCGCGCATTGTGTGATTCCCACGGTGACTCCCGCGAGCCTGCCTCTCACTCCGGTACACTGACGTCGGCGCATTGGTGCGCCGCCCGCTCGGGTCCTCTCTTCCTGTCTCGAACACAGAGTCCTGTAGCTCACGGCAAATAAGAAGAAAGAGAGAGGCACCCTGGAGCTTCGTTGCAATCATTCGCCGAAGCCGGCGTCAGCACGCGCGTTTTGGTCGCACTGACCCGGCAAGACATCAACTCACCAAATCAGGTTCAACTCGAATCGATCCCCGCCCTTCTCGACGGGCGAGACGTCGTCATCCAATCGCCCACCGGCAGCGGCAAGACCATCGCCTTCCTGATCCCGATCGTGGAACGATTGGAGCCCGGAAAGCCCGGCCCCCGGGCGCTGGTGGTCGCGCCGACACGAGAGCTCGCCATCCAGGTCGACGCCGTTTTCAAGTCGCTGGATTCCGGACTGCGCAGCGCGCTGCTGTACGGAGGTGTCGGTTACCACCGTCAGATCGAGAGCCTGAAGCGCGGCGCTGACGTGATGATCGGGACTCCCGGACGCATTCTCGACATGATGAAGAGGAAGCTCGTGTCGCTCAGCCGCGTCGAATATCTCGTGCTCGACGAGGCCGATCAGATGTTCGATGCCGGCTTTGCGCCTGACGTCGAACGCATCCTGGGACACATCTACTCAGCGCAGACGGTGCTGGCGTCGGCAACGATGCCGGATTGGGTCTCGAAGATGATCAGCAAGCACCTGCAGGATCCGCTCCGGGTCAAGATCGTGGCGGAGGGGCCCTCGCTCCTCGAGCACGGAGCGGTACATACCAACGCCGGCTTGAAGCTACGGGTGCTCAGCGACATCCTTCATCAGCATCCGACCGCAATCGTTTTCGGGCGGACCAAGCACGGAGTGCGCAAGCTGAACCGGGAGCTGCGGCGGCTCGGCCACAACTCGGTCGAGCTGCAAGGCAACATGGCCCAGAGCGCGCGAGACACGGTGATGGATTCGTTTCGCAACCAGCGCGCGGATGTACTGGTCGCGACCAACGTCGCCGCTCGCGGCCTCGACCTGAGCCACGTCGGCCTCGTGATCAACTACGAGCTCCCAGACACCGCCGAAGCGCTGACTCACCGCGTCGGCCGCACGGCCCGCAACGGAAACTCCGGTCGCGCGCTCACGTTCATCACGTCTGACGACCACGAGAAATGGGCCAAGCTGCGCCGCCAGGGCGCGCCTTTGCTTCGGTCTGTGGACGCGTCGGCGTTCGCGCGCGCAGGTGAGTGGCTCTACCTCGAAGAGCCCGCGCCAGGGGCAGTTGCGCCGGAGCGCCACCGAACCGCGACTCATGCTCGCCGGCGTCTCAAGCCAATGCCGAGTCGCGGGAGACACCGAAGAGAAAATCGACCTTGATCTGCTAACCCGGGGGTAGACTCGTAGGCAGCGACAGGCTGGCGTTTCCTCCCGCGAACCTGCCGATCACTTAGCTGAGAAGGTTCGGAAGATTAGCCAGTTGAATACAAACCGAGTTGCGACGGCTCTCCTCGTCGACGACGACCCTACTTCGCAGCAAAGCAATCAGGAGCGACTGGAGCACGACGGATTCAGCGTCTTTGTGGCTCGAGACGGAATTGAAGGCCTGGCCCGCGCCAAGCAGATAATGCCTGACGCAATCTTCGTCCACCTGGCGAAGGGAGCGGGCAATATCCCGTTCATACAGGACCTGCGTGCCGACGACTCATGCCGCCACATTCGGGTTGTCGTTCTGACGAGCCAGGCACGTGTCGATCCGGCGAAGAAGCCGCTCCGCACTGTGCCGCGCGACGGCTGGTAGCCCCGCTACCGCGCCAAGCAACCGCTCAGCCGGCTTAGAGCTCGGGTCCGCCGGGATAACCAGGAAGAGGGCCCGGGTACGCCTTCTCGGCGACGGCCTCGAGGCGCTGTTCATAGAGGCGGATGACCCAGATTCCCACGATGACCGCGATCACACCGGCGACGCCGAAGCCGATCGCGAACTCTGTGCCGACCCTATCGATCTGCTTTCCAAGCGTGTATGCCGCGGTGCCGTAAATCGTGGCCCAGACCACGCCACCGGCGGCGTTGAAGAAGAGAAAGCTCGGCCAGGGCATCCGGGCTGTGCCGGCAATGAAGGCGGCATACGTGCGCAGGATGGCCGTGAAACGCCCGAAGAAGACGACGCTGCCGCCGTATCGCGCGAAGAGGTAGTGGGCCACCTTCACCTTGCGCTGGTCGAGCCCTACGTATTGGCCATACCTGACAAGCAGCCGGTAGCCGCCCCAGTGGCCGAGCAGGTAACCGAGGTTGTCGCCGATGATCGCGCCCGTCGCCGCCGCCGCAATGACCCAGACGATCTGCAGATTGTGGGTCGCCCCCGCGTAGAGGGCCGCGCTGATCAATGTCGTCTCGCCTGGCAACGGAATGCCGATCGACTCCAACCCCACGATCGCAAGCACGGCCCAATAACCGAAGTGCTGGACGTAGTAGGTCACTCGCGGGCCTAGATCCTGATCGACCCGTCGTCCCGGATCGTCCACTCCGGGTTGTGCGCGACCTCCCACACGTAGCCATCAGGATCGGCAAAGGCACCGGTTGTGCCGCCCCAGTCGGCGTGAGCGGCCGGTCGCACGATGGTGCCGCCCGCCCGCTCGGCCTCAGCAAGGACCGAGTCAACCTCCTGTGGCGAGCGGACGTTGTGAGCCAGCTCGATCCCCGGGGCGCCGTGACCACCGAGCGCGGTCCACAGGCCGAAGACCATCCGGCCGGCCTGGAAGAAGCAGACGTCGTCGTCAGGCTGCTGCGCGCCGCTCCAGCCGAGCTCCTCGTAGAACGACCGTGCGCGCGCCAGGTCGGTGACGCCGAGAGTCACGAGACTGATGCGTTGCTCCATGCACGTAGGATCGCGGATACGGGTCCCGAGAGCCTGCTCACGTGTGCCTATGCTGATGGGGTCGAGTCCGGTCATATCACGGGAGGAAGGCCATGGGTCGAGTCAGCCACTTTGAGATCACCGCGGACAATCCGAAGCGGGCGGCGGAGTTTTACGAGAAGGCTTTCGGATGGAAGTTCTCGGACTGGGGCGGGCCATTCACCTATCTGCTCGCCACCACTGGTGACAAGGACGAGGTCGGCATAGACGGCGCGATCATGGATCGCACCGATCACGGCCAGGCAGTGATCAACACGATCACGGTCGACAAGTGGGAGGCAGGGGCCGACGCAGTCAAGAAGGCGGGCGGTCAGGTGCTGATGGAGAAGACGCCAGTTCCGGGACAGGGATATTTCGCCTACTGCAAGGACACTGAGGGCAACGTGTTCGGCATTTTTGAGGGTGATCCCACCGCCGGCCAGGAGGTTGGCGCCGCCGCCAGGGCCGAACAGGCTTAGACCAGACATCTCGAGCGGCGGGATCGATGCCCGCCGCTCGATGTCTAGGGTCCTAGAAAGGCTTGAGGACCATCAACCCCACAAGCAACAGAAGGCCGCCACTCCCCATCCAGGCAGCAGCCTGCGGCCGGGTCCTGCTCAAAGTCTGAGCCAGGTCCTCGTCCGACCTCCGCGCCGCATCGCGGGCCAGGTAGTACGGCCGGGCGATCAGCCCCATCCCGACCAGGATCGCGACCAGGATCACGATTGCCGCCCACAACCACCCGCGACCCCACCACGAGCCGAGGAACGCCATCCAGACGCCGGTGATGATCACGATGAGCAGGCCGGGGTTCGAGATGAACGACGCTCGCCGGGACAGGGCGAGAAGCTGCCTGGCCGTCGACGACGCGCTGTTCCGCATTCCAAACGAGGCCCCGCCGGATACGCCGTGAGCGAACAGAAACACCGCCAGACCAAAGACGTGGAAAAACTTCAGCCACGCGTAGAGCGTCATCGGGCTTCAGTGAGCTGTCGGTGACCGAGGTGCGCGGCAAGCACCAGCACCTCGCTCACCGTGTCGGCAGATCGCTGGAGGAGTCTTAGATCGGCCTGCGAGTATCCGATTTGACCTCGCCTGCCTCCGAGGACCAGGCGCCCGAGCTCCCGTCCTTCGTGTCGCAAAAGAACCTCAACGGCGTCCTCTCCGTTCATGCGACCGTGACTGTACACGGGACCTGACGCCGGATTTGAGGTCAGATAGAGCGCGGCGGCTCGAGCGTCGAACGCGATGACGGCCTCATCGAGCAGCCGGCAGGCAACCTTGTTGACGTCGATGACCGAGACGACGGACTCAACATCAGCCCTGAACTCGTCAAGCACAGCTGCCGGGCTCCGATGGCGGACCCGGCGGTCGACCTGCCGCTGCAGCCAATCCTTGACCGGGCTCGAGGCGACGACCACGACGAAAGCCGTGACCACGTAAGCCGCGTCGGATTTCTGTCCCGATGCGGAGATGAAGAGGCGGTTGAGAAGAGTCACGACCGCCGCATACACGGCCCCGAGAATCGCAGTTAGACCGCCGTAGACCAGGGTCCGGTTGATGATCAGGTCGATGTCGTAGAGGCGGTAACGCAAGATTGCGATCGCGATCGCAACCGGCAGGGTCAGGCCGGCGAACTCGAGCGGAGTCAGAGCCAGGTACAGCGGTTGACCGAAGAAGTTCCAGGCCGGTGCGCCATAGACGAGGGTGGCCGCAAACAGGCCGCTTGAATATGCGAACCACTTGAGCTGGAGCCTCTCGTCGCTCCCCGCACGCCGGAGGTCAACGAGCTTGCCAACGCAACGCAGGCCAGGATCAGCAGCGACAGGCCCGCGCCCTGAACCTGGCTGAGCAACCGCTCGGGAAAGAGCCCTGAGAGCGGGTTCTCGACCAGAGGCGCAAGGAGCGCAACCTTCGCGCCCGGGACGGGTAGGAAGTCGACCAGACGTTTTGGCGTATGCAGTGCGATGCCGAGCGCAAAGAGGGCTGTGCCGCTCACTGCCAGCCAGTCGACCACCCGCCACCGAGGCGGCACCTTCCCGTCGGGGAAGCGCACGGAGATCAGTACGAAGAGACCGATCACCGGCACCCATCCCCACGCGCCGAGCCACACCGCCGCCGAGCCAAAAGGCCAGGCGCCGTGCTCGATCACGAGGGCGAAGTAGCCATAGCCGGCCGGAAGGTGGACTAGGCTGGCCGCCAGCGACGTCGCGCACATCAGCCAGCCGATGCTGTTGCGCGGCTCCCGATAGGCAACGAGCCCGCCAAGGAGCCCCATCAGGATTCCGACCAGGTATACGAGCAGGAACGACGCCGGCGCGCCCAGGGCCACCACCACCCCTGCACCCAGCCCACTGGCGAGCGCGCCCGCAATGCCGAGCGGCCAGGCCAGAATCCGCATGCCGCGGGTGCTTGTGTGCGTCACGGCTCGCGGCTAGTTTGCACCCTTGGTACGAACCCGAAGATGCTGTGAGCCGCGCCTGGTGACAGGTCCACCTCGCGACGTTATTCGAGTATCGGCACTGTGGACAGAAGAAGGACTGAGCGGAGGTCCGGACTGGATCGGCGGGTTTCGGAGCGCCGATCTGCTGGCGGCCGCCACGTTCGCCATGCCGATCGGGTCGGGCCGGGCGACGCTCGCGAGCGACGGCTGCACCTCAGGCGCCACCAGTACCGGCGAAGCCTCTTCAACCGCCGCAGGCGCCGGTAGCCCGAAGCAGGCCGTCCCGTATCGGCGGTTCCGACCTAAGATCGGCGCACCATGCATGAGCACAAACAGCCACGTCCGCCCAGGGAGCTGTCGGGTTACCTCGACGCCATGGCCCGCGTGATGTTCCAGACCGGGATCAGCTGGCGGGTGGTCGACGCCAAGTGGCCCGGCATCCAGGAAGCCTTTCACGGTTTCGACCCCAACCGTGTGGCGAAGCTCAGGACCAAAGACCTCGACAAGCTGATGACGGATACGCGGGTCATCCGCAATCGAAAGAAGCTCGAGGCGATCGCGGGGAATGCCGGGCGTATGGTCGAGCTGGACAAAGAGTTCGGGAGCTTCAAGAAGTACCTCGACTCGCTCGGCGACTTCGAATCGACCAAGAAGGCAATCCACAAAGACTTCGCCTACATGGGCGACACGGGCACCTGGTACTTTCTGTGGATGGTCGGGCGCAAAGTGCCCGACCACGGCGAGATGTGATCAGCGCGGAGGAGGTCGACTCACCTCGGACTGGGTTGCTCATGCAGGCAGTCGGCAATCAGTTCGGAATGCTCCAGGCAGCGCGCGGCGGCACGATCTCGGAGAGTTCTTCGCGGTCGAGCCTCTACCTGACAAGCCTCTCGGGCGCTGTAGTCGGCCTGTCCTTTGTCGCTCAAGCGTCGCGCTTCGGCGAGACGTTCTTCATCTTTGCCCTTGCGATACTGCCTGTTGTCTTTTTCCTCGGCGTCGTGACTTATTACCGCCTCCTGCAAACGGGCGTCGAGGACGTCATCTACGCGCGTGCTCTCAGCCGAATCCAGGACTTCTATAGCCAGATCGATGCCACGCACGCTGACCTTTTTCACTGGTCCTCGGTGGACCAGGTGGGTCTGTCTCAGCTCGGTTTATTCAGGCTCAGGTGGCAGCAGTTCCTCTCGTCGGCGGCGACCATCGCGATCGTCAACTCGGTGGTGGGCGGTGTGTTCATTGCCCTGATGGTCGACTTTGCCCTGGAACCTCAACCGTTCATCGGCATCCTGGTAGGCGGCGTCGCTGCGGTCATGATCAGCGTGGGGTTCCTTAGGCACCAGTGGGCAACCTGGATGCACGTTGCAGGCGCCCTGCCCATGGTGGCCGATCCTAGGCCGCCTGTCTGACCGGAAAAAGCTTGTACGACTTCTCGGTCTGGCGCGACTACTTCGTGATGGTGGGGACGGGGGCCGCCGCCCTGACTGGCCTCGTCTTCGTCGCCATGACGCTTCACCTCGAAGCCATCGTCAACCACCCGGTGCACCGTCATCGGGCTCGCACGATCCTGGCCGGCCTGACCGCTGTGTTCATCCGGTGCGGACTCGTACTCATGGGAGGCCAGAGCAGGCAAGCGGTCGCGATCGAGATCATCGCGGTGCTCGTGGTCGTCGAGGTCATCCTCTATCGCAGCACGCGCGACGCCTTCAACGCGGCCGACCGTGCCGTCTTGTTGCGCGCCGCGGGCAGCTTCGCATGCCTTGTCGCCGAACAGGTCGGAGCAGTCATCCTTTTCATCGCGGGAGCCTGGGGGCTTTACGTGATCGGACTCGGGATGATGGCATCGTTCGTGTTCATGGTCACCGGCGCCTGGCTTCTGCTTGTTGGCGTGGAGACGGGCCAGGGGACCGGTCCCAGCTTCGAGACCCAGGAGGCGACCGATGAGCACGCTCAGTGACCAGCTCGAGAAGGTTCCGCCCGCCGTTCGACCCAACGTCCAGGCCGCGATCCGGACGGTCAGGGAGGTGGCGCCAAGGGCGGAGGAGATCCTGTACCGAATGGCCGCTCCCCGCTCGAGCCGGATGATGTGGAAGCTCGTCCGCTACGCGATTGACGGCGAGGACGTGGTCGGGATCGGCACCTTCGTCGACCACTCGACCATCTACTTCTACCACGGGCGCGAGCTCGACGACGGGAGCGGGCTCCTCCAGGGCGGCGGCAAAGAGATGCGGTTCATCACCCTCCGGTCGCCTGCCGACGCCGGCCGAGCCGAGGTCAAGCAGATGGTCCGCAAGGCCTTCCGGCTCGCGAGAAGCTGAAGCTTCGAGCCGCCCACGGTCTTTCTGCTTAATGCTGTTAAATCAGTTGTTAATTGATCTAGGCTCGGTGCATGGTCGAGGTGGAGGTCTGGATCCTGAGCCGAGGTGCGCGCCAGCGGGAGACGGCTGCCGCGGCGTTTGCCCGGGTTGCCGATGAGCCCAGGCGGTACGGCCTCGAACGGGTCGAGGGGCTGAAGACCGACGAGGCAGCGGTCGTCGGGAGGGTCTTTGTCGGCGACCAGGGCTCGCCCAGCCTGCCCAGGGCGGCGGTCTGGAAGGCTCTGAACGAGCTGGCAAACCAGGCTTTTCCGATCGGCGAGCAGCAGATCGTCTGCTTTCCACTGCACTGATCCGGAGGCCTTAGCCGCTCTCTAGAGTGGAGCGGGTGAAGGTCACACCCCTTCGACCGCCCCTCGCGCCCGAACGGCCGCATGTGCTCGAGGCTCACGGAGACCGGCGGTCCGACCCGTACTACTGGCTCCGGGAGAGGCCGGAGCCTGAGGTGATCGCCTACCTCCAGGCCGAGAACGCGTACGCGGACGGCGTGATGGCCGGCGCGGCCGATCTCCAGGAAAGGCTCTATCACGAAGTCCTCGGCCGGATCGAGGAGACGGACACCTCGGCGCCGATCTTCTACAGAGGCTGGTGGAACTACACGCGCACGGTGGAGGGCTTCGATTACGAGATCTACTGCCGGCGGCGCGGCTCCCTGGACGCTCCCGAGGAGATCGTCCTGGACGGCAATGAGCTGGCCAAGGGCCATGACTACTTCGAGCTCGGCTACGTCGAGCGCAGTCCAGACGAGAACCTGGTCGCCTATGCCGTAGACGTCGACGGCTCAGAGCTCCACGAACTGCGGTTCCGCAACCTCGCGACGAGCGCCGACCTCGAGGACGAAATCCATGGCGTCCACTACGGCGCCGCCTGGTCCGCCGACAGCCTGACGTTCTTCTACGTCCGGCCTGACGCCGCGATGCGTCCGTACCAGGTGTGGCGCCACAGGCTGGGCATGGCCCCAGACGAGGACGTTCTCGTGTTCCAGGAGGATAACGAACGTTTCGAGGTCAATGTCGAGCCCTCGAAGAGCGAGCAGTTCATCTTCATCACAAGCGCCAGCCAGGTGAGCAGCGAGTCTCGCTTTCTGCGCAGCGACGAGCCCGAGCGCTCGCTGACCCTCATCGAACCGCGACGCGCCAACGTCGAGTACTCGGTCGAACACCAGGAGGATCGCTTCCTGATCCTGACCAACGACGGCGCAACCGACTTCCGCCTGATGAGCGCCCCGGTCTCGAATCCGTGCCGGTCCTCGTGGACGGAAGTGGTCCCGGAGCGTCCCGGCGTGAGGATCAACTTCACCGACGTGCACATAGGCCATGTGGTGCTCGGCCAGCGCTCGGCCGGCCTGGAGAGATTGGAGGTGCTGGACACGCAGACCGGCGGGCTCGACATGGTCCAGCAGCCCGACGCGGCTTACACCGCCTTTCCGGGCTCGAGCCCGAGTTACGACAGCCACGTCATGCGGTTCTTCTACACCTCGCTCACCGCGCCCTGGTCGGCTGTCGACTACGACATGAAGACGCGGGAGCGCACCGTCGTCAAAGAGCAGCCGGTGCGGGGCGGGTACCGGCGTGACGACTACGCGACAGAGCGCCTGTGGGCGACCGCGCCAGACGGTGTGCGCGTCCCGATCACGCTGGTTTACAAGCTGCTCGCCGGTGATGGGGAGGTCGCGGTGCAGCCGCCGAAGGCGCGGCCACTGCTCCTCTACGGCTACGGCGCTTACGAGCATTCCAACGACCCGATGTTCGACCCCGCGCGGCTGAGCTTGCTCGACCGCGGCTTTGTCTTCGCCATCGCTCACGTGCGTGGCGGCGGCGAGATGGGGAGGGAGTGGTACGACAAAGGCAAGCTTCTCTGCAAACGCAACACCTTCAGTGACTTCATCGCGTGTGCGGAGCACCTGGTCGCCGAGGGATACACCTCGGCGAGCCGCCTCGCAATCCGCGGACGCAGTGCTGGGGGTCTGCTCGTCGGCGCGGTGCTCAACGAGCGACCCGAGCTCTTCACATGCGCGGTGGCGCAGGTGCCGTTCGTCGATGCGCTCACGACCATGCTCGACAGCAAGCTGCCGTTGACCGTCAACGAGTACGACGAGTGGGGCAACCCCGCCGAGCTCGAGTACTACCGCTACATCAAGAGCTACTCGCCGTTCGACAACGTGCGCAGCGCGAGCTATCCCGCCCTGCTGGTCACCGGCGGGCTGAACGATCCACGGGTCTCGTACTGGGAGCCGGCCAAATGGGTCGCCAGGCTGCGTACGGTCAACCTGGGCGACGGACCGATCCTGCTCAAAACGCAGATGGGCGCCGGGCACATGGGCCCCTCCGGTCGCTACGAGTCATGGCGTGAGGAGGCGTTCGTGATGGCGTTCGTCGTCTCGCAGCTGGGGCTTGACGGCTGAGCCCAGGCTGGGTAGCCTTGCTGGTCTCCACACCTATCGGGGTGTGTCTATAGGAGTGTGCTAATTGGGCGGCATCAGAAAGAGAGGCCTCGCATTCGAGGCTGAAGTGCGCCCATCCGCACATCATTGAGCCTGGTTCGGTAACCAAGACCTAGAAGCCAGAAACTCAAGTAAGGACCGTGCGGTGGTTGGGCACCGCCACGGTCCTTTTGCTTTTTCCAGCCGAGTTTCAGGTTTTTCAGGAGTCAGTGATGAGCATTCCAGCGGTTGAGATCCAGGGAGTCAGAAAGGCGTTCCGGCGCCGCGAGCGCGAATCTGGCGCGCCGTGGTGGAGAAAGGCGCCCAAGGACAAGGTCGCCTTGCACGAGCTCTTCCTGACGGTTGAGGCCGGCGGTGTGACCGGCATCCTCGGGCCCAACGGAAGCGGAAAGTCGACGCTCATCCGCATCCTCGCGACCCTGCTCACGCCCGACGCGGGGACCGCGAAGGTGTTCAGCCTGGACGTGGTGACGGATGCCGCTCAAGTGCGGCGGCATGTAAACCGCGTGTCGGTCGAAGCGTCGTTCTTCAAAGAGCTGAGCCCTTGGGAAAACATGCTGTACGCGTCGCGCCTGTACGGCGGCGGATCGTCGGGTACGCGCGAGCAGGTCTCGGGAATTCTCGAGCGGCTGGGCCTGGCGCTGGACACGCTCGACCAGCCGATGAAACAGCTGTCGCGGGGACAGCAGCAGAAGGTTGCGATCGCGCGGAGCTTCCTGACTGCTCCGTCGCTCCTGTTGATGGACGAGCCAACGACAGGGCTCGACCCCCGCTCGAAAAAAGAGGTGCAGTCCATGCTCGAGATGCTGCGCGCGGAGCGCGAGGTGACGGTGCTGCTCTGCACGCACGACATGGACGAGGCTGCCGCGCTGTGCGATCGCGTCCTGATGATGGACAACGGACGCGTGCTGGCAGACGGGACCGCGGCAGAGCTTTGCGATGAGCATGGTGGCGCGACATTGGAAGACGTCTTCATGCAGCTGACGGGCAAGGCATTTGCCGTGGAAGAGGAGATGGAGGAGGTCGCCACATGAGCACTCTCAGCCGGCATTCAGAGCTGAACGCGCTCTTCGGCTTCGCCGAGCGGTCGATGCACTCGGTCAGGCGCTACTGGGTGTGGGAGGTCGTGTGGCTCTTCTACAGCATGGTCAGTGTGCTGTCGATCGGATTTCTCGCCTCGGGACTTGGAACTCTGGGCGCGACCAACGAATCGTTCGACCTGCATCGCGCGCAGCTGTACTTGCTCATCGGCTCACTGCTGTGGGGCTTTCTGTCGCTCGTCTTCATGAAGGCGGCTTTCGCGATCGCCTGGGAGCGATGGGAGGGGACCATCGAGTACACGTTCATGGCGCCGATCCGCCGCGTCACGCACCTGATGGGCATATGCCTGTTCGCGATCGGCTACGGACTCGTGAGGACATTCGTCGTCTTGCTCGTTGCGATCGCGATGTTCAAGCTGGACTTCTCACATGCCGACATCGCTGCGGCGGTGGCGGTGCTCGCTGCTTCGACGGTGCCGCTGGTCGGGCTCGCGATCTTCACCTCGGTGCTGCCCATGGTCTCGCCGCAGAAGGGCGAGCAGATGTCGTTTGCGGTCCAGGGATTCCTGCTGCTGGTGTCTGGCGTGTACTACCCGCTCTCGGTGCTGCCCGCGCCGCTGCAGGTCGCCGGCTACGCCAGCCCGCTTACGTACGCCCTGGACGGCATGCGGCAGAGCCTGCTCAACGGCGCGACGCTCGGCGACGAGCTACCGTCGATCGGAATCCTCCTGGGCATGGGCGCGCTGATGATTCCCGCCGGGGTCTGGGTGTTCGGCTGGGCGGAGAAGAGGGCGAAGCGGCTGGGCCTCCTGAAGCGCAGCGGGTAAAGCAAAGTAAGCGATCTTTCCCCGCCACCGGCCATTCTTGACTGTTCTTGACCAAACTAATGTTCGTCACTATCACATTTCGGCACCGTATCCAGGGCCCAATTTGTCTCTAACCGCAAAATGTTGTGCCGAGGTCTGTCCGAGGTGGCGAGGGCCTTCTAGATGTTGTGGTAAAGGTATTGACAGGCTTGAACGGCGTTGTTAGTGTCTGCGGCGAATCGCGGTGATCAGTGGGGAGAAGTGGTGAACCCGGCAGACATCGAATCATACGTCGCACCCTACGTCCAGGTAAGGCACGCCATACACCTCCTCTACGCCACTTCTCCCCGCAGCCGCGGTGACCTGGAAAGCGGCCTGAATCTCCGCTTCGACAAGAGCGGCAACCGTCTGCCCCTGGAGCTCCACGGCTGCGGCTGCAGCCTCTGCGCGCGCCGGGAGCGCCGTCTGCTCAGATACTGGGAGGCCCGATGACCCTTGTTCACTGGGGCGCATCGGGTGAGGGTGGACGACAAGGGGCGAGTGGCGATCCCCTCCTCATTTCGGAAGCAGCTTCGCGAGGGCAGCTTCGTCTCGGTGAGCCAGGACAACGTGCTGGCGATCTATCCGCCGGACCTGTGGGCTGCGCTGGGCAACGAGCTGCGCAGCCCGCTCCCCGGACCCGACCAACGCGCGCTGGCGCGAACGCTGTATCCACTCTCCGACCCGTTCGAGCCGGACGGCCAGGGACGGATCAGCCTGCTTCCGGAACAACGCCGCCTGGCGGGGATCGAGACCCCCTCGACGGTGGTCGTGATCGGGGCGGGCCCGAGGGTGGAAATCTGGCCCGAGGCCCGATGGGACAGCTACAGCGCCGACGCGCAAGGACGCTTCACGGAATTCGCTGACAGGGTGATCTCAGGGCATTAGTCCGCACGTTCCAGCACTTTCACAAGAGGTAATAGAGCTGCTCCAGCCCCGAGCGGGGGCGGTCGCGATCGACTGCACCGTCGGGCAGGCGGGTCATGCCCGCCAGATCCTGGACAGGATCACACCCGGCGGCCGGCTGCTTGGGATCGACCGCGATCCCGCCGCGGTCGAGGCCGCCCGGGCGACGCTGGCGCCTTTTGGACCGGCGGCGGTCGTCGTGCACGGACGGTTTTCCGAGCTCGGCGCGATCGCTTCCGACCGCGGATTTGCGCCCGCCGACCTGATCCTGTTCGACTTCGGCCTCTCCAGCACCCAGGTCGACGCGCCGGCCCGCGGATTCAGCTTCCGCGCCGAAGGACCGCTCGACATGCGGATGGACCCCAACTCGAAGCTCACAGCGGCGACGATCGTCAACGAGTACGACGCCGCCGAGATCGAGCGGATCCTCCGCCAGTACGGCGAGGAGCGCTGGGGTCGCCGGATCGCTCAGTTCATAGTGGCGCGGCGCCCGCTCCGCACCACCCGCGATCTGGCACAGGCCGTCGAGGCCGCGATACCACGCAGGGCGTGGCCACGCGACATCCACGTCGCGACCCGGACCTTTCAGGGCCTCCGGATCGCGGTCAACGACGAGCTCGACGAGGTCGAGCAGGGAATTCGAGCAGCTCTTTCGACACTCAAGCCCGGTGGTCGTATGGCGACGATCAGCTTCCACTCCCTGGAAGACCGCTTGGTCAAGTCATTCTTCAACGTCGAGTCCAAAGACTGTATCTGCCCACCCCAGCAGCCAGTCTGCACCTGCGGCCACCGGGCCTCCCTCCGCATCGTCACCCGGCATCCAGTGCGGTCCTCCGAGCAGGAGGTGGCCGCCAACCCCCGCGCCCGGTCCGCCCGCCTCCGGGTCGCGGAAAAGCTTTCGACCTGAATCCACAAGTCCTGGCGATCGGCTTAACCCCTCCGATCGCCAGGCGCCATTCCCGCCAGCTTCGGATGCGATGAGGTTTACGTCTTGACATCAACCCGCATATTGGCCCGACGGCGCCTGGGCACGACCAGTGCACCGCACGTCACCGCCTCACCCCGGCGGCGACGGCGCACGCGCGGCTTCGTTCAGGTGGCCGGCACGGTCGCAGCCGAGCGCCTGCGGCTGAACAGGTTCGGCCACGCCTACGTCGGCCTCGGTGCGGTTGTGATCGCGCTGCTCTTCTACCTCGCCCTTGCGGCGCAGATCACCCAGGCCTCGTACGACATCACCCGGCTCCAGGACCAGCAGCGCCAGCTGGTCGCAGAGCAAGACCAGCTCCGCTACCAGGAGGTCACCCTCCACGCGCCCGCCCAAGTCCAGCAGCAGGCGGCGCAAAGCGGAATGCAGCGGGTCGTGCCCAACACGTACGTCGCCGGGCAACCGGTCGCGATCGACCTGACGGCACCGGTCGGCGCGTCGCCCACCGACACGACTCCGTTGTGGCTGCGGGCGGTGGCGATGGTCGTCAACACCGTCGGCGGAACCCGCGACGTCCTGGCGGCCTCAAAGCACTAATTGAGCACAAGGGCGCTCGCCTCGAGGCGCCCGGGACGTGTCGAGCGTGTTGGCTCGGCACGTCTTCGCGTCCTGTCCATGTTCGTGGTCGCGGTGATCCTGGCCGGAACCGTCTGGTCGCGCCTCGCCTACTGGCAGGTTGCCCAGCATGGGCGCCTGGCATCGGCCGCGCAGGCTCAGTACCGAGAGTTTGTCGAGCTGCCCGCGTTGCGCGGCGCGATCTTCGACCGCAACCTGACCCAGCTCGTCGTCAACACGACCGTCTATTCGGCCTTCGTCTCGCCGGACCAGGTCAAGCCCGATGACCGCGACCGCGTCGCGACCGCACTGGCCACGGCGCTCGGCGTCGACAGGTCGAAGGTGATGAAGACGCTGGCTTCGAGCGCGAAGTTCGCCTACATCTCGCGCCGCGTGGCGAAGGCCAAGGCGGACCAGCTGCGGGCGCTCAAGCTTCCGGGTGTCGGTCTCCAAGAGGAGACGCAGCGCTCGTATCTGCCCGGGATTGCGGGGGGAACCACGCTCGCCGCCAACCTGCTTGGTTTCGTCGACTGGAACGGAAACGGAAACTACGGCCTCGAGGGCAAATACCAGAAGGCGCTTGCCGGCACACCGGGATACATCTCGAGCTACCGCGACCTCGCGAACCGGGAGATCGTGCTCGGTACACACACTCACCAGAATCCCGCCAACGGGTTGGACCTCGTGACGACACTCGACGCCAACATCCAGTACGCCGCTGAGCAAGCGCTCGCTGACGGCGTGAAGAGGGACAACGCTGAAAGCGGCAGCGTGCTGATCATGGACCCGGCGACCGGCGGCATCGTCGCGTGGGCCGATTACCCGAGCTACAACGCAAACGATTTCAACCACACCGACCCGGCGCTGTTCAAGGACAACGTCGTGAGCTACGTCTACGAACCGGGATCGGTGATGAAGGTGGTAACGCTGTCCGGCGCGATCAACGCGGGGGCAATTGCGCCGGGCACCGTGATCAACGATCCAGGCGTCCTGAGCGTGGGCGGCTACCGCATCTATGACTGGGACCGCCGCAACCATGGCAACGTCGACTTCACCTACGTGCTGGCGCACTCGCTCAACGTCGGTGCGATGAAGGCGATGCTCGCCGAGGGGCACGCTGCCTTCTACAACAACCTGCAGGCTTTCGGGCTGACGCAGCCGAGCGGCGTCGACGTCGCGGGTGAGAACTGCCTCCTGCCGCCGAAGGCCGACCAGATGAGCGACTCGCAGTACGCCACCGCATCGTTCGGCCAGGGCATCGACGTGAACATGGTCCAGATGCTCGGCGCCATTAATGTCGTGGCCAACGGCGGCAAGTACGCGCCGCCCCACATCGTGGAACGGGTCGGCACGCAGGTCAACCCGGTCGTGCTGCAGCCGGAGCGTCAGGCCGTCACGGCCGCGACCGCGGCGAAGATGACCGAGATGATGAAACAGGTGGTCCAGCACGGGTCGGGCTGGACCTCGCGCATCCGTGGATTCGAGCTCGACCAGGCAGGCAAGACGGGCACGTCGCAGATCCCGGTCAACGGCGAGTACACCCAGGACGTCTGGACCTCATTCGTCGGGTTTTTGCCGGCGCAGCACCCCAAGTTCACGATGTTGGTCGTCATTCGCAAGCCGCACTACCCAGGCAGCGACCGCGACTGGACCCTGAACGACGGCTACATGACCGCCGAGCCGATCTGGAAGACGATCGCGCAGACGATCATCGTCGACTGGCACATAACACCAGACCCGCAGTAACAGTTCTCATATAGACATGAGGCTGAGCCTCCTCCAGATACTCGAGGCGACCGGCGGTGGCGAGGTTGGCGGCACGCAGGTCGGAGAGACGTTCTCTACCTTCCACACCGATTCGCGCGAGGTGAAGCAGGGCGGGGTGTTCTTCGCGCTCCGCGGCGGCGAGATGGACGGCCACCAGTTTGTCGGCGATGCGATCTCGCGCGGCGCGGCGGCGGTGGTGGTCGACCTCAAAACCGACATCCCGACGGGCATCGTCGAGATCCTCGTCCCCGACACGTGGAACGCGCTCTACGCAGTCGCGTCGCACGCGCTGAGGCGAGTCCAACCACTCGTGGTTGCGGTGACCGGCAGCAACGGCAAGACGTCGACCAAGGAGATGGTGGCAGCGATACTCTCGCGCCACTTCAACGTGCACCGGACACAGGGCAACCTGAACACCGAGACCGGTGTGCCGCTGACCATCCTGAGCCTCGAGCCGCACCACTCGGCCCTGGTTCTCGAGATGGGGTTGCAGCGCGCCGGCGACATCGCGCAGCTCGCCGCGTTGGCCCGGCCCGTGATCGGGATCGTCACCAACGTTGGAGTCGTCCACATCGAGTTCTTCATCTCGCGCGAGGAGCTTGCGCGGGCGAAGGGGGAGCTCGTTGCCGCACTGCCCGAAGAAGGGCTGGCGGTCCTGAACGCCGACAACGAGTTCTTTCCGCTGCTGGCGCAGATGACGCCGGCCCGGGTCGCGAGCTTCGGACATGAGCACGGCGACTACCGCGTTCAGGGATACGAAGCGCCGAGCGGCGGCGGTTCACGCTTCACCGTCCGCGGGGTTGAGGTCCGGCTCGCGCTCGATGGATTGCACCAGGCGGTGAACGCGGCGGCTGCGCTGGCCGCATGCGAATTTGCGGGAGTGTCCCTCGAAGGAGGCGCGGCAGCGCTTGCCGATCTGACCGTCGAGCACCGGCTCCAGGAGCTGGCCGCGCCCGCCGGCTACTCGATCATCGACGACGCCTACAACGCGAGCCCGGAGTCGATGCTCGCCGCCTTCGACGCGGTTGCGGCCGCGCCGAGGACCGGCCGGCTGCTCGCCGTGCTGGGCGAGATGCGAGAGCTGGGCGCGTTCGCGGAGGAGTCGCACCGGCGCGTCGGAGAGCGCGCCGCCGTGGTCTTCGATGCCGTCTGCGTGGTGCAGGGCGGTCACGCTCGGAAGATGGCCGAGGCGGCACGCGCCGAGGTCGTATCCGACCGCGCGGCCGCGGCCGAATGGGTACGCCGCCACGCACAGCCCGGAGACCGCGTTCTGATCAAAGCGTCGCACGGGGTCCGGCTCGACGAGCTCGTGAAGGAGCTGACCGCCGATTGATCTTCGATCTGATCACATTCGCCGCCGCATTCGTCATCGCCCTGGTCCTCTATCCGACGGCGATCCAGACCCTGCGCAACATGCGCTCGGGACAGGTGATCCAGGACGAGCTGCCGGAGTCGCATCAGAAAAAGGCCGGCACGCCGACCGGCGGCGGCATCCTTTTCGCGGCGGTCGGAGTTGTGGGGGGACTGCTGGCCACGCTTGCCGGACATCCCGGCGCGCTGCCCTCGGCGGCGGGCCTGGTGGCGGGCGGATTGATCGGTCTTGCCGACGACCGCAGCAAGCTTCGCGTCGGCACGCGGGGAATACCGGCGCGACTGAAATTTCCTCTCCAGCTCGTGCTGGCCATTCCGGTCGCGTGGCTTGCCACCGTTCAGGGAGGGCCACAGCTTTTTGTCCCCGCGACGCCGTGGCTGGTTTTCCCGTTCGCGGTCTTGGCCATCGTCGCAACCGCAAACGCCGTGAACATCACCGACGGGATGGACGGACTCGCCGGCGGGTTGTCCCTGATTGCCATCGCAGTGGTTGCACTGTTCCTGCCCGGCGCGTCAGCCGGAGAGAAGGCGGTCGCCATGACGCTGTGCGGCGCGCTTGCCGCGTTCCTGGTCTTCAATCGCTACCCCGCGCGCGTTTTCATGGGCGACACCGGGGCGCTCGCGCTCGGCTTTGCGCTTGCGGCGATGGCGATTCAGCAAGGTCTCCTGCTCGTGCTGCCGATCGTCGCTCTCGTGTTTGTGCTCGAGACCCTGTCTGTCATCATTCAGGTGGCTTACTTCAAAGTCAGCGGCGGACGCCGCGTTTTCACGATGACCCCGATCCACTACACGTTCCACCACGAGGGTTGGTCTGAGAACCGCATCGCGCTCACGTTCTGGGCCGCGGGGCTCGTGTCGGCGATCGCCGCCGTCGCTCTCGTGAAGCTGATTTCTTGACCGCCCTCGTAGTCGGCGCGGCGCGCAGCGGCGTCGCGCTCGCTTTGCATCTCGCCGGCGCGGGCGAGAAGGTCCGCGTGGCCGACCGCAAGCCCGAGGCGGAGCTGCAGGCCACGCTCGCGCAGATGCCGCCCGGCGTCGAGTATCGGCTGGGCGGCTACGAGGACTCGGTGCTGGACGGGGTCGACATCGTTTACGCCAGCCCAGGCGTGCCGTGGGACTCCGAGCTGCTCAACCAGGCGCGGACGCGCGGCATCCAGGTGTCGAGCGAGATCGACCTCTTCCTGCGCTTGTGCCGCGGCACGGTGGTCGGCATCACCGGCACGAACGGCAAGACCACGACGACCGCGCTCGCGGGCGAGGTCCTCGCGGCGGGCGATCGCCACGTGATCGTGGGAGGCAACATCGGCGACACCGTGCTCGACCGCATCGGCGAGATCACGCCGAAGCACTGGGTCGTGCTCGAGCTG
>DASPXA010000059.1:0-53102 GCA_035637495.1 Verrucomicrobiia bacterium
GTCATCACGTCGGCGGCCATCGGACAGCCGAGCGCGGTCAGCGTCATCTTGACGTCGACTCGCTCGGGCTTGATCGCGATGTCATAGATCAGGCCGAGGTCCACGATGTTGACCGGGATCTCGGGGTCGTAGCACTGGCGCAGGACCTCGATCACGTCCTCGGGCTGCACAGTCGCGCCCGCGTCGACCTGCGTCGTGACCGTCGGCTGCTCGCTCATGGAACCTCCAGGGGAAGGCCGGCGTCCTTCCAGGCCTTCGTGCCGCCGCGGAAATTCACCACGTCCTTGACGCCGAGCGCGACCGCCATCTCAGAGGCGACCGCGGAGCGCTCGCCGACCTGGCAGACGAAGATCGTCCCGTCGCGAAACGACTGCGCCGTCGGGTTGGCCAGAATCGAGCTCAGCACCACGTGGCGCGCGCCGGGCACGTGGCCCTTGTTCCACTCCCAGTCCTCACGGACGTCGACGATCTCGCGACCACCCTCGTCGATGAGCTTTTTGATCTCCTCGACCTTGAGGTCGCGGAATGGCGCCGTCTGCTCCGTCATACCCATGTATTACTCCTCATCCTCGTCGGCCAATCCATAGGCGCCCACCTTCAGCACCTTGAGCGACAGCAGGGCGCACTTGATGCGGGCCGGCGAGATCTCGATGCCGAGCTCCCCGAGCACGTCGTCCTTGTTGATCTTCTTCGCCTGCTCCAGCGGCAGACCTTTCAACCGCTCGGTCAGAAGGGATGCCGACGCCTGAGAGATCGCGCACCCACGCCCGTGGAAGCGGATGTCCTCGATCACCCCGTCGTTGACCCTGAAATCCATTCCCACCACGTCGCCGCAAAGGGGGTTGTCCTCCTCGTGGCTGATGTCGGGGTTCTCGAGGCGGCCGTAGTTCCGAGGGTTCTTGTAGTGGTCGAGGATGTACTCGCGGTAGAACTGGTCGTCGGGGCTCGCGGCGCTCATCTCAAGCAAAGATCCTCTGGGCTTCCTTGATCGAGCTTACGAGGCGGTCGACCTCCTCTTTCTGCGTGTACACGTAGAACGAGGCGCGCGCGGTGGCGGCGACGCCGAGGCGAGTCATCAGCGGCATCGCGCAGTGGTGTCCCGCGCGCAGGCACACCTGGTCGCGGTCGGCGATCGTCGCCAGGTCGTGCGGATGAATGCCTGCGAGCGAGAAGGAGATGACCCCTGCGCGCCGAGAAGGCGGTGGGCCGTAGAGCGTCAGGCCGTCCAGGTCGCTGAGCGACTCGTACGCGTACTCGGTGATCTCGAGCTCGTGCGCCCGCACCGCGTCCATGCCAAGTTCGAGCAGGTAATCGACGGCGGCGCCCAGGCCGATGACCTCGGCGATCGCCTGCGTGCCGGCCTCGAACTTCCACGGCAGGTCGTGATAGGTCGTGCCTTCGACCCGGACCGTCTTGATCATGTCGCCCCCGGCCATGAACGGGTCCATCGCCTCGAGCAGCTCGCGGCGCCCATAGAGGATCCCGGCGCCTGTCGGCCCGAGCATCTTGTGGCCGCTGAACGCGCAGAAGTCGCAGCCGAGGTCACGCACGTCGACCGGCTGGTGCGGCGTGCTCTGGGCACCGTCGACGAGAACCGTCGCGCCTGCCCTTTTGGCTGCGGCCACCATCTCCCGCGCCGGGTTGATGGTGCCCATCGCGTTGCTGATCAGGTTGAAGGCGACGAGCTTGGGGCCGCGCTTCAACAAGTCGGCGAACTGGTCTTGGCGCAGCTCGCCTTTCTCGTCGATGTCGACGTACTCGATCCGCGCACCCTTCTCGGCGGCCAGGATCTGCCAGGGCACGATGTTCGAGTGGTGGTCGAGGATCGTCAGCACGATCAGGTCGCCTGAGTTGATGTTCTTGCGGCCCCACCCGTAGGCGACGAGGTTGATGCCTTCGGTCGTGCCGCGTGTGTAGATGATCTCCTTGGTCGACGCGGCGTTGATGAAGACCCGGACCTTTTCGCGGGTCGCCTCGTAGCGCAGCGTCGCCTCTTCGGCGATCCCGTAGGCGGCGCGGTGGATGTTCGAGTTGAACTTCTCGAAGTACTCCAGCATCGCGCCCGTCACCTGCCGCGGACGCTGCGACGTGTTAGCCGAGTCGAGGTAGGCGATGCCGGTCTCGAAGATCGGGAAATCCTTCCGAATGGCGGTGACGTCGAGGGTTTGAATCGCCATCAGTCGGGCACCTCGACGTAGATGTCCGAGCCTTCCACCGTCACGGGGTAGGTCCTTGCGGGGATCACCGCCGGCAGTCCAGTGACCTTTCCCGTCTGAAGGTTGAAGCGCGAGCCGTGCTGCGGGCACTCGACGTCCATGCCCCAGAGCTCGCCGTCGCTGAGAGAGAACTCCTCATGCGTGCAGATGTCGTTCAGCGCATAGAAGTTGCCGTCCTCGGCGTGAGCGAGGCACACGGGCGTGTTGCCGACGTCGACGCGCCTCATCGTCTCCTCGGGCACCTCGTCGACCGAAGCAACCCGATGGCTAGCCAATGCGAGCCTCGAGCTCGGCCTCGACCAGCTTGCGCGCGTGCTCGAAGGGAATGCGGTCGAGGACGTCGCCGAAGAAGCCCTGGATGAGCATCCGCTTCGCTGTCGCTTCGGGGATGCCGCGCGAGCGCAGATAGAAAAGGTGCTCGGGGTCGACCGGTCCGACGGTGGCTCCATGCGTGCAGCGCACATCGTTGTTGTCGATCTCGAGCATCGGGATCGAAGTGGCCTTCGCCTTGTCGGAAAGCACAAGGTTGCGGTTGGCCTGGTACGCATCGGAACGCGCGGCGTGCTTCTCGATCCGGATCAAACCTGCGTAGACGGTGCGTGACGTGTCTTGCAGGGCGCCCTTGAAGAGCAGATCAGAGCGCGTGTTGCCGACGAGGTGATCCTGCAGGGTGTGGAAGTCGAAGAACTGCTCGCCGGACGCGAAGTAGATGGCCTTCAGCTCGGCGTTGGCGCCCGGTCCCGCTAGAGACGCCTCGACGCGGTTCTTCGAAAACCTGCCTCCAAGCGTGACGTTGAAGAGGCGCAGGGTCGAGTCTTTTTGCAGCTCCGCCCGCTGGTCGGCGAAATGCCAGACGTTGCGGCCCCACTTCTGCACCGCGACGTATCCGACCTGAGCCCCATCCCCAAGGAAGATCTCGGTCGAGCCGCTGCGGTAACCGGTCTCGGTGTCGTCATCCGCGACGTATTCGTCGAGGTAGTTGAAGCGCGAACCCCTGCCCGCGACGATCAGGGTGTGGGGCAAGACGCTGGTGCCGCCTGCGTGGGAGAAGTGCTGGCCAAGGATCGGGGTGTCGATCTCCACCCCCTCAGGGACGTAGAGGAACGTCCCGCCGGTGAAGAAGGCCGCGTGGAGCGCCGCGAACCGGTCGCGGTCAGCGTGCACAAGGGAGAACAACCGCGGCTCGACGAGGTCGGGGTGCTCCTTCGCGGCCTGGCGGAGCGGCTCGAGGATCACGCCCTTCGGCAGGGCCGAGGGCACCACTAGCTTCTGGCCGTCGAGGTGCTCGAGCTTCGAGAACTGAGACGGATCGAAGCGGCTGACGTCGGTCCGGCGCCACTCCTCGTCGGTCTTGCTGGGCGCAGGCAGCTTCTCGAAAGTTGCGAGCGCGGACTGCCGCCGCTCGCGCAGCCAGTCGGGTTCGCCCTGGAGCAGAGACGTCTCCAGGGTTTCCGCAGTGAAGCTCATCTCAGCCGACCGAGCCCTCCATCTCGAGCTGGATAAGCCGGTTCAGCTCCACCGCGTACTCGAGCGGAAGCTCCTTGGTGAACGGCTCGATGAAGCCGTTGACGATCATGGTCTCGGCCTCGGCGCGAGGAATGCCGCGGCTCATCAGGTAGAAGAGCTGCTCGTCGCTGACCTTGCTGACCGTCGCCTCGTGGCCGAGGGTCACGTTCTCCGCGTCCACGTCGTTGTACGGGTACGTGTCGGAGCGCGACTCGTCGTCGAGCAGAAGCGCGTCGCACTTGACGAACGACTTGCAGTTGTTTGCGCCGGGATACATCTTGATGTGGCCGCGGTACGACGTCCGGCCGCCGGCCTTGGAGATCGACTTCGACGTGATGGTCGAGGTCGTGTTCGGTGCGACGTGGATCATCTTGCCGCCCGCGTCCTGGTGCTGGCCCTTGCCGGCGAACGCGACCGACAGCACGTCGCCCTTCGCTCCCGGCTCCATCAGGTAGACGCTTGGGTACTTCATGGTGATCTGCGACCCGAGGTTGCCGTCGACCCATTCCATCGTCGCGTCCGCGTACGCCATCGCACGCTTGGTTACCAGGTTGAAGACGTTTGTCGACCAGTTCTGGATGGTGGTGTAGCGGCAGCGTGCATTCTTCTTGACGATGATCTCCACCACCGCAGAGTGCAGCGAGTCGGTCGTGTAGATCGGGGCCGTGCACCCCTCGATGTAGTGCACGAACGATCCCTCGTCGCAGATGATCAGGGTCCGCTCGAACTGGCCCATGTTTTCGGCGTTGATGCGGAAGTACGCCTGCAGCGGGATGTCCACCCTCACACCCTTCGGGACGTAGATGAACGACCCGCCCGACCACACCGCGGTGTTGAGCGCCGAGAACTTGTTGTCCGCGGGCGGGATGACCGTGCCGAAGTACTCCTTGAACAGCTCCGGGTGGTCACGCAGGGCTGAATCCGTGTCGGTGAAGATCACGCCCTGCTGCGAGAGCTTTTCCTGCAGCGAGTGGTAGACCACCTCCGACTCGTACTGCGCCGACACGCCGGCGAGGAACTTGCGCTCTGCCTCCGGCACGCCGAGCCGGTCGTATGTCGCTTTGATGTCAGGCGGCAGTTCCTCCCACGACTTCGACTGTTTGTCCGAAGCCTTGAGGTAGTAAAAGATGTTCTCGAAGTCGATTACCGACAGGTCGGCGCCCCACGTGGGCATCGGCTTCTTGCGGAAGATCTCTAGCGAGCGGAGCCGCATCTTCGTCATCCACTCCGGCTCGCCCTTCATCCATGAGATCTCTTTGACAATGTCCGGATTCAGGCCGCGCTTGGCCTTGAAGACATAGTCCTCCGGGACGAAGAAGCCGTACTTCTCCTTGTAGTCGCCGCCGACGTCGATCTTCGGTGCTGTGGCCATCAGGCAACCTCCTGGGGCTGGGCGGGTTCCTCTTTGCCCCATTCCGAGTAGCCGGTGTTCTCCAGGCGGTCTGCAACCTCCGGTCCCCCCGACAGCACGAACTTGCCGTCCACCAGGACGTGGACGAAGTCCGGCTTGATGAACTGGAGGATCCGCGTGTAGTGCGTGATGATCAGGACGCCGAGCTCGGGTCCGCGCATGCGGTTCACCTCTTCGGCGACGAACCGGATCGAGTCGATGTCGAGGCCTGAGTCGGTCTCGTCGAGGATCGCGACCTCGGGCTTCAGCACCGCCATCTGCAGGATCTCGGCCCGCTTCTTCTCGCCGCCGGAGAAGCCGTCGTTGATGTAGCGCGACAGGAACGAGTCGTCCATATGCAGCATCTCGAGCTCCGGCTTCAAGAGCTGGCGGAACTCTTTCGGCGTCACCATCTTCGACTTGTCCTTTCCGTCGTAGCCGCGCTTGGAGTTCAAAGCGGTGCGCAGAAAGTTGGCCATCGAGATCCCGGGCACGACCACGGGGTACTGCAGCGCGAGGAACATGCCCAGCCGTGCGCGCTGGTCGGGCTCCAGGCCGAGGATGTTCTGTCCCTTGAAGAGCACCTGGCCGCCGTCGACCGTGTAGCCGGGGTGTCCCATCAGCGTGTGCGAAAGGGTCGATTTGCCCGAGCCGTTCGGGCCCATCACCGCGTGGACCTCGCCCTTGTTGATCGCGAGGGAGACGCCCTTCAGGATCTGGCGTCCCTCGACGCTGGCGCGCAGGTCTTTGATCTCGAAATCAGCCAACTTTCTTTTCGTTCTCCTTCATCACGTACGTGCAATCGTCGGCCGCCTCGGCCATCCAGGTCGTGCGCGCCACTTCAGTGCCCAGGAGCCGCTCGTACATCTGCTGCTCGTTCACGCACGGCAAGCCCGTACGGGCCGCGACGTCCTGGATGGGGCAGTTGCAGTGGCGGATCGCGAGCCCGCCGTCGCCGAGCTTGACCACCTCAGCCATGTGCCCGTGCTCGGAGGCAAGGCGGGCCAGCTCGCGGACTCGAGCCTCAAAGTCTAGGCCCGCCAGGTGCGGGGCGTACTCTGCCTCGAGCCGGGCCGCGCGCCGCTCGAAGAACTGCTTCAGCTGCTCGTTGGTCATGAAGTCGACCAGCTCGGTCGTCAGCTCGCGATGGCCGTCCGGGAAGTGCTCGCCGGCGGCCGGCGTGAGCCGGTACACGCTCTCCGGCCGGCCAGGGCCGTGGGGCTCGGCGGTGGCCGCCGCAGCCAGGCCCGCGGCCTCAAGTGCCTCGAGGTGGCGCAGCGCGCCCTGCTTGGAGATCTCGAGGTGCGCGGCGATGTCGGCCAGGGTGGCCGGACCGCGCGTCTTGAGATAGGCGAGGATCACGTCTCGCTTGGAATCCATCGCATCAAGTCTACGAGTTTGTCAACACTCCTGTTGAAATACTCACAGGCTTGACGAAAGACAACCTCGTCCTGTTCTCGACCCGGGGCCTCCGCGCCTTCGCCTTCGGCTTCTCGGCGGTGCTCGTCGGCCTGGCCCTGGAGCGGGCCGGCCTGTCGCCGCCGCTCATCGGCCTGGCCCTTGGGGTCGGCCTGGCCGCAGCCTCATTGACCGGGCTGGGATCAGCCGCCCTCTCGGCCCGTTTCGGCCGCCGCGCAACGCTCGCGGCCGCCGGTCTCCTGATGGCGCTCACCGGGCTCGACCTTGCGCTCGCAACTCAACCAGCGCTCCTGGTCCTGGCCGGAGTGACCGGAATGCTCGGCGCCGCGAGCATCGACCTCGGCCCGTTCGCGTCCGTCGAGCAGTCGATGCTCGCCGAAGCCGTGCCTCCGGGCGCCCGCAACCGAGCGTTCGGGCGCTATTCGCTGGTCGGGGGCCTGTTCAACGCGGCGGGAGGGCTCTGCGCCGCACTCGCCGCGAACCCGCGCCCCTTCTTCCTTCTTTATGCGGCGATCGGCGTGCTCACTGCAGCCCTTCCGCTGCTCCTCTCGCCTCGCGTCGAAACCGACCGCACCCAGCCTGCCTTCGGTTCCCTGCGCCCGCTGCTGGGCCTCTCGGCGCTGTTCGCGGTGGACTCGCTCGGCGGCGGCTTTGTCGCCAATGCGGTCATCGCGTACTGGCTCCACGTCCGGTTCGGCGCGAATCCCCAAACGCTGGGACCGATCTTTGCCGGGGTCGCCATCCTGCAGTCGCTGTCGTTCGAGCTTTCCGGGCGGCTCGCGGACCGCATCGGGCTGATCAACACCATGGTTTTCACGCACCTGCCGAGCAATGTCCTGCTCCTGCTGGTCCCGCTCGCTCCGAGCCTCCCGTGGGCGGTCGGGTTGTTGCTGACCCGCTTCGCCCTCTCGCAGATGGACGTGCCCGCCCGGCAGGCCTACGTCGTGTCGATCGTGCCACCGGCAGAACGCGCCGGCGCGGTCGCGGTGACCGGGGCCGTGCGAGGCGTGGCCCAGGCGTTCGGTCCTCCACTGGCAGGCGTCGCGATCAGCGCCGCGGCCTTCGGCCTGCCGTTTCTTGCGGGAGGCGGGGTGAAGATCGTCTACGACCTCGCGCTGTTTGCCGCCTACCGCAACCGCCGGGCGGAGCACGAGACGTAAGGTGGCGCGCATGTCAGACGAGCTGGCGCAGCTCGATGCTTCGGAGCTAGAACGACGCATCGCCGCGATTCGCGAGCGGATGCGGCCGCTGGAGCAGAACCTCTCCGCGATGCGGGGCGAGCGGGACGTGCTGCTCACCGAGCTCCGCCGCCGCCGCCGGCTGACCGAACGCACAACTCGTGCCGACCTGAAGGCGGCGATGCGGGAGGGCAATTTTCCTACTGTCGCCGAGCTCGTGGCGGGCAGCGACTCGGGGTCCCTCGACGACTTCGTCTACAACCTGAAGACCGGCGGGCAGGTGCGGCTGGGTTTCCCTGGCTCGAAAGCTCAGAGCCTCACCTTCACCGACGGGGCCAAGATCGCCCACGCCGGCGACCTGGCCCACGCCGCCCAGCTCTACGCCGCGGGCTGGGAGCTCGGAAGCCCCGGCCGGCCGGGGGTTCGAATCCATTTTCCGGGCACACGTCAAGAGAGGCTGGTTGCGGCCGACGAGGTATATGCTCGCCCCGGCGAGCGGACCTCGGGGTGAGGTCGTTAAGCAGTACGGAATGCCAGACGATCACCCGACGCCGTGATAGCTGTCGAGCATGAGTCACCGGCGGCCTTCGTGGAGCCACGACCCAGCGCCACTTTTCGGCGTTCGGCTCGGACAAGCCTGCCCGGGCGCAAACCCCAGTGGGCGGAGAGGTTTGCCGCTGGCGTGCTCGTGGTCGCGGTGTTCAGCTCGCTGGGCGGCGGCGGCCTGGTCGACTCCGGAACCGTGTACGTGCTGCAGTCGCGGGCCAAGGCGCTCCACACCCGGTGGGTCTACATGCGCGACAACGGCATCCCAGAGTCGGACCTCCTCCGGCTCGAGCAGGATTGGACCGCCAGCCAGGGCAGGATCGTGTTCGGTGCTGGGGGAGTCTTCTGGCTGCCGGGCGGCGCCGAAAGGATCGCCGGCTGGCAGGCGCGGACCGACGAGATCTGGACCCGCGACCTGAATCGCTTCCGCTTGCCATTGACTCATTAGGGCATTTACGTCAGCAAGGACCCTCAGCGAGATCGGGGCTGACCGCCGGGCCATGTACGTGGACGGGTCGGGCCGGGTCCGGTGGGGCAATCCGTACGAGACGTTCGTCGGCAACGTGAACGGCAGCGAGAGCAACTACACAGGCTTCGGCACTTTCTACCCGCCGCTGGTGCGCGTGGCCCGCGCACACGGGGCATCTGTCCTCGCATACGCATCGATGTCAGCCGCGACGATCTACGCGCGCGTCATCGCCGGGCTCCCGTGGTCGCCTTCTCCACGTGGGACTGGGCGTGGCATCCGCGGCGCGACTACCTGAGCTTCGACGGCCAGTGGATCCGTGGATCGGACCCGTCTACGCGTCGCACATGTACACCGTCGTCGGTGTGAGCGCGAGCCAGGTGCTGGTCAACGACCCGATCCGCGGTCAGTACTGAATCACCAAGGGCGCCTTTGAAGCCGGTTACTCCGACTTCAACGAAGCGATCGTTTTCGCCTGATCGTCAAGAAGAGCTCGTCGACGTGGAGAAGGGCGCCAGGACGAGGAACACCCGACCCGTGTTGAGGTCCGGGTACGCCTGGTCGAGGTCGTCGATCGCGTGCATGAGCTGGTCGTAGGTGATGTGGTATCCGTGGCCCCTGGTCAGGCCCGGGTCGTTGAGGATGAACGTGTCCGACTGGTCGTAGCCGGCGACGACCAGGTAGTGGGAGACCGAGTAGGCCGGGTCCTCATAGTGTGTGCGGTACCCGGGGTAGTTGGGGTTGCCGAGGCCGTGCGTGCGGACACCGACGATCAGGGGCCGCCCCAGCGCCAGCTGCTGCTTCATGTTCAGACGATCTGAAGGAAGCACCTTGTACGCCCAGCCCATGTACTTATGAGCGACCTGGCCGACCTGCAGGGTGGTCAGGTCGACGGCCGGCTTCCAGGTCGTGACCTGGTTGATCGTCGCGTCGGCCGTCTGGGGGTCGATGAGGGCGCCCGAGTGGTCGCCGTGGAGATAGCGATCGACCATGACGAGGCTTGCCTCCTCGCACGTGTGCTGCCGCTGGGCCCAGTTGCCGAGCGGCGCCTGCGACGTGAACGGCACCGGCAGGCTCACCGCCGCAGGCAGGTTGATCGGCGGATGGTCGGCCGGTGAGCTCGAGCTCAGGTCGATTGGGACGAGGTCGGGTGTCGCGTAGGTGACCTGGGGTCCCGCGCCGAAAAAGGCGAAGTAGACCCCGGCCCCGATGCCGACCACCGCGACCAGCCCAAGGCCGATGAACCATTTGAGAGCGCCCAGCATCGCTAGCTAGAACTGCAACCGACCCCGAAAAGTTGCGCCATGCGGCGAAAGTGAGTTGGAGTATAGGCCGCGCCTTACAGCCCTAAACCACGAATAGTTATGGGCCTACCAGGCCGCGTTTAACTGCGGCTGAGGGCAGAGAGGAGTGGTCCGGTAATGGCGAAGGTCAAGGCCGGAACCGTTTAGCTAACCTTCGCGCGTGACCGACACCGTTGAAGGCGCCGCAGCGCAGCTCGGCACGCGGACGGTCAGCAACTCGGTCTTCATCCTCGGCGCACGCACGGTCTCGCGCGCCATCTCACTCGTGGTCGTCATCGTGCTGGCCAACGCGCTCGGCGACGCAAACTACGGCCGGTACACGACGCTGGTCGCCTACTCGGGTCTCGTCTCGGTTCTCGGCGACCTCGGTTTCCAGTCCCTCTACACGCGCGAGGCGGCGCGCAACCGCTCGGAGATCGGCCATTACCTGGGCACGCTCCTGGTCTTTCGCGTGGTGCTCGCCGCCGCGGCAGCCGTGGTGCTGGCGCTTGCCCTCGGTCTGGGTCCGCACCTGTCATCGCTCGTCGTTCCGGGTTGCGCGCTGCTGATCGCAACGGCGTACGCGAGCCTGTTGCGCAATACCTTCTATTCGGTCGGCCGCGCGGAGTTCGACGCCATCGCGATCGTCGCCGAAACCATCATCCAGGCGGGCCTCATCGTGTTTGGCGCGCGCCGAGGCGAAGGTGTCGCCTACTACGTCTGGGCCTACAGCGCGTCCTACACGTTCACGATCGTCTACTCCCTGATCGTCATTCGCTTGTTTCGCCTGGGTCAGATCCGGCTCGGACTCGATCTCAACTTGATCCGGTTCTGGATGCCGCTGGCGCTGCCATTCGCCCTCACCTTCTTTCTCACGAACGTGTACTTCCGAGCGGGATTCGTGATCCTCCAGCAGCTTCGTTCGTTTGCCGAGGTAGGTTGGTACACGCTCGCCTACAAACCATTTGAAGCCCTGCAGTTCGTGCCCCTGGCGATCCAGACCGTGGTTTATCCGCTGCTCGGGGTTTACTTCCTCAGCGAGCCGGCGCGGCTCAAGATCGCCTACCAGCGATTCTTCAAGGTCCTCGTCCTGCTGGGCTGGCCTCTCACCGTGGGCACGTTCGTACTGGTGCATCAGATCAACCAGATCTTCAACCGGTCTGGTCAGTTCGCCCAATCGGAGCCTGCGCTTCGCATCCTCGCTTTCGGCATCGTCTTCCTGTTTGCCAACTCGGCGTTTTACGCGATGCTCAACGCAACGAACAGGCAGGGCTTCAACGCATGGGCGACGGGCCTTGCCACAGTCGTCGCGGTCGGGCTGAATCTGGTCGCCATCCTGCTCCTCGGCTACATCGGTGCGAGCGTTGCCACGGTGCTGACCGAAGCGGCGCTGTGCACGTTCGGTTGGTGGTTCGTGCAGATCGGAAGACCTGAGCTTCGCCTGCCGGTGATCGGGCTGAGCTGGCGAATCCTGCTGGCTGGGATCCTCATGGGGCTCGCGCTGTATCCGGCGCGCCGTTACTCGATCTTCCTGACCGCTCCGGCAGGGTTCGTCGTGTACGCGGTCGCGATCTACTTCCTCCGCGCCGTCGATCCCGAGGAATGGCGACTCGCCGGGGACGGCCTGATCAGCCGCCTGCGGCGGGCGTAACCCTCTCCGCCCGACGGGCGTTGGACAGGACGGGAAAGCGTAGAATCCCTGCGCGCCCCCATCCATGGCTCGAAACGTACCTGAGCGGATAAAGACAAAGGGGGGACACAGTCCTCGAGCGCGGATCCACGCCGCGTGGTCGCCGATCGGGCAGAAGATGCGCCGGACGGCGATCCTGCGCGGACTTGGCGCGGTGCTCGCTGTGCTCCTCGTGATCGGTCTCGCGGCCGACGCGTACGCGCAGTCGTTCTTCGACAGCCTGCCCTCCATCCAGGGCCTCGACAGCGCGGCCTTTGCGGGCGACACCCTGATCACCGACAACACCGGGAAGGTCGTGCTCGCGGATGTGGGCAACCACGGCGACCACCGCCTTGCCGTGAAGCTGAAGGACGTTGCGCCGATCGCCGTTCAGGCGACCGTCGCCATCGAGGACAAGGGTTTCTACAGCAACCCCGGCATCGACCTGGCCGGCATCATCCGCGCCGCGTTCGACAACATTCGCGCGGGCCACGTGGTCGGCGGTGGAAGCACGATCACCCAGCAGCTTGCGAAGCAGCAATTCCTGACACCGGAGCAAACCCCCAGTCGAAAGATCAAAGAGCTCGCGCTCGCGTACGAGCTGAGCCAGACGTACAGCAAGGACCAGATCATGGAGCTCTACCTGAACAAGAGCTTCTACGGCTCGCAGTCGTACGGCATCGAGGCCGCATCCGAGAGCTACTTCCAGATTCCCGCCTCGAAGCTCGACCTGGCGCAGGCGGCCATGCTCGCCGGACTGCCCCAGGCCCCGACCGAGTGGAACCCGGTCCTGCACCCGGATTCCGCCAAGCTGCGGCAGGCCGAAGTCCTTCGCGCCATGGTCCGCTCGAACTTCATCTCGCAAGAGGACATGGACAAGGCCCTGGCCGAGAAACTCAAGGTCTCGGCGCCGATCAACAGCTTCAGGGCGCCGCACTTCGTCGACTACGTGCTGGCCGAGCTGCGCCAGCTCGGGTTCCAGCCAGGGGTCCAGCAGCTCAACGTGAAGACGACGCTCGACTGGAACATGGAGCTGATCGGCCAGTCGGTGGTCGAGTCCAACATGGCGAAGCTCGCATGCAACTCCCGCAACAGCAACTACGGCTGCGACCCGCGCGGCCAGCTCTCTTCGGGCCTGGTGGCGGTCGACCCGCACACGGGCGAGATCATCGTCATGCTCGGCTCGCCGAACTACAATGCGGACGCGGGCCAGATCAACTACACGACCATCCCGCGCAACATGGGCTCGTCGATGAAGCCGTACACGTACGGCGCGGTAATCAACGCGCGTGCGGCCACTGTTGACACCCCCGTCTACGATGGACCGAGCCCGCTCGTCTACAAGGACGCCTACAGCACCACCAAGTTCTACAACTACGACGGCAGGTCGCACGGTGTGCTTCCGCTCAAGCAGGCTATGGGCAACTCGCTGAACATCGCGGCCGTCAAAGTCGAGCTCTCGATCGGAGTGCCCTCGGTCCTTTCCTGGATGCGGAACATGAACGTTCGCCCCCGGTACGTGATCGCGAACCCGGACGGATCGTTCGCGGGCTATGACGCGAACGCGCCGTCAGACGAGTATGGACCCTCGCTGACCCTGGGCGGCTACCCAATCACCTTGCTCGAGCACGTCAACGGAATCGCGACCTACGCCGGGATGGGCGTGTACCACTCGCCCGAGGCCATCCTGCAGGTCACAGACTCCCACGGGCAGGTCCTGTACAAGACCCACCCCGACCAGCGCGCGCGCCAGGCGATCGACCCGGGTGTCGCGTTCATCATGGCGCAGATCATGGCCGACGACCAGAACCGCTGCAGGATCTTCGGCTGCAACAGCGCGCTGCACTGGAGCGACCGGATCGTGGCCGCCAAGACCGGAACCACCGACAACTTCAAGGACGCCGTGACGGTCGCCTTCACGCCCGACCTGGCGGTCGGCCTCTGGGTTGGCGACATCAAGGACAACCGCTTCACGATGATCAACGGCTCGGACGGCGTCTTCGTCGCCTCGCCGGGCGTGCACGAGTTCGTGTCCCGCGCGCTCGCGAACGTGGCGGGAGACCGCTGGTTCACACCGCCGCAAGGAGTCGTCAGCGGACCGGGCAATAGCTGGTATCTGGCCGACACCACCAAGGTCGACAAGCTGCCGGGCGACAACCCGCCCAGCCCGACTCCTAGCGCGCCGATCTATGTCGTGCCGGCGGACCCCGGCACCGGTCCCGTGCTGGCGAGCCCGCCTCCGTCACCCTGCCCGACACCGAGCGTCCCGCCCTGCCACTGATCTGATCTCGGGCCGACCGTAGAATTCCGGCTCGTGCCGGAATCTATTTCAGTCGTCACCGAGCGCCTGCCGAAAAGCCAGGTCGGCATGACGATCGAGGTCCCGGCCGAAAGGGTCAATGCGACCTACGACCGCGTGCTGAACCGACTGGCATCGCGCGCGCGCATCGAAGGGTTCCGGCCGGGCCGCGCGCCGCGCGCGCTTGTCGAGGCGCGCCTCGGGCCGGCCGCGCTGCGCGAAGAGGTCGTCGAGACCATGGTGCCGGAGGTCGTGCAGCAAGCGCTGACAGAGAAGTCGCTCGATCCCATCGACAACCCGGACGTCGAGGTGCTCGAGCTCGAGCGCGGGAAGCCTGCGCGACTGAAGGCAACGATCAGCGTCATGCCCGAGGTCATGCTCGCCGACGCGACCAGGCTCACCATCGAGCCGCCTGACCACACGCACGAGGTCACCGACGAGCTGGTCGATCGCCGGCTCGACGATCTGCGCGAACCGATGGCGGAGATCACGCCGGTCGAGCGGGAGGTGCGCACCGGCGACGTCGCGGTGATCGACATCGAGGTCGAGGTCGATGGCAAGCCCGTCGAGTCCGAGAGCCGGAAATCAACGGAGGCCGAGGTGAAAGAAGGCGTGCTGCTCCCCGAGCTCGTCGCGGTGCTGCGAGGCACTTTCACCGGCGAGACGCGCGAGGCGAAGGTGCGTTTTCCCGACAGCTACAGCAATCCCGAGCTGGCGGGAAAAGACGCGACGATTCGCGTGACGGTGGGCGGGGTCAAGGAGAAGGTCCTGCCCCCGCTCGACGACGCCCTGGTCAAGAGCATGACCGGTGGCAAACAGGAGACCGTCGACGGCTACAGGCAGTCCGTACGCGAGGAGCTCGAGGAGTCGGCAAAGGCGGTCGAGAAGATGGACCGCGAGCAGGCGGTGGTCAAGGCGCTGGTCGACGCATCATCGGTCGAGGTGCCAGAAGCCCTGGTCGAGCGTGAGCTGACGAGCGAGCTCGAATCGCTCGAGCGGAGCCTCAACCGGCAGGGCCTCAAGCTCGACCGCTACCTGGAGTATCTCGGCAAGTCGGTCGACGGGTGGATGGCCGGCCAGCGCCCGGACGCGGAGGCCCGGCTCAAGGTCGACCTCGTGCTGGGCGAGTTCGCCAGGCGCGAAGGCCTCGAGCCATCGGAGGAGGACGCGCTGAAGTTCCTCGAGGAGCAGGCAGGCACCGACGACGAGCTCAAGGGACAGCTGAGCGAGCTCAAGAAGAGCGCGGCTGCAAGGCGCTACTTCGCTTCCCGGCTCAGGCGGCGGCGGGTCCTCGCCCGGCTGGTGGATATCGCGGGATAACCGCGGCCACTTGACTGAACCGGGCCGACCCGTGTCTAGAATGACGTTTGTGCCCAACATGAAGCAGATCGAGATGCCATCCAACTACCTCGTCCCGATGGTGGTGGAGAACACCGGCCGCGGTGAGCGAGCGTTCGACATCTACTCCCGCCTCCTCAAGGAGCGCATCGTTTTCATCGGCACGCCGATCGACGACCAGGTGGCCAACCTCGTCGTCGCGCAGCTGCTCTTCCTCCAGTCGGAGGACCCCGAGAAGGAGATCGCCCTCTACATCAACAGTCCGGGCGGACAGGTCACGGCCGGCCTGGCCATCTACGACACGATGCAGTACATCCGGCCGCCGGTTTCCACGATCTGCATCGGCATGGCTTACTCGATGGCCGCAGTGCTCCTGGCCGGCGGTGCGCACGGACAGCGCTACGCGCTGCCCCATGCCAACATCCTCATCCACCAGCCGTGGGGCGGCATGCAGGGCCAGGCGACGGACATCCAGATCCATGCCAAGGAGATCCTGCGGACGCGCGAGCAGCTGAACCAGATCCTCGCGAGACACACCGGTCAGAAGATCGAGAAGGTCACGCAGGACACCGAGCGCGACTACTTCCTCACAGCCGAGGCCGCGAAGGAGTACGGTCTGATCGACGACATCATCCTGACGCCGACGAAGCCAGGCGACAGGGAAAAAGCCAAAGACGAAGAGAAGGTCAAGGAAAAGGTCGCCGCAGGATGATCTTCCGACGCAGGACGAAGCGGGACGAGACCACACGACATCGTCCCAAGTGCTCGTTCTGCGGCAAGGACCAAGGCGAAAGAGGCATCCGCCTCGTGGCAGGCCCTGGGGTGTTCATCTGCAGCGAGTGCATAAGCCTTGCCAACGAGATTCTCTGGGGCCATAATCCCCCGGCGCCCGCCTCCCCGTAGAGTCGTGAATTAGGAAGCAATGAACGAACGAGAAGATCGCCGCCGGTACACCCGATGCAGCTTCTGCGGCAAGGGCCAGGACCAGGTGCGAAAGCTGGTGGCCGGGCCAGGCGTCTTCATCTGCGACCAGTGCATCGACCTCTGCCAGGAGGTCCTCGAGGACGACAACCGGTCGGCCGGCACCAAGAAGCAGAAGACCGGATTCATCCCCAACCCGAAGACCATCTGCGCTGCGCTCGACCAGTACGTGATCGGACAGGAACGCGCGAAGAAAGTGCTTTCGGTCCAGGTCTACAACCACTACAAGCGAATCAGCGCGTCGAAGTCGGTCGGCGACGTCGAGCTGACCAAGTCGAACGTGCTCCTCGTCGGTCCGACCGGCTGCGGCAAGACCTACCTCGCGCAGACGCTGGCGAAGATCCTCGACGTCCCGTTCGCGATCGCCGACGCGACGAGCCTGACCGAGGCGGGCTACGTCGGCGAGGACGTGGAGAACATCCTGTTGCGGCTCATCCAGGCCGCGGACTTCGACATCAGCCGCGCCGAGCGCGGAATCATCTACATCGACGAGATCGACAAGATCGCGCGCAAGTCGGACAACCCGTCCATCACGCGCGACGTCAGCGGCGAGGGCGTGCAGCAGGCGCTGCTCAAGATCCTCGAGGGCACGGTCGCCAACGTCCCACCGCAGGGGGGGCGCAAGCACCCGCACCAGGATTTCATCCAGATCAACACGACCAACATCCTTTTTGTCTGCGGCGGCGCGTTCGACGGGCTGGAGAAAGTCGTCGAGCAGCGCATCGGCCGCCGCGCGATCGGCTTTGGCGCGCCGCACACGCGGGTGGAGCGCAAGGCGGTGTCGGAGACCCTCAAGCACCTGCAGCCGCAGGATCTTCTGAAGTATGGCTTCATCCCCGAGTTCATCGGCCGCCTGCCGATCATCGTGACCCTGCACCACCTGGACCAGAACGACATCGTCCGCATCCTCACCGAGCCGAAGAACGCGCTCGTGAAGCAGTACCAGAAGTTCTTCTCGCTCGACAGCGTCGAGCTCGTGTTCCAGAAGGGATCGCTCGATGCGATCGCGGAGCTCGCGCTCTTGCGCGGCACCGGCGCGCGCGCTTTGAAGTCGATCATCGAAGAGGCGCTCCTTAATTCGATGTTCGAGATCCCCTCGCGGCCGGAGATCAAGCGCTGCATCATCTCCGAGCGGTCCATCCGCGACGCCCTGGAGCCGGAGTTCGAGGTCGCCGAGGAGACCGAGGGACCCGTGCGCGCGGTCGGAGAGTCCGCCTAACCAACCCGGACTTCGCCTATTCCGCACCAGACGGCGATAACGTGCGGAATTCGAGGACGGAAAACGCACCGGATGGCGATAACGTGCGGAATCAGGCGGGGCCTATCCTTCAGCGGTGGACGTTCGCGGCAAGACGGTCCTCCTCACGGGCGCTTCGACTGGGCTTGGGCCACACATCGCCAGACGAGTGAGACGCGGCGGAGCGAAGTTCGTGCTCTCGGCGCGCAACGAGGAGGCGCTCAACAAGCTGGCCGCCGATCTCGGCGACTCACGCGTGGTCGTAGCCGACCTGTCGCGTGAGGGCGAGCCGGAGCGCCTGGCGAACGAGGCGGGCGACGTCGACGTCCTGATCTCCAACGCCGGCATCCCTGCGACAGGCCGGCTTGCGACCTTCACGATCGAAGAGATCGACCGTGCCCTCGCGGTCAACCTGAGGGCCGGCATCGTGCTCGCCGCCAGGCTCCTGCCGGGGATGCTCGCCCGCAAGTCCGGGCACATGGTGTTCATGTCATCGATCGCCGGCAAGCTGCCCTCGGGCGGCGAGACGATGTACAACGCGACGAAGTTCGCCATTCGCGGCTTTGGACTCGCGCTGCGCGAGGAGTTGTGGGGGACAGGCGTAGGAGTGTCCGTGATCGCCCCGACTTTTGTGAGCGAAGCAGGGATGTGGGCGGTGACCGGCCTGAGGCCCAATCCCGTCGCCGGGGAGGTATCTCCAGCTCAGGTCGCGGACGCCGTGTGGACCGCGATCACCAGGAACCGGCGGGAGATCGACGTCGTGCCGATCCAGCTCAGGACGGTGCTCAAGCTGCAGGCGCTCATGCCCGGCGTGTTTGCGACGACTGCGCGATGGATGGGCGCCACGCGGTCCAACGAGGATCTCGACAAGCGCCAGCGCGACAAACGGTAGAATTTCGAAACCATGAGCCGTGCTGAGAACGTATCTGTAGCCTCGCCGGCTCTGTCGCGCTAACCGCGACCCTCGCGCCGGCGTCCCTCGACCTCACCAAACGATGAAACACGTCCCACTGACAGAAGACAACCAGATGCCGAAGGCGTTCGATCCGCAGGCCGTCGAGGCCGGCTGGTACGCGCGCTGGGAATCCGACGGTCTCTTCATCGCTGACGCCAACAGCGAGAACCGGAAGTTCACCATCTGTCTCCCGCCGCCGAACATCACCGGAGAGCTGCACATGGGCCATGCGCTCAACCACACGCTGCAAGACATAGTCGCGCGCTACCGGCGCATGGCGGGCTACGAGGTTCTCTTCCTGCCAGGGACGGACCATGCGGCGATCGCGACACAAAACGTCATCGAGAAGCAGCTCGCAGCGGAAGGCATGACCAAGGAGCAGCTGGGGCGCGAAGCCTTTACGGCGCGCGTGGACGAGTGGTATCGAAACGTCGGCGACACGATCGTCAGCCAGGACCGCGTGCTTGGCATCTCGCTCGACTGGACGCGACTGCGCTTCACCATGGACGCGCGTTATTACCGGTCCGTGATGACCGCGTTCGTCGAGTTTTACGAGCGCGGTTGGATCTATCGAGCGCCGCGAATCGTCAACTGGTGTCCGCACGACCGCTCCGCCATCTCAGACCTGGAGGTCGAGTGGCAGGAGCACCAGGACACGCTGTACTTCATCCGCTACCGGATTGAAGGCGGCGGCGACGTGACGATCGCGACCGTGCGTCCGGAGACGATGCTCGCCGACACCGGCGTCGCAGTCAACCCCAACGATGAGCGCTACCGAAGCCTGATCGGCAAGACAGCGGTGCTGCCACTTGTCGGACGCAAGCTGCCGATCGTCGGGGACGACGCGGTGGACAAGGACTTCGGTACGGGAGCGCTGAAAGTCACTCCTGGCCACGACCCCATGGACTACGAGATCGGCCAGCGACACGGGCTCGAGATCGTCAACGGCATGCACGATGACGCGAGCATGAACGTGCCCGGCCTGCCCTACGACGGCCTGCCGGCGCTCGACGCACGAAGGCGAGTCGTCGAGGACTTGAAGGCGCAGGGCTTCCTCGTCAAGGAGGAGCCCTACGCGCACGAGGTGGGCCACTGCGACCGCTGCCACACGATCATCGAGCCGCTGATCAGCGACCAGTGGTGGCTGCGCATGGACATCATGCGAGACAAGGCGCTGGCCGCCTCTGAGGCCGGCAAGGTGCGCTGGCACCCCGAGCGCTACGAGCGGACGTATCTCGACTGGCTGCGCGGACTCCGCGACTGGAACATCGGGCGCCAGCTCTGGCTCGGGCATCGCGTCCCGGTCTATTACTGCGGCAACGGCCACAAGATCGTCACGGTCGAGGCTCCCGAAATGTGCAGCGAGTGCGGCAGCACAGAGTTGACGCAGGACCCCGACGTCCTCGATACGTGGTTCTCGTCCGCGCTTTGGCCGTTTGCGACGCTCGGCTGGCCCGACGAGACCGAGGATCTCAAGACCTTCTACCCCAACGACATGAACAGCACGGCGCGGGAGATCATCAACCTCTGGGTCAGCCGGATGATCATGACTGGCCTCGAGTTCATGGGCGAGGTGCCGTTCTCCGATGTTGCGATCCACTGTGTGGTCCAGGCGGCAGATGGCCGGCGCATGTCCAAATCGCTCGGCACGGGCGTCGACCCGCGCGACCTGATCCAGAATTACGGCACGGACGCATTGCGCGCGTGGGTTGCGTCTGTTGCGATGTCGACCCAGGATGTTCGGTTTGATGAAAGCCGGATCGAGGGTTACCGGCGGTTCTGCAACAAGCTTTGGAACGCGACCCGTCTACTGCTGAGCTCGCCGGGCATCCAATCGAGCGACAGGCCCGGCGCCCTCGAGGTCCAGGAGCACCTTGAAGACCGGTGGATCCTTTCGCGTCTTTCTCACGCGTGCGGCGTTGTCACAGCCGGGATCGAAGCGTTCACGTTCCAGGAATCGATCAATGCGGCTTACGCGTTCGCGTGGAACGAGTTCTGCGACTGGTACCTGGAGGCGATCAAGGACCGGCTGCGCGCGGGCGACATCGTGGCGCAGGACATCGCGTTCTCCTGTCTCGATGCGCTGCTCCGATTCCTGCATCCCTTCATGCCCTTCGTGACCGAGGAGCTGTGGTCGCGGCTCCCCGGTCGCTCTGACTACGTCATGCGCAACCCCTGGCCGCAGCCTGACTTCGTCGATCCCCGCGCCGAGGAGGAGTTCGGACAGGCGATGGCGATCGTGGAAGAGGTCCGTGGTCACAGGCAGGCCGCTGAAGCTCCACCGCGCGGCGGCCGGCTGCAGTTAGACGGCTCGACAGGGAAGACGGTCGCGAGCCTGGCCGCCAGGCTGGCGCACGTCGATCTGGTGGAGGAGTTGGACCGCGGCACCCCGCTGGTGACGGCTGTCGGACGGGTCAGCTTCCCGGCGGGATCGGGCGACTCGAGGCGCGAGAAGGAACGCAAACGGCTCGAGGAAGACCTGGCCAAGCTCGAGGCCAAGCTGGCGAACGAGGAGTTCCAGACCAGGGCGCCGGCAGGCGTGGTCAAGAACCTGGAGGAACGGGCTGAGGCCACCCGCTCAGCGCTCGCAAGACTGACCGCCGGAGAATAACGTCGCATGCCGTCAGTCGCGGTCCTCGGACCGGTCGTGCTTCCGCTCATCGCCGCCGCGGTGATCGCGGCGTTCGGGCTGGCAGGCGTCGATCTCGGCCGCGCCGCCGCGGGAATCGGCGGCTGGAGCTCCGTGGCGGCGCTGTTCGCGGTGTGGGTGCCGGTCCGCTCCTCTCTGGAGCTGATCCTGGGACAGCTCGGTTACGGCTCGGCCTTCGACCTCCGGGTCGATGCAGTGGCCTTCGCGTTCGGCCTGATGATCACGGTCCCGGCCGCGGTCCTGCTCAGCCTGCAGCCGCGGACGTGGCAGGAGTCGGCCCTATCGCTGCTGGGCGTCGCGGCGGCGATGGCGACCGTGGAGGGCGGAGGTATCGTGTTGACCGCGATCGCGGGAGGGACGGCGGCAACCGTCGCGGTGGTCATGCTCGACATCGAGGACCCGCGGGCGTGGCGGCCGAGCTGGGCGCTCCTTCTCGCGGGCTGGCTGGCGTTGACGTGGGTTGGCGCGATCCTTCAGGTGTCCGGCGGGACGGCCATTTACTCGGCGGTTCCCGTGGCGGCCGTGACGGCTCCGGTCTTCGTCTTGATTGCCGCTTCCGCCGTGCTTGCGTCGTGCATGTTTCCATGGCGGACGTGGCCGGCCCGGCTGTGGGCGCGCCCCTCGCTGCGTGCGGCGGGGATCACCGTCGGCGTGCTGTACCCGCTGGGGTTCTACCTCCTCGTGCGCGCGTACGAGCTGGGCGACGGCCGCTATCCCAGCGCCTGGTTCAACGTGGCGCTCGCGGTCGTGGGTATCGCGGCCGGGGCCGCCGCCGCGGCTCGCGCCCAGGCCGCGGCCACGCGGCGGGAGTTTCTCGGGGAGGTCATTCCCGGCTTTGGCGGCTTCGCGCTGATGGCGATCGCGATCGGTACGCCGCTGGGCCTGGTTGCAGGTCTCGTCCTCCTCGCGACCGCTTCCGCGCTGGTCGCCTGCCTGGCCCTTTTGCCGGATCGCGCCGGCGCCGCGTCGGTGCTGGCCATCGCGGCCGCGATAGGCCTGCCGCCAGGTCTCGCGTTCGGCGGCCGTGTCATCGGGATCGAGGCCACGTTCGAGGCCGGTGACCTGCTCGGATTGATCGGCGTTGCGGGTGCCGCCGCGTGGGTCGTGTGGATGGTCGGGGGAGCGCGTGCCATCGGCCTGCCGGGCGGGCGCGGGCACCCTGCCGCCGAGACCTTTCCCAGGGTGTCCATGCTGATCGCCGCCCTCACGCTTGTCGCCGGGCCCGCCCTTGCGGTGTTGCATTTCGGTTTCGCCAATCCGGTCGCCGGGGAAGTGATGCCGTCGGCGGCCGGGGCGCTCGCGGGAGGCCTGACCGCGGTGGTCACGGTTTCCAGCGTTCTGCCAGTGGTCACCCTGCTCGTGCCGCTGCTGGTGATCGCCATGGCGACGTATGCGTGGACGGGCACGTCGGCGATTCACACCCAAGCCAGGCCGGCGCTGTTCCCGCTGCCCGGCGCGGCAGCCCTGGATCGTGCTCGGACCGCCATCCGTGCAGCCACCGTGCCCGAGCAGTACCGGTCGATCTTCAACATCCGGGAGCTCGAAGCCGCCGCCGCGGGTGGCAGCCCGGTGCTGTGGCTCGCCGCGCTGGTCGCACTCGGCTTCGCCGTGACCAGATAGGTGATCGAGGTTGCAGCCGGGTTTGTCGCCTGGCTCGGCGCGTCGATGGTCGTCCTCGCCGACGGGCGCCGCGGTCTCGCCCTGGGCGTTGCGATCGCGACCCTGGGGCTCGCGGTGTTGGTGCTCCAGGATGCGGGCCCGCTCGAGGCGGCCGCCATAGCGCTCGGCGGGCTGCTCGCTGCGGCCAGGTGCGTCAGCTCGGGCCCGGCGGGCTGGCAGATCATGCCGCCGGGCTCGACCCCGAGGTTCGTGCTATGCGTCGCGGTGGGAGTGCTCGCGTTGTGGATCGCTTTCTCGGTGACCGCCGGAGAGGGCGCTCCACTCCGCTTCGCGGTCCTGACCGTCACCGGGCTTGCCGGCGCTCGCGTTCTTTTGGGGGCCGATGCGCCGGCCCTGCTGACCTCCGTCGTCCTGCTCGCACTGGCGATCGGCGCTGCCGCAGGCCTCGGCGATGCGCCTTTGGGGGCATGGCCATATGTGGCTGCGGGAGCGGTCGCCGCCGGCGCCTGCTGGGTTCCCGTCAGGGTCGCCCGTGCCGCCTGAAGCGATCGAGATCATCGCGTTCGCCGCCGTGGCCTTGGTGCTGGTGCTCGTCGTCGCTCCGGCGACCGCGTCGCGCCGGACGCTGGCCGTGCGGGGAGGTGCCGGCCTGGTGGGCACCGTCGCGATCGCCGCAGCACCGACCTTCGAGCTGGTCCTGCTGGTGCTCCTCGCGTTGGGCGTGCTGCAGGCGGCGGTGGCCGGCAACCGGCCGTTTGCCGTCCGTCTCAGGGCGCCGGTGCTGGCGGTCGCGATGCTGGCGCTGGCGCTGGTCCTGGCTCGCGTCGAGGTGCCGGACGCGGTCGGACGGTTTGCCGCCGTAGGCCTTGTCGCCGGCCTTGCCGCCGCCATCGGCCTGTTGCCCTACATCCAGCCGTTCGACCCCGAGGACCCGGTGACCTCGTCTCCCGTCGCGTGGCTTGCGTTCGTCGGGCCGGTGCTTGCTGCGGTCATCGTCGCCCAGGCCCAGGGCCTGCTCGGGCCGGACGCGGGAGGCGCTTTCGGCACGCTGCTGATCGGCATCGGCCTGCTGAACATGGCCTGGGGTACCGTCGCGTCTTTGTGGACGGAAAACGGTGTCGCGGCGTGGCGCTACTCGTTCGTCGCCGACTGGGGTCTTGCGCTTTGCGGGCTCGGCCTGACCGTGGGTGACGGCCGGCGCGCCGCACTCCTCGTGCTGTTCGGCATCCTTCTCGGCCGCCTTCCCCTCTACATGGCCTCGCGCCGGGCGCTGCGCGAGAGGATCGCGACCGATCGGCCGATCAACCTCGTAGTGGCCGCGGCGCTGGCCGGATCGGCCCCATTCGCGGGTTTTGCAGCTCGGGTGCTGCTGCTCCGCGGCGCCACCCAGCTGTTCTGGCCCCTTGCCCTCGTGCTTGGGCTGGGCATGCTGCTCTGGCTGCCGGGCTCGCTCCGGCTCGGCCGCAGCCTTGGCGTCCCGCGCGGCCGCCAGGCTGTCGGGGTGGCGATCGTCCTCGCCATCAACGTCGTCGTCGGCCTGTATCCGCTACCCCTGCTCCAGGCGGCGCGGCTTTGATTCAGATCCTTTCGGGCATCGCCACCCATTCGATCGCGCTGCTCCTCTATCCAGGCCTGCTGACGATGGTCGTGTTCGGGGCGCTGGTCGAGGTTGCGTGGATTCGGCTGAGCGCTCGCGAATGGGAGCGGCTCGAGCTTCGGCGCCGGCGGCCGAGCCCGGTCCTCGGCACGATCGCCCTGTGCTCGGTCGTTGCCGCGGTGCAGCTCGCCGCTCCGTTCAACCTGGTGCCGGGCGACGAACGAAGCGTCGTGCTTGCCGCGGTCGCGCTGTCTTTGACCGCATGGGCCGAGCTTGCGTTGACGGTGGAGTTCGCCTCGGCGCCCGGGCTGTTCCTGGTGATCCAGCTCTGCTGGCTGCTCGCGGTGCTGGGTCCCGCCGTGCATCTCGAGAGCCTGCGCCCTCAGGTGCTCGGCAACGCGCTGCTGACCGCGGTGCTGCCGGTGAAGGTCGCGTGCGCGTTTCTCTACCTGCTCTGCCTGCCTGCGCTCTTGCGTCTCTGGCCGTTTGGACCAGTGGGTGAAAGGCGCGGCAAGCCGAGGATCGACGGGCGACGGATCCTCACCTGGTTTGCCTACTGCGGCCTGTTCACGACGCTCTTCGTCCCGCCGCCGGCGGACGATCCCGCGGGGCTGCTGCGATTTTTCGGTGCGACATCTCTCGTCGCGGCGTTGGTGGTTGTCGCGGGGATCGTCGTGCAGCGGCGCGGCCCTGATGTAGTGCGCGGCACATACACCAAAGTGGTTCCACCGTTCGCCGCGCTGGTTCTTGCGATCGTCGTGCTCACGTCCATCCTCGTGCGCTAGCGATCAATGAGTCGGGTAGGCGCGTGTAGCACGGACTTGGTGCTCGAAGACAGGCCGCTCCAGCCCCTTGGTACAATCTTTCGCCGTGCCCAAGCCTGATAGTTCTCCGTCTGCCGTCGTCGTCAGCGGCGGAAAGCAGTACCGCGTGACACCCGGGGACCGCATCCTGGTCGACCGCCTCGCGGCCGAACCGGGATCGTCGGTGAAGGTCGGTCGCGTGCTGCTGTTCAGCGACGGCAAGGAGACGAAGGTCGGAGCGCAGGCTGACGGCATCGAAGTCGACGCCAGGGTGATCGTGCACCGCCGCGGGCCGCGCATCGAGAGCATCCGCTACAAGTCCAAGAAGCGTGTGCGGGTGCACCACGGAGGTCGTGCCCACCTGACCGCCCTCGAGATCATCGCGGTCGGCGGCGTCGGGCTCGAGACGGAAGAGAAAGAAGAGGAAGACGCGAAGCCGAAGGGCAGGCGCGGCGGCCGGGCCAAGGCGGCGCCGAAGGAAAAGGCGGCTGCGAAAGCGGAGGCCGCGAAACCGGAAACCGAAGAGGCACCCGAGGCGCCCAAGAAGACCACGCGCCGGCGGAGCAAGAGGGAGACTGAGTAGTTGGCACACAAGAAGGGCGGCGGTTCGTCGCGCAACGGCCGCGACTCGAACCCGCAGATGCTCGGGGTGAAGATCTACGGCGGACAGCTCGTCAACGCCGGAACGATCCTGGTCCGCCAGCGCGGCACGAAGATCGCGCCCGGAAGCGGCGTCGGCGTAGGCCGCGACGACACCCTGTTCGCGACCGTCGCGGGCCACGTCCACTACGAAAGGGTGGGCAAGGACCGGCGCCGCGTCAGCGTCAAAGAGAACGCCTGACCGACCACACTTCATCGACTCCGCCCGCATCGTCGTGCGCGGCGGTCATGGCGGAAAAGGCTCGGCTTCTTTCCGACGTGAACCGTTCGTCCCGCGCGGTGGGCCGGACGGCGGCGACGGCGGGCGCGGCGGCTCGGTAACCCTGGTCGCGTCCAACAACGTCAGCGACCTCGCGCTGTACCGGCGTCGCACGCGCTGGCCGGCCGAGTCCGGAGCCGACGGCGCGGGAGGTCGCAAGACCGGGCGCACCGGCGCCGACGTCGAGCTGAAGGTGCCGGTGGGAACGATCGCGCTCGCCGAGGACGGCGAACTGATCGCCGACCTCGACCGGCCCGGCGCGCGCGCGGTGGTGGCTCGAGGCGGCGCGGGCGGCCGCGGCAACGTGCACTTCAAGAGCTCGAGGCGCCGCGCCCCCGACTACGCGGAACCGGGACTCAAGGGCGACGAAAGCACGATCACACTCGACCTCAAGCTGATCGCCGACGTAGGCCTCGTGGGTCCGCCGAACGCGGGAAAGTCGTCGCTCCTGCGGGCGCTCACCGCCGCCAGGCCAAAAGTGGCCGACTACCCGTTCACCACTCTCGATCCTGAGCTCGGCGTGGCTCAGAACGACGCGGGACGCATCGTCCTGGCGGACATACCTGGACTGATCGAGGGCGCTGCGAGGGGCGCCGGTCTTGGACAGCGATTCCTGCGGCATGTCGAGCGGACCAAGGCGCTCGTCTACGTGCTCGACGGGTCCGCGACGGATCCCTGGAAGGCCCTCGAGACGGTGCGTGCGGAGGTCGCGCAGTTCTCATCGGAGCTCGCCGAGCGGCCGAACATCGTGGCGGTCAACAAGGTCGACCTCGAACCTGCCCGAAAGCTGCGCGCGCGGACGCGGCGTGCCGGCGTGCTTTTCGTGTCGGCGTTGACGGGTGAAGGTTTGCCGCGGCTCCTGCAGGCAGTCTCTGTTCTCGTCTCCATCGCGCCGCCGCCACGAGCGCCCGTCGCTGCCACCGTGACCAGGCTCCCCGAGCGCAGGCGCGACGAGCTCGTCGTCGAGCCCAAGCCATTCGGGTTCTCTGTGCGCGGTGAGCGCGTCGAACGACTTGTCGAGCGGACCGATCTCGACTCCGAGGGCGCGCTCGCCAGGTTCCAGTCCGAGCTGGACCGCATCGGCGTCAACGCCGCGCTAGAGGCGGCGGGGGTAAAGCCGGGCGACACGGTCAGGATCGCCGGAGTGGAGTTCGAGTACCAGCCATGAGGATTGGAATCCTGGGCGGCACCTTCGACCCGATCCACCTTGGCCACCTGGCGGCCGCGGAAGCGGCGATCGACTGCGCGCGGCTGGACCGCGTGATCTTCATCCCGTCCGGAATGCCACCGCACCGCCACGAAGCGGCCGCGAACGCCGACCAGCGCCTCGAGATGTGCCGCCTGGCCATCGACGGCAACAAGAAGTTCGAGGTCTCGGACGTGGAGGTGAAACGGGGCGGGGTTTCGTACACGGTCGACACGCTGAGAGAGCTGAAGAGTCGTTATCCCAACGACGAGCTCTTCCTGATTCTCGGTTGGGACGCGGCGAAGCTGTTCTCTAGCTGGAACGAGCCCAATGAGATTCGGCGGCTTGCGTCGATGGTTGTCGTGACGCGTCCGGGCACCGGACCATTGACCGGGACGAGCGACATCGTATGCGAGCGCCCGACGCCGGACATCTCCGGAAGCGCGCTGCGCCGTGCGATCGCAAGCGGAAATCGAGTCACGACGCTGCTGCCCGAGGCGGTCGCCGCGTATATCGCCCGGCACGGCCTGTATGGGGATAATCGTCACGTTGGCGGCTGAACGGACCAGGCGACTCACGCCCTTGCAGCTGGCACGCTTGCTGCGTAGCGCGGCCGCGGAGAAGAAGGCGTGGGACCCGGTCGTGCTCGACGTCCGCGACCAGACCTCGGTGGCCGATTACTTTGTGATCTGCGAAGGGGAGACCGACCGCCAGGTCCGCGCCATCGCCGACGCGATGATGGAGGCGGCGAAGTCGAGGGACCGCAGACCGCTCGCGGTCGACGGGTATGGAGACGCTGGCTGGATCCTGCTCGATTTCGATTCCGTGCTCGCCCACGTGTTCCTGCCGGGGGAGCGGTCGTACTACGACCTGGAAAGTTTGTGGGCCCCGGCGGCGAAACGAAGAAAGAGGGCGGCTGCCTCCTAGATCAGGGCTGCGTACCGGTCGTAGACCTCCCTCAGGTCGGCTGGCGGCTCGACGCGGTGCTTCTTCATCACGTCGAACAGGCTGAGGATGTGCCGTACACCCGCCAGGGTCACGCCTTTCTCGCGCGTCAGGTGTTGGATCACCTGGACCTTGCTGATGTCTCGTGGCGAGTAGCGACGCCGATTGGTGCTCGTGCGATGCGGCTCGATCAGCTGGGCGTCCTCGTACAGCATCAGCGTTCGAGGGTGCGTCTCGAGAATCTCGGCCGCGACGCTGATCGTGTACAGGGGCTTGTCGAGATCGCTGAACGACTGGTGGTGGGTGCGAGGCCCGCGGTTGTTCGTGCTCATCGAAGCGACTTCAACAGTTGGATGATGGCCGGTCCGAGCAGGACGACCCAGAGCACAGGAAATATGCAGCCGACCATCGGGAATACCATGCGGGATGACGCCTGGGCGGCGCGTTCCTGCGCGCCCTGCCTCTGCCGGCGCCGCATCTCGGTCGCCTGGACGCGAAGCAGGCGGGCGATCGGCACGCCCATCTGGTCCGACTGCACGATCGACTCTACGAGGTGGTGCAGGTCCGGCACGCCCGCCATGTCGGCCATGTGTTCGAGCGCCGCCATCCGAGGCCGTCCGAGGCGGATCTCGCGCAGCACCTTGCCGATCTCGTCCCCCAAGGCGTTGTGGAAACGCTCGGTGATGCTCAGCAAGCCCTCGTCAAGACTCATCCCAGACTCAACCACCAGGGTGAGCAGGTCGGTCGCTTCGGCCAGCGAGCGCTGGATCTCACGGCGCCGCTGGGCGATTCGCTGCTCGATCCAGAGCCCCGGCGTCATGAAGCCGATGACGGCGAAGATCAGCCCCGAGACCGCCGCGGCGAGCAGTGTGGGCATGCCGACCGGCACGACCAGCCCGACGGCAAGCCCGGCCACGGCCATGATCGCGGCGACGCTGTAGCGCACCGACTGGAAGCCGGCGGGCGTGAGACCGCCCGGATTTCCCGCCTGGCTCAGCTTCTGGCGCACCTGGATCGCGGTGCGCGCGGGCATGCGCGAGACAGGCCGGAGCATCGTCTCAAGCTGCTTCACGAACGTGGGGCGCGGCGCAGCCGCAACATGGCCTCCGTTGGCCGCGGCCGCGCGGAACTGGTCGATGGCGATGAAATACGCGAAGACGATGACGCCGCAGATCACGCCGGCTGCGATCGCAAGTTGCAGCACCGCTATGGCTCGAGCGAGGTCATCCGCTGGATGAGCAGGTTGCCGATCAGGACCATGAACCCGGCAAAGCCGAGCATCACAAGCCCCACGACGCTGCTAGTCATCGGCGCGTAATACCCGGGCACGAAGACGTAAAGACCCAGGGCCAGGAGTATGGGCAGTCCGGTGATGATGCTCGCCGACGCCCGCGACTGGGCCGTCAACACGCTCATGTCGCGCTTGGTCTGCAGCCGGTCGCGCAGCGTGTCGGAGATGTTGTCGAGGACCTCAGCAAGGTTGCCTCCGACTCGAATGTGGAGCAGGATCGCCGTCACGATGAACTCGAGGTCCGGGCTGTTGATGCGAAGCAGCAGCGAGCTGAGCGCATCTTCGACCGAGGTGCCGAGCGTGATCTCGGTGGTCACGCGCTCGAACTCCGTCGAGACGGGAGGTTGCGATTTCGCAGCCACCGTCTCGAGCGCGCGGTCGATCGCGTAGCCGGTCTTGAGAGAGTTGGACAGGAGCTGCAGCATGCTCGTGAGCTGGTCGTTGAACTGGTTCTGGCGCCGCCGCTGCAGGTACGCCACGACCAGCGGTGGTACCGCGAAGCCGACCGCGCCGAGAATGATCGGCCCGAGGGAAAAGCCGAAACGAAACAGCCCTATCAGAGCGCCGAGGCCGACCGCGCCGATCCGAATCAGCAGGTACTCGGGCGCGCTGATGTTCAGGCCGGCGCGCGCGAGGTCTTCGCTCAGCGTCGGCCTGCCCTGCACCTTGCGGCGCTGGCTCAGGTTTTCGGCCGCCGGTTTCAACAGCCGGTCGACCAGCTCACGCGGCGTGGCCCGGTCAGGCCTCGGCGACGTGGCGGGCAAGAGGCGCTCCTTGCGCACCTTGTCGAGGGCCCAGAAGAAGACAAAGATCGCGGCCGCCATAGGAACGGCAACGATCGTCTCTGGCGGGAGATTCATCTAGAACAGGCCGGGGTAGTTGGCCTGGATGACCTGGAGCGTTACGCCTTTGGCGTCGCCGACGCTCGGACACTTCGGATCGGGGGCCTGCTCGCCCGGCTGGTAGTCCTTGTACGACTCGAGCGTGTATTTGAGCGCCGCGTACGCCAGGAACCAGGTGATGATCTCGGCCTGGCACTGAGTCACGACGACCGTGAGGCTCGTCGCGCTGGAGGTCACGGTGGCGCTCTGGAGGCCGACCTTGATCACGTGGAGTTGGGTGAAGACGGTCTTCGACGCCACCTTGCCGCCGGCCGACACCGTCGCGATCACCGAGATGTAGTCGCCCGGCTGGATGAAGTCCGCCACGCCCTGCTGCTCACTGGTGGGGATGGTCAGCGCGACGTATCCCTTGGGGATTGGGAGGTATTCCGACTGGGCGCCCAGCGCCAGGGTGGGCTTGGCCACGTCGTTGGAGGACACCGCCTGGCCGGACGTGATCGTGACGAGGGGGATCATGCCCTGAACGTCCACGACTCGGTCGAAGTAAACCTTCGGATAGCTGGCCGGCACCGGGATAGTCCGGGTCGTTAGCGCGTCGGCCGAGATCGGAATCCTGGGCGTCAGGTCCTTGCTCGCCACCACTACCGTCTGCTGGGGACTCGCCCCGGCCTGGCTTGCGTTGAGAGCCACGAGGACGAACGCGACGATGACCAGAACGGCGAGCAAGACGCCAAGGAGGGTGAATGGTCGGCGGGCGGTAATTGCGCTAAACGTCCGCAAGGCCGACCCATCATAGGCAAGATATCCCGTTGCAGAGCCCCCCTAACGTGATACTCAAACCGCCACTTTCCAGCCAGCGCGGACAGTCCCTCGTGGAGTTCGCGGTGTCCTCCGTGGTGCTGCTTTTGCTGGTCGGCGGGCTGGTCGACATCGGCCGCTCGATCTACGTTTCCGAGGCCCTTTCCAACGCCGCCCGCGAGGGGGCGCGACACGGCGCCTGGTATGACGCGCCCAACCTGTCGCATCCGTACCTGTACGACACGCCGATCAAGGCGGCCGTCGACGCCGAGCTCGCTTCCATCTCGCTACCGGCGTCGGTTCTGAAGAATCCGGCGACGACCTGCCCAAACTCGGCCGACGGCAACACCCTCCACAACCCGCCATACGCGTCGGCGGCGTACCCGTCGACGGCCAACCAGCCCTGGCTCTACATCTGCTACAACAACACGCCCGGTCTCGACTACACCAGCCCCGCCACCAATCTCGGGCAGCTCGACATCAACGTGATCGTGCTCTACACGTACGGCCCGCTGACACCGATCGTCCGCTCCCAGTTCGGCGTCTTCCAGGTCGCCACCAACGTGCACATGGCGGTGCAGGGGAGTTGAGGGCCCGCTTGAGTCACCAAGGGCAGCGGTCTCAAGCCCTGATCGAGTTCGCCCTGGTGTCGCCCGTCCTTCTTCTGCTGCTGTTCGGCGTGATCGACATCGGCCGCGCCGTCTTCTACTACGACACCCTGAACCATGCGGCGCGCGAGGGCGCCAGGGCCGCCGTCCGCGCATCCAACCAGCTGCCCACCAACGCAGACGTCCTGACCGCGGTCAGCGGCCAGATGCTCGGCACGCCCGTGAGCACTCCGTGCCCACAGGGCCCGGTCACGTCCGCGACACCACCCGAGAACTCGGCGTGGCTGTACATCACCGAGCCCAGCCCGCCGGCCACGATCGAGACCACGCCGCCGCCCAATGCGCCGGGCGGGGAGTACTCGGCAATCGCCAGCGGCTCCTGCAGCGCCATCAATCCCGCGTCCGGCAACGATCAGCTGCAGATCACGCTTCGGCTCAACCTCGTGCTGATCACGCCGATCGTCGCCCAGGCGACCTCGGACCACATCGTGATCTCGGCCGCGGCCGTGTTCAGGACGGAATACTGAGCATGAAGGTCCGGCGCCAGTCCGGCCAGGCGATCGTGCTCATCGCGCTGATGCTCACGGTCCTGATCGGAATGTCCGCGATCGCCATCGACGGGTCACGCGCCTACGCGCTCAAGCGGGACCTACAGGCGGCGGTCGATGCGGCCGGCCTTGCGGCGGCCGACAAGCTCCAGCAGACGGGCAGCTACGCGTCAGCCGAGCAGTCCGCGACGACCATCTTCGGCGCGAACCTCCGCCTCTACGCAGCCCCGGCGTGCTCGCCGGCATACGGACCCCCGGGCGCGTCGCCCCTGACGGTCACATGCACGTACTCGGACGGCACGGTCCTCAGGCAGGTCGTGTCCGGTCTGGGACCGCAGGGCAGCCAGTTCGTGATCAGCGCGAACCGATCGCTTCAGCTGCAGTTCGCGCGCATCCTCACCAACGGCGCAAGTCCGAACCTGGCCGCGTCGGCGACCGGCAACGTCAACAACCTCCTGTACATGCCGACCGTGGCGGCGCTCGACCAGGGCGGCTGCGGCGGTGCGAGCGGGAGTGCCATCACGATCGGAGGCTTCGGCACCCTAGGCATCACCGGCGACATCGTGGCGAACGGGACCATCTCCATCTCGACCGGCGGACTTCGGGTGGCCGGTGACATCTACGCACGATGCCAATCGACGGTCCCCGGTTCGGTGACGACTGCGTGCTATCCGAGCGGGGCCTCGACGCCGTGCTCCTATCCCGATTTCGCCGGCGCCACCCGCGCGGGCTTCCGCCTTCCCGACCCGCAGTATCCCGCGCCGGGCAACCTCGGCAGCGGTCAGGGTTTGCCGAGCCAGGTCGTCATTCAGCCAGGCATCTACGCCCCCCCTCTGGTCTTGAGTGGGGACCACTGCTGGTTCCTGGCCGGCGGCGTCTACACATTTCAGGCCGGCTTGACCAACGCCGCTGACTTCGTCAGCAACGAGCTGAAGCCGCCGGATGAGCCAAACGTCTCCAACGTCAGCCTACCGGCCGCGAACCAGTTCTGGAACACCGGTGGCGTGAACTGTGCCGGCTCGTTCCAGCTCACCAAGGTGACCGGGCTGCGCGACATCCCCACGGGGCCATGGGCATTCGTTGTGACGTCAACTCGGTCCGACACCTTCGGCGGGGTCAACTACCAGCGTGAAAGCGCGCCCTCGATGTGCAGGCAGATCAACTTGAACAACCACTTCGACAATGTGACGATCGCGATCAGCAATGTTCCTGGTGCAACGGCTTACAACATCTACGCGGCCCTGCCCGGCAGCGGCTGCGGCGGGCCGTTCGGACTTGCAGCCACGCTCGCCGTCACCGGTCCGGTCACGAACACCAACACCAGCCCCTGTCCCTTGTTCACGGGCAGTGGGTGCTCGCTCGGCAATGAGTCGATGGACCTGACCCCTCAACTCGCACCCCCGTTTGCGCCCAACGCTCTCGCGGGGCCGGGCACATCCGGCGCTTACCCGCCCGATCCGGAGACCGCTCCATGGGCAACCGGCCTGCCGAATCAGAACCCGCCGATGGCGTCGGGGGCGGCCGGCGACCGCGCCAACGAGAACAACTGCAAATCGGTCGTGGGCGCCTACATCAGCTGCCCAGGGCCCATCACTCCAGGCGCCGTCGAGCTCAACTTCCCGGCGGGCGCCTGCCTTGCCAACGGCAACGGCGGCGATACATACGTCTTCAGTGGGGAGCAGTACAACTGGGTGGGTGTCTACACGGCGCAGTCCAACGTGTGCGTCCACGCGCTCGGCGCGGCGGGCAACAGCGCCTACATTGGCCTCGTCTATGCTCCATCCGCGACCATCAACATCACGTCGCCATACGTGTTCGAGGCCGGCTCCGGAGGTGTGATCGCGAATCGGATTGGCTTCAGCGGCACTCTGCCCAGCATCGCCTTCAACTGGGCCTACGCGCCGGTGCCGCCGGCGAGCCGCTTGACTAGCTAGAGATCTCCACCTCGGCCGGCGCGCCGATGTCGGCGGGGCCGGCGCCGTTGGTATCGCTCGAACCGTCACGGCTCTCCAGGTGCGCGATGCGGTGGTGGAGCGCGGTGGCCGCCTTGGCCTCACCGAGCTCTTCGTAGCGCTGGATCGCTCCTTTCCACGCCGCCTTCGCGTCCTCGATCTTGCCCAGGCCCCACAACGCCTGCGCACGGCTGGACAGAGCCTCGGCGCGCTCGCGCGTCCTGTCTGGTGGCAGCACCTGGACGGTCGAATCGACCAGCCTCAACACCTCTTCAAAGGCGCCGATGGTCAGCGCATTGTGCGCGGCCTGGCCAAGGAATGTCGCGGTGCGGACCGGGTCCGCGGCCATGCCCGCCTGGTAGAGGTGATAGCCGATCTCCCGCGCGTGATCCTGCGATGCCTTTCCGTAGACGCGCTCGAGGGTGTCCGCGACCGCAAGGTGATAGGCCTGCAGGCGAGGGAGGGGTAACGCTGCGATCACTCGCTGGCGCACCAGGTCGTGCGCGAATCGATATGTCTGGGTGCCGGCCGACACTAGGAAGTGGCCGCGTGTTGCTTCGTCCAGCGCGTCGCGCAGCTCGTGACCCGAAAGCTCACCGAATGCTTCCAGCAGCGGGATGTCGAAGTCACGTCCGATGACAGCGGCAGCGACGAGCATGCGCTGTGCCGGTTCGCTGAGGCGCCGTATGCGCCGGCCGATCAGCCCCCGCACGCTCTGGGCAAGCTCGAGGTCCTCCTCGGTATAGCTCGCCTGGCTGCGCTGGGCGCCGCCGAGCATGCTCTCGGACTCGTCCAGATAAAGGAGCGAGTGCTCGACAAACAGCGGGTTGCCTTCGGTGGCCGCCTGGATGCCGAGCAGCTGCACCGGCGTGAGCGGGGTCTCCGACATGCCCGCGACGATCCGTTCCACGTCGTGGTCTGTCAGCCGGCCGAGAGAGATTCGCTGCGCCCGGCGGCGGCGGAGCAACCGCGAGAGAAGAGTGGAGAAGGGTCGTCCAGAATCGAGCTCGGTGTCCCAGTACGTCCCGACGACCACCATCCGGCTGCTGTTGACGCGTTCGGCGAGATCGCGCAGCAGCAACACGGTGGCTTCATCGGCCCACTGCAGGTCGTCGAGAACGATCAAGAGCGGCTTGTTGCCCTGCACCCCGGTCAGGAGGCCGTGGACGGACTTGAAAAGCTGCTCACGCACCTTGTCCGCAGCGATCTCATGTCCGGCTGCCATGCCGCGCACCTTGTGTCGAAGGCTGGGCGCCAGGGCGGCAAGCAGTTGGCCGTGGTGGCCGGCGGCTTCCTGCAGGGACCTGGCCGTCGATGCCGCGACCCCGGCTGCGAGCACCTCGCGGATCGGCGCATAGGGCTCCGTGTTGTTTTCAAGGCAGCGCCCGCTCAGGACGAGCCAGCCCCTGGCGACTGATTCGGCGGCTACTTCCGTAGCCAGTCTCGAGGCGCCAACGCCCGGTGCGCCCGTGATGAACACCACCGAGCCGGTACCGCCGGCCGCGCGGTCCATGATCATGCGGAGGTCGAGGCGCTCCTGCTCGCGGTTCACAAACCCGTCTGCCGAACTGAGCAAGCGGGGCACCTCTTTGACTTCACCCGGCGTGACCTGGTGGAGACGCCACCGGTCCGGAAATCCCTTCAGCTTGTAGCGGCCCCGGAAATCGAACTTCATCTCGGACACGGGTCCGACCAGCTGGCGCACGATCTCGGAAACGAGAATCTCTCCGCCCTTGGCCTTGCCGGCGACGCGCGCCGCGACGTTGACCGCCGCACCGAAGATGTCACCGCCTTCCTCGACCACCTCGCCGGTGTTGAGGCCGATGCGGATGCGAAGCTTCCGTTCCGGATTGAGCTTGCTGTAGTCGCCGATCGCCTGCTGGATGTCCAGCGCGCACTCGACGCCGTGCCTGGCGGAGCCGAAGCTGATCATGAAGCCGTCGCCGAGGCCCTTGATCCTCCGGCCCGCGTGCTGGGCGACCTTGTCCTCGATGATCGTCTCGTACGACTTCATGATCTCGTGCGAGGCGGTGAAGCCCCGGGTGGACAGGAGGCGCGTCGACTCCTCGACGTCCGTGAACATGATCGTGACCGTGCCCTCGGTCTGGCCGACCGCGAGGCTGCCGATGATCGTCTCCGCGGTGAGCGGCGCGGCGGCGTTGATCGGCTGACCGAGTCCCTCGGCGATCTCGCGCAGAAGTCCCTGCGAGGCACGGAAGCCTGCTTCACCCTGCGGGTAGCGCACCGTCTGCAGCAGCCCTGACTCGGTGGCCAGGCGGAGCTCGCGGCCGGCGGAATCCTTGCTGATCTTGCTTTCGTGGGCGTAATCGCTGGCCTTGAGCTCCGCACCCTCGAACGCCTGGGTCAGCGCGGGGGCAAGGCGAAGGCTGAGCCCGCGGCGGGTGATGATCGTCTCGATCACGGCCTCGATACGCCGCGACGCGCCGGTGACGGTGGGCGTCCCCTCAGTCGGGCGGACTGTCGGCAACATGCCGCTGAAGCCGGACGAAGCTGCGGCCAGCTGTCCCAGCGCCGTGGTCGCGCGCGCCATCGCGGTGGCGGCTTCCAGCGCCTGGCCGACGTGAAGGTCGGGCGGCAGGGTGTAAGCGGGGGGCGGAAAGTATGCGGGTGGCGCCGGCAGGCCGGCCGGCGGCGGCGCAGAAGCTGCCGGGTAAACGACCGGCGCGACTGGCGTAGGTCCTGCCGAGGGCGCGGCCAGAAGTGGTGCATCGACAAGGACCGGCGGGGCCGCGGCCTGGAGGTCGGCGACTGCCGCCCGTGCGGCATCGATGAGCTTGCGCATCTCCTCCTGCATCTCGGGTGTCTGAGCAGCGGGCGGAGCGGGGGCGGACTGGGACACAGAGGTGGCCGCCAACGGTCGGTCGGAGCTGAACGGGACGACCACCACCTGGCGCACGACGTCGGGCTTGGACTGACCCGAGATGAGCGGGTCCTTGACCACGGGCATCATGCTGTCGGACCCCGCCGGGACGAACCGTGACTTCGCGGGGTCGAACAGCTCCTGGTTGACCTGCACGCCGTAGAACGCAGCCTTGTCCAGCGCGGTGGGGACATAGCCCGTGGCGTTGTACTCCAGCCTCAGGTCGGGGCCCATACCCAGCAGGAAGATGTCGCGCAGGATCGCGCCGTTCGAGTCGTAGCCCACCACCTCGGCGATCTGCGCGACCTTGCGCCTGCCATCCGGCATGCGGGCCTGGTGCACGATCAGGTTGACCGCAGACGCGATCTGCGCTCGAACGGCCTCGAACGGGATGTCGATCGAGGCCATCATCACCATCGTCTCGAGGCGGGACAGCGCATCGCGCGCTGAGTTCGAGTGAATGGTCGACATCGAACCGTCGTGTCCGGTGTTCATCGCCTGCAGCATGTCTAGCGCCTCGGCGCCGCGGACCTCACCGACCAGGATGCGGTCGGGTCGCATTCGCAGGCTGTTGCGCAGCAGCTGGCGGATCGTCAGCTCTCCCTTGCCTTCGACGTTCGGTGGGCGATGCTCAAGCGCGATCACGTGCGGGTGGTCGATCTGAAGCTCGGCCGCGTCCTCGATGGTGATCACGCGCTGGTTGTGCGGGATGAAGCGCGCGATCACGTTGAGCGTCGTCGTCTTGCCGGATCCCGTGCCGCCCGAGACCACGATGTTCATGCGTCCGAGCACGGCGGCCTGGAGGAACTCGGCCATCGCGGGGCTGAGGCTGCCCTCGTGCTTCAGGTCCTCCATGCCGAGGACCGCGTCCTTGAACTTTCGGATCGTCAGCGCGGGACCATGAATCGCGGCCGGCCGGATGATCGCGTTCACGCGGCTTCCGTCGGGCAGCCGGGCATCGACCATCGGGTTCAGCCCGTCGATGTGGCGTCCGGTCGTGGCGACCATGCGGCGGATCGTCTCCAGGAGCTGGTTTTCGTCCTCGAAGCGGATCTCGGCCTTGGTCAACACGCCGCGCCGCTCGATGAAGATCTGGTCGGGGCCGTTGACCATGATCTCGCTCACCGAGCGGTCGTGCAGGAGGCTGTCGAGGGGTCCGTACCCGACCGCGGCGCGCAGGATGATGTCGGCGAGGGCCGACTTCTCCTGCGAGTTGAGCGTGATCCCGTCTTCGAGCAGGAAGCGGTCGAGGTGAGTTCGCACCGCGCGCGAGAAGGCCAGCGTGTCGCCCGTGGTCAGGCCTACGTCGCGGATGAGCGCCAGGCGGTCACGGAAATCGTTGGCCAGCTTGTTGAGGTCGCGGCCCTGGCTCGCCGCCGACTCGAGGATGTCGGATCGCCTGCGACGTGGCGTCGCACTTCCGGGCGGTGTTGCGTTCCACATGTCGACGAACTGCATCTCGAGCAGCGAAGGCGATGCCGCGACCGCGGGGATCACGCGCTGGAGCTCGGTCAGCCGGATCTTGAGCGGGATCCCTTCGCCGTCCTGCGGCACGCCCTGCTCGATGTAGGCGGAGAGCCACTCGCCGTCACGGAAGCGAAGGATGGCTTTGCGCGCCGTGCTCTTGTCGCCGGGGTCGGGCTCCAGGTTCGGGTCGTCAACCGAACCGAAGACGACGTACTTGATGTCGCGCGTAGGCACGAGCCGCGGGCGCTGCGCATCGCCGCCGGAGTAAATCGGAAACCCCTCCGCCGTGATCGAGCGCGCATCGGACTCTCCCTCCTCGAGGCCGCCGTCGAGCCGGTGCACGACAACCCTGATCCGGGGCTGCCGCCGCCCCATCTCTTCGGGTGGCCCGGGGTGCGTGGCGATCGTGATGTCGCTCATCAGCTGAATCTCTCCGGCGGGCGGCGCCGGTCGAGCACCCACTTCGACCCCGGCATGCGCTTGGCCACGCCCTTCACCTCGGAGGCGCGAGCCGCAACCGCGGCGGCGCTTCCGTAGCTGCCGGGCTCCGCGATCACGATCCCGATCGACACCGAGACCATCGGCGTGCGCAACATGCTCCCGTTGCGCTCTTCTGACTCGATCCAGCCGCGCTCCCGATCGACCGGGTCGTAGAGCGCCGGGATCGCGGCATCGAAACGCTGCGTGATCTCGGTTGCGATCGCCTCGGCCATGCTCGGTTCGGTCAGGATCACGAAGTCATCGCCGCCGACGTGTCCGGCGAAGTGGTGGGACGAGTGGTTCTCCTCGAGGACCTCGAGGATGATCGTGGCCAGCGTCTTGATGACGTCGTCACCACGAAGGAAGCCGTAGTTGTCGTTGTAGCTCTTGAAGGAATCGATGTCCGGGTACAGGACCGCGAAGCGCTCGTGCTGTGCCAGCCGCCTCGTGATCTCGCGAAGTATGTCGCTGTTGCCGCTCATCCCGGTGAGCGGGCTCAGCCCACGCGTGGTCGTCGATCGCGACATCACCGCACGCAGTCTCGCCACGAGCTCCTCGGGCACGAACGGCTTGGTCACGTAATCGTCGGCGCCCGAGAGGAGGTGCTCGACCTTGTCTTTCAGCGAATCACGCACGGTGAGGAAGACGACAGGGATCAAACGGGTTCGAAAGTCCTCACGGAGCTCCGCCATGATCTGGTCGCCGGTCGTGTCGCCGAGCATCAGGTCGAGCAGGATGATGTCGGGGCGCCACTCGACGGCCGCGTCGTGCGCGCTGGATCCCTCGCTGACGGTCACGCACTCAAAGCCCGCTCGCTCGAGGACCCGCTTGACGAGGCGCAGGACCTGCTCGTCGTCGTCGATCACGAGCGCGATGTCCCTATGCGTCAGGGCGGAACGCGGATGGTCGGCGCCGGGCTTTCTCACAACGGTCATGCAGGCTGCTTCCCCGGCCGAGGCAGCTTTTCGGTCATCGCGATCGCTTTCTCGGCCGCGGCCTTGATCTCTTTGATGTCGGCTTTCACCGCTTCGGGGTCGCCGGTCTCGTCGGCGATCAGGTCGCTGTAGTTCACGATCACGGCGAGCAGGTTGCGAAAGTCGTGGATGAGCACTCGACCCGGGTCCATCGGTTCGCCGTCCCGTCCGCTGCTATCGCTCACAGGCGCTTCACCAGCCGCCACCGGTTGACGTCGCCGTCGCGTTCATATCCGAGGTCGTCGAGCAGCGATCGCGCGATGGCCAGGCCCCGGCCGGATTCGCTTTCGTGATCGGGCATGTCGCGGGAGAGGTGGTCATGGGCGGGTAAACCTGAGTCGCTGAGCGATGCCACCACGACTCCGCGGTCGAATCGGAGCTCGTACTCGATCGGACGCTCGACTCCCGGTGGATTGCCGTGCGTGAGGACGTTGCCTCCGATCTCGCCGAGTGCGGTCTCGAACAGAAGCAGCGGCCCGTCGTCGTCTCCGCGGCCGACCGCTTTGCGCAGGCGCTGGATGGACAGGTGCATGATGTCCAGTCCTTCGTCAAGCTCAGAAAAGGTCGCATGGAATTCAAAGGTCTTGCGATCACTCCCCATCGGCTTAAAAGCCGGTGAGGGCTTCCTCGACAGTCGCGTAGTAGGGGAACACCTGATCGAGCGTGGTCAGCTCGAGCACCACGCGTGCTTGCTGGTTGGGCGCGGCGAGGCGGAGGTCGCCCTGGCCGCTCCGGAGCTGCTTCAGCGCAGCGATGACCGAACCCAGGCCCGTCGAGTCGACAAAGCTCACCCCCTCCATGTCGATGACGACGCGCTGGGGGCCGTCCTTCTTGACCGCCTCGGAGATGGCCTCCTTCAGGGCCGGGGCGCCGGCCAGATCGAGCCTTCCGGTGGGCGCGACCACGGTCACGCCGTTGTCGGCCTGGCGGGTCTCCACCTCGAGTGCCATAGCCGGAAGAGCATATGGCAGTTAGTAGGGACTTTAGCCTCTCTAGACTGCATGGCCGTGACTGCCTCAGCAGACGCCGAACGGGTCCTGGTGGTGGATGACGAAGAGGCGCTCGCGAAGTCGATGGCTCGCGTGCTGCGGAGCCGCGGCTTCGAGTCCGATGTGGCGTTTTCGGCGGGCGAGGCGCGGAAGCTTCTGGAGGACCAGGCTTACGCGATCGCCCTGGTCGACGTCCGCCTTCCGGACGAGTCCGGTTATGGCCTCCTCGAGGAGTTGAGGGCGACCCGGCCCGACACCGCGGTGGTCATGATCTCGGGCGTCGACGACCCCGAGCTCGGCCGGGCCGCGTTGGAGCTGGGCGCGTTCGCCTATCACGTGAAGCCGGTCGGCTCCACCCAGCTGTATCTGCTCGTCGTGAACAACCTGCGGCGGCGGCGTCTCGAGCTCGATCACCGCGCCAACCTGGCGCGGCTCGAAGGCATGGTCGCCGAGCGCCACGAGCAGATCCGCCGCGCGGCCGAGCTTCAAGCCGGCATGCTGCCCGCCTCACCTTTCACAGAGGGTGGGTTCCAGCTGGCCGCGCATTTCACCGCAGCACGCGAGATCAGCGGCGATTTCTACGACTGGTACCGGGCCCCCGGCGGACGGGTCGCGGTCACGCTGGGCGACGTCATGGGCAAAGGTGTGCAGGCCTCTTTGATGATGGCCACCGCGCGCGCGGCCCTGCGTGGCGTGGCGGGCGTGGAGCCGCTCCAGGCCGGCATCAAGCAGGCGGCGGGAGTGATGTCCGCCGCGCTCGAGGTCAATGACGCGTACGTCACGGTGTTTCACCTCACGTTCGACCCGCCGTCGGGGCGGCTGGACTACGTCGATGCGGGTCACGGCCACGCGCGCCTGCTGCGAGGCGAGCGGGCCCAGGAGCTGCTCGGTCGCCGCAGCGCGCCGATCGGGATGTTCCCCGACACAGACTTCGTCGTCGGCCACGCCACGCTCGAGCCTGGAGATTCCGTGGTGGTTTTCTCGGACGGGCTGCTGGACCTGCGCCCGGACCTGGCGACGAAAGAGGTGCAGCTCCCTTACGAAGCGAGGCGGGCCACAAGCGCGCAGGAGATGGTCGACATCCTGGCCCAGGGCGCGCGGAACCGAGAGCTGCTCGACGACGTAACCGTGGTCGCGCTTAGACGACTCTAGGCGCGGGTGAGGACAGATGTCCTCCCCCGCGGAACCCCCTCCTCTCACAAGCGGCGCCTGGTGGCTTGGAGGTTGCTGACGCTGGGGGACGGCCGGAATGAATCCGGCCTAGAGCTCCACTTCGTCTATACGACTTTAGGCACGGGTGAGGACAGGTGTCCTCCGCCTTGTCTGCGCGTATTCGTCTATACGGCTTCAGTCGTAGCGAGCCAGCGCTCGAGCACCGCGGCGACGACGTGCAGCTTGACGGGCTTGGTGATGTAGTCGTCCATTCCCGCCTCGAGGCACCTCTCGCGCTCGCCCTCGAGGGCGTCGGCCGTCATCGCGATGATCGGTACATGCCGCCCGCCTCGCTCGTTGTGCCGGATCTGACGGCTGGCTTCGTAACCGTCCATCTCGGGCATCTGGCAGTCCATCAACACAGCGTCGTAGTGGCCGCGGCCGATCAACGTCACCGCCTCACCGCCGGTTCCCGCGACGTCCGCGCGGAAACCGAGGCGCTGAATCATTCGCATCGCGACCTTCTGGTTGGCGGCGTTGTCCTCCACGATGAGGACCCGCGCTCTGGGCACCGCCGGAGCGGGACCGATCGCGTCCATCCGCTCGCGGCCGTGCCCGCCTCGCTCCGCGAGCACGGTCTGGAGCACGTCGAAGAGCTGTGAGGGCCGGACCGGCTTGACCATCTCGGCGTCGATGCCGGGAACTGGGCGCCCGGACTTGCCGGCCGAGGTGAGCAGGATTACGGCCACGTCGCGCAACGCCTGGTCCGACCTCAAGGCGGCGGCGACCGACGCGCCGTCCATGCCCGGCATCATGAGGTCGACGATCGCGGCTTCGAAGTGATCGCCCCCGGTGGACGCTCGCCGCATCTCCCGCAGCGCCTCGTCACCGCTCTCAAAGCTCTTCCCTTGCATCCCCCACGACGTGACGTAGCGCTCGAGGATCGTCCGGTTGGTCCTGTTGTTGTCGATGATCGCGACGTTCAGGCCGGCCAGCGTCGCGTCGTCCTGCGCTGCCCGCGCAGCAGCGGCGGACTCGCGGAACAGGGCGGTGAACCAGAAACGGCTGCCTTTGCCCTTCTCGCTGGTGACGCCGATCTCGCCGCCCATCATCTGAGTGAGCATCCGCGCGATGGCAAGGCCGAGGCCCGTGCCGCCGTGGCGGCGGGTGGTCGAGCTGTCGAGCTGCGAATAAACCGCGAAGACACGCTCCGTTTCGTCGACGGTCATTCCCACCCCGGTGTCAGCGACCTCAAACCGGACGGAGATTCCGGGCCCCTGGGACTCGTGCAGGCTCGCGCGCACGACGACCTCCCCGACGTCAGTGAATTTGACGGCGTTGCCGATGAGGTTGATGAGCACCTGGCGGAGGCGGCCGGCGTCGCCGATGACCTTGTCGGGCACCTCGGGCTCGACGTCGAAGGCCAGCTCGAGGCCCTTGTTGACCGCGGCTTCCGCAAACAGCTCGACCGCCTCCTCGACGACGTAGCGTGGGCTGAACTCGACCGTCTCCAGCCGGACGCGGCCGGCCTCGATGCGCGAGAAATCGAAGATGTCGTTGATGATCTCGAGCAGCGCGTCCCCGGACGTGCGGATCGTCTCGACGTACTCCCTCTGCTCGGGGGTGAGCTCGGTGTCCAGCAAGAGCCCGGTCATGCCGATGACTCCGCTCAGCGGGGTGCGGATCTCGTGGCTGAGCGTGGCGAGAAACTCGGACTTCAACCGCGTCAGCTCTTCCAGGTCGCGGCGGTTCTGCTCCAGCTGCGCGACGACGCGCCGCACGAGGATGCCGATGACGATCAGCAGGAGGGCTTCGAGGATCGCCGCCGCCGGGTCGCCCGAGGCGGGGTTGACGAAGGTCACCAGCACGAGGTCCGCGACCGCGAGCGCGGCGCCGACCGCGAACTCGACGCTCGAGAAGTAGAGCGCGAGAAAGATCAGCGGCAGGAGGACGAACGGAAACGCGCGCACGATGCTGAGGTCGAACTGGACCTCGAGTGCGAATGCAACGGCGAGACCTCCGATCGGGGAGATCGCGTGCAGGTAGCGCGGGATTCGCTCCCATGGAAGGATGACGAGCGCGCTGCCGAGGACCGTGATCACCACCGATGACCCGAGCCCGTACAGGGTCCCGTCGGCCCAGAGCGGGTAGAGCGCCAGGACGAAACCGCCGACCACAGGCAGCGCCGTGATGAAGCTGCTGCGGGCCGGGGTGTCGATCTGGGTGAGCGGGATCAGAACCAGCGCCACGCCGACGCCCATCGCGCCCGCCAGCGCGAGCGAGGTGGTGACGGCGGCGAACCCGTGCAGGCTGACAAGGCCGACGATGGCGAGCCCGAGGAACGGGTAGACTCGCCGGCTCAGTCCTTCGGCCGCGAGCGGAGTGGTGGGGTGATTCAAGCTGGGCAGGCGGCCAGCACTTTAAAGCAACTTCTCGATCGTTGCCGTGCCTTAAGACCGCTGAACGCGAGAGGTGCGCCTCTACACTTTGCGACCTGCGCACCATCGATCCCGCCAGGGGGGGCGAGGTTTCTGGGGTAGTGCCGGGTCCTGGTCCGACGTACGCCTCGCGGGCAGGGATCCTGGCCCGCCGCACCGCGCCGCTCGCCGCTCTGGTCGCGGTTTTCCTGTTCCAGACCATCCTCAACGTCGACACGGTGGTGGTGTTCCCGCTCTACCTGGGGGCGGTGTTGATGGGAGCGATCCTGGAAGAACGCCTCGAGTCTTTCGCGGTCGCCGGGGTGGCGGTGCTTGCTCTCCTCTTCCGGCCTATGATGGCGTCCGGTCACACATCAGAGATCGGGCCGGCCGTCCTCCTGTCGGCGGTGACCCTGGGTGTTGGGACGGTGGTCAACGAGCTCACGCGGCACTCGCGTTCAGTGGCGGCCGCGGCACAGCATCGGGTCGTGGAGTTGAGCGCGGCCGAGCGGAGCCTGCGGGCGACGCTCGAGTCGGCCGGCGTCGGGCTCGCGCTGGCGGGCCTCAACGGCAACTGGCTCGAAGTGAACCAACCGCTGGCCCTGATCCTCGGCCGCAGCCGTGACGAGCTCTTTCGCACCACGCTCGCCGAGGTCACCGCGGATGGCGACCAGGCGGCGCTTCGCGACGGACTGGCGCTCCTGCGAAGCCGCGACGTGATGAGCTGGAGCGCGGACGTGCACGTTGTGCGACCGGACGGAGCGGTCCTTCCTTCTGCACTACTCATCGCGCGCCTGCCAACCCCGCCGATCGGTGACGCGACGCTGCTGGTCCAGGTATCCGACATCTCGGCGCGCGAACGGGCCCAGTCGATCGCGAACTGTGTCGCCGCCGTTCGCCAGGTAATCGTGTCGTCGAGCGCGGTCGACGCCGCCATGCCGCAGCTCCTCGAAGCGTTCTCGGGCTACCTCGGTTGGAGCGTGGCGCAGTACTGGGCCATGGATTCGGAGACACATACCATGCGCGTGCGCAACGCATGGAATACCGGCGGGCCGATCCTCGAGGGGTTCCTGCACGCGAGTCGAGGCATGAGCGTTGCCCTTGGCTCGAGCATGGTCGGGCGCGTGTGGAAATCGGGGGTGCTGAGCGCCGAGGAGGACCTGGAAAAGGCGTCCGGCGATGAGCGGTTGACGGCCGCTCGATCCGTGGGCCTTCACTCCGCGGTCGCGTTCCCGATCGTGGACAGCGGCGAGGTCACCGGGGTCATCGAGCTGGTGTCCGATCACGCGAGGATCCTCCAGGACGACGAGGTGACCATGCTGGCCACCGCCGGTGTGGAGATCGGACAGTTCATCCGCCGCTCGGAGACCGCGCAGGCGCTGAAGCGAAGCGAGGCGGACCACCGCGCGATCTACGAGCACTCACCCTTCGGGATCGCGCGCATCAGCAGCGGGGGTGAGCTGCTCGAGGCCAACCCGGCGGTTCTGCGCATGCTCGAGCGCGACGAGGAGGCGATGCGGCAGACCGCCTGGCCGGAGCTGCTCCGGGCCTACGACCAGGTCGCCGCCCGCCAGCGCAAGGCGCAGTTCCTGGCCGGGATCACGGACGGCTCGAGCATCCAGGTCCGGGCTGCGACCAGCTCGGGAAAGTGGCTTTGGCTGCAGCTGACGGCGACTTCGATCCCCGACGCGAACGGAAGGCCCGAACACGTGCTGGTGATGGTCGAGGACGTGACCGCAGTCCGCGAGACGTCCGACAGGCTCAACGAAGCGCTCGAGGCGCAGAGGGAGGCGAACGCAAACCTCGAGAGGACCGACCGCACGAAGAGCGAGTTCCTGAGCATCGTCAGCCACGAGTTTCGAACGGCCTTGACCGGGATCCAGGGCTTCAGCGAGCTGATCCGCGACGGGGGCCTCGAGTCGGACGAGGTCCACGCGTACGGCGGCTACATCTTCAATGACGCGGACAGGGTCAACCGCCTCATCGGCGACATGCTTGATCTCGACCGCATGGAGTCAGGCCGGATGTCGATGCGCACCACCGACGTGGACATCAACGACGTGCTGATGGAGGCGATCTCGCGCGCGGCCCCGTCGGCGGTCACCTCAGAGTTCAAGTCCGACCTCGACGCGCGCCTGCCAATCGTTGCGGGCGACCGAGACCGGCTGATCCAGGTCGTGAGCAACCTCGTCAACAACGCGGTCAAGTACTCGCCCGAGGGAGGAACGATCACCCTTTCCAGCCGCGTCGACGGGCGTTTTGTCCTGATCAGCGTCTCCGACAGCGGGATCGGCATCCCGCCCGAAGAGATCGGTCACGTGTTCGAGCGTTTCCGCCGCGTCCGCAGCGGCGCCGCCCAGTCGATTCCCGGGACTGGGCTCGGGCTCACGATCGTTAAGCAGATCGTGGAGATGCACGGAGGCAAGATCTGGGTGGAAAGCGCGCTCGGCCACGGGTCGTCGTTCCACTTCACGGTCCCCTTGAGCCCGGAAGCGGTCAAAGCCATGCAGCAGCTCCAGCATGCGTGAGGTCGACGCGAGTGGGTTCAAGGTCCTCGTCGCCGACGACAACGAGGTGGCCCAGCGCCTCTACAAGCGTGTGCTCGAGAAGGCGGGGTACCCGGTGCTGATCGCGGCGGACGGACTGCAGGCGGTCGACCTGGCACTCGGCCAGCGGCCGGCGATGATCCTCATGGACGTCGCGATGCCCGGCATCGACGGCCTCGAGGCCATGCGCCGGATCAAAGCCGAGATCCCCGGCATGCCGATCGTCATCGCCAGCGCGCATTCGATGGCCAGCGACAGGGAACGGTTCCTGGCGGCCGGCGCCGACAACGTGCTGAGCAAGCCGTTCCAGCTGCACGACCTGATCTCGATCGTGGAGCAGCTGGCCAACCCGAAGTGAAAGACCTCACCGGGACCAGGCTCGGCCAGTACGAGATCGTCGAGCGTCTCGGCGGAGGCGGGATGGCGGTCGTCTACCGCGCAGTCCAGCAGCCGCTCGGCCGTGAGGTCGCGCTCAAGGCGCTGTCGTCGGAGCTGTTCCAGGACGACGGTTTCGTCAAGCGGTTCGAGACCGAGGCCAAGACGCTGGCCAAGCTCGACCACCCCAACATCCTTCCGATCTACGACTTCGAAGTCATCGACGGCAACGCCTTCCTGACCATGCCGCTGATCCGCGGCGGAACGCTGCGCGACATCCTGAACCGCGGTCCGATGGATGCGCTTTCCGCGTGGCGGTACCTGCGCGAGATCGGCGACGGCCTTCAACACGCACACGACGCCGGCATCGTGCACCGCGACCTGAAACCGACCAACGTCCTCATCCACGCCGACGGGCGCGCCATGCTGGCGGACTTCGGCCTGGCGCGCGGTGCGGGCCAGCCGACGCATCTGACCACGATCGGCCTTGCCATTGGCACGCCTGGCTACATGGCGCCGGAGCAGGTGATGGGGCATGACGTGGACAAGCGCGCCGACATCTACGCGATGGGCGTGCTGTGTTTCGAGATGCTGACCGGCCGGCTGCCGTATGTCGGGTCGAACCGGATGGAGGTGGCGTATGCCACCGTCAACTCCGAGATCCCTTCCGCGGTGAAGATCAACCCCAACCTGCCGGACGAGCTCGACCAGCTGCTGCAGAAGGTGCTGGCCAAGCAGCCCGACAAGCGCCCGCTAACCGTGAAGGACCTGCTGGCCCAGATGGCGAAGCTGCCGCAGAGGCGGGCCGTGCCCGGCGGAGCTGCAGCGGCTGCGACGCCGGCCGCCTCGTCGGCGCCCGCGGGGTCCTTCGCGGTCATTCCGAAGCCCGCCACCATGTCAAACGGACCCGACACCGCGTCGATGCGCGTCGTGCCCACGCCCACATCGCCGCCCGCGAAGCTGCACGGTTCGCCCTTGCCGACCCCGGGCTCATCCAGCGGGTCGACGATCCGGACCCTCGAGCTGATGGGCGTTCGGCCCGCTCGCGCGCGGGGCCGCTTCACCCTCAACTCTCACTTCAGCAACTTTGTGCACGTCGCCCGCGACGTGAGCGGTGACCGGTGGCCCGAGGTTGCGTACGCGGCGGGACTCGTCCAGTACATCGAGCAGGACGCGCCGCACGACGACCAGCTTTCGTCGCCGGTCGAGTCGCTGAGCCGCCTCAACGAGGCGTTCGAGACGATCTACGGCCCCGAGTCCGAGGACATGATCCGCGCGTGGGGCCGGCGGGCGACCGAGCGCTGGTTGGCCGAGGGCCGGCACGGACTCGGCGGCGCGAGGCGATTCGTCCCCGGCCGTCAGCGCAAGCTGGCGAACGTCGTCAAGAACTTCACGGAGGCGATGGACAACGTGCGCGGCGAGCACACGCACGCGTGGCTCCAGGTCGACGAGCACCAGTTCTGGCTTGTCAACTTCTCGAACATGTTCGCGCTCGGAAGGATCAAGACCGTGAAGTCCTGCCACATCTGGACGTCGAGCATCGAGACGATCCTGCGCTGGGCCGGGCTGGCCAACGACTGGTACGTCGAAGAGGTCGAGTGCGGCTCCGTGACGGGCACGTTCGACTGCGCGTTCGCGATCCGGGCGAGCGAAGCGAACTGACGCCGAGATGAGAGAAGGCCCTCCACCGGGGGGCAGAGGACCTTCAGAAAGGAGGGAGGGCTAAGGAATGACTCCATATTACCCCCCGAATCGCGAAGGCGCGCATCGCGCCTGACGTGTCTTTTACATTTCTGAAGTGACCCGATTCGCAATCGACGTTACGGCCTGCTGGCGGCCGCAGCGGGTGGGCATGCTGACCGTTGCGATCGAGCTCAGCCGGGCGCTGATCGCCGGTTCCAGGAGCGACCGGTTCGTGCTCCTCTGCAGCCGCGAGCGGCCGGACGCGCTGCACGACCTCGACTGCGAGGCGGTGCTGTCTCCTTACCGGCACGAGCTCGTTTTGAAGTCGCGGTGGCTCCCCGCGATCGAGCCGCAGCTCGATGCCGCCGCCATCCTGTATCCCTACTGGCCCAGCCCACCCCGTCGCCGTCCGGGCGCGCCGCCCGCGGCGATCTTCGTCCACGACCTTGCCTTTCGCATCCGGCCGACCGAGGTCCCGTGGCAGCAGCGCCTGTACTTGGGAACGGTGCTTCCGCCGGCCCTTCGTCAGGCGGCGGCGGTCATCGTTCCTTCGGGGGCGACACGGCGCGACCTGCTGCGGCAGTACCCGATTCCCGGTCTCGAGACGAAGGTCGAGGTGATACCCGCGGGGCTGCCAAGCGCCGTACCGTCGGGGCCCCTGCCCGAGGGCATCGAACGTGGATACATCCTTGCGGTTGGGACCGTCGAGCCGCGCAAGAACTACCCGCGCCTGCTCGCTGCGTATCGGTCACTTCGCAGCCGCCAGGGCTCGCTGCCCTTCATCATCAATGGTCGTCCCGGAGTGCCTGAGCTGGTGATCGCGGGCCGGGTCGGATGGGCCTACGGCGACGCGCTGCAGCGCATCGCCGCTGAGCCGGGCGTTCGGTACCTCGGTCACGTCGACGAGCCCACGCTTTCGGCCCTCTATGAGTCAGCCTCCGTGCTCGCGTTTCCCAGCCTGTACGAGGGCTTCGGATTCCCCCTGCTCGAAGCGATGTCGCGCGGCGTGCCCGCGGTGGTGGGAGCGGCGGGCGCCCTGCCTGAGCTTGCCGGCGGTGTCGCCCTCACCGTCGATGCGGAGAACACCGACGCCATCGCGGCAGGGCTCGAGAAGCTCCTTGCCGACGAGGATCTGCGCAAGAAGCTCGGCGAGGAAGGTAAGCGCCGCGTGAACAGCTACACGTGGGCCAACGCCGCCGAGCGGACGCTGGAGGTGCTGCGCCGCATCGCGCGACCGAAGGAAAGGAAAGCGGCGTAGTTGGTAGGGGAGCGCATCGGCTGGGGAATCCTGGGCGCCGCACACATCGCCCGGCGCGCGGTGCTGGCCGCGATGGATGCATCGAGCAACGGACAGATCGTCGCGATGGCGAGCCGGGACCCCAGGCGTGCGCGCGAGATGCTGGCGCCCTATCCCAGGGCACGGGTGCTCGAATCGTATGAAGCACTGCTGGCCGACCCGGGGGTCGATGCGGTGTACAACCCGCTGCCCAACAGCCTGCACAAAAAGTGGTCGATCCGCGCGCTCGAGGCGGGCAAGCACGTCCTGTGCGAGAAGCCCATCGCGCTCAACGCGCGCGAGGCCGAGGAGATGGCGGCTGCGGCAGAGACCACTGGCCTCCACCTGATGGAGGCGTTCATGTATCGCTTCCACCCGGCGATGCGCGACCTCGTCGAGCGCGCACGGGACGCGATTTACGTCGACGCAGCTTTCGGCTTCACCGTTCGCAACGACCCGGACATCCGGCTGATGACGGACATGGGGGGAGGCGCGCTGCTCGACGTCGGCTGCTACACGGTCAGCGTCGCCCGTTGGATCCTCGGCGAGCCGGAAAACGTGACCGCCCAGGCCAGAATGCGCAACGGGGTGGACGTGACGACCAGCGCCTACCTCACGTTCCGGGGTGGCGCGAGCGCTTCCGCATGGTCGAGCCTGGAATCAGCCGAGGTGCAGGAGCTGACCGTGGTCACGCGCGACGCCGTGCTGCGAAGGTCCAGGGCCTTCAACTCGCGTGACGAGCACGACCCGTATCAGCTCATGCTCGAGTCGTTCGCCGACAGCGTGTTTCATGACCGGCCCCTCGCCATCCCGATGTCGGAGTCGATCGCGAACATGCGCGTGTTGGACCGGATCGCTGCGGCCGCTAAGGCTTGACCAGCTCCTGAAATCGCGGATCCTGGTGCAGGTCACCGAGGTCTGAATCGCCGGGCGCCATCTCCCTGATCTCGGGACGAAGGCTGATCGCCTGTCGCAGGAGCTCGAGAGCTTCATCGCCACGGCCTTCCTGCGCCCTGACGCACGCCAGGTTGTAGATCACCGTGCCCATCACCAGCGGAGGCGCGCCCACCTTCTCCATGTCGGTGACTGCATCGACGAAGAGCGCCCTCGCGCGGTCGGGCATGTCGTTCTGGCTGTAGTACTCGAACATGTGAAGCCGCGGATGGGTGTAGCTGTTGCGAAGGACGGCCTCAGTCGTCGTCTTCGCGACGTTCCAGTCGAAGGGCCGGTCGCCTAGCTTCTCGTAGACCTCGATCAGCTCTCCCATCAGGTGGTCCGCGCGCGCGGCGGCATCTGTCAGCGGCGTACCGATTCCGTGCGCGAGCTCGGCGTCGTTGAATTCGTCGATGTCGGGGGGATATCGCTCGTAGTCCTTTCCCTCGCTCACGCCGGCCAGCGCGTTGCGCATCCGCTCGCGCCACATCCCGATGTGGAACATCGTCAGCGCCGCGGGCCAGCCTTTGGGCGCCGTCTCGGATTGTCGCGCGTGCTCGACGAATTGCTGCTCGGCCTTGCGCTGGGCCTCCAGCGCTGTTTGGACCGCGCCCCGGTCAGGCAGGTTTCATGTCCAGGGTCTGCGTGCCTTTGAACGAGATGGGCCCGGTCAACCCGGGTGCCGCAGCGCTGCCGGGCGTCATGTTCAGGGTCAGCGTGGCGTCGACATTGCCCGTCGAGTGAGTCTTGACCACGCGATGGGCGCTGAAGTCGATCCACGACGTGATCGTGGATGTGCTGGTGCCTCTGATCGAGATGCTCCTCACGGCCGACGCGCCGGTTGACGGAAAGAGCGAGGCGCCGCTCTGACCGGCCATGGCCGAGAGGTCGACCGTGAGGTCGACCGTGGTCACGATGTCGGACTGAACGACGGCCGTGCTGACGTTGTTCGTGGTCTCGTCGCGCGCGTATTTGTTCTTCGACGCGACGTGGATGGTCCCGGTGCCGGCGGGGCTCGTCTGGTCGTAGTCCTTCGTCCACGTATCGCCGGGCTTCACGGGCTTGTCGGGCAGGATCGCTGACACCAGGCCTCCACCGGAACCGTTGAAACCGGGGAGCGAGCCGTTGCTGAAGGTTTGCCCGTTCACGCTCACGATCCGCCCGTCGGAGCCAACCTTCATCTCGACGGTCGTGGTGTTGGTCGTGGTCGTCGTGTTGGTCACGCCGTTGGTCGTCGTCTTGACCGTGAGGTCGGTCAGGTCGACCTGCAGGTCCGCGGTGCCGCTCGAGTCGACGGACTTCACCTTGATCGCCTCTTTGGCGCTGAGGTCGAGCTCGATCGGGATCGAGAGGCCCTGGGCGCCCACGGTGTACTTGAGCACGGCGTGGAGCGAGTACTTGTAGTTGTCGCCGGGCTTGTATGCGAGTGACAGCGTGTGCGCCTGGGCCCCGAGCGAGCCGCAGGCCGCGATGAGAAACGCTGCCAGGAAAGCGAGGCGCCGCATGATTTCCAGCTTAGTGGCCCGGATCGGGAATGGATCGGCTTAGGCGGCCCAGCGACTCTCGCCCCAGCGCCGCCTGATCATCACCGGCCGGTCGGGCGGTATGAACTCGACGCGCTCGGCTGCCATCACCACCTGCCAGCCGCCTTCGTGCACCAGCCGATGGTGGTAGAAGCACAGGGCCT
>DASPXA010000060.1:0-4484 GCA_035637495.1 Verrucomicrobiia bacterium
GACGAACGCGTTCACGGGCCGGGCGTAGACCTCCTGGGGCGGCGCGAACTGCTGCAACTTGCCGCCGCGCATGACCGCGACGCGGTCGCTCATGGTCATCGCCTCGACCTGATCGTGGGTGACGTAGATGGTGGTGATGCCAAGCTGCCTCTGCAGTCGACCGATCTCGGCCCTCGTGTGAACACGAAGCTGCGCATCGAGATTCGACAACGGTTCATCCATCAGGAACAGGGACGGCTCACGCACGATCGCCCGCCCCATCGCGACTCGTTGTCGCTGACCTCCAGACAGCGCTCGCGGCTTCCGGTCGAGCAGGTTCTCGAGCTCGAGCAGGTCCGCCGCTTGCTCGACGCGCCTCTTGATGACGGGCCGCGCCAGCTTCTTCAGCTTGAGCCCGAAGGCGATGTTCTCGAACACCGAGAGGTGTGGATAGAGCGCATATGTCTGAAAGACCATCGCGATGTTCCGGTCTCGGGCAGGAACGTGGTTGACCACCCGGTCGCCGATCGCGATAGTCCCCTCGCTGATCTCCTCGAGGCCGGCGACCATCCGCAGAGCCGTCGTCTTGCCACTGCCAGAAGGCCCGACGATGACGACGAACTCGCCGTCGCGAATCTCGAGGGTGAAGTCGTCGACCGCACGAGTTCCGTCCGGGTAGACCTTCGCGACGTGTTCAAATGCGACTCCGGCCATGGCTCTCGTAAACGAAAGTGCCGGCCCGGACACCGATGCCGGCCACATAGAGGTATCCAGCGACCTTCGATCGGCTCTATGAGAGAAGGCCTAGCTCGTCCAGCGACTCCCGGAGCTCACTCGTGTCTCGGTAGACGCGAAAGGCGCCGGCGCGGGCCAGCTCGTCCTCTCCGTAGCCGCCGCTGAGAATGCCGATGCTGAGCATCCGCGCCCGGCGTGCAGCGAGCAGGTCCCAGACGGCGTCGCCGACGACGTAACACTCCTCGGGGGAGACGGCGAGTTGCGCGGCGCAGGCAAGGAAGAGGTCCGGTTCGGGCTTTGCCCGCTCGACATCACCGCGCTCGACCACGACCGTTTCCGAACCGAGGCCGAGCGCCTCGAGCGAGGCGTCGATCTCTGGCCGCCGCCCCGAGGTCGCGATCCCGAACGGCACTTCCGCCGTCCGCAGCTCGGCCAGGAGTTCGACCGCCTCGGGGAGCGGCCGTCGCTCCGGAAGCAGCTCGCGAAAGAGGTGGCCGTGGCGGGCCTGGATCGCCTCGACCTCGCTCGAGGTGAGCGGCCTGGCCAGCTCGCGCGCCACCGCTCGTGTGAAGAGGCCACCACTCATGCCAATCCGGCGATGGATCCGCCAGCCGTCGATCGGCAGGCCTGCCTCGGCCAGCGCGCGCTGCCAGGCGAACACGTGGGCGTAACCGTGTCGGCCAGCGTTCCGTCCAGGTCGAAGATCAGCGCTGGCATCGACTCGAGCCTACTCGGGTCCGGTGATCGAGCATGCGCAAGCGCCGCGCGGATCGACCCGCCACGGTGCTGCACGGTTGACCGTCCGGGAGGCAACTCGAGGATCCTTGGGATCGCCGCTGTGCGTCGCGGTCACCAATGGCGGGGCCACGATCGAAGCCGATCGAGGTCCAGACAGCTGACTCGAGGTCGAAAGGTTCTCGATCGTCAACCGAAGGGTGCCCACGCAACTGATGTCCACCTCCAGCAGCGGAGTTAGAGAGACGCTGTCTCGGCGACCGGCACTTTCGACGAGCATGTCGTTCCGGGCCGCGGCCGCGATCGCGTTCCTGGTGTTTGCAGCGAATGCGGCGGTGTCGCCCCTCTACCGGATCTACCAGGCCCAGTTCGGGTTCTCCGCGACCACCCTCACCTTGTTGTTCGCGGTCTACATCGCCGTTCTGCTGCTCACGCTCTTGTTCCTCGGCTCCGTCTCGGACTACGCGGGCCGGCGGCCGGTGATGCTGGCAGGTCTGATAGTGGGTGCGGCCGCGTGCGGCTTGTTCCTCAGCGCGCACGCGCTCGAGCTGCTGTTCGCCGCTCGCGCGTTGCAAGGGGTTGCCGCCGGCCTGCTCGCCGGAACGGCGAGCGCCGTGCTGCATGACCTCCGGCCCGATGGCAGAGCCACACCGGTCGTTTCCAGCGCAGCGCCGACCGGCGGACAGGCCCTCGGCGCAATCGGCGCGAGCGCGCTGGCTCAATACGCTTTCGCGCCCACCCACTTGGTCTGGTGGCTGATCCTGGCAGCGTTCGTGATCGGAATCGTCACGGTGGTGCTGATGCCGGAACCGGGAACCGTGGGCCCGGGGGTTGCGAGCTCATTGCGACTGAAGGTCAGCGTGCCGCGCGCAGCCAGAGGCGCCTTCGTCGCAGCTCTGCCGGCCCTGGTGGGAACGTGGGCTCTCGCCGGCGTGTACCTGTCACTCGGACCGTCCTTGGCCGCGCAGCTGCTGCATTCGAAGAATCTGGTCTGGGGCGGCATCTTGATCTTCCTGCTCACTGGTCTCGGCGCCGCAGCCTCGGCCGTGCTCGCCAAGCGAGACCCCTCCACCGTGATGCTGGGCGGTTGCCTCGCTCTGATTGTCGGCGCCTTGGTGACGCTCGCCTCGATCCAGACGGGGACGCCAGTGGCTCTCTTCATCGGCACAATGGTCGCCGGGCTCGGCTTGGGACCGGCGTTCATGGGCGCCTACCGCTCCACGATTGCGCTGGCCCCATCCGACGACCGGGTCGGCCTGATCGCCGCGATCTACATCGTCAGCTATCTGGCAACCGGCATCCCGACCGTGATTGGCGGCATCGCCACGTCGCATTACGGGCTGCACAGCACCGCACTCGTCTACCTGGCGGTCGTCGCAGGGCTGGCGGTGGTGGCGGTCATCCTCTTGATCCGCCGGCGGATGGCGACGGAAACAGCGACTCGCGGCATCGATCATCCCGACGCGCCTCCAGGCCCCGGCACCGTGCCACCATGTCCGCCGGTCAAGCCGCGACTCGCAGACGCGAAAGCATGAGCAGCCAGCTCAAGGAAGTGGCGTGGCTGGAAACGGGCGACTGATGCGCGCCGCCGGCATCGAGACGTTCGGGGGCGAGGTGCAGATGCTCGAGCTGGCGGCGCCGCAATCTCTCGCTCCGGACGAGGTCGTGATCGCGGTGCGGGCGGCCGGAGTTGGCAACTGGGACGAGATCGTCCGCGTAGGTGGCTGGGATGTCGGCCGCCAGCCCCCGCTGGTGCTCGGGGTCGAGGCGGCCGGCGTCGTCGTCGCCGTTGGCGAAGAGGTGACGAGCCTCGCGCCCGGCGACGAGGTGCTCACCCATCCCTTGCCCCTGCGTCACCAGGGCACCTGGGCGGAGCGGCTGGTCGCCCCCGCCGCACTCGTCGCGCGCAAGCCAGACGCGGTTCCGTGGGAGACTGCGGCCGCGTTCCCGGTGCCCGCGCTCACCGCCGACCAGGCGCTCAGCGAGGTCGCGCCGGCCCCGAGCGGCGAATCCGTGCTCGTGCACGGCGCCGGTGGTGTAACGGGCGGACTCGTCGTGCAACTCGCGATCATGCGCGGGGCAACCGTTGTTGCGACAGCAGGCCCAGGGAGTGCGGCGCGCGTCCGCGGCTACGGCGCGACTGCGGTCTTCGACTATCACGACCCTGGCTGGCCTGCTCGCGTGCGGGAGGCATCGCACGGTGGACGCGGCGTCGGGGCCGCCGTGAACACCGCCCGCGGCGGGGCGGCAGCTGCGATCGAGGCCGTCGCGGACGGCGGGCGTCTCGCGACAATCACCGGCGACCCGCCCCGACCCGAACGAGGAGTCACGGTCGCAGACGTCTACGTCCGCGCCGATGGCGCACGGCTTGCCGCGCTGGTCGCGGCACTTCATGACGGAATGCTCTCGCTCCACCTCGGCGCAACGGTTCCGCTCGCCGAGGCGGCGGCCGCACTCCAAACCGCCTCCGCCGGCCGCGCCTCGGGCGCAACCGTGCTCACGCTCTCAAACAGCCCCGAAAAGCTGCCTCAGAACCACTAGCCACGTCGTACCGACCAGGCTGATGCGGGGCGGTCGCGCTAGTGGGCCATGCCGCCCTTCGGGCTCCAGCATCTCCACTCTTCGCCTACGGCGATCGCTCGTCCTCGTCCGGCTCGACCGAACATGCGCGCGAGAGAGCATCGACGATGAGGTGAGGGCTACGCGGCGACCATTGGTGCGGGGATCGGCGTCCTGCCTGCAGCCATCATGGGCTCCTTCACGCCTTTGGTGAGGAGCCAGCGATTGACTGGCCAGCTGGTCAGGAAGCCAAGCATCATCCCGATTTGCATCAGGAACCAGTGGCCGGAGCTGTCGATCGGCGGGTCCCAGAGCACGTAGTGGGCGAGCGCCATCCAGCCGAAGAGGCCGACCTCGAAGCTGAGCACCGAGAGCGTGTCGGACTTGATCGCGTCGCCTAGCGGCGCGAGCTCGCCGAGCTGGCCGCGCAGCGGTGCGATCACGAGGTACTGGAAGAAGATCCCGAACATCCAGGC
>DASPXA010000061.1:0-11697 GCA_035637495.1 Verrucomicrobiia bacterium
TACTACCCGGAGAACTGGACCGACCGCTCACGCGTGGACGAGACGAGGTATTTCATCCGGCATCCCGGTCCCACCCGCGCGTTTGCCGAGTGGGTCCGGGATCGAGGCGTGCGCTGGATTGCGGTCGACGCCGGCAGCGCGGACCATCCAATGAACACCGTGATCCGCCGGATTCGTGCCGATGAGGCCGAGGAGGCGGAGAAGAAGCTCGGCCGCAGCCTGGACGAGATCTTCCCCAAGGCCGACTACCAGATCATGCACACGCTGCTGTTTCCTCTCGACGTGGTTCACATCGAGAACCTCGGCGGCCGGCTCGACGAGGTCCTGGACCGAAAGATCATGTTCGGCTGCTTTCCGTGGCGCTTCCAGGGCGGCGAGGCCGCGCTGTGCCGCGCCGTCGCGATGATCGACTAGGTGAAGCCGCCGCCGTTCGGGTACCACGCGCCCCGCACTGTCGACGAGGCGTGCACGCTGCTCGGCTCACTCGAGGACGCGAAGGTGCTCGCGGGCGGGCAGTCCCTCATCCCGCTGCTCAACTTCCGCCTGGCTCGGCCGAGCCACCTGGTCGACATCAACCGCATCGACGGCCTCGGTCGCATTTACGAACGCGACGGTGGGGTTGCGGTGCAGGCGCTGGCCCGCCAGGCGGACGTCGAGGACTCGGACCTGGTCGCGCGCGCCTGCCCGCTGCTGGCTGATGCAGTCCGCCTGGTCGCGCACCGCGTCATTCGCAACCGGGGCACGGTTTGCGGCAGCATCGCGCACGCCGACCCGGCCTCCGAGCTCCCTGCCGTGCTGCTCGTGCTCGGCGGAAGCGTGGTCGCCCAGTCGACCCGCGGGCGCCGCGTGATCCCGGGAGAGGTTCTGTTCCGCGGCGTGTTCGAGACCGTCCTGGAGCCCGACGAGCTGCTGGTCGAGGCCTGGTTCCCGGTGTTCGGGGGCAAGCACGCGATCCTGGAGGAGTCGCGCCGGCACGGCGATTTCGCGCTGGCCGGCGTCGTGCGGGCCGGCGAGCGGCTGGCGCTGTTCGGGGTTGCCCCTACGCCGGTCCTGGCCGATCCGCAAGACCCTGCACGCGGCCTGGAGCCCAGCGGCGATCTCGAGGCCAGCTCCGACTTTCGCATCCACCTCGTGCGCGTACTGGCCGAGAAGGCGCTGGCCTAGGTGGCGCGGCCCCGAAGTTCCTTGCATCTTCGCGTCCTCAGCGGCCGGGCGCCTGCGGCGCTGAAGCCTGCGTCAGGGGGCCCGGCGCTGCGTCGTCATGCAGCTTTGGCTGCACTCCTCCTCGCGCCACCCCTTCCTTGGCTCCGGCCGCCGACGCCGCGAAATATGCGGCGGACCTCGGAGCCGCGCCACCAATGAGGGTCAACGGCGTCGAGCATCCCCCGCCGGGGAATCCGCGCCGGCTTCTTTCCGACCACCTTCGCCACGACCTCGGCCTGACCGGCACGCACGTGGGCTGCGAGCACGGCGTCTGCGGCTGCTGCACGGTGCTGCTCGACGGGGCGCCGGTGCGATCGTGCCTGATGCTCGCGGTCCAGGCCGAGGGTCATGAGGTGACGACGATCGAGGGCCTCGCCCGCGACGGCGCGCCACTGCATCCGGTGCAGCGGGCTTTCCACGAGTGTCACGGGCTCCAGTGCGGGTTCTGCACGCCGGGATTCGTGATGTCGGTGGTAGGGCTGCTCGCGCAGCATCCGCATCCGACCACACAAGAAATCGAGGAGGGGATCGCCGGCAACCTCTGCCGCTGCACGGGCTACGCGTCCATTCGCCGGGCGGTGAATCGCTCCGTCGAGCTGATGGACAGATGACGACGCGCTGGTTTGGAGCACCGGTGCAGCGGGTCGAGGACGACCGCCTGCTGCGCGGGCACGGTCGCTTCACCGACGACATCGACGAAGGCGCGCTCGAATGCTGCTTTGTCCGTTCTCCGTACGCGCACGCGCGCATCACCGGCATCGACGCCGGTGCGGCTCGCGGGGTACCAGGGGTGGTCGCCGTGTACACGGCCGCCGACCTTCCGTTCGGCGGTGTCGACCTGCCGCTCCTGATTCCGCATCCCAACCTGACCCAGGGCCGCACGCAGCGCTGCCTTGCCTCCGAGGTGGTTCGGTATGCGGGGGAGGCGGTCGCGTTCGTGGTCGCGGAGAGCCGCTACATCGCGGAGGACGCCGCCGAGCTGGTGCAGGTCGAGTATGAGCCGCTTCCCGTGGTCATCACACCCGAGGCCGCGGCCCGCGCGGAACATCTTGTCCACGACGACGTACCCGGCAACGTCGCGGCGGAGATGCTGCAGGAAGCCGGCGAGGTGGACGCGGCGCTGGCACGAGCGCCTCACCGCAAGCAGCTGCGCTTTCGCTACGAGCGAGGCGCGGCGAGCCCGATGGAGGCGCGCGCGGTGTGGGCCCGCTGGTCAGATGCCGAGCACAAGCTCACGGTCTATGACTCGACGCAGTCACCCACGTCGATCCGCGGCGGCCTGGCGGTGCTGTTCGGCTTGCCGGAATCCAACGTCGAAGTCATCGCGCCTGACGTTGGTGGTGGATTCGGGCCGAAGATCATGCTCTTTTACCCCGACGAGCTCCTCGTGCCGTACGCCGCGATGCAGCTCGAGCGGCCGGTGAAGTGGACCGAGGACCGGCAGGAGCATTTCACCGCCGTCAACCAGGAGCGCGGCCAAGTGCACGAGGTCGAGGTCGGTTTCGACGACGAGGGTCGCGTGCTGGCGCTCAGCGACGACTTCATCCACGACGGAGGCGCGTACACGCCGTACGGGATCATCCTGCCGATCATTTCGGCGGCCCAGCTCCCGGGGCCGTATCGCATCCCGAACTATCGCGTCCGCTTTCGCGACATGTACACGAACGCGACGCCGACTTCTCCGTACCGCGGCGCGGGCCGGCCGCACGCCTGCTTCGTCATGGAGCGTACGCTCGACGCGATCGCCGCACAGCTGGGGCTCGATCGCGTCGAGGTGCGGCGGCGCAACCTCATCCAGGCGGACGAGTTTCCGTATGACGTCGGAGTGGGGTGGCAGGACGGCAACACGGTCGTCTACGACAGCGGCGACTACCCGACGCTCCTGGACAAGGCGCTGGCCCTGCTCGGTCCCAAGCCTTCTGGCGACCACGTCGGCATGGGCCTGGGCATCTATGTCGAGGGCACCGGAGTCGGACCCTACGAAGGCGCCCACGTGCAGGTTCTCGTGTCGGGCAAGGTCGTCGCCGCGACCGGCATCCCGAGCCAGGGTCAGGCGCACGCGACGGTCTGGGCGCAGGTCGTGGCCGACGAGCTTGGGGTCGACGTCGCTGATGTCTCGATCACGAGCGGCGACACACGCCGATTCCCATGGGGCGTCGGGACGTTCGCGTCGCGAGGCGCCGTGACCGCGGGCAACGCGATGCACGTCGCGGCGCGGATGGTCGCCGAGAAGGCGAAGCAGGTCGCCTCCGACCACCTCGAGGCAGATCCAGCCGACCTCGAGCTGGCCGGCGGTCACGTCCGGGTGAAAGGCTCTCCCGACCGAGGGATGCCGCTGGGCGCGGTGGCGGTGCTGTCCAACCCTGTTCGCTACGCGTTCGGCGGTGGAACAGAGGCGGCGACGCAGTTCGCCGCGAAGCCTCGTCCCGGCCCGCCGCTGCAGGACGGCCAAGAACCGGGTCTCGAGGCCACCGGGTATTACAGCCCGCCTGGCTCGACATGGGCCTCGGGATGCCACGCGGCGTACGTCCGTGTCGACCCGAAGACTTTCCGCCTCGAGATCCTCAAGTACGTCGTCGTGCACGACTGCGGGCGGATGATCAACCCGCTGGTGCTGCAGGGCCAGATCGAGGGCGGCGTCGCGCAGGGAATCGGCGGCGCCTTCTACGAGCGCCTCGCCTACGACGGCGACGGGCAGCTCCGCAACGCGTCGTTCATGGAGTTCTTGATCCCGTACGCCACCGAGATACCGCCCATCGAGATCGACCACATCGAGACCCCGTCACCGCTCAACCCGCTGGGTGTGAAGGGGGCGGGGGAGGCGGGCGTGATTCCTGTCGGCGCGGTGATCGCGTCCGCGATCGAGGACGCAACCGGCATCCCGATCACGGAGATGCCGCTGTCGCCGCTGAAGCTCTACGAGCTGAGCAGGAATCTCCCGCGTTAGCCGGCACTCGCGGGTATCCGGTGCTCGCGAAACCCGCCCGCGCCGGCACTCGCGGCTCTAGTCGACCCTCACCACCGCCGCCACGATGTTGCCGCCCGGCGGCCCCTGGTGGGAGTTCCGTTCGCCCCCACTGACGTAGTTCGTGGTCCGGCCCGTGACCGAGGCGACGAGCATTCCCCCAAGCGCCTTGCCGATCTCGTATGCGTGTGTGTCATCGAGGAGCGTTATCCGATGGCCTCGCACCTGGTCGCTGCCCGGGATCACGGACTTGGCGAACACGTGCACGAGCCGGTCGAAGTCTTTCTCGTCGGGCAGGCCGTAGTTGAATCCTAGGCCGGCCGACCTCAACGCCCTGCGCACTCCCTCCGCGTCGATGAAATCGCGCGTTACCGCGGTTCCGATCCGCAGCGGGCTAGCCGAGTTGGTGGAGTTGCCGAACACGACGACCTCGCCGTGGCGCTTCTCGCCACCCGAGGAGGTCATCGCAACCTCTGAGTAGAGGTCCCAGTTGCGCCGCACGACGTCGTCGTTCAGCGCAGACTCGGGCACCTCCCCCAACGCCATCGCCACGCCGAGCGCCGCGCCGTCGTTGGCGTAGACGCCCGCGCCCTCGGGGCCGAAGGTCAGGTCGTGCGAGACGACGGTCTTACCGCGCGACTCCGCGTCCCTGATGCTCGCGATGGAAAGCCCCGGCACCTTGACCATCACGAGATGAACGTCCTTCGGGTCGGTCAGGCCGGCGTCCTTCATGGCTTCATGCGTCGCCGCGGCGACCTTCCGGATCATCCCCATCCGCCCGACCTCCTCCGGCGCGATCGGCTCGGATCCCGCACGGCCGACGACCAGGCGTTTGTCGCCGTCCTTTCGTTCCGGCGCATCGACCCATTCCCGCGTCACCGCCGCGATGTGGGGCGTGATCACGCCGGGACAACCGCCAGAGAGGACGAAGATGACGCGCTTCGCGACCTCGTCGACCGGTTTGCCGAGAAGGTTCGCGGTCCATTCGCGGAGCGCCGCGTCCGCCCAGATGCGGCCCCAATCGTCATGGGCGCCGGTGCCCTCGGTCTTGCCGACCAGGGCAACCAGCGTGTCGGGCCTGATCTTTCCCGTGTCGGCCAGCTTCTGCAGGCCTGAGGTGTCGGCTGGAGTTGCGGATGGGCAGACGAACATCTCGACGCGCTGAACCTTCAATCCATCACCTCCGGCGGACGTTGGAAACCGAATCCGGGCATCTGCTCGAGCTGTTCGGCGAAGTCGAGCAGCTCGTACTCCTGCGCGAAGCGCCCGACCAGCTGCACGCCGACCGGCAATCCGTCATGCAGCCCCGCGGGGATGGAGACGGCCGGCGTACGCGCGAAGCTCACGGGAAGCACGAACCGTACGTACCGCGCCCATTCCTCGCCGAGGAATTGCGGCACCTTCTCGATCGGCATGGGGAGGAGCCCGAGCGTTGGGGTCAACAGGAAGTCATACCGCGTCTGCAGCGGCACGGCCACGGCGAGATTCGCCGCATTCGTGGCGGACTTGAAAGCGTGGAAGTAATCCATCGCGGACAGGCTGCGTCCTTCGGCCGCAAGCTTCTGGATGCCCGGACCGAATGTCGACAGGTCCGCGGGAAAGCTGGCCATGTCGGCGCGGCGGACGGTGCCGTAGCCCTCGGTCACCGGATCTGGATTCCAACCGATCTCTTCGACCTCATGCCCGGCTTTCTCGAGGGCGGCGGCCGCGCGGCGGCAAGCGTCCTGGCAGGCCGCCTCGGCGCCGGCGTAGGCGACGCCGACCAGGGCCCTGCGCCTGGGCGCTGAACCGACTCGCGCGGTCGCCGTCATCACCGAGAACAGCAGCCGCGCGTCTGCCACCGTGCGCGTCATGGGTCCGCGTGACTGCAGCACGGTCACGTCGACCTCTTCGGACGGGATCCGGTCAGGCGTTGGGCGCAAACCGACCACGCCGCAGCACGAGGCGGGAATGCGGATCGATCCTCCGGTGTCGCCGCCGAGCGCGACGGAGCACATGCCGGCGGCGACTGCGGCGCCGCTTCCGCCGCTCGACCCGCCCGGCGTTGTGCCCTGTCGCCAGGGATTGTGCGTTGGACCGAACAGTGGGTTGTTGGTACCGATCGACGCCGCGAGCTCGGGCAGGTTCGTCTTGCCAAGGACTGCCATCCCGGCTGCGCGCGCGCGGGCGACCGGCACCGCGTCCTCATCCGCGATCCGGTCGCGCCACGAGGAGGTTCCGTACGTGTACGGCATGCCGGCCACGGGTTGGCTGTCCTTGACCGCAAGCGTTACCCCAGACGTGGATCGCGCATCGCGGTCGACGTGGATGTAGGCGTGGATGCGGTCGTCGAAGCGGTCGATGGCGTCGAGATGCGCGGTGACAACCGCCTGAGGATCCAGCTCGCCGGCGCGCACCTGGCGCGTTGCGTCGGTCGCCGTCAGCCAGCGTGCAGAAGCCTCGATCAAAGGTCGTCCAACACCGCTTGAATGATGCTCTCGAACAGCTCCGCGGCGGTGGTGACCCCAAACCCCATCACGCCTCGGAGGTCGAATGACTCGTCGGCTGAATTGGACATCACTCTGAGCGCCGACCAGGGCACACCGTTCTGGTGCGCGACCTGGGCGACCGCGGCGGTCGCCATGTCGAGGCACGCAGCGTCGGGAAATTCCCGGGCGAGCGCGTCTCGGACCGCGCGCGCCGAGACGATCTGGTCCCCGGTAAGCACGAGGCCGGATCCCGCGTGCTTCGACTCGAGCCGCGCGGCCCGCAGCAGCTTCTCCGCCACCGCGGCATCGGCGGCGATCCTCGAAAGGCCAAGTCCAGGGATCTCACCTTTCGCGTCGGCCAGCGGCCTGCCGTCCATGTCGTGCTGGATTGCGCTCGTCGCCACGACGACCTGACCCGGACGGGTCTCGCTCTCCAGGGCGCCGGCAAGACCGAACGAGAGGATGCAGCGCGGCTTGAAGATGTCGCACCCGTACTGAGCCGCCATCGCAGCCGCGACCTTGCCGGCACCTCCGACGATGACGACAAGGCCGTCACTTTCCCAGATCGAGAGTCGAGGTCCGACGGTCTCGGACCGCGGCATCCTGCGCACCAGCGCGTGCGCCTCCTCGGCGAGCGCTGCGATCACGACCACGGGTCTCTTGTCAGGCACGTGACAACGCCGCTTGCGGCTCCACCACGGGCTGCCGCTTCGGACCGAGGCCGAAGATCGTCCGCATCAGCCTCCATCGCCGCACGCCGAGGTCGTAGAGGACGAGCGTGGTTCCGTAACCGAGCACGACGATGATCGCGAACTTCGGCCACAGGTTGAGATTCCATGTCACGACCAACGAAGCAACCGTCAGCACGACGGGGTGATGGATCACGTAGAAGGGCAGCACCGACTCATTGGCGTAAGTCAGCACGCGTCCCGAAGAATTCAGCCAGCGGATGCCGGCGTAAAGCACGGCAAGGTTCCAGGTCCAGACGTCGAGACTCCAGAACAGCGTGAAGGCCGCTTGCTCCGGAACTGGCAGGTGCATTACGCCCGTCATGCTGAACCCCACCGACCCGAGCAGCAGCGCCGCGCCCAGAGCGGACAGGACGCCGATCGCCAGGATCCATGGAATGTCGCGCAGGATCGCCGCCTCGAAGCGGCGGTCACTGAACAAGATCGCTCCCATCGCGAACACAAAGGTATACGTGGCGACATCGGCCCAATCCTGGTAGCCGGGAAAGAACGGCCGCAGGATGAACTGCGATAAGTAGAGTGGGGCGGCGATCAGAAAGAGACCGCCGCGGAAGTTGGCGAGCCTGACGAGCTCTCCGGTGAAGCCGATCCCGATCTGTCGCCGCAGCCATATGAAAAGGGGAAGGCAGACGACCGAGATCGCGAAGAGGTAACCCAGGAACCACAGGTGCAGCCAGTACTTGGCGATCCACGACAGGTGCGGCTCGAACGTAAAGGTGCGGAAGAAGTTGATGTAGAACGCGGGCAGCTGGCTCATCGGGGGTGGCGGGTTGTGGCTCGTGATGAATCGCTGGTACGGCGAGAGGACGACCAGGCCGACGACCATCGGCAGGAGAAGGCGGAGCACGCGCCTCCAGACAAACTGCCGCGGCGTGCTGGAGCGAAGCCCGAACCACGCGTCGGCGCCCGCGATCATGAACATCGCGGGGATGCCCCACGGGAAGCAAAAGCCGGCGAACGCGCTGAGTAACGTGCTGTGGTCGCGATTCGAGACGAGCCACGGCATCGTCGTGAAGACGAGCGACGAGTGGAAGAGCAGGATGCCGTAGACGATCAGCACCTTGAGCCAGTCCAGGTAGTGAATTCGCTGACGGCTCACGTCAGCGGAGATTGTGGGCTAGTTCGCCAGTGTTCGGTCCCGTGTGCGCAGCCTGAGCAGCCACGCCCCGGTGGCGACGAACCAGATCGTGAGCACCAGCGTGAAAGGTCGCTGGAACAGACCGTCCGGATAGGACGTGACAGGACGTATCGCGACGCCGAGGCCTTCGATCGCCACCGCGGCCAGACCGGCGACGAGCCAGAGCCTGCGCGGCGGATTCAGATGAGAGCTTTGCAGCGAGCCGATGAACAGGACGAGCGGCGCGACGCTGGCAATGGCAAAGCACGTCTGCGACACCGTGCCATGGACCACGCCGGCCAGGTGAGACTGCGGATCCTGCTGGAACGCGCCAGTTGCAAAAAGAAAGATCCCGGCCGCCATGATCAGGAGCGAGCCGAGTCGCCACGCCTGACTCTCATGCGTCGAGAACCACAGGCCGATCCCGACGAGGACGGTGAGCAGCCCGGGGACCAGAAAGAACCCGATCACGAACTCGTTCGCGTTCGGTGTGCCGCGCGTCGCGAGGTCGCTGAACGGACGCGTCAGCAAGTCGTAACCCTGACGGCTCAGGCCGTGGGTCAGGAACTCGCTCCACATCAGAACCGGCGCGGCCAGCGCGGCAAAGCCGCCGGCCCGGCGCAACGACACGTGCACCATCCCATCTTATCTACGCCCAGGCGGGCGCTGTCTACCCGGCACCAGGGCCATGTGAACTCGATTGAACTCGCGCTTCAACAGGTCCGCGATCACGAGGTAGCCGGCCGAGTAAGCCACGATCCCCGCCTGTTCAATCGAGCTCAGAGTGCCGAAATGCAGAAGCGTCTTGATCGGCGGCACGTTGATGAACGCGATCGTGACCGCGAACGCCGCACCGATCGCGAGCAGGACTGGCGCGCTCGGCCAGGGGCGATCGAAGAACCACTCCTTGCCTCGGACCGCAAAGAGGATGAAGAGCCCGGTCGATCCCAGGAACAGGAACCAAACGGCGTGGACGACTTCCTCAGGGCGTCCCTGAAAGAAGCGCAGCAGCCCGAACGCAAGCAGTGCGTTGAGCACGCCTAGAAAGATCGAAAGCTCGACGAGGCGCCTTACGTCCCATCGTCTGGGCGTGGAGATGTCGTCAAAGGCGACCACGTCCGTCGCCAGCGCGAGCATTGGTAGGTCGGAAAGCAAGTTAAGGAGCAACAGCTGGGCCGGGAGAAGGGGCAGGTACGGCAGCACCAGCGATGCAAAGGCGACGATGACCACGTTGGCGAAGTTGCCGACCATCGTGTAGAGCAGGTATCGGTTGATGTTGGTGAAGGTCCGCCGGCCTTCTGTGATGCCGTCGACGATGACCTCCAGGTTGTCTTCGAGGAGGACGATGTCGGCTGCGCCCTTGGTCGCGTCCGTGCCGCTCGCGAGCGCGATCCCGACGTCAGCCGCCTGAAGGGCCGGTGCGTCGTTGACACCGTCACCGGTCACCGCCACGTGCCGGCCGAGGTGCTGCAGCGTCTGGACCAGGCGGAACTTGTCGGCGGGCACGACCTCGGCGAAGATGCGGCCCGCCACGGCGGCAGCCTCGATGTTCTCGCCCTGCATCTCGGCCGCCGAGATGATGGCGCTGTCCGGGACGTCGAGGCCGATCGCTCGGGCAATGGCGGCGGCCCGCGGCCTCGCGTCTCCGGTCACGATCTTGACCTCGACGCCGAGGCGGCCGGCATCCTTCAGAGCTTCGGCAGCACCAGGTCTTGGCGGATCGGACAGGGCCAGCAGCCCGATGAGCGTCAGCTCCGCAGTATCAGGGGCTGAACCGACGGGGGCCGCCGCGACAGCGAGCACTCTCGAACCGTCCTCCTGCATACGCGCAATCTGGTCGATCACCTGCTTGGAAGTCGACTCATCCAGGGGCTGGTCGCCGCTCGGAGCGCGCACGCGGGAGCTGCGCTTGATCAGCCTGTCGGCCGCGCCTTTGAAGATCAGCTCTTGCCGCACCGCGACGCACATCAGTTTTGTCTCCGGGCTGAACTCTTGCACCGTTTGACGGGGCTCCCTGGTCACCGCGTCAAGGTCCAGGTGGGCGGCCGCGGTGATGATCGCGTCGTCGATCACGTTGACTCCGCGCTCTGGGTAGCTCGAGCAGAGCACCGCGGACCGCAGCAGGCTGTCGCGCGGGACCATGGACCATGTATCCACCAGCTGCGTCCGGTTCTCGGTGATCGTGCCGGTCTTGTCGCTGCAAAGCGTGTCGATGGCGCTGAAGTCTTCGACCGCGGCAAGCCTTCGCACGAGCACCTTCTTGCGTGCAAGCACTCTCGCGCCGAGTGCGAGCGTGGTCGCACTGACTGCAGGCAGCGCCTCGGGCACGATGCCAAGCGAAAGCGCAAGCGCCAGCGTCAGCGAGGTCAGCACGCCGCGCCCGAGCAGCGCGTTGGCGACAAAGACCCCTGCCGCGAGCAGCAGTCCGAAGCGCAGAAGGAACCCGGCGAACTTCGTCAGGTTGGCCTCGAAGTCGCTGTGTGCGTGCGCGGACTTGACCAGCTCGGCGGTCTGGCCGAACTGTGTGCGCGTGCCGGTTGCGACCACCACCGCTTTGCCTTCGCCTCCCACGGCCGTGGTCCCTGCGAACGCGATGCCGGTCCATTCGACGGGCTGGTCGCTGTTCGCAGGACGTGTGTCTTTCTCCTGTGGAACCGACTCGCCTGTGAGGCTCGCCTGGTTGACCTGCAGTCCCTGGCTCTCGAACACCCGCATGTCAGCGGGCACGAGGTCCCCGCTGAAAATCACCACCACGTCACCGGGAACGAGCTGGTCGGCCGGCAACGCGATCTCCGCGCCGTCGCGGATGACGCGTGCCTGCATCGGGAGGAGGTTGCGAAGGGCCTCGAGCGCCCTCTCGGCCCGGTATTCCTGGAGGATGCTCAAACCGATGTTGAGCACGATCAGGAGCAGGATGATCCCGCCGTCAACGAGGTCGCCCGTGACGATGGTGAGGATGCCTGCCCCGGTCAGCAGCACGTTGATGCCGTTGCGTGCCTGGGCCGCCACGATCTTCGTCAGCGAACGAGATTGCGCGGCGATGGCGTTGGGGCCCACCTCTGCATTGCGCCGTTTTGCTTCCTCGGTCGAGAGGCCGGCCGGTCCGGAGCTCAGGGCCGTCAAGACCTTTTCCGGATTGGCTGCTGCCGCCTCGGCCGTGGTCATGTCTGGTGCCATGATGAGAGGTAGGAGTTA
>DASPXA010000062.1:0-5033 GCA_035637495.1 Verrucomicrobiia bacterium
GAGCGGCCGCAAGCAACCTCTCGCGGGGATCACACCCGATCGATCATCTTGTCGCCGGACCATTCGTCTGGGTCCGCGCACCTAGGTAAGGCTGGGCGCCCCGCGCGCCGGAAGCTGGCCCGTCAGCGCGCAGGAGGTGACGCCGGTGGGCTGAGCTAGGACGCGCGGCTCCCTCGCGGGCCCGATTCTGCGCCGGTTCGCCGGCGTCAAGGTCGTTCGTCCAGCCGGGCGCTCCACCTTGACGCCGACCGCGGGCCGGCAAGAACAGCAGCCACACGGGAGCCGCGCACACATCATGTCGACGCCCGCGCGCGTGGGGGCCTCACCACAGGTAAGGCTCCATCCTCCGTATCGGCTCGTGCTACGTAGCGTTGTTCGACCGAGCTCTTCGCGCGCCGCTCAGTTCGGGGGCCAGGCTCCCAGAGGCAAGCCGATCTCCCACTCGTGGCCGAATGGGTCGATGATCCGGCCGAGCCGCCAGCCGTGCTCGTTGTTCACGGGGGACGATTCCGTCGCGCCGGCGGCGACTGCCTGCCGGACGACCCGGTCGGGGTCTTCGACCACGAGTAGCGTTCGGCTTGTCGCGCCATCGAGTGCGCGGGGGCTGAGCCGCTTCATGGCCGCGGACGTTGCCGCCACCCAGAACGCTGCGTCGCCGACACCGAGTTGCGCAACGATGTCGTCCCCCTCGCCGACACGGTGAAGGACGGTTGCGCCGAATGCGGCTTCGTAGAAGGCGACCGCTTCACCCGGGGTCTCGACCCACAGCTCCGGCTGGATACTCGTCATCGCGCCTCCCTCCCGTCGACCACCTCTCACGATCTTTGTACAGAGAGAGGGTTAACCGGCAAACTTCTCGCTCCCTGTCGCCTGAGGAAGTCGGCGGCGTCGACTACTCACTGCGATGAACCTCTGTCCGTTCATCGTGCGATGCGCGCGGCGACGCAACCGCGGCCATCTGCCGGTCGGATGGTGCGAGCGACTGGCTTCAGGGGAGCGCTTTCAGATCGGCTGCGGCTCCGCGGTCAGGGGACCGCCGGCGTCTCCGGTGTTGACGGTGCCGATGGGTTCGATCAGCAGAATCGAGGCTTCGTCGTCGGCGCGCGGGCAGTGCTCGACGCCGCGGGGGACAACGAATAGCTCTCCCTCCTCCAGCTCGACGTTACGGTCGCGGAGCTGGATCGTCAGGTGTCCTTTGAGGACGAGGAAGAAGTCGTCGGTGCCGTCGTGTTTGTGCCAGACGAACTCGCCCTTCACCTTGACGATGCGGATGTCGTAGTCGTTCATTCTCGCGACGATCTTCGGCTGCCAGTGATGTTGGAACAGCCGGAGCTTGTCGGCCAGGTTGACCTTCTCTGTCAAGCCACTCCTTTCAGTCACGCCACTCCTTTCAGATTCGGCTGCTGCGTGGCCCAGTCTGCTGCCGCGTTGAACCGGTGAGAATCGCTCGGACGGCGAGGAGGCGAAGCCCCTGCGGTCAGTCCATGGTCTTGGCCCGGAAGCGGCGCACGGTCGGGGGCACCGCGATCGCCAGCAGCGCGGCGCACCAGGCGAGCGAGCTCGCCACGGGATGGGCGAGGGTCCAGGGGGCGTTGGCTGGGAGCGCGGTCGGGTTGCCGAACAGGGTTCGGGTCGCGACGGCCAGCGAGCTGACCGGGTTGTATTCGGCGATCTGGCGCAGGCCGTCGGGCAGCCCCTCGATCGGTACGAAGGTGCTGGCGAGGAAGGTCATCGGGAAGATGATTAGGAAGGCGATGCCCATCACCGCGTCCGGTGAGCGGACGGTCACTCCGATCAGGGCGCCCACCCACAGCATCGTGAACGCGAAGGCGGTCAGCAGCTCGTAGCCGGCGACCGCGTTCGAGAGGCTCGCATGGATCTCCCAGCCGACGATCAGCCCGCTGATGCTGAGCACGACGATCGCGAGCGCCATCGCCGCGAGCGCGGCGATCATGTGGCCGAGCAGGAACGACGAGCGCGACATCGGCAGGGTCCGGAAGCGGTCGACGATCCCCTCTGTGAGGTCGGTCGCCAGCGCGGTCGCGGGCCCGACCATCCCGAAGGCGATCGTCTGCACGAGGATGCCGCCGATCAGGTACTCGCGGTAGTCGCCACCGGGCACCGCGATCACGCCGCCAAACACGAACCCAAACAGCAGCACGAACATCAGTGGCTGCAGGGTGACGTCGATCAGCTTCTCGGGGATCTGGCGCACGTGGGCGAGGCTGCGCCTCGCGATCACGAGGCTGTCGGAGGCCTGCCAGCGCAGGCGGGTCGCGACGCTTGGATCCGCTGCGAGGTTGAGCTGGTTCATGCAGCCACCTCCATCGGTCGTGAGGGTTCGGTCTTGGTCAGGGTGAGGAAGACGTCGTCGAGGGTCGCCTCGCGCCGGTGCACGTCGATTGCCTCGACTCCCCCTGAGTCGAGCGCGCGGACCACGTCCATGAGCCGGGTGCCCGGCCGGATCGCCGCGGTCACCTGCAGCGCCTCCGGGTCGAAGTGGGGGGCGCTCTCGGCGAACGGGGCGAGCGCCGAGGCAGCGGGCTCGAGCTCGGCGATCGCGGCCACCGTCACCCCGATCCGCTCGCCGCCGATCCGGGACTTGAGCTCGGTTGGTGAGCCGGCGGCCGCGACGCGGCCGTGGTCGAGGACAACGATCTGGTCGGCGAGACGGTCGGCCTCCTCGAGGTACTGGGTAGTGAGCAGGAGCGTGGTGCCGCCGTCGACGAGTCGGCGGAGCAGTTCCCAGAGCTCGCGGCGGCTGGCAGGGTCGAGGCCGGTGGTCGGCTCGTCGAGGAAGAGCACCGGCGGGGAGGCGACCAGGCTGGCGGCGAGGTCGAGCCGGCGGCGCATGCCACCCGAGTAGGTCTTGACGAGCCGGTCGGCCGCCTCGTCAAGCCCGAACAGGTCGAGCAGCTCGCGGGCTCGTCCGCGGGCTGCCGCCGCCGGCAGGTGGTACAGCCGCCCGATCATCTCGAGGTTGCCGCGCCCGGAGAGCAGCCCGTCGACGGTGGCCTCTTGGGCGGCGACGCCGATCCGCGAGCGCACCTGCTCGGGGGCCGCGACGACGTCGAACCCGGCGACGCTCGCCGCGCCTGTGCTTGGAACGGCGAGCGTGGTGAGGAGGCGGATGGCCGTCGTTTTACCCGCGCCGTTGTGGCCGAGCAGGCCGAGCACGGTCCCGGCGGGGACGGTCAGGTCGAGGTCGCGCAGCGCCCAAAGCTCGCCGTAGTGCTTGCCCAGCCCATAGGCATGGATGCCGAGATCACGGTAAGTGGGAACCTTCGCCACCCGTGTGGCTCAGCCCGCATCAATGGCTCAACCATCCGGTTTGCAGTCCCGTGGCGATGCTGCAGGACCGCGCCGGACGCCGTCCGCGTGATGCACCGGTGATGCATGAGAATCACGTGCACCTCGCCGATGCGCTGCGCCGATTCGACGCGCGGCGGGTTTAGAAGCCCGTCGGTTCCGCTGAAGGGTTTTCGCGAGCGAACCGACTGGCGGACAGCAGCCTACTATCGACCGATCGCACGGCGCCGTCGACAATCAGTTCGGCGCATAGCAATCCGGCCGCAGGTGCGTGCATCAGCCCGGTTCCGGTGAAGCCAAGCGCGGCGAACAAGCCTTCGGCCAACTGGTCGATGATCGGGTGTCGATCGGGCGTGGCGGGATAGAGCCCGGCCCAGCCGTGTCGGACCAGCGCGTTAGGGCCGACGACCCCGAAAACCCGCTCGGCGGTTTCGAGGACCGCCCGCGTCCACCGGTCATCCGCGCGAATACCGTAGCGATCTGGATCGACCGCACGATCCTCGCCGAGAAAACCGCCCACGAGCGCCCGCCCTCCGGTATCGCTCCGAACGTGCACGCCGTCTTCCACGCCGATCAGCCAGGGCAAGCCAGGAGCAAGAGGCTTCGCCGGCTCGACGACCAGCAGCTCATGCCGCCGTCCAACCACGGGCACCGCGAGACCCACGGGCTCCAGCAGAGGCTTGACCCACGGTCCGGTCGCGAGGAGCACCGCATCGGCGGCGATCCCACCCGCGGTCGTCGTAACCCCAACGATCCGGCGGCCGGACATCTCGAGGGCCAGCGCCTCGGTCCCGGCGAGCAGCTCGACCCCGGTCGCGAGCGCTCCACGCACGAAGCCGTCGATGATGCGATGCTGGTTAGCCCAGCCGTCAGCTGCGCGGAACCCGGCGCGTATGAACCCGCGGTCGGAAAGCGCCGGCCAGCGCCGTGCTATCTCGGCGGCATCCAGACACTCGCTGTCGACGCCGAGGCTGTTCTGGAGCCGCACGTGCGAGGCGAGCGTGGCGGCCTCCTCGTCGGTACGCGCCAGAAACAGGTAGCCGATCGGGCACATGAGCGGATCGACGCCGTAGCGTTCCGCGAAGTGGTTCCAGGTCTCGGCACTGAGCTGCGACAGGCGGATATTGAGCTCGGTGCCGAACTGCTGCCGTATCCCACCGCCGGTGAGCGTCGAATTGGCAGCGCCCGGCAGTCCACGTTCGACCAGCGTGACCGTCGTCCCGCGTGCGGCAAGCGTGATCGCCGATGCCAGGCCGACGCAACCGCCGCCGATCACCACTACACCTGTTGTCCGTACCCCCGTCATGATCTTCCCCTTCATTGGAATCTGAGGGCGTAACAGCAAGCCGGTGAGCGCGCCGCCAAGCGCAATCCTGCACAAGATCTCGGGACACGTCTCGGGTGGGGGGTAGGTCGCTGAAGGTCGACGGTGCCGCCGACGTGATGCACGGGTGATGCACGAACAGCGCCCCCTCGGCCCGGAACCTGCAGTTGTGCGGCTTCCAAGAAAGCAACCTCGAAAGCCCGCCGTGGCGAGTTATAGAAAAAGCCCCGATTACCAGGGCTTTTTCCGTAGCAGGCCTGTAAGCCGGATTCTTCGCCCCAGCGCTCGTCGGGTCGCCAGATTCGGCTCAACCATGCGGTTCCGTCTTGACCGGCGACTCCGCGAAATCCCGTCGAATGCTGTGGACGTGATACACCGGTGATGCACGACTGCTGTTGTC
>DASPXA010000063.1:0-2273 GCA_035637495.1 Verrucomicrobiia bacterium
GCCATCATGATGATCGACTTCGCGCTCGAGGCGGAGCGGACGGAGGGGAAGCCCCCGGAGGCGGCGATCTACGAGGCCTGCCTGCTGCGCTTCCGCCCCATCATGATGACCACCATGGCGGCCCTGCTGGGCGGCCTCCCGTTCGCCCTCGGCACGGGCGTGGGCGCCGAGCTGCGCCGCCCTCTCGGCATCACCATCGTCGGCGGCCTCGTCCTGAGCCAGCTCCTCACCCTCTACACCACCCCCGTCGTCTACCTCGCCTTCGACCGGCTCGCCCGGCGCAAGGTGCCCAGGGCGGCCGACGACGTGGCGCTCGAGGCCCGGTGAGCATCTCCGCGCCCTTCATCCGCCGCCCCGTCGCAACCACGCTGCTGACCCTGGCGCTCGCCCTGGCAGGCGTGCTCGGCTTCCAGCACCTCCCGGTCTCGCCCATTCCGCAGGTGGAGTTCCCGACCATCCAGGTGACGGCCGCGCTCCCCGGGGCGAGCCCGGAGACCATGGCCTCGGCCGTGGCGATGCCGCTCGAGCGCCAGTTCGGCCGCATCGCCGGCGTCACCGACATGACGTCGACGAGCTACCTCGGCTCGACGATGGTCGTCCTGCAGTTCGACCTCGGCCGCAACATCGACGCCGCCGCGCGCGACGTGCAGGCTGCGATCAACGCGGCGCGCGGCCAGCTCCCGACGAACCTCCCGAACAATCCCAACTACCGGAAGGTGAACCCGGCCGACGCGCCCATCCTCATCCTGGCGCTCACCTCGCCCACCATCGACACGAGCCGGCTCTACGACGCGGCCTCGTCGATCCTGCAGCAGAAGCTCGCGCAGGTGCAGGGCGTGGGCCAGGTGATCGTCGGCGGCAGTGCCCTCCCCGGGGTGCGCGCGGAGCTCAACCCCACGGTGCTCAACAAGTACGGCATCGGGCTCGAGCAGGTGCGGGCGGCGCTCGGCGCCGCCAACGCCAACCGGCCGAAGGGCGAGCTCGCGAACGGGACCACCGCGTGGGCGATCCGCGCCACCGATCAGCTGCTCAAGGCCGATCAGTACCGCCCGCTCATCGTCGCCTACCACGACGGCGCACCGGTGCGCCTCTCGGACGTGGCCGAGGTCGTGGACTCGGTCGAGGACCTGCGCGCCGCCGGGCTCGCCAACGGAAAGCCCGCCGTCCTGATCATCGTGTTCCGTCAGCCCGCTGCCAACATCATCGCGACGGTCGACCGGGTGCGAGCGCTCCTGCCGCAGCTCCGCGCCTCGATTCCCGCCGCGATCGACCTGACCGTGATGCTCGACCGCACCACCACGATCCGCAGCTCCATCCGCGACGTCGAGCTGACGCTCCTCGTCTCGATCGCGCTCGTCATCCTGGTGGTGTTCGTGTTCCTGCGCAACGCGTGGGCGACGGCGATCCCAGGAGTGGTGGTGCCGCTCTCGCTCATCGGCACGTTCGGGGTGATGTACCTGTGCGGCTACAGCATCGACAACCTCTCGCTGATGGCGCTCACCATCTCGACCGGCTTCGTGGTCGACGACGCGATCGTCGTGATCGAGAACATCACCCGCTACCTCGAGCAGGGGCTCACGCCGCTCGCGGCCGCGCTGCGCGGCTCGCGCGAGATCGGCTTCACCGTCCTCTCGATGAGCGCCTCGCTCGTGGCGGTGTTCATCCCCATCCTGCTGATGGGCGGGATCGTCGGGCGGCTCTTCCGGGAGTTCGCGGTGGTGCTCTCGGTGGCCGTCGCCGTATCGCTCGTGGTCTCGCTCACCACGACCCCGATGATGTGCGCCCGCTTCCTCAAGTCCAGGCGCGGCGAGGCGCACGGCCGCCTCTACCGGGCGAGCGAGCGCGCCTTCGAGCGGCTCCTCGGCGCCTACGAGGTGGGGCTGACGTGGGTCCTGCGGCACCCCCGTCTCACCATGCTGGTGGCGCTGATCACCGTGTGCATCAACGTCTACCTGTACGTGATCGTGCCCAAGGGATTCTTCCCGGAGCAGGACAACGGGCGGCTCATGGGCGCCGTCCAGGCGGACCAGGACACCTCGTTCCAGTCGATGCGGCAGAAGCTCGCCGAGTTCGTGGCGATCGTCAGGTCGGACCCGGCGGTGGACACCGTGGTCGCGCTCACGGGGGGGTCGCAGGGGAGCACCAACGCGGCGCGCATGTTCATGGCGCTCAAGCCCATCGACGAGCGGAAGCTCACCGCCGCCGAGGTGATGGCGCGCCTTCGTCCGAAGCTCGCCACCGTGCCCGGGGCGAGCCTCTACCTGCAGGCCGTC
>DASPXA010000064.1:0-42575 GCA_035637495.1 Verrucomicrobiia bacterium
CCTATTAACAACAACCCTCGTATGTAACTCAGCGTACTTCTTCGCCACCACACCGCGCCGCCCACCCCTTTTCCCAGCCGATTTCTCGCTTACTGCTTCGCCGCCAGGCCTTGCCGCTCCACCTCCTCCCGAGCCTCCTCCCCAGCCCCCTCTTGTGTTGGCATCACCACCGCGACAGGGACCATCTGCCTGAAGCGCCTCAGAGCCCCTTCCCAGTCCTCTAGCATCCGGGCGGCCACGGCGCTCCCCGTCCGGCGATGGTGCTCCTCGACCAGGCCACGCAGCTCCGCCCGATCCTCCGCCGGCACCTCCCGCGCCACCACACTGTCCGGGTTGAGCTGCCGCCAATCCACCACGTACGCCACCCCGCCGGTCATCCCCGCTCCCGCGTTCCATCCCACCGGCCCGAGCGCGACGGCGACCCCTCCGGTCATGTACTCGCAGAAGTGATCGCCCGCGCCCTCGACCACCGCAACCGCGCCCGAGTTACGCACGCAGAAGCGCTCGCCCACGCGTCCGGCAACGAAAAGCCTGCCGCCCGTCGCTCCGTAACAGATCGTGTTGCCGGCCAGCACCGGATCGGAAGAGCCATCGGTCGCGAAAGGCTTGATCGCGATCACGCCTCCGCCCATGCCCTTGCCGACGTAATCCTGCGCCTGTCCTTCGAGTACGAGCTCGACGTCCTCATCGAGGAACGCGCCGAAGCTCTGCCCGGCGCTGCCGCGATAAGAGCGGCGTTCGCCGCGCCCCAGGTTGGCGCCCACGGTGCGCCGCGAGTTGTCGATCGAGCCGGCGGCCGGCGCCGCATGCGCCCCGTCGCCGTTTCGCTCCCACATTCGCCGGCGGGGCAGGCCGGCGTCGGTGGAGCAGAGGACATAAGAAAGGTCGAGCTTCTCGGCGGCCTCCTGTTCGAGCAGGTCGACCCGCCCGACGATCTCTTCCAGCGTCCGCGCGCCCAGCCGGGCCAGGTGCTCGCGCACCTCCTCGGCGATAAGGAAGAGGTAGTTGACGACGTGCTCGGGCCGGCCCTCGAACTTCGCGCGCAGGTCCTCGCGCTGCGTGGCGATGCCCGTGGGGCACGTGTTGAGGTGGCACTGTCGAGCCATGTCGCAGCCGAGCGCGACCAGCACCCCAGTGCCGAAGCCGAACTCCTCGGCGCCGAGTAGGGCCGCGATCACGATGTCGCGTCCGCTGCGCAGCCCGCCGTCGGTGCGCAGGCTGACGCGCTCGCGCAGACGGTTGGAGACCAGGACCTGCTGCGCCTCCGCGAGGCCGAGCTCCCACGGAGCGCCGGCGTTCTTGATCGACGAGAGCGGCGACGCGCCGGTGCCCCCGTCGTGACCCGAGATGAGGATGTAGTCCGCGTGCGCTTTCGCCACGCCGGCCGCGATGGTGCCGACCCCCGCCTCGGATACGAGCTTCACTCCGATGCGTGCCCGCGGATTGACGGTCTTGAGGTCGTGAATCAGCTGCGCGAGGTCTTCGATCGAGTAGATGTCGTGGTGGGGTGGTGGCGAGATGAGCTGCATGCCGGGCTGCGCATGACGGAGTCGCGCGATCAGGCTCGTGACCTTCAGTCCCGGCAGCTGTCCGCCCTCGCCCGGCTTTGAACCCTGCGCGATCTTGATCTCGAGCTCGTCTGCGCGCTTCAAGTAGCGAGGGGTGACGCCGAATCGTGCGGACGCGACCTGCTTGACCCGATTGTCCCGCCGCACGCCGTCCGTGTCGTCGTAGGTGTCGGGGTCCTCGCCGCCTTCGCCTGAGTTGGAGCGCGCCCCGACCTGGTTCATGGCGATCGCGAGCGCCTGGTGCGCCTCGGGTGACAGCGCACCCAGTGACATCGCGGTGCTGACGAATCGCCTGACGATGCCGGCCGCGGGCTCCACATCCTCGATGCGGATCGGCTCCGCACATTCCTTGATGCGCATGAGCTCGCGCAGCGATTGCGGTTCGCCCATGCTCGACATGCGCCGCCACTCCCGATAAGCCTCGACGTCTCCGGTCTCGGCGGCTTTCTTGGCGGCGCGAACCGCGAGCGGGTTGTAGGCGTGGTGCTCTCCGGCCTTGCGGAAGCGCACGCGGCCGTGGTCCGGCATCGCCTGGGGTCGCTCGCGAGCGGCGTGCTCGATGTCGTCCAGGTCGGCGCCGCCGATCCGCGAGGGGACCGCGGGGAAGCACAGCTCCATCACCTCGGCACCGAGGCCGAGCGCCTCGATGACCTCGGCGCCGCGATAGCTCGAGACGCAGGAGATTCCCATCTTGGCCATGACCTTCAGCAGTCCCGCCTCGAGCGCCTTTCGGTAGCGCGGCGCGGCTTCATCGCCCACGGTCGCGAACGCCAGGTAGGGATGGACCGCCGACGCGCCGACGGTGATCAGGCAGGCGAGGTCGTGCACATCGACGCAGTCGCCGGCGATGGCCACGACGTCGGTTGCCATTCGCCGACCGGTCGCAAGCAGGTGCGAGTGCACGGCGCCGACCGCGAGCGCCATCGGCACGGGCAGACGGTGCAGCGCCGACCGGCGGTCGCTCAGGGCGATGATCCCTTCAGCCGCTTCCGCCTCACGACACAGTCGTCGCAATGCGTCACGCAGGGATTCGCCCGGCGCGTACGTCGCATCGAGGACCACCGTGTCTTCCAGCACGCGGGCCAGCTCCGCAGCCCCGAGCACCGGCGATTCGAGCTCGAGCAATTTGCCGTCGATCGGGACCGCCGGGTGGTGGCGTCTCAACAGCTCCCGGTCCGCTCCGCCTTCCGGCTCGAGGCTGAGCCGCCGCGCTCCAACAAGCACGCGAAGCGACATGACAGCTTTCTCGCGCAGAGGATCGATCGCGGGGTTGGTCACCTGCGCGAAACGCTGGCGGAGGTATCCGTAGACGCGTCGTGGGCTGCGTCCGAGTGGAGCGATCGGGATGTCATCGCCCATCGAGTAGACCGGTTCGGCGCCGGATTGCGCCATCACGTCGACGACGAACTTCACATCCTCGAATCCCCAGCCATGGAGCGCGTGCTGCGCGGCGAGGTCATCGAGCGGTTCGAGGTCGACGTGGTGCCTTTCCACCGGGACGAGGACTCGGTCGGCGAGCAGCGCGTAGTCATGGCGCGCGGCCGCGCGCTCCTTCGCTTCCGAATCGCGCATTAGCGAGCCGTCGCGGGTGTCGACCAGCAGCATCTGGCCTGGCCCGAGCCTGCCGCGCTCGACAACGTCTTCGGGCGCCATGGTCACCACGCCGGCCTCCGAGGCGGCGGCGACGAGGCCTTGCCTTGTGCGCTGCCAGCGAAGTGGTCGCAACCCGTTGCGATCCAGCGCGGCGCCGACAACCACCCCGTCGCTGAACGCGAGCGCCGCGGGACCGTCCCAGGGCTCGAACCGAATCGACTGGTAACGATAGAAATCGCGCACGGGTGCAGCCAGGTCGCCGCGACCCTCCCACGCGTCGGGCACAAGGCTCATCAGCGCCTCGCTCACCTCCCAGCCGCGATGGACGAGCAGCTCGAGGGCGTTGTCCAGGGAAGCCGAGTCCGACCCGTGGGGCCAGATCGCCCCGCGAAGCTCCGCATCGAGTTCCGCCTCGCGGGCTCGCATCCACGCGCGGTTGCCGGTGATCGTGTTGATCTCGCCGTTGTGCGCGAGCATCCGGAACGGTTGCGCGAGCCGCCAGTCGGGCATGGTGTTGGTTGAGTAGCGCTGGTGGAACACCGCCAGGCGGCTCTCACACGCGGGATCCTGGAGGTCGAGGTAGAAGTCGGCGAGACGGGTGCCCGCCATCAGGCCTTTGTAGACCAGCGTGCGGCTGGAGCACGACGGGATGTACATCCGCACGGCTTCAGCTCCGGCGTTCATCTCGATGCGGCGCCGCCCGAGGTACAGCTCGCGCTCCCATGATTCGCCGTCGAGTCCCGGATTCTCGATGATGCCGTGCCAGATCGCAGGCATCGTTTCCCGTGCGCGAGCGCCGAGCGAATCGACGTCAAGCGGCACGGCGCGCCACACGGCGACTCGCAGGTGACGCTCGACCAGCTCGCGAGCCCGCTCGTCCCAATCGAACACGACGCAGACCGCGTATCGGCCGCCCAGCAGCTTCTCCGGGACCTGGATCAGCAGGCCGGCGCCGTCGCCGCTCTTGCCGTCCGCGTCGAGACCGCCTCGGTGGGCCAGCCTGGCGAGCGCCTGGACGCCGAGCGCGACGGCGTCGTGGCCGAGGTCGGGCGTGGCAACGAAGCCCATGCCGCAGGCAGCTCTTTCCGCCGGGAGGTCCCCCGGCCAGGCAAGGCGCGACGATTTCAAAGCGGGGGGCACGCGAACTTGAAGGCTACCGGGCGCTCCGGCGAGGTTCTAGTGCGCCGGTACCAAAAACCGGGCCGAATTTGTTATGTGAACGCTACATTCCCAAAAGCGCCTGGACGCGCAGCGCGACCGCGAGGTTGAGGCGCGTCTCAGGATCTTCCAGGTCGAGACCCGTGATCTCGCGGATCCGGTCGAGCCGGTAGCGAAGCGTGTTGGGGTGGACGCGCAACCGCTGGGCCGCCTGCTGCTGCTCGCCGGTCTCCAGGTAGGCGCGGAGCGTTGCGACCAGGGCTCCCTTGCGCGCCGCGTCGTGCTCGAGGAGCGGGCCCAGATGGCGCCGGCTGTAGTCGACGAGCCGGTCGTCGCTCACCGCCGCGAGCAATCCGGTCAGCCCGAGCTCTGGCACGGCCACCACCTGGCCCCACCGCTTGAAGCGCGCGAGTGACTCCATCACCGACGTCACCTCCCGCAAAGCGCTCTCGACGCCGGTCGGCGCCTCGATCGGGGCGCTGAAGCCGACCGATACGGTGAATCCAGGCTTCCACTCGGTGATCGCATGCTGGACTTGCGTTCCGACCGCGTGGCTCCGGGCCTGGTGGTCGCCGGTCTCGGTGCCGAGCGGCAGCAGGGCGACCACCTGGTCGGAGCGGCCCTGGACGAGAGCGCGCTGGTAGCTCGTGCGCACCACTGCGGTCACCCGCCTCAGGAACTCACGCTTGAGCGCCTGGATCGCGTCCTCTGAGATCTGGCGCGCCCGGACGAAGCCGCGGAAGTCGTCGATGTCGACCAGCACGACTATGTGGCTGCCGTTCAGCGGGTAGCCGACGTGGCGCGCCCGCCGCTGCGCCGCGGCCTCGTCGCCGTAGGTGCCGTGGAGGAGGTCCTCGAGGAACTCGCCCCGGACTCGGCCTTCGACCTCGGAAAGCTCGCGCTCCTTGGCGATCGACAGCGCGAGCACGAGGGCCGCCTGCTCGATGGCCATGAAGGCGAGCTCCTCGTTGTGCGGCGGGTGATCGAGTACGGAGATGTATCCGAGGACCTGGTTGGCGGCGAAGATCGGGGCGATCAGGCGCTCACGCGACATGCCGAGGTGCGGAAACGCCGGCACCTTGACCGGGCCGCGCTTGGCCTCGACCTCGCGGAGCATGCGCTGGATCTGCGGGTCGAAAAGAACCCGGTGCGGCGTGCCCTGGCGGAGGATGGTCTCCTTGCGGTGCGGGTCGGCGCTGCCGCCTGCGTGCGCGAGCAGGTGGAAGCTCGCGTCCTCGACCACGACGGCGCTCTCGAGCAGGTCGGCGAGCGTGCGGCAGATCTCGTTGACGCCCTTGCCGTCGAGGACGAGCTCGGAAAAGCGTTTGTGGATCTCGATCGACCTCTTGAGCCGCCAGTGCTCGGCGTTGATGATCCGCTCGAGCAGGGGCGAGATCAGGTCGACGAACTGGACGTCGGAGGAGACGGTGAAGAGCGGCACCTTCAGCCGGTCGGCCTCCGAGACCATCTCGGGCGGCAGCTTGCGCAGGTACGGAAGGGGGCGGACGACAAGCCCCGCACCGCCGCCTTCGGCGATGCGCCCGACCAGGCGGATCTGCGCGTCGGGATCGTCCTTGATCGGGAAGCCGCTCGTGAACATGAGATCCCCGGCGCGCGGTTGGATCTCCGGGGTCTCCATCAGGCGGACCCACTCGACCTGGCGGTCGAGCCCGCCCGCGCCGGCCACGAGCTTGGCCGAAGCCAGCACCGAGCGCATCACCTCGCGCACGGTGGGACGAGGTTCCTCCGCCCCTGTTTCGACCTTCTTCGCAGCCAAGCGATCCAAGCTTAGAGTGTGGATGGAGGACAATCAACCCGGGCAAACGATTGTGCGGCGAACACTATGATGAGTTCGACGCAGCGCGTTAACTTCGCTGCATGACGATCCAGGACGCCCCGGCCTGCGACCGGCACGACACCGCGGTGCCGATGCAGCTGCGAACGATGCACTCTGACGTTTCACGGCCTGAGGTCCTGGTCGGATTGTTCGACTGCCCCGAGTGCGGGCACGAGCGCTGGCTGCCCATCAAGACCAGTTACGCGGAAAGCGAGGCGGCAGTCCCCGCGGCCTAGTTCTCAGATCGGGCGTTCAGGCCCGAGCGGAGTCGGACTCAACGCTTAGTGAAGCCGTGCGCCTGCGCCTCTGCGGCGGTGCAGTAGTACTCGGTCCCGCCCCAGATGTTGATCTCGACTCCGTAGCCCGGCGCTCCCGGTTCGACGTAGTAGCCCTCTTCCAGGATGTGCCTCGCGATCACAGGCTCACCGCCGCACCGCAGAGATGCGGCCTCGAAGGCGACATAGGGACCGTCAAAGATGAGCAGAGGTACTAAGAAGACTCCAAGCCAAACGACGAGCCCGAGCGATGTCAAGACCGTCCGCACCCATGAGCTTTGCCGCAGCGCGCTCCGGGCGATCACGACCGCGCCGGCCAGGCAGACCATCGTCACCACGAAGGCCAAGAACCCCGTCACCTGCGCTAGTTTTGGGTGATCAGCTGCCTCAACACCAGCGGCAGGATGCCTCCGTGGTGCAGGTACCCAACCTCGGTTTCGTTGTCGACCCGAGCGCGCGCGGCAAAGCTGATGACCTTGCCGTCGTCAGCCACGGCCTCAACGTTGACCCGCTGACCGGGCTTGATGGTCTCGAGGCCGCGGATCGTGAAGCGCTCGCGGCCGCTCAAGCCGAGCAGCGCCGCGTTCTCACCGGGCACGTACTGCATCGGCAGAATGCCCATACCGACCAGGTTGGAGCGGTGGATGCGCTCGAAGCTCTCGGCGATCACGGCGCGTACGCCCAAAAGCAGCGGTCCCTTCGCGGCCCAGTCGCGCGACGAGCCGGTGCCGTATTCCTTGCCCGCGAGCACGATGAGCGGCACGCCCTCCGACCGGTATTGCTGAGCCGCGTCGAAGATCGTGACCTCGGCGCCATCGCGGAAGTGCCGCGTCCAGTAACCCTCGCGAGAGGCAAGCGCGTTGCGAAGGCGGATGTTGCCGAACGTCCCCCGCTCCATCACCTCGTGGTTGCCCCGCCGCGCGCCGAAGCTGTTGAAGTCGAACCGGTCGACGCCGTGCTCGATGAGGTAGCGCCCGGCAGGGCTGTCCGCCGGGATCGCGCCAGCCGGTGAGATGTGGTCGGTGGTGACCGAGTCTCCGACCATGGCGAGCACGCGCGCGCCTTCCACGTCCGTCAGCGCCTTTGGATGCGGGGTGAATCCCTCGAAGTAAGGCGGCTCCTTGACGTAGGTCGAGCTCGGGTCCCAGTCGAAGATCGGTCCGGTAGGCGCGGACATCGACTTCCAGTGCTCATCGCCCTCGAAGATTCGTGAGTACTCGCGCTTGAACATCTCCTGCTTCACGCACCGCTGGATCACCGCGTTGACCTCTTCCTGCGTGGGCCAGAGCTCGGAGAGCATTACCGGCCGTCCGTCGGGCGTCTCGGCCACAGGCTCTGTCGCGAGGTCCTTGTGCACCGAGCCTGCAAGCGCGAACGCGACCACGAGAGGTGGCGAGGCGAGGTAGCTCGCCTTGACCAGCGGATGGATGCGGGCCTCGAAGTTGCGGTTGCCGGACAGCACGGCGACGACGGCGAGGTCTTCTTTGGTGACCGCCGCCTCGACCTCGGGACTCGCGAGCGGGCCGGAATTGCCGATGCAGGTCGTGCAGCCGTAGCCGACGAGGTAGAAGCCGAGCTTCTCCAGCGGTTCGAGCAGGTTTGCGGTCTGGAGGTAGTCGGTGACGACGCGCGAGCCCGGTGCGAGGCTCGTCTTCACATACGGATTCACGGTCAGGCCGAGCTCGACCGCCTTCTTCGCGAGCAAGCCGGCGGCGACCATCACAGACGGGTTCGAGGTGTTGGTGCAGCTCGTGATCGCCGCGATCACGACGCAGCCGTTCTCGACCTGGGCCTCGTGCTTGGCGTGCACCGCGACTGTGGCGCGGCCGTCGACCGGCCCGCCTTCTTCGGTCAGCCGCGAGATGGCCTCAGGGTCCGGCTTCGGTCCCGGCGCGAACACTGTCGAGAAGCTGTTCCACACGTTGGGCAGCGGGACGCGGTCCTGCGGTCGCTTGGGTCCGGCCACGCTCGACTCCACCCTGGTGAGGTCCAGCTCGAGCATCTCGCTGAACTTCGGCGCGGCCATCCCGTCGACGCGGAAGAGTCCCTGCTCCTTGGTGTAGCGCTCGACCAGTTCGATCTGCGCGCGGTCGCGGCCGGTCACCTCCATGTAACGCAGCGTCTGAGCGTCGACAGGAAACAGCGCCGACGTGGCGCCGTACTCGGGGCACATGTTGCTGAGCGTGGCGCGGTCGGGAACCGACAGGCTCGAAAGCCCATCGCCGCAGAACTCGACGAACTTGTCCACTACGCCGTGCTTGCGCAGCATCTCGGTGAGCGTCAGCACCAGGTCGGTCGCGGTGGAGCCGGCCGGCAGCGCCCCGATGAACCGCACACCGACGACGACCGGTAGAGGCAGGTACGCGGGCTGACCGAGGATGGCCGCCTCCGCCTCGATACCGCCGGTCCCCCAGCCCAGCACGCCGAGGCCGTTGACCATCGTGGTATGCGAGTCCGTGCCCATCAGCGTGTCGGGGATCGCGACCTTGTGGCCGCCCAGCTCGCGCACCTGAACGACCTTCGCCAGGTGCTCGAGGTTGACCTGGTGGCAGATGCCCATGCCGGGCGGCACCAGCGAGAAGTTGTGGAACGCCTGCTGTGCCCAGCGCAGGAGCGAGTAGCGCTCGCGGTTGCGCTCGATCTCCTTCTGGATGTTGCGGGTGTACGAATCGCGGAAACCGAAAGAGTCGACCTGCACCGAGTGGTCGATGATCAGGTCGACCGGCACCAGAGGATCGACCTTGCCCGCGTCCTTGCCAGCCCGCTTCATCGCCGAGCGCATCGCGGCCAGGTCGACGACGGCCGGTACGCCCGTGAAGTCTTGCATCAGCACCCGCGCGGGAAGGAAGGGCAGCTCCGCTTCGGCCGGCGGCGGCGCGGGCCATTGCGTCAGCACGCCGACGTTCGACTCGTCGGTGACGCCGGCTTCGGCGAGCCGGATCAGGCCTTCGAGCAGGACCTTGATCGTCATCGGCAGACCGTCCGCGATGCCGTTCAGTGGATAGAAGTCGAGGTCGGTACCTCCGAGCCGCGACCTCTGAGTCACGGAGCCAAAGATACGCCGACCCGAAATCAGCTCAGAAACGCCGGCTGGGGTCGGCTGAGATTTCGTCCTTGACACGAATAGCCCCGCGGAATAGATTCGCGCAAACCGATTTACTCCCTCTCTTGACCACGTCCTATCGAGTTCTGGGAGTGCAGCTCGTTTGACGCAAGGAGGAAGGAGAAATTGTTGCCCTTGAACCGATGGGGTAGGTCGGTGGGGGTCGCGCTGCTCGCGATGACGACGATACTCATCGCGGCGTGTGGTGGCGGCGGCGGAGGCGAGTCGAACACCCTCAACCGCAGCGGCACGATCACCATCTGGCACAACTGGGAAGGCAGCTACCTCGACGCTAAGAAGGCAATCTTCGACGCGTACACCAAGCAGTACCCGAACGTGACGATCAACCTCGTTCACAAGCCGAATCTCAGCGACGCCGTGACCACCGCGGTGCCCGCGGGCCAGGGCCCGGACATCATCGCCTGGGTCGATGACGTCATCGGCAAGTTCGTCAAGCTCGAGATCATCAAGCCGCTTGATGGGCTCGGTGTCGATATGAGCTACATGAAGGCCAACTTCAGCCAGGCGGCGGTGGACGCCGACACCTTCGAGGGCAAGATCTACGGCATGCCCGAGACGGTCGAGGCGATCACGATGATCTACAACAAGGACCTCATCTCGGCCGACCAGGTGCCAAAGACGACCGACGACCTGCTCACCTTCGCCAAGTCGTACAAGACCGCCCACCCGAACCAGTGGGGCGTGGTCTGGAACACGAAGGACGCCTACTTCAACGCACCGTGGGTCTACGGTTTCGGGGGCTACTACGTCAAGCCGGACGGTACCGTCGGTCTTACGACTGACGGAACAAAGACCGGCTTCAACTACGTCGCCAGCTTCCGCGGGCAGATCCCGGCCGGGGTCGACTACGGCGTCGCCGACACCCTCTTCAAAGAGAAGAAGGCGGCGATCATCATCAACGGGCCGTGGTCGGTCGCCGACTACGGCAAGGCGGGCGTCAACTACGGGCTGGCGACCCTTCCGTCGACCCGCGACGGCAAGCCGGTGTCGCCCTTCGTCGGGGTGAAGACGTTGATGGTCTCGGCCAACGCACAGAACCCGAGGCTTGCGGTTGACGTGATCAAGTGGTTCGACAACAAGGACAACGAGATCTCCCAGTCCGTCGCGAACAAGGAGATCCCGGCGAACAAGCTGGCCCTCGCCGACCCGTCGGTCCAGGCGATCGACCAGGTGAAAGGGTTCGGCGCCCAGGTCAACAACGGCGTGCCTCTCCCTAACACCCCGTTCATGTCGGCGCTGTGGGACCCGGTCGCGAAGGCCCTCGAGGCCGTGTGGACCGGCAAGCAGACAGTCAACGACGCGCTCAACGCAGCACAGACCGCGGCACAGGCAAACATCGCCCAGCTCAAGTGATCGTTTGAGGCAACCAGAGGACGGCGACCACGGGTCGCCGTCCTCTGTTCTTTGGGGTTAGGGATGTATCGAAGCGGCTGGCGGATGACCCTTACGTACTTGTCCCCGATGATCATCGGGGTTGGGCTCATCAGCTTTTTCCCGATCCTCTACAACGTTTACATCTCGTTCACGAACCAGAACCTCTATCACTTCCGTCACTACTCGATCGTCGGCTTCGTCAACTACGGCAGGCTCTTCCAGGGCCTCGACGCCGACTTCTTCATCGTCCTGGGCCGGACCTTCCTCTTCGTCGCCATCTGCATCCCGCTGTTCCTCGCGGTCGGCATGCTGTCGGCGCTCGCGCTCAACCATCCGTCTGTGCGCTTCAAGGCGCTGTGGCGAGTCGCGCTGATCGTGCCCTGGGCGGTGCCGAGCTACATCACGGCGCTGGTCTGGAAGTTCTTCTTCAACGGCGACTTCGGCACCTTCAACCAGATCTACCGCCTCTTCGCCGGGCCGCAGGCGGGCTTGCCCTGGCTGACCGACCCGACATGGGCCTTCGGTTCGATCATCCTCGCCAACCTCTGGATGTCGTACCCCTTCTTCATGGTCGTCATCCTCGGCGCGCTGCAGTCGATACCGAGCGAGTTGTATGAGGCAGCGGCGGTGGACGGCGCCAACGGGTGGCGTCAGTTCTGGCGGATCACGGTTCCCCTGCTGCGCCCGGCGATCCTGCCGGCGACGATCCTCAGCGCGATCGTGACCTTCAACGTGCTGAACACCGCCTACCTGCTCACGAGAGGCGGGCCCTTCATCAGCGCCGCGAAACCAGGCGCGACCGACTTCGTGATGGTTTACGCATTCCGCGTCGCGTTCCAGCTGTTCAACTACAGCTACATCGCAGCGTTCGCCGTGGTGATCTTCTTCCTCCTCTTCATGGTCACGCTGGGCAGCCTTCGCTTCACCGGGCTGGTGAGGGAGGAAGGGCGATGAGAGCCAGTCTTTTCTCGCGTTTCGGCGTGCCGGTTCTCGTCCACGCCTTCTTGATCGCGATGGTGGTCTTCGCGCTGTTCCCCGTCTTCTTCGTGATCCAGGCAGCGTTTCGCCCCGGTCAATCGCTCTACTCGCTGACGCTGAGCCTATGGCCAGACCAGCCGACGTGGGACAACTTCGTCTACATCTGGACGAAGGTTCCGTTTCCTCTGTGGCTGCGCAACAGCCTAGGCATCGGCATCGGGACGATGATCTGCGGCCTCGTCGGCTCGGCCACGGGCGCTTATGCGCTGGCGCGGTTCCGCTTTGCCGGCAAGAGGGTCACGCTGATCACGCTGCTGGCGATCCAGGCCTTTCCGACCGTGCTGGCCCTGGTGCCGATCTACATCATCCTCAAGACCATCGGCCTGGTCGGCTCCCCCTTCGGCCTGATGCTCGCGTACGTCGCCGGAGCGTTGGTGTTCAGCACGTGGAACCTCAAGGGCTACTTCGACACGATCCCGCGCGAGCTGGACGAGGCGGCGCTCATCGACGGCTGCACCGTGACCCAGGCCTTCATCAGGATCGTGCTGCCGCTGTCACTGCCGGCGCTTGCGGTCACGGCGCTCCTCATGTTCCTCACCGCGTGGAACGAGTGGGTGATGGCGCAGACGCTGCTGCTGAGTGAGGACGCGTACACGGTGCCTGTCGGTCTATGGGGCTTGCAGGACAACTACCGGATCCCGTGGGGCTACTTCGCCGCGGGCTCGCTGCTCGTGTCGATCCCGGTGATGGTCCTGTTTCTCGGCCTGCAGCAGTACTTCCGCTCCGGGCTCACCGTGGGCGGCGTAAAGGGCTGAGAAAACCCCTCCACCGGGGACACCGACTCGTTGTTGTCGCCGGCACGGTCGTGGCGGCGCTGGCGATCGTCGCCATCCTCCTGTTCCGACCGGTCTCCGGTTGGACGGCCGACGCTGCCCCGGTCGCGAGCGTTGCGGCGGACCACTGGACCACGGGGAACAAGGACGCGATCGGGACGGCCTACAGCCGCCAGTCCAACGTCTGGTTCACCGCGGCGCACGGCACGCTTGCCGACGTCCTCTATCCCACCGTTGACGCCGACAACCTCAGGCAGCTCGGTTTTCTGGTCACCGACGGCTCGAGCTTCCTGTTCGATTCGGCCACCCAAGGAGTGGCCAGCTCGAAGGTGACCGACGTCCGCGCGCTGATCTACGAGCTGCGCGTGACTGATACCGTCCACAACTTCACGCTCGTCACCGAGATCGCGACGGATCCAGATCGTCCGGTGGTCGTCATCCGGAGCCAGGTGCTGTCCAATGACGCGGACCGGCTATCGGTCTACGCGTACCTGGTGCCGCACCTCGGGGGCAGCGGCGCGGGCCAGACCGCATTCTTCGACGGCTCTCGCGGATACGTCCGCAAGCGCGGAATCTGGCTGGCGGTGGGCGGCGACATGGCCGATCCGCGCACCGCCGGCTACCTCAAGCATGGCGACGGCCTCGACCAGCTGCACCAGGACCGCCTGACCAACCTTTACCGGGAGGCAGGGCCGGGGCGCATCTCGCTCACGTGGAGGCTGGCCGAGCACAGGCCGTCCTGGACCACCGCGCTCGCCTTCGGCAGCAGCCGGTCGGCCGCTGACACGGCACTCGACGCGACGCTGAAGCGCGGCGATGAGGCCGTGTTCGACGCCTATCGTCTCGGCTGGCGCGACTACGCGTCCCGGCTCACCCCTTTTGCCAACGCGACGCCCCTGTTCTTTCACAGCGCCGAGGTGATCAAGATGGCCGAGGACAAGCTGCATCCGGGCGCGATCGTCGCGTCGCTCGCTCGGCCGTGGGGCGACACCGGTCCGGACGACGACGGCGACGTCGGCTACCGCAAGGTGTGGCCGCGCGACCTGTATCACGCCGCGAATGCGCTGCTCGCTGCGGGCGACACCGCAACCGCCTATGACGTGCTGCGGTTCATGGGCAAGATGCAGCGTCCGGACGGCAGCATGCCCCAGAACACAGACCTCGAGGGCAGGCAGGTGTGGAACGGGCAGCAGCTCGACGAGACCGCGGACGCGATCCTCCTTGCCGCCCGTCTTTACGGCAAGGCAACTGGTCCGGACGTCCCCAAGGCGGCGGACTACATCGTGACGAACGGTCCGGCAACTCAACAGGAGCGGTGGGAGGAGGCGTCGGGCTACTCGCCGGCCACCATTGCGGCGGAGATCGCCGCGCTTCGAGCTGCGGCGCGCGTCGTCGATCCGTCACGGGCGGCCACGTTTCGTGCAGCCGCCCAACGATGGGACGCGTCGGTCGAGTCGTGGACGTTCGCGCGCGCCGGCATGGCGGGCGTCGACTACTACCTGCGCATCTCGCCCAACGGCCAGCCGAACACAGCCGAGCCGATCAACATTGCAAACGGGGGAGGCGTGTGGGACCAGCGGGACATCGTCGACCCAAGCTTTCTCGAGCTGGTGCGGCTCGGGGTTCGCAAGGCAGACGATCCGCGGATCGAGTCGACCCTACGCGTGGTCGACAACGTCTCTTCGATGCAGGCCCGCCTTATGAAGCTGTGGTACCGCTACCCGCACGACGGCTATGGCGAGAAGAACGCGGGCTCCGCACCGCCCGGACAAGGACATCTCTGGCCGCTGCTGAGCGGCGAACGCGGGGTCTACACGGTGATCGCCGGCGGAGACGGCACTCCTTACCTGACGCAGCTGGAGACCCTCGCCGGCCCAGAGCATCTGTTGAGTGAGCAGGTGTGGGAAAACACCGCCCTTCCGACCGGGTCAGCCCGGCCGCTGGTCTGGGCCCACGCCGAGTACATCATCCTCGCGAAGGCGGTCGCGACCGGAACCGTCGACGATCGAGCCGCTTAGCGTCCTCACGTTCAGCGTCACGACGAAGCGCTCTTCGCCCAGCACACGTTCGTAGACCAGTTCGTCAGCGTTTACCCCCAGCGTCCTGCGCGACCCGCGGCGAAGCGCTGCCGACTCGCGTCGCAGGCGACCGAGACGCTGGAAATGGGCGAGCAGGTCAGCGTCCTGGTCGCCATCCCAGAGCATGGGCAGGCGTGCCTCGGCATTCTCGACGGCGCCGTCGTGCCGCTGCGTCAGGCCGACCTCGGTCCCGTAGTAGATCACGGGCGCGCCGGGCAGGGTCATGAGGAGCGTTGCCGCCAGCTTGAGGCGCCGGGAGTCGCCGCCTGCCATCCACAGGAACCGGTTCATGTCGTGGTTGTCGAGCAGAGTGGCCAGCGCGAGGCCTGGAAAACCGTTGTCGCGCGCGTCCAAACGGCGTGCGAACTCCGGCAGCTCGATCCGGCCACGCGCGAACGTTGAACGCACATATGACGCGAGCTCGAAATCGAAGATCGCATCGAGCCGGCCCGCGTAACGCGCGAGCCAGTCGAGCCGCCCGGTCGCCTCACCCAGCACCAGCGCGTCGGGCTTGACCGCTCGCACGCCCTGGCGAAGCTGGACCCAGAACGCAGGGTCCGCTCCCGCGACGTGGTCACAGCGAAGGCCGTCCGCGCCGAACTCGGTCAGCCAGTGCCGCGCCGCATCAACCAGGTACTGCTGGACGCGCCGGCTTCCCGTGTCGAGCTCGGGCAGAACGATCAGGTCGAAGAAGCAGCGGTAGTAGTGCGGCCACTGCCAGAACCGGTAGAAGCCCGCGGCGTCGCCACCCCGCGCGATCGCGTCGCGAAACAGCCGGTTGCCGCGGCCTGTGTGGTTCGGCACGAAATCCAGCAGGACGCGCATACCGCGCGCGTGCGCGTCATCAATGAGACGCTTGAGGGCGGCCCCTCCGCCGTATCGCGGCTCCACCGTGAAGAAGTCCTCGAGGTCGTAGCCGTGGTGCGACGGACTCTGATGGACGGGGGTCAACCAGATCGTGTTGCAGCCGAGTGAGGCGATGTGGTGGAGGTGGTCGCGGATCCCGTCGAGCGTGCCGCCGTAGAGCGCGGTGGAAGATCCAGGCTCTGGCAGCGCTTCGCCATCGCGGGCGAAGCGATCGACCATCACCTGGTAGATCACGGCGTCATGGATCCAGTCGGGCGGGCCCTCACGGCTCGACAGGGCGAACTCCTGACCACCCGGACGAGGGTCGGAGTCGGACGCCCAGATCGCGCCCTCGCGAGTAGCGACCTTGATTCGGTAGCGGTCGTCTGCTTGCACCAACGAAGCGGCGGCCGGTTCGAGGTCGGGGCGGACCTCAACTTCGCCGAGCGGGTCGCCGTCGGCGGCGACCAGTCCCGAGTGGTAGGCGCCGCCGTACAGTGCGCGGGCGCGCCGGATCTCCTGCGCGAGCGACTGGTGCGAGAAGAAGTAATCTTCGCCGCCGCGCATTTTCGGGATCAACGCGTGGACCGCAAGCAGGAAAAGCGCGTGGGCGCGAAGGTCTACGCCCGTTGGGGTCGTGAAGAGGTCGAGCTCGCTGCGACGCGCCAACGCATCGTCGATCGCCGCCCTCCCGGGGCGCGGCAGTTGAGGCGGCGCGGGAGCGAGCTCAGGGCCGGGTCCGTGCCGCACATGCTCATAACGCGAGCGCAGCTCGGTGCCGTACGCGATGCGCATGTGCTGCTCGAGGCCCCACATCAGCAACCCATCGAGATTGCGGTGCGCGAGCGCCCACGCGAAGAAACCTTCGGAGGCGCCGCGCTCGCCACACACGTCGAGGGCGTGGGCGATCAGGACGTCGTCGCCCGATTCCGCCATGAACCCGCCGGAGATCTCCTGGTGGAGGGCCAGGACGAGCACGCTGCGCGCGTATACGTTTGCGGCCGCCGCGCGGTTCGGCAGCGCCGGGATCCGATTCACCACAGTCGCCCGGGTCGCGCCGCCGAGCGGCGGAGGGTCGAAGTCCGCAGGCCACGCGTCGCCGCGCGTCGCGACCTCGATCTCGTCGCCGACGGCCGCAACGCGGATCTCATCGCCGTCCGACAGCACGCGCAACACGTTGGTTCCTCGGACGTAACGCAGCTTCTCGCCCGCGCGCGCCTGAACGTACGCGAGGACGCGGCCGTTGCCGACCGGAGCGATCGTCTTCGCGGGGCGCGCCCGACGCTTCACCGCCCCGCCGCCCTCATCTCTTGCGCGATCCGCAGCACGCCGTCCGCCGTCTCGATCTCCTCCAGGCTCGAGGGCAGCGCCAGCCTCCAGTTCGGAAACTCATCGATCGTTCCCGGCACATTCGGTCGCTCGTGCACGCCGAGTGCGTCTTCCATCGAGATGAGGACGATCCGGGTTCGCCCGTGCGCGAGCAGCCTGTAAGCGGCGACGGCCACGTCGATCGGTGGCGTCTCGTCGGGGAGATGGGTCAGGCTGACGAGCTTCTCTCGCAGGTGGTGCAGGCGATGCTCGGGCTCGCTGCGCGTCCAGATGCCCGCCACGGTGGGCAGGTCGTGCGTCCCCACGGCCGCGACCGCGTCGTGCGGCCAGCGCGCGGGGTCGGAGCCTTCGAACCAAACGAGGCGATAGGACAGGGAGCCCTTCCTGCGCAGGTGCTTGCGGACGGTCGGTTCGACGAGGCCAAGGTCTTCGCCGATCACGAAAGCGCGCGCGCGCCGGCTTTCGCTCGCGAGCAGCGACAAAAGGATCGGGGCGGGGTACCGCACGTACGCGCCCCGCGCGGCGGTCGTCCCGTCCGGGATCCAGAACAGCCGGAAGAGGCTCATCACGTGGTCGAGGCGGATTCCCGTCGCATGACGGCCGGCGCTGCGCATGGCGTCGATGAACGGCTCCCACTTCGCGGTGCCCAGCCTCGACGGGTTGAAAGGCGGAATGCCCCAGTCCTGGCCGTCACGGAAGAACTCATCCGGAGGAGCGCCGACGCGCATGCGCGGTGCGATGAGGTCGTTCCAGCGCCACGCGTCGAAACCGTCGGATGCGAAACCGACCGGCACGTCGGTGATGAGACCGATCTCGCGCGAGGCGCGCGCGAGCTGGCGGTCGACGTGGAACTGAAGCCACTGGTGGTAGGCGAGGCGCTCAGGCTCTGGCTGTGCCGGGTCCTCCGGCCAGCTGCGCCACGCCGGCCCATGCTGCTCGCACAGAGCGTTGAACATGGCGAAGTCGCGCAGGGCGCGGCCCTGGTGTTTGATGTAGGAATCGAGGCCCTTCGGTGCGGGCGCGGCGCGGAATACCTTCTCGAACGCCTGCGTCTTGAGCTTGAAGACCTGGTCGTAGTCGATGATGCGCTGCTCGTTGAGGCGTCTGGCCGCATCGCGCTCGGCCGCGAGATCGACATCGCTCGCGCCTTCCAGCTCCTCGACGCGCAGGTAGACGACGTTGCGAAAACGCCTGGTCGACGCATAGTAGGGCGAGGGCTGATACGGCAGGGTCGGCGCCTGCGCGCCGAGCGGGTTGAGCAGGATGAGGGAAGCGCCCGCCCTGCGCGACCAACGACCGAAGCGGCGCAGGTCGGCCAGGTCTCCGACGCCCCAGCTCTCACGCGAGCGAAGCGCGTAAAGCTGCACCGCCCAGCCCCACGTCCTCTCAGGGGCTGGAGCGCACGGTTCGGCGGGCAGCCTGGGACGGCGCGGGGGGCGCGGCCGATCGGCCGTAGCGCCCATCGAGTCGAGGATCGCCCGCTCCACCTCAGGCGATGTGACCACGACGTCGCCCTGCCAGCCGTGATAGGCGGGCAGGATGCCCCATCGCCGCGCCTTTTCGGCCGTTGGAGTCTGGACTAGCTCAGGGACCGAAACGGCTCCGGCTCAAATGCCGCGAGGGTCTGCTTCCATCCGGCCAGCGCCTCCATCACGGCGGGGTCGTCGTGCACCAGCCAGGAGAGATGTCGCAGCGCGTGCTCGAGGACGGCCTCGACACCGATCGACGGGGCTGCAGCCATCGCCTCGCCGCGCGCGAGCTTTGCGCGCTTCACCGGCAGCACGACCAGCGAGTCGCGCGGCAGCGCCTCGGGAGGGGTCACCACCGCGATGTAGGTGAGAATGACCCGTCCATCCTCATGCCGCCATGACGTCGAATGGACGACCACCGGCTCGAGGGGGTACCACTTCAAGACGTCCAGCACGGCGTCAGCCGGCCTGGTCGACGCGGGCAGCCCGATGCGCAGCGAGTCCGCATGCACCGGTTTCATCCAGACCAACGCGTCGTGCTGCATTGCGACGGGCAGGACCTCGAGCGTCTGGGCGACGAGCTGCGGCGACCACCCGACGCTGGAGATCGGCGGGCCCATCGCTTCCACGATCGGCGCGAGCCGGGCTTTACTTCTTCGCGGCATCCAGACCGGAGGTGCGCCCCGCGCGCGACCGGCCCGGGACGTCGGCCATGCGCCAGATCGCGCGGACCTCGGCCGGGGTGATCTCCTGCTGATGCGCCGTGCGGCCGTGCTCCTGGACCATGCCTATGATCTCGGACTTCGAGCCACGCGTCGTCCAGCCGCACCGGCACGTGACCTCCATCAGCACGATCAAAAGCCTAGGGGATGGGAGCGCTCCCTGCCAGCGCGTAGGATGCTGCCATGGCCATCGCCGAAGACCTGGAAGTCGCGACCTTCCTGAGGAGCCAGCCCAAGAAGCTTTTCATCGGCGGGAAGTGGGTCGAGGCGGCGAGCGGCAAGACTTTCGAGACGCGCGACCCGGCCACCGGGGACCTGCTCGCGAAGGTTGCCGAGGCCGGCGCCGAGGATGTTGACCGGGCCGTTGAAGCCGCTCGCAGGTCGTTCGACCGCGGCGTCTGGCGCGACTTACCCCCCGCCGAACGGGCCAAAGTGTTGTGGCAGGTCGGCGACATGATCGAAGAGAGGGCGACCGAGTTCGCGCAGCTCGAAACCCTCGACAACGGAATGCCCATCAACGACGCCCTGCTGTTCCACGCGCCCCTGGCGGCGGCGACGTTCCGCTACTACGCGGGATGGGCCACCAAGCTCGACGGCGCGACCCAGCAGATCTCGCTGCCCGGCAAGTACCTGAGCTACACGCTGCGCGAGCCGGTCGGCGTCGTGGGCCAGATCATTCCGTGGAACTTCCCCCTGCTGATGGCGGCCTGGAAGCTGGCGCCCGCGCTTGCCTGCGGGAACAGCGTGGTGCTGAAGCCGTCCGAAGAGACGCCGCTGAGCGCGCTGCTGCTCGCCGAGCTCCTGCAGCAGGCCGAAATACCGGACGGCGTCGTCAACGTCGTGCCAGGTTTCGGAGAGACGGCCGGCGCGCGTCTGGCGTCGCACCCCGACATCGACAAGGTTGCGTTCACCGGCTCGACAGAGGTGGGCAAGCTCATCGCCAAGGCCTCTGCTGACAGCAACCTGAAGAGGGTGAGCCTGGAGCTCGGCGGCAAGTCACCCAACATCGTGTTCTCCGACGCCGACCTGACCAAAGCAGTGTCGGGCGCGTTCTTCGGCATCTTCTTCAACCAGGGACAGGTTTGCTCGGCGGGCTCGCGGCTGTTCGTGCAGGAAAAGATCTACGACCACGCGCTCGACGAGCTGCTCAAGACGGTCGAGGAGACGCGCATCGGTCCGGGCATCGACCCGGTGACTCAGATGGGGCCTCTCGTTTCGAAGACCCAGATGGACCGCGTGCTTGGCTACATCCGCACCGGCAACCAGGAGGGCGCGCGCATGATCGCCGGCGGCAGCCGCCCTGAAGGGCTGGACGACGGCTACTTCGTCAAACCCACGGTGTTCGCGGACGTCGACGGCAATATGCGCATCGCGCGCGAGGAGATCTTCGGGCCTGTGGTCGCCGCGATTCCCTTCAGCGACGAGGATGACCTGGTCGCCAAGGCGAACAGCACGATCTACGGCCTGGTCGCGGGCGTGTGGACCAGCGACGTCGCGCGCGCGCATCGCGTCGCGCACGCGCTGAAGGCCGGAACCGTCTACGTCAACTGCTACCACATCGTCGACGCGGTGACGCCGTGGGGCGGCTACAAGCAGAGCGGTTGGGGCCGCGAGCTCGGCCCTTACGCGCTGGACCTTTACACCGAGCTCAAGAACGTGATCGTCGACATCGCCTGACCCTCAATCGGAGTCGATGACGATCGCCTTCACCGACTCCAGCAGGTAAGGATCGAAGCCGTCGAGCCGTTCGTAGATGCTGTGAATCCGGAAGTACAGCTCGGGCTGGACTCCTCCGGGAGGGGATGGGGATACTGGAGAGGTGACTCGGGGGGTTCTCGCGCTCGTCTTGAGCGCTTTTGAACTCGTTCTTGTGCTCCCGGGGGGCCCGAACGGGCCGGCGCCGGCACCACCGCCGGCCCCTGTCCGGGAGGCGCCGGTCAACCCGGCCGACGTGTTCCAGTACCCGCTGGCGACGTGGTCGCCCCACTGCCTCGGATTCGGGAGCGAGTGGAGGTACTGCAACGGGACGCCGCTGCGCGCGTGCGCGTCGGGCGCTGTATGGCTGCATACCGGGACTGACGAGGTTGCGGCCACCGGGCAGGAGGTTATGGCCGCAGGAGATGGGGTGATCATCGGCTACCTGATCGATGCGACCTTTCGCGGCGGGGTGCTGATCCGGCACTCGACCAGCTCGGGGGTGGTGATCACCCAGTACTGGCACGTCTGGCTCCGGTCGGGATTTGCGGTCGGTTCCGAGGTGAAGCGCGGCCAGGGGTTCGCCGACGTGGCGGACATGGGGAGCCGCACGCATCTTCACTTCGCGGTGTTCAACGGCAACATGGAATCGCACGCGTGGAACGGCGCCTTGCCGCCCTCGGCTTGCTCCGGCTTTCCGGCGTTTCCTTACCGGTTCATCGACCCAAACACGTTCGTCGAGTCGCACCAACCACCGCTGCGCCTCGCACGCGGAATCCGGTTCGCCGGAGGGGGAGTTGCGTGCCTCCGTTACGACTCGTCGTAGGCGAGGTTCGGGCGCAGCCACCTCTCCGCGTCGGCCGCGGTCATTCCCTTGCGCCGGGCATAGTCCTCGATCTGGTCGCGGCCAATCTTGCCGACCATGAAGTACCGCGACTGCGGGTGCGCGAAGTAGAGGCCTGACACGGCCGCCGTCGGGGTCATGGCGCCGCTCTCGGTCAGCTCCATGCCGATCGAGCGCGCGTCGAGCAGTTTGAACAAGGTCTGCTTCTCCGAGTGGTCGGGGCACGCGGGATACCCGAACGCCGGCCGGATGCCGCGGTATTTCTCCTGGATCAGCTCGTCATTCGGCTGCTTCGCACCGCTCTCGTACCACGAGCGGCGCACCGTCTCGTGGAGGTACTCGGCGAACGCCTCCGCGAGGCGGTCGGCCAGCGCCTTCACCATGATGGCCCGGTAGTCATCGTGCTCGGCGGTGAAGCGTCCGGCGAGCTCGTCCACGCCCAGCCCCGCGGTCACGGCAAACGCGCCGATGTGGTCGCCGCCTGCAGCGACGAAGTCAGCGAGGGAGAGGTAAGGCTTGTCGTCGCCGTGGTCGACCTGCTGGCGAAGCATCGGGAACCGCACGCCGTTGTCGAGCGCGATGTCATCGCCGTCGGCGTGCGCGGGCCAGAAGCCGTAGATGCCGCGGGCTTTCAGCCACTGATTCGCCTGGATCTGGTCCAGCAGCTCCTTCGCGTGTTCGAACAGCTCACGTGCAGCAGCGCCATGCGAGGGGTTGTCGAGAATCGCTGGGTACTTGCCCTTCAGCTCCCACGCGTGGAAGAAGAACGTCCAGTCGACGTACTCGCGCAGCTGCGCGATCTCCGGCTCGATGACCTTTGTGCCGGTGAATGGTGGTTTGGGCAGGTTGGCAAACGGAAGCCGCAATCGCTTGGCGCGAGCTTCGTCGAGCGTCAGCAGCGGGCGCCGGGAAGACGTGTGCTGCGCGCGCAGCTTTTCCTGCAGCGAGAAGTTGTCGCGTTCGAATCGCTGGCGGCGCTCGGTGTCGAGCAGGTCTGACACGACGCCGATCACCCTCGACGCGTCCAGGACGTGGACGGTCGTCCCGTCATAGGCAGGCGCGATCCGCACCGCGGTGTGCTGCTTCGAGGTGGTCGCCCCACCGATCAGCAGCGGAATGTTGAAGTCGCGCCTTGTCATCTCCTTGGCGACGACAACCATCTCGTCCAGCGAAGGCGTGATGAGGCCCGAGAGGCCCACGACGTCTGCACCGAGCTCGGTCGCGACATCGAGGATCTTCTCCGCGGGCACCATGACGCCCAGGTCGTGGACTTCGTAGTTGTTGCAGGCAAGCACGACGCCGACGATGTTCTTGCCGATGTCGTGCACGTCGCCCTTGACGGTGGCGAGCACGAGCTTGCCGCGCACGTGGCGGTCGCCGGCCGCCTCCTTCTCAGCCTCCATGAACGGCTGCAGGTAGGCGACCGCGCGCTTCATCGCGCGCGCACTCTTCACAACCTGGGGCAGGAACATCTTGCCGGCGCCGAACAGGTCTCCGACGACCTTCATGCCGTCCATCATCGGCCCTTCGATGACGAGGAGCGGCTTGCCGTACTTGACCCGAGCTTCTTCCGCGTCGGCTTCGATGTACTCGACATCGCCGTGCAGCACCGCGTGCTTGAGGCGCTCCTCTACCGATCCTTCGCGCCAGGAGAGGTCCTGCTCGCGCTTCGAGCCAGCTCCCGAAACCGACTTCGCAAACTCGACCAGGCGCTCGGTTGCGTCCGGACGGCGGTCGAAGATGACGTCCTCGACCATCTCGAGGAGGTCCTTTGGGATGTCCTCGTAGACGACGAGCTGGCCCGCGTTGACGATGCCCATGTCCAGGCCCGCCCGGATCGCGTGATAGAGGAAAGCGGAATGGATCGCCTCGCGGACGCGGTCGTTGCCGCGGAACGAGAAGGAGAGGTTGGAGACGCCACCCGACACGTGCACGCCCGGGCACCGGCGCTTGATCTGCCGCGTCGCCTCGAGAAACGCCTTCGCGTAGGCCGAGTGCTCCTCGATGCCGGTGGCGATGGGAAGGATGTTCGGGTCGAAGATGATGTCCTCGGGCGGAAAGTGCACCTTGTCGACCAGAAGCTTGTAGGCGCGCGTGCAGATCTCAACCTTGCGCTCGACCGTGTCCGCCTGGCCGACCTCGTCGAAGGCCATGACCACCAGCGCGGCCCCGTACTCCCGCACCTTCCGGGCCTGCTCGAGGAATGCCTCCTCGCCCGCCTTCAGGCTGATCGAGTTGCACACGCCCTTGCCCTGCAGGCATTTGAGGCCCGCCTCGAGGACCGTCCACCTGGAGCTGTCGACCATGATGGGAAGCCGGGCGATCTCGGGCTCCGTCGCCAGCAGGTTCAGGAAGCGCACCATCGCCGCCTCGGAGTCGAGGAGGTCGGCGTCCATGTTCACGTCGAGCAGGTTCGCGCCGCCGCGCACCTGGTCCAGCGCAACCTGTACCGCGCCGCCGAAGTCGTCTGACTCGATCAGGCGCCGAAAACGGATCGAACCCGTGACGTTCGTGCGCTCGCCGATCACCACGAAGCCCGAGTCAGGGCCGATCTCAAACGGCTCGAGGCCGCTGAAGCGGGGACGCGGGTCCCGCCGGGGAACCTGGCGCGGGCGCAGGTCGGCCATCGCGTCCTTGATCTGGCGGATGTGATCCGGCCCCGTGCCGCAGCAGCCGCCGGCCGCGTTCAGGAAACCCGCCTGCGCGAACTCCTTCAACAGGCGGCTGGTCGTTGGTGGCTGCTCGTCGTAGCCGCCGAACGCGTTCGGGAGGCCGGCGTTCGGATAGCAGACCACGTAAACCGGAGCCACCCGCGACATCGCCTCGACGTACGGCCGCATCTCGGTCGCGCCCAGCGAGCAGTTGATGCCTGCGGCGAACGGCTCCGCGTGCTCGACCGAGGTCCAGAACGCCTCGACCGTCTGGCCCGACAGGTTGCGGCCACTGCGGTCGACGATCGTCACCGACACGAACAGCGGAAGCTCGGGCGCGACCTCCTTGACCGCCGCGATCGCGGCCTTTCCGTTGAGCGTGTCGAACACGGTCTCGATGAGCAGGAAGTCGACGCCGCCATCCTTCAAGGCACGCGCCGCCTCTGCGTAACCGTCGCGGAGCTGGTCGAAGGTCACCTCGCGGTACGAGGGATCCTCCACGCGCGGGGACAGCGAGAGCGTGACGTTCGTCGGGCCGAGGGAGCCGGCGACGAAACGATTTTCGTACGCGTCAGCCACCTTGCGGGCCAGGCGCGCGCCGGCGAGGTTCATCTCGTACACGAAGTCCTCGAGCTCGTAGTCGGCCTGGGAGACGCGAGTCGCCGTGAAGGTGTTGGTGGTGACGATATCCGCGCCCGCCTCGAGGTAGTCCCGGTGGACCTGCGTCACCAGCTCGGGTTGCGTCAGGCACAGGACGTCGCTGTTGTTGCGCAGCGGCTTGGGGTGGTTGCGGAATCGCTCGCCCCGAAATGCCTCGTCGCTCAGGCCTTTGTGCTGCAGCATCACGCCCATCGACCCGTCGAAGATCGCGATTCGCTGCTTGAAGAGCTGATCTAGGCGCTCGCGCACCGATGTCGCCACGGCCATGGTGACCCTTAAGGGTACGTGAGGGTCCCGACGGCTAGTCTCCGACCGGACTCCACACCTGGAACCGGCCGTCGTCGTAAACGAGGCTGCGGCCGTTCGCCTGCAATGCGTCGGCGGCCTTCTGGCGCACACCCGAATCTGCACTGGCGGCCAGGTACGAATTTCTGTCGATCACGACATAGCTGTTGGCGTCGAGCGTGTCGGGGAATTCGCCGATCGCCTGCCGGTTCGCCAGCCAGACTGTGAGGCCGGCATCGGCGTTGACCGGCGCGTCACTCGGAATCATCGCCGTGGCGGTACGAAGCTGGGCGACGGCGAGCGGTTGCGAGTAAAGGGCGGGCTGGGAGTCGAGGGCAGGTGGAAACCGCCCGGTGCCCCAGCCGAGAAGCACCGCGGGCGCCACCGCCACCAGCGCAACCGCAGGCTTGAGCGAGCGCATCTCGAGGAGCTTTCTCGCGCCAAGGCCGCCGGCAACGATGAGCGGGAAGAGAAGGGGGAGGACGTGGTGCAGGCTCAATGTGTTCTGCGATGTGTGGTCGCTGAACACGCTGACGACATACGTCGGGAGGACGAGCAGCAGCCACCGCGGCGCGAGCACGGGCAGAGCGAACATCGACGCGACGATGACGCCGGCGGCGAGCAGCGCCTCCGGCCGCAGCAGCGCGCTCACGATGGTCAACGGGTCGGCCCCGGCGAGCCAGCCGTACGACCCAAACCTTTCGCCGAAATCGCGGAACTGCTGCTGCACGATGCCGATCCCGATGAGGAACCAGCCTCCGGCGAGAAGAAGGATCAACGGCGCGTGACGCTTGATCGCCGGCGCGCCATACCAGGAAAGGAACACCGCGATCACGGCGACGGTATAGGCCTGGTTCTCGCTGCAGGCCAGCGCCAGAACGCAAAGAGACCACGTCGCGGCCCGATGGCCCCGCACGCCCGCCCATGCGGCGAGGAGGGCGAGAGGGAGGGCGATGTTCTCCGGGTGGAAGAAGTCGCGCGCCGCCTCCTGGGTCGCCGCCCAAAAGGGGATCGGGGCGGACAGTGCGAAGGCCAGCCACTGTGACTCCAGGCGCTCGGCCGGCAGGACCGCGCGAAAGAAGAGGTATGCGGCAGGGGCGGTGGCGGCAAGCGCCGCCGATGAGAACAGGAGCAGGACCACGGGGCTCGGCCAGAACCTCTCGACCGCGGTCGGCACGGCGAGGATCGGCTCGAGGTGGATTCCCAGTGAGTTGGCGCGGGCGAAGCTCGAGTAAAAGCCATGACCCTGCGAGATGCCCCAGACGAGCTGCTGGTAGTAGCCAAGATCCCACCCGTCGCTCGTCATTCCGTAGACGCGCCGCAGCTCGCCGTAGAGGATCCACGCGAACGCGACCGCGGCGGTCAGGAGGGGGGCCGCGGCAAAGGCCCACCACCCCTCGGCGGTCGCATGCTCGCGCGGCATCGCGGCCACGTGTGCCGCTTCGGCGCTCATCGCGCCGCGAGCTTAGCAAGGGATAATCGGCCGCGATGGCGCGCCATGCAGCCACCGATTCGCCCTATGTCTCGGTGGTCGTCCCCGTCTTCAACGAAGTCGACAGCGTGGAGCCCCTGCACCGCGAGCTGATCGGTGTGCTCGGTGGCCTGGGCACCTCGTTCGAGGTCGTTTACGTCGATGACGGAAGCGACGACGGCAGCGCTGAGCGCCTCGGCCAGATCGCGCAGCGCGATGCGCGAGTGCACGTGGTCAGCTTCCGCAAGAACTTCGGACAGGCCGCGGCGGTGCAGGCCGGGATCGATTACAGCCGGGGCGACGTCCTCGTGTTCCTCGCCGGTGACATGCAGAACGACCCGCATGACATCCCGCACCTGCTCGAGAAGGTCGACGAGGGCTACGACGTGGCAAGTGGATGGCGGCGAGATCGCCACGACGCCCCGGCGCGTGTGATCCTGTCCCGGATCGCGAACTGGATCATCGCCCGCGTCAGTGGCGTTGCCTTGAGCGACTTCGGCTGCACGCTGAAGGCCTACCGACGAGAGGTAATCGGCGACGTGCACCTGTACGGCGAGATGCATCGCCTCTTGCCGGTCCTGGCCTCGGCGGTCGGCGCCCGCATCACCGAGCTGCCCGTCAACCACAGGCCGCGCACGTATGGCAAGTCGAGGCACTCCCTCTTACGGAATTCGCGGGTGATGCAGGACCTGATCGCGATCGAGCTTCTCGGCCGGTTCGCGAGGCCGCTGTACGTCTTCGGAGTTGTTGCGCTCGTGCTCTGGGCGATCGCGCTGCTCTTTGCCGCGATCGTCGCCTTTCAGAGGTTGGGGCCGCCTGGAGTCGACGTGCAGGACAACCCGGTGTTCCTCCTGTCGTTGGTCCTTCTCATCGTCGGAGTCCAGTCGTTCCTCACCGGCCTTGTCGCCGACCTCTCGATGCGCAATCATCACGAGGCGCTGAGCAAGCCCGTCTACGTCGTCCGCGAGGTGATAGAGAAACACCGGCACAAGCAGCCGGCGGCAGACGGGAGGCAGGCGGTCCGGAGCTAGGCGGTTCCCTCGAGGACGACCAGTCCTTCCTCGGTGCGCCTGACTCGCCGCACGCCCGGCACCAGCACGATCAGGAAGCACGGCACCGCCATGACGATCGCGGCCGCGATCAGCGTCGCGCGGACGCCGACGTGGTCGATCGCCGGTCCGGTGATCGCGAAACCAAGCGGCATGGCGATGATCGAGAGCAGCCAGTCAAATGAGGTCGCGCGAGCCAGGACGTCCGCCGGAAGCAGCTGAGGCACTGTCGCGAACCAGACCTCGTTGAGGAAGATCAGGCCTGCCTCGCCGACGACGCACGCGGCCATGATGACGACCGTCGGCACCGGTACCGACATCGCGAGCAGCTGCAGCGCGGCCGGGGTGAGGGCGAGGTTGGCGACGATGAGCGGACGCCGCGGCATGACCCGCAGCGCGATCAGTCCGCCGACGATCGAGCCCGCGCCCATCGCCGCGGAGATCGCTCCCCAGGCTGACGCGCCGCCGAGGCTGTTCTTGGCCACGATGGGGCCTGCGACGAGAAACGCTGCGAAGGCAAAGTTCCACGCCGCGTGAGCGCCCAGGTTGAGGAGGTACCACCGCCTCCTCACCACCGCGCCGATCCCGTCGGCCAGCTCGGCCCAGAAGTTCTTCCTCTCAGCGCCGGTGATCGGAGCGATGCGAAGCATCGACAGCGAGATCGCGCTGACCGCGAATGTGGCGGCGTCGAGGGCGAACGCCCAGCCCGCTCCGACGGTCGCAACCAGCACTCCAGATATCGCCGGACCGACGACCCACGTCGCGCTGCGCGACAGACCCATCAACGCGTTGGCCTGCTGCAGCCGGGTGGCGCTGACGGTCTGCGGCGTCAGGGCGCTGGAGGCGGGAGTGAAGAATCCGCCGGCGAAGCTGAAGAGAGAGATGCCGACCACGAGGTGCCACAGCTGCGCCGTGTGGGTCAGGAGCAGGACCGCGATCGCGACCTGGACGACGCCGCGGATCAGGTCTGAAGACAGCATCACGAGCTGGCGAGGGAGGCGGTCGGACCACACGCCGCCGAGCGGCAGGGCGAGCACCTGGGAGAGGGTCGAAACGGCAAGGACGAGGCCGAGCGCGCTCGCGGTGTGAGCCACCGACAGGGCGGCGAAAGCGAGGGCGACAGGAACCAGCGCATCGCCGATGGCGGACACGGCCTGGCCGGCCCAAAGCATGCGGAAGTTGCGTTCGGCCAGGGGCGTCAGGGAGGCGGGTAGACGCACCCGGCAATTCTCTTCGGACACGGAAACTCGGTGAGGCCGGCCGGGCCTGAAGATTAACCGACCGACTGTCGGTCGGTTATAATTGAGCCCGTGGCGCGGACCCTGAACGCGGCGGTCTACACCGTGAGGCGCGAGGCCTTCGTCGAGGCGGCTCAGCGCCTGATGCAGACGAGGGGCTTCGAGCGGATGAGCATCCAGGACCTGCTGGACGAGCTCGATGCGTCGCGCGGCGCCTTCTACCACTACTTCGACTCGAAGCAGGCGCTGCTGGAGGCGGTGATCGACCGCATGGTCGACGCCGGCCTGGCCTCGGTGGAGCCAATCGTGCAGGACGCGAAGCTGCCGGCCGCCGACAAGCTCGTGCGGGTGTTCAGCGGGATCGGTCGATGGAAGACCGACCGCAAGGACCTGATCCTGGCGTTTCTGGACGTCTGGCTGTCGGACGAACATGCGGTCGTGCGGGAGAAGTTTCGCCACAAGCTGGTGGGTCGATTCGTCCCGGTGCTGACCCAAATCGTGAGGCAAGGAATCGACGAGGGCAGCTTCCAGGTCGAATCGCCGGACAGCACCGCGCGGGTGCTGATGATGTTGATCCAGGGGATGCAGGACGAGGCGACCGACATGTTTGTCGCGCGCCAGGCGAACACCATCGGCTTCGAGGAGGTCGAAACGCGGTTTGCCTCGTATGCAAGCGCGTTCGAACGGGTGCTGGGAGTGGAGGCGGGGTCGATCAGCCTGATCGACCGCTCAATTCTCGGAGCGTGGTACGGCAGCTCGATAAGGAGGCCAGATGGCGGCGATCATCGAAGTTGACAAGCTCACCAAGAGCTACGGGGGCAAGCGCGGCATCATCGACGTCTCGTTCGACGTCGCTGAAGGAGAGGTGTTCGGATTCCTGGGTCCCAACGGGGCCGGCAAGACGACCACCATCCGCATCCTCATGGCACTCATCCGCGCCGATCGCGGCACCGCGAGGATTTCAGGCCTCGACTGCTGGGACCAGTCGGTAGAGATCAAGCGGCGCATCGGCTACGTCCCCGGCGAACCGTCGCTGGATCCGAACCTGACCGGCGGACAGATCATCGAGTACTTCGCCAATCTTCGGAGGGGCGTCGACCGGACATACCTGAAGCGGCTCATCGATCGGTTCGACCTCGACACGAGCCGCAAGTTCCGGCAGTACTCGACCGGCAACAAGAGGAAGGTGGTGCTGATCCAGGCTTTCATGCACCGCCCGCGAGTGCTCATCCTCGACGAGCCGACCAGCGGCCTGGACCCGCTCAACCAGCAAGAGTTCGACGCGATGGTCATGGACGCGCGTGACGAGGGGCGCACGGTATTCCTGTCTTCGCACGTGCTGAGCGAGGTCGAGAAGACGTGCACGCGGGTCGGCATCATCCGTGAGGGACGCCTCGTGCGCATCGGCGGCGTGCACGAGCTCAAGGACATCAAGCGCTACGAGATCACCATCTCGTTTTCGCAGCCGGTTCCCGTCGAGACCTTCAAGCAGCTCGATGGCGTGGCCGAGGTCGAAAAGCTCAACGACGGTCACGCCGTGCGCCTTGCCATGCAGGGATCCGCGGACGCGGTCATAAAGGCCGCGGCGAAATATCCGGTCGTCTCGCTGACGAGCTACGAGCCGAGCCTCGAGGACATCTTCCTCAGGTACTACGAAAGCGACGGCCAGGCCGCCAATGAGGCCGCCGGTGTGGTTTAGGAGCATCTTCCTCAAGACCCTTCGGGACTACCGGGTCGCGATTCTCGGCTGGGGCGTCGGGATGGGCCTGGTGATCCTCTCCCCGATGGCCAGCGTGTCCACGCTCATCAACACGCCGCAGGCGCGCGCCGCGCTCTCGACCCTCGCCGCCCAGTTCACATGGAACGCCGATCCCGTGGCGGCCGACACCGTCGGCGGCTACGCGACGTTCAAGATCGGGATCTTCATCTTCCTGATCGCGCTGTGGCCGCTGCTCGCGGCGAGCCGCACCCTTCGCGGCGAGGAGGATCGGGGGTCGATCGACGTTCTTCTGTCCGCGCCGCGGTCCAGGCTGACGATCGCGCTGCAGAAGGTCGCCGCCATCTGGACCGCCCTGCTCTTCATCGGCCTGATCACCGGGGTGATGGCGTACCTCGGTGGCAGGGCGTTCAAGGCCGACTTCAGCTTCGTCGACGCGCTTCTCTTCGGTCTGAACCTATCGCTGATCTGTGCCGTGTTCGGCGGCGTCGCGCTACTCATCTCGCAGTTCACGCACGAGCGCGGACCCGCAGCGGGGGCGACCGGTGGCCTGCTGGTCGTGTTCATCGTCGTCGACATGGTCCATCGGGTCATTCCGAACACCGAGTGGGTGTCGCGCCTGTCGCCGATCTACTACTACAACCTGAGCAAGCCGCTCATCCCGAGCTACGGCACAAGCGCCGGCGGGATGCTCGTGATGCTTGCGCTGGCAGTGGTCTTGAGCGCCGCCGGGATCTGGCTCTTCGTCCGCCGCGACGTCGGTGACGTCGTGCGACTGCCCGGACCACTCGGGCGGCCGCTGCGCTCGTCGGCGGCGAGCAGGGCGCTGCCCGTGACCGACTGGTCGCTGCGGTCCGTCTACGCGCGCAGCCTCGGCATGATCGCCATGCCGACGTTCTGGTGGACGCTGCTCATCGCCGGGTTTGCGGCCTGGATGGTCTACGTCGTCGAGCAGATGGTGAGCAAGCTGAACGAGCTGTTCGCGAGCGCACCCTCATCGCCCGCCCTCGGGGTCCTCAAGAACATCAGCGGCGGCGAGTCGACGCTCAACGCGATATTCCTGGGCGCCATGTTCGAGCTGCTGCCCGTCCTCATGATGGCGTTTGCGGTTACGCAGGTGAACCGCTGGTCGGCGGACGAGGACGACGGGCGCCTCGAGATCGTGCTGTCCACGCCTCGCTCGCGCGCGGCGGTGCTGCTGGGCAGGTTTGCCGCCCTGGCGACCGCCACCGTGATCGTCGGTCTGGCGACCCTCGTCGCGTCGGCGGTGGCGTCGGCCGCGGCGGGGGTGACCCTGGACACCACCAACCTGGCGGAGGCCACCCTCGCCATGGTCCCACTGGGCCTCCTGATCGCCGCGATCGGGTACCTGGCGTCGGGCTGGCTGCGCACTGCCGCAGACACCGGCTTGATCAGCTTCCTGCTGGCGGCCTGGTTCTTCATCAGCTTCATCGGACCCGACCTGAAGTGGCCCGACGCGATGCTCCGGCTGTCGCCCTTCTACTACTACGGGACGCCCCTGCTGCACGGGCTGTCTTTTGCCAACCTGCTCGTCGTCGTGGCGGTGGGGGCGGTCGCGCTGGTGCTCGGGACCCTTCGTTTTTCCCGCAAGGACGTCGGCGTCTGAAGACGATTTACACCTTTTTTACCTGAGCCGGCTCCAGGCCCCACTAGCGTTTGCATCCTTGCCGGAGGCACTCCCGGCGCTGGGGTTCTTCATTATCCGGAGGGAAGCAACGTGAAGAGGGTGGTGGTGGCCGCCGCATTGGCGGCCGGGATTCTGATGTCGTCGCCTGTCTCGGCGGGCGCATGGGCGACGTACTGCGACTGGGACCCGCTGGTGCTCGTCGTGACCCCAGGCGGTCACATCGTTCCGGTCTACGACAGCGTCTGGACCGCTTCGCCGCTCCAGCTCGGCCTGCCGCTGGAGTCCTACACCGTGAGTCGCGTCTACGACTCGGCCGGCAGGCCGCACACCGCGGTGGACATGACCATCTACGTCCCGGCCGGCCTGCTTTTCAACTTCACCCACCGGGACATGGTCACAAGCGGGCTGTTAGGCAGCGGCACCGTGTACGCGGAGAGGTACGGAACGAGCGGTACACCGACCCATCTGAAGTTCGTGCTGCAGCAGCCCTGACGATGTCGCCGCGCCAGCGATCCGAGCTTTACCGGCTTGGCGTTGGCGCGGCAGCTCTGGCAATCCTGGTCGCGACGGGCAGCCGCCTGGTAGTGAGGGGCGAGGACTGGCTGCTCGTCGCACCGATTGCGCTCGCCGGAATCCTCGCTCTCGAGTTTCCGATCCACGTCGGCTTGAGCGAGAAGGTGAGCGTTGCGTCCGCAGTGTTTTTCGCAGCGGTCCTGCTGCTTCCCGTGTGGCAGGCCGCGGCGCTCGTCGGCGCGATGCAGGCGACGGACATCTGCATCGCGGCCGTTCGGAAGGTACGGAGAAGCCGCGAGCGACCGCCGTACCGGGCGATCGCGATCAACATCTTCTTCAACGGCGGCCAGGCGTACTTCTCCGCGCTGGCCGCGGGTCTCCTGTTGTCGGCGGCCGGCGTCTCAGTGCGGAACCTGGCGCAGGTCACGGACCTCCTGGTGATCGTCGGTGCGGCGGCGGTCATGTATTTCGGAAACGTCTTTCTGGTCGCGGTCGCGATTGCGCTGGGCACGGCTCGCAACCCCATCGGACTCTTGCAGAGCACACAGAAGCTGGTCTACCTGCAGTTCGTGTGTCTTTACGCGGTCGGCCTGTTCGCGGCGTTCGCAGCAGTGCGCTGGCCGCTGGTCCCGATGCTGGCGATCATTCCGGGCGTCCTGATCTATCACTCGCTGAAGCAGCGGATCGAGCTGAACCATGACGGCATGCGGGCGATGGAGCGCATGGCGGACGAGGTCGACCGCCGCGATCCCTACACGTTCCAGCATTCGCAGCGGGTTTCGATCTACGCGCACGCGATCGCACGCAAGCTCGGACTCAGCCCCGCCGAGATCGAGCTGGTCGAGCTGGCCGCGAAGGTTCACGACATCGGCAAGATCCGCATTCCCGACTCGATCCTTCTGAAGCCCGACCAGCTGACGCACGAAGAGAAACGAGTGATGGATACCCACCCACGGCTTGGATTCGACATCCTCAAGCCGTTCGCCGCATACGGCAAGGTGCTTGAACTTGTGCTGTCGCACCACGAGCGGTACGACGGTCGTGGATACCCGAATGGAACGATCGGCAAGCGCCTGCTGCTCATAGCTCAAGTCATCCCGGTTGCGGACTCGCTCGACGCGATGACCACCGCACGCGCATACAGGCCCGCGAGGTCCTGGTCCACCGCCATCGACGAGCTGCGGCGGGGCTCGGGCACGCAGTGGAACCCGTCGGTGGTCGAGGCCGCCCTCACAGTGCTGTCGCAGGAGGACGGCGCCCCTGCGCGCCGGCCCGTGCGCGCCTCGGCGGTCGCCTCCTAGCTCTTCACGGCGCCGAAGTGGACGCCATGCTTCTCGCCCGGAGCGAGAAATTTCAGCAGCCGGTACGCCTCGTCCTCGATGCCCGCACGCTCTGAGCGGGGAATCGGCTTTTCGAACGCGCTGATCACGATGGTGCCGCCGGCCGGCTTCCACATCGCCCTGACGAAGCCGTCGTGCAAGACCGCGCCCTGCATCAGGCCGTTGCTGCTGAACATCCCAAGGTGCTTTCCTCGCGGCATGATGCGTGTGCGGTCGGCGTGAGCCAGCAAGATGTTGTCGAAATCCGGCATCAGGCGAACAGGCGCCGGCACGTCACCATCCGGGCGTGGAGCTCGGGGCAGGTCGAACAGCTCGACGCCGTTCTCGCCGCGCAGGACCCTGAGCCGCGGGCGCAGGCGCTCGAAAACGGGGCGCATGGCGAGGCCGGACCAGGCACGCATGTCGTTAGGGGAAGCAGGACCGAACGCCGCGAGATATCGGGTTACAAGTTTCTCTTCGCCCATCGCAGGACCGGGTGGCCTGCCCAACCAGGCCTCGAATGTCGTCAGCGTGACCGTGCCCTTGCCGCCCCAGACGCCGCGGGGCGGTGTGAAGACGAGGGGCACCATGTAGCGAACGCCGTACGCCATCGCCAGCGCATCGTGGCCGGGAAATTGCTGCTTCAGCAGCCTGGCCAGCTCGGCGACGGTGTGCGGCTTCTTGCCCATGATCTCCGCTCCGGCTGTACGGATCGCGGCGACGTCCGCGCTGCGCATGCCGCGTCCCCAAGGACTGCCATGCAGGTAGCCACGCTCCCCGAGCGGCATGAAGTGTGGTTTGAGGGCGAAAGCATCTCGTGAGGTCACGAGGTGGATCGTGTTGCGCATGAGCGAGATCCGAACCGCGCTCCGCTTCTCGACCAGGCGGGACAGCTCGTCGGGCTGGAAGTCCTGGAGCCTCGACCACAGGCCGACGTAGGGAAGGTTAGGGGCCTGCGCCTGCATGCCGACGACGCGCTCGAGAGTAGAGGCGGCCGACGCGCGATGGCGCCTCAGGAGGAGCTGGCGCGCGAGGAGGGCGCGGTTCAACCCGCGCCGGTCGATGACCTGGGCGCGTTTGGGCACACGCCCATTGTCGACGCTAGAGGCCGGCTTCCAGCTTTGCCTTCTCGCCCGCCTTACGCATCCTGGCGATCCGCTTCTTCAGCTCCTTCCGGCGCTGTTCGCCCCGGTCAGGGTCGAGGAAGTAGGTCGCGGCGGCGGCAAGGCCCATCCACATCATCAGGCGGGTGAGTCTGAATCGCAGCATCAACTACAGAACGACGAACGCTAGCGTGAGTACCGAAAATCGAGGTATGGAAGCGCCGGTTCCGGCGGTCGGTTAGAGATTGAGATGACCCGCCGCGGTCTTCTGCTGTTCGCCGCGATGTGCGTGATCTGGGGCATCCCCTACCTCTTGATCCGCGTCGCCGTGGGCGAGATCTCGCCTGCAATGCTCGTTTTCGTGCGCACGGGGGTCGCGGCCTTGATCCTCATGCCAGTCGTCCTGGCAAAGGGTGGTCTGAGCTCGATCGGCCGAAGATGGATCCCGCTGCTCTTTTTCGCCGCGGTCGAGGTTGCGATGCCCTGGTTCTTCCTGTCGAGCGCCGAACAGCGCATCTCCAGCGCGCTGGCGGGCCTCCTCATCTCGGCAGTTCCTCTTGTCGGCGTCGTCATTGCGACGGCTCTCGGCAATCGCGAGCACCTTGGGCTTACAAGCCTGTCGGGCCTCGGGCTCGGACTCGTGGGAGTCGCGCTGATCGTGGGCTTCGACCTCCGCGCATCGGACCCGATCGCGCTGGTCGAGATGGCCCTCGTCGTGATCGGCTATGCGGTCGGGCCCGCGATCCTGGCCCGCTACCTCACTGGAATTCCATCGGTGACGGTGATCGGCGTCGCGCTTTCGCTCTGCGCCATCGCGTACGCACCAATCGCTGGGCTGCAGTGGCCGCATTCGGTGCCGAGCCTGCAGGTGATCGGGGCGGTGCTGGTGCTGGCGATCATCTGCACCGCGCTCGCGTTCGTGCTGTTCTTCGCGCTGATCGCCGAAGTTGGGCCCGTGCGAGCGACCGTGATCACGTATGTCAATCCCGCGGTCGCGGCAATCCTCGGCGTCGCAGTGCTGCACGAAAATTTGACCCTCGGAATGGGCGCCGGCTTCGTGCTCGTCCTCGCCGGATCGACGCTCGCAACCCGCCATTCGGCGCCGGCCGAGGCCTCGCGTAGGGCCCCCGAAACCCGACCCGGGGAGGCCCTATGATGCCTGTGGCAGTCGGCCCTGCCGGGCCGGGGGAGCCCGGTAGCCTGGTTGTGAGGTGTAAGAGATGAGGGCTGGATTCGACGCGACCGTGCTCAAGCAGATCGAATCTGAGGTCCGCACGATCAAGGCCGAATACGAGGGCAGGGTGCCCGAAGAGTCGATCGATCTCGTCGTCGATGAGTCGCTCGAGCGCCTGGCCGACTCCCGAGTGCCCCAGTTCGTAGCCCTCTTCGTAGGCCGGTTCACGCGAGGGCGCCTTCGCGAGCTCGTCGCGGCGGGGGACGTCTCGGAAAACTAGACTCGGGCCCCGCCGGGGCGCTCGTACTTCCGCGGTCCGGCACGTTTCGCCTGTATGAAGCGGGCGTCCGCGCTTCTCGCGCTGCTCGGCTCGCTGGTGTTACCGATCTCTGTCGCCGCCGCCGGGCTGATCGCGTTGAGCGCGTGCGGGAACTGCAGTTCGACCGTGCGCGAGACCCAGATGCCAGTCATCGCCGCAGGCGCTTTCGACGGTGTCGAGATCGACCAGTCCGCGCACCGTCTCTACCTCGCCGACAGCGCGGACAAAGGGGTCGATGTGGTCGACATCTCGACCGCGACGCCCCGATTCGTGCAGACGATCGACGTGGCCGGCGAGCCGAACGGCCTTGCAGTGGCGCCCGACATTCATCGCCTTTACGCGGGACTGATCGGCGGCAGCCTCGCCGTGATCGACACCGATCCGGCGTCACCGAAGCACATGCAAATGATCGACAAGGTCGTCGTCGACAAGATGGCCGCCGACCTCCTCGACTACAGCCCGCGAATGCATCGCGTCTATGTGTCGACCGGTCTCGGGGGCGACATCGTCGGCGTTGACACGAACACCAACAAGGTGATGGAGCGGCTGACTCCAAGCGTGCCGGTCGAGCAGCCGCGCTACAACGCGGCCGACGGAATGATCTACGCGACGAGCTCGGAGACCGACTCGATCGTGCGGATCGATCCGGCCACCCAAACCTTGAACCGGACTCTGAAGATCGACCGCTGCAGACCCTCCGGTCTCGCCATCAACCCGACCCGCCAGCTCGCGATGGCCAGCTGCGAAGGCAGTGTCGCCCTCATCAACCTCCGAAGCTGGAGGTACGAGATAACGCGTGCGGTGGCCGGCGGCGACATCGTGACTTACGACCCCAAGGCGGATCGGTTCCTCGTCGCCTCGCCACACGGCAAGCTGGACAGCGCGGTCGCGGTTTTCTACGGGGACGGGACGTTCCTCGGCTCGGTGGCGGCGACCCCGAGGGTGCACGCGGCGGCGTTTGACAACACCCATGGGTTGGTCTACGCGATCGGAAATATCGGTGTGTTCAGCTTCGCGCCGCGGGTATGCGAGCCGCCGCCCGGATGGTTGAAGCTGACGCTCGGGTCGGCCGTGTTCGTGCTGCCGCTGGCGGCGTTCGCACTGTTCCTGATCCTCTTCGCACGGCGGATGGGCCGCGCCGAGCCGGCGGCACCCAGCTGGGAGCAGCTGCAGCAGGAGGATCTCGCCGCGGAGCGCGAGCGCATCAAGGCGCTGGAGGACGCGATTTACGGCCCGCAGGTCGAGTAGCCAGGCTCAGCCCGTCTCCTCGAACGCGGCTTTGATCGCTCCCTCTCCGGCGAGCGCAGTCGCCTGCATCATCTGGCGCAAGCCCTCGGCGACGCCCGGGTCGGCGGGTTCGTCCCAGAGAAAGGAGCGATGGAAGCGGGTACGGCCGTCGCCGTCGTCGCTCAGGTAGGTGGTGATGTGCATCGTTGTTGGTTGGTCGGCGAGAAGGGTCAATTCCCGTTCGGGCTCGATCGAGACCACCCGCATGTTGACCAGGCTGCCTCCGTGGTGGCAGTGGAACTCGCTGCCCAGGTCCTCGCCCCGCGCGCCCGCGACCACCTCAACGTCGTCTGAGAACAGGTAGCGCTCCATGACCCTGGGCTGGAGGATCCGTTTGAAGACGGACCTACGCGGGGCGTTGACGATCACCTCCGAGTTGATCTGCGCTTCGTCCGGCAGGACTCGCTTTCGTTCGACCGCCTGAGCTTGCTCCCAGAGATAACCGATCTCCTCGTATCCACCTGTGATGGCGCCGACGTCGAAGTCCTCCCTGTGTGGCGTGAAGCGCCGGCGAGTCTCTGCGGGCAGCCGCTCGAGAACCGCATCCGTGACCAGGAGGTACTCCTTGGACGGCACCCTGTTCTTGAGCAGGCGGTGGGGAATGATGACGTCCGCGCCGTGGAGCTGCTCGACGTTGCCGAGTCGCTGCCTCGAGAACCTGCCGTGATGGACGACGAACTTGACCTTGAGGATGCCGATGTTGGCGCAGGCATTGCACGGGCAGGTCGTGACCGTCTGCATGTCGCGGAGCCGGCGGTGAAACGCGACGAAGGTTTCCTCGAGGGCCTTGACCACGTCCTCCGTTGAGAGGCCGCTGATGAAGAGGATCGCATCGCCCTCGACCTGAGAGACGTCCATGCGGCCGGCGACGCTGCGGACCATGGTGTCGAGCAGCTCGTGGAGGATCGACCAGCTGTGGTCGACCTCGGTCTGCTGGACGAAGGCGGAATAGCCGGAGATGTCGGCGAGGACGAGAGCGCCTTCCTGCAGGCCGGCGAACTGAGCGGCGGAGCTCATCGCTCGCACAATAGTCGGATCGATGGACCTCAGCAATGAGAGTTACGTGATCCTGATCAGCACCAGGAATTCGACCGAACGGTATTACCGGGACAGGACCGGGTGGGTGAAGGAGTCGTCACGGGGGCGGAAGTTTCGGGCGACCGCCGAGCAGGTGCTGAATCACCTGCTGCCTGCGCTGGCGGGAGTGAAACCGGGGCTCACGATCAGGGTGGAGCACCGCCCGCGTTAAAGCAGGCCGTTCGGTTGGCGGCCCAAGCGGACGCTATTCGAACGCATTGAAGGAAGTCGAAAGGCTGGCCAATGGGCATCCGCGGTCTTGATGGCGCGAGATGGGATCTGTATCCACGCGGCAGCTTCTGGAGAAGTGCTCCAACTGAGGCAACAGGGCGCCGCGACCGAGCCAATGGCAAGAATGGGGAGATGACACCATGGCGCGCCAGACCGCCAAAGCGCAGTCTCGAGTGGGCGGCGGCGTCGCTCGGTCCGGGCAGCCGAGTCATCTCCGCCCGGTTGCTCGACCAGGGCGGCTGGCATGCGAACCACGCGGTGACAGTCGTCGACGCCCGTCACGTCTCGCATCGACTGGTATTGCGCCGCTGGGCGCGACCGGGCTGGGCTCTTGGCGATCCTGATTTCACCGCGGCTCGAGAGGTTGAGGTGCTCAAGTTGCTGGAGCGGAACAGGATTCCGGCCCCACGGCTGGTCGCAGCTGACCCCAGCGCGCTCGCCTGCGATGTCCCGGCCCTGCTCACAACGCTGCTGCCGGGTCATCCGCCGATTCGGTTCGCCGACGTGGAGAGCTTCCTGCGCCAGCTCGCGGAAATGCTAGCTCGCATCCACGACGTTGCTTCCGACGGCGCAGCCGTACCAACCTACCGCACTTACGTCGACATGAAGCGGGCCAGCGTTCCAACGTGGCTCCGGGACGGCCGCACCTGGAGGCGTGCCCTTGCGGTCGTGCGGAGGCCACGACAACCGGCCGCGACCATGTTCATCCATCGCGACTATCATCCGGAGAACTCGCTGTGGTCGCGGGGCCGGCTGACGGGCATAGTTGACTGGACGCAAGCCTCAATCGGCGCCCCGGAGGTAGATGTAGGCCATATGCGCTGGAATCTCGTCGCGACGTATGGGCAGGCGCCGGCTGAACGCTTCCTTGACCTCTACGAGAGCGTGGTTGGGCGCCGCCTCTCGGACCAGCCGTTCTGGGACCTGGTCACCGTCCTGGATCTCGTGCTCGACGTGGCTGATCCAATCCCAGCAGTCGAGTTGGAGCGCCTCGAGACACACGCCGAAGCTTCGCTGGCCGAATTGATCTGACGCATCGGTCGCGTCCCGAGACAGCTTCATGTCAACCGAGACCGCGGACAATCGCAGACGATGGCCGGCCTAGTACGCATCGCGCTCTCCCGCCGCAATCTGGATCTCGAGGATGGCGTGGACCATCCCAGCGTGGCTGAGTGCGAGGGGGTAGTTGCCCAGGTATGCGCCTGACACCGGATCTATCTCCTCTGGCAGCAGGCGCAGCTCATTTGTGAGACCCAACAGCTGCTCGAACAGCTCCCGGCCCTCGTCCGCCCTTCCCAGCCGGATGAGCGCCTCCAGAAGCCAGAAGGTGCAGGGCACGAATGCGCCCTCGCCCCCCGGGAGCGCGTCCTCGCCCGGCGGATAGCGGTAGAGGAGCGGCCCCCCCGCCGAGAGCTGCTTGCGTATCGCATCCACGGTGACCTCCAGCCGTCGCCGGTCCGGCTCGCAGCCGGTCAGAGGAAGCAGCAGCGCAGCGCTGTCGAGGTCGTTCGAACCGTATGAGCGCGTGTAGCCGAGCCTGGCGTTGTATCCACGTCGGCGGATCTCGGTATGGAGCCGGTCGCGCTCTCCTGCCCACGCGAAGCGCTTGCGCGGCGCGACGTCCAGCGTCTCGGCGATTCGCACCGCGCGATCCAGGGCGATCCAGGCCCAGACCTTCGAGTGGACATAGTGTCTGGGTCGGTCGCGAACCTCCCAGAGACCGCAGTCGGGATCGCGCCAGCGCCGCATCGTCTGGTCGGCGTACCGGGCGACCGTCGCCCAGGACTTCGGGTGCAGCTTATGGCCGCCGGACACGAAGGTCCAGAGGGCGTCGATCACCCAGCCGGCCACGTCCAGCTGAGTCTGCTCGGCGGCGCGGTTGCCGAAGCGGACGGGCCGGCTTCCGTGATACCCGGCCAGGCCTGGCATCTCGCACTCGCGCGGCACCCTGCCGCCATCAACCCGGTACATGGGCCGCAGCCCTCGCCGACCGGAGGCGTGGTGGACGAGCCAGCCCAGGAACGATTCGGCTGCGTCGGTGTGGCCGGCGGCGATCATTGCCGCCACGCCGACGCTGGCATCGCGCGGCCAGGCATAGCGGTAGTCCCAATTGCGGACGCCACCGATCTCCTCGGGCAGCGAGGTCGTGGGGGCAGCCACGGGCGCGCCCGAAGGCGTGTAGGTGAGAAGCCGTAGCGTGATCAGCGAGCGGATCAGCAGATCGGCGTACGTGGTGCCAGGGTTGATCTGGGCGCACCATTCGTTCCACCAGCGCTCGGAGCGCTGTACCAAACGCAAAGCCCGATCGACCGGGTAGTCGTCACCCCGGTCGGTCAGGACGACCATGATCGACTCCCCGGCTTGGAGCGGTTCGTCTTTCCAGCCCACGAGGTTGGTCAAGCCCCGCCGCGCAGGCGCGTACTCGAGCACGGGTTCGAGCCGACCGGTTATGCATTCGAGTCGGCGGACAACGATCGGGCCCTGGCGCCGTCGGAAAGGCATGGCGTCGACCAGCCGTGCCTTTCCGCCTGGGGCGTTGATCGAGGTCTCGAGGACTGGCGAGCGCTCGTGATAGGCGCGGGCCGCGGCGCGGCCTCCCTTCACCCAGAACCTGAAGTGCCCGCCACCGGGCGCGTCGAGAAGGCGCCCGAAGAGCGGATCGGCGTCATAGCGCGGCCAGCACAGCCAGTCGATGGAGCCGTCTCGCGAGACCAGCGCAGCCGTGCGGGTGTCGCCCAACATGGCGTAGTCGCTGATAGGTGGCTGCGGGCGCCCGACATCTCCGGACAACTGATTCCCAACCCGTCGCCTCGCAGCTGATGTCCTAGGCTGACGCTCTTCTCGCGGCGGTCGGCGGCTCCTGGACCGGTCCACGTTCCTCGAAGGTTACGCAGCAGAAGTCTTCGCGTATCAGGGGCTGTTCGCATCCCCTCTGGCGGACATGAGCTCCATCCTCCCAAAGAACGGAGAGGGCTGTCCTGGGTTAGGTAGAGCCGGGTAATTGGATTCATGCTGCCGTCGTTGGCTGACGATGTCGAGCTTCGAACTCGACGGGTGTGAGCATACCGAGCGACGAATGGCGACGTTTGCGGTTGTGAAAGATCTCGATG
>DASPXA010000065.1:0-39773 GCA_035637495.1 Verrucomicrobiia bacterium
CCGCCGGCCTCGACCACACACCAGCCCTGTCCCGGCGCTGCGGGGGGGTAGTTCGCAGGTCGCAGCACGCGGTCGAGGTTGGGCAGCTCGCCGACGAACTCTTTCTGAGCGAAGACGTGGTTGCCGCTCGTGATCACGTCCGCGCCCGCCGACTTGAGCTCGGCGGCGATCTTGGCCGTCAGGCCGAATCCGCCCGCCGCGTTCTCGCCGTTGACGATGGTGAGGTGAGGCCTCAGCTCTTTTTTCAGGCCGGGGAGGATTGCCTTCACCCCCTCGCGGCCCGGATGGCCGACCACGTCCGCCACGAACAGGATGCGAAATTCGGCCATTTTCAGTTCGACCGTCGCCGAGGGCGTCCCGGGGTCCCCGCGAAATCGAAGATTTCGTGGGGTGGGAATAGGATGCGAAATTCGGCCATTTCAGTTCGACCGTCGCCGAGGGCGTCCCGGGGTCCCCGGGAAATCGAAGATTTCGTGGGGTGCGAGCAATGTCCTGAAATCGCCGTCGGTCACGCGACGATTCTCGAACAAAAGGAAAAGGGAGCCCGTTTCCGAGCTCCCTTTAGATCACTTTGCGTACTCGACCGCCCGCGTCTCGCGCACCACGGTGACGCGAATCTGGCCGGGGAAGCTGAGCTCCGATTCGATCCGTTTTGCGATGTCCCGCGCCATCAGCTGAGCAGCCGTGTCGTCGATCTGCTCGGGCTTGACCAGGATCCGGACCTCACGGCCGGCCTGGATCGCGTAGGACTGCTGGACGCCCTGGAACGAGTTGGCGATCTCTTCCAGCTTCTCGAGCCGCTTGACGTAAGCCTCGAGCGACTCCCTGCGCGCTCCCGGGCGCGCAGCCGAGATCGCGTCGGCCGCGATCAGCAACAGCGCCTCGATGGTGTGCGGCTCCTCGTCGTAGTGGTGTGCACGCACGGCGTGCACCACGGGCGCCGGAACCCCATGCCGCTGGAGCAGGTCTGCGCCGATCACGGCGTGCGAGCCCTCGACCTCGTGGTCGATGGCCTTGCCGATGTCGTGCAGCAGCCCTGAAAGCTTTGAGATCCGAACGTCGGCCCCGATCTCGGACGCCATCATGGCGGCGAGATAGGCGACCTCCTTGGAGTGGTTAAGCACCTGCTGCCCGTAGCTCGTGCGGAACCGAAGGATTCCGAGATGGCGCACGACCTCAGGGTGAAGGCCCTGCAGGCCGAGCTCCAGGACCGCCCCCTCCCCCTCCTCCTTGACCCTCTGCAGGACCTCCTGGCGGGACTTGGCGACGATCTCTTCGATACGGGCCGGATGGATCCGGCCGTCCACGATCAGCTTGTTCAGAGCGACCCTGGCCACCTCGCGGCGGACGGGGTCGAACCCGCTGATGATCACTGCCTCGGGGGTGTCGTCGACGATCAGGTCGATCCCGGTGGCCTGCTGAAGAGCGCGAATATTGCGCCCCTCCTTGCCGATGATCCGGCCTTTCAGCTCGTCGGTCGGAAGCGGCAGCACCGACACCGAGACCTCGGCGGTCTGGTCGGCCGCGATGCGCTGAATCGACTCGGTGACGACTTCTCGAGCGCGACGCTCGCTTTCGTCCCGGGCCGCGAGCTCCGCCTCGCGGACTTTGCGCGCCACTTCATTGCGCAGGTCCTGCTCGACCTGGGCCATCAGGATGCCCTGGGCCTCCTGCCGCGTCATGTTGGCGACGCGCTGGAGCTCCCGCTCTTGCTGGCGAACGCTCTCCTCGAGCTGGGACTTGATGTCGTCCAGCGCCTTCTGCTGGTTGGATAGGTCGCGTTCGCGACGGTTGAGGTCCTCACCCTTGCGGTCGAGGTTTTCCTCTTTCTGGAGAAGACGCTTTTCGATCTGCTGCGACTGGGCCCGGTACTCGCGGGCCTCCTGTTCGGCGGTGGTGCGGATTCTGACGGCCTCCTCCTTGGCTTCAAGGAGCTTTTCCTTGGCCGCGGTTTCGGCCTCGACGACGCTCTGCTGGGCCTTGAGCTCGAGGACGCTACTCCCGTTGCTCTGCCGGCGCCGTAGGAGCAGGTAAGCCGCTCCAAAGCCACCGGCGAGGGCCACCGCTGCCACCACCAGCAATACGAAGACGTTGACAGGCATGTGACATGCACCTCGTTATTCGATTGTCAAAGTGCGTGACCATGGCAGGGCTTCGGGAGGCCCCACCGCGGGTTGGCTCTATGACTTGCGGGCCCCCAGCGGGGCCCGTGTGCATGAAATCTTAGGCCTCTGCCTCCTCTGGCGTTCCCCGCCAGAGGTCCTTGCAGGCATCCCTCGCCACGTCCATCGGGAACCCGCGCCGAAGGAGCCTGGTGCCGACCGAGTGCAGCAACTCTCGGTAGCTTGCGAACTGGGTGTTGCCTGCCAGACGACCCGCCACGCGATGCGCGGCCAGCACCTGGGCGTGGGGCGCGACACGTGCCAGGGCGGCTTCGGCAGTCTCGCGGTCGACCCGCCTGGCCGCGAGCTCGGCGGAGATCGCCAGCAGCCCATGGGTGCGTGACCTCCGGCGGACGTAGTGGAATGCGAAGCCGCGGTCCCCAAGCAAGCCTTTCTCGATCAGGCGCGCCTCCGCGGCGGCAACCTCAGCCTCGGGGTAGCCACGCTTGAGCAGCTTCTGACGGACCTCCCAGCTCGAGTGATCGCGCTGTGCGAGCAACCGCAGGCCCGCGTCGAATGCGCTTCCCTCAGGCGGCTTAGAGCTCTTCCGCGGCACCTGCCGGCTCCTTCGCTGGAGCCGTCCTGAGCGGGGCCGCGGCGCCGCCGGCTTTCTCGCGGACCCTGGCCTCGATCTCCGAGGACAGGCTCGGGTTCTCCCGCAGGTAGTTGCGGACATTCTCGCGACCCTGACCGAGGCGCTGGTCCCCATACGACATCCACGTGCCGCTCTTGTCGAGGATCCCGTACTCGATCGCGGCGTCGATGAGGGAGCCCTCGCGTGAGATGCCTTCGTTGAACAGGATGTCGAACTCGGCGGAGCGGAAAGGCGGAGCCACCTTGTTCTTGACGACTTTGACCTTGACCCGGGCGCCGACCGAGTCGAGTCCGTTCTTGATCACCTCGACCTTGCGGATGTCCAGGCGCACCGAAGAGTAGAACTTCAGGGCTCGGCCGCCGGGCTGGGTCTCCGGGTTGCCGAACATGATCCCGATCTTCTCCCGCAGCTGGTTGAGGAAGATCACGGCGCAGTTCGACTTGGAGATCGCGGCGGTGAGCTTGCGCAAGGCCTGCGACATCAGTCGAGCCTGCAGACCGACGTGTGCCTCGCCCATCTCGCCTTCGATCTCGGCTTTCGGGACGAGCGCCGCGACCGAGTCGATGACGATGACGTCCACCGCGTTGGATCGGACGAGGACCTCGACGATCTCGAGCGCCTGCTCTCCGGTGTCCGGCTGGCTGATAAGGAGGTCGTCGATCTTGACGCCGATGCGAGATGCGTAGATCGGGTCGAGAGCGTGCTCCGCGTCGACGAAGGCCGCCACGCCGCCTGCCTTCTGCGCCTCCGCGATGACGTGGAGCGCCAGTGTGGTCTTACCGGCGGACTCGGGGCCGTACAGCTCGGTGACCCTTCCGCGGGGGATGCCCCCCACTCCCAGCGCGAGGTCCAGTGGCAGCGCTCCGGTCGAAATCACCGTCACCTCACCGCGCTGTGCAACGTGCTCGCCCAGGCGCATGATCGCGCCCTTGCCGTAGGTCTTTGTGATCTGGCCAACCGCTGATTCGAGTGCTTTGTCCCGTTCCAATTTCTTGCTAGATCCCTCCAGGGTCGTTTGGGCGAGTGTGGTTCGGCTGGGCTTTGATTGCAAGGCAGGTTGTTAAGGTAAACGAACAGGCGTTCGGTGTCAAGCGGACTTCACCTGGTTGGGGCGGCCTGCGCCGGCGGCCTCTGCGATCAGCATGTTGAGGGCCTCGATGGCCGCGTTCTGGCGGTTCGCGGCGCGGTCACCGGTGAACCTGAACTCGCGCGACGACGTTCCCGCAGCCGACGCGACCCCGATGTAGGTCAGGCCGAGGGGCTTGCTCGAGGCGTCCACGTCTGGTCCCGCGATCCCGGTCACGGCGACCGCAAGGCTCGTGCCAAAGCGCCTTCTGACGCCTCCGGCCATTGCCTCGGCGACCTCGCGACTGACCGCGCCGACGCTGCTCAACAGCTCGTGCGGCACGCCGAGCTCACGCTCCTTGACGTCATTCGAGTAGGCGATCACGCCGCCGAGGAAATAGGTGGAGCTTCCCGGGACGTCGGTGATCATCGCGCCGACCAACCCGCCCGTCGACGACTCGGCGACCGAGACGGTGAGGCGCGCAGAGCGAAGGATGTCACCCAGCTCCGAGGCGGGTGACGCCTCGGGCGCACCGCCGGCTGGAGTCATGCGCCAGCGCGAGCTACCGGGCGGGCTGAGGAGATGACGAAAACGCCACAGGTAGTCGAGCCCGCTCCACAACGTGAAGACGATGGCCACGGCGACGGCGATGTCGGCAAGCGGCACCAACGCTGGGTACGGCCTTTGCAGGATGAGGAGGGTGACCGCGCTCATCTGAGTCACTGTCTTCGTCTTGCCGAGAGGCGCGGCCGCGATCACAGTGCCCTGGCTTGCGCCGACCGAGCGCAGGATGGTGATGATCAGCTCTCTAGAGAAGATCACGACCACGACCCAGGCCGCGACCAGACTTTCCTGGACCAGCACGATCAGCACCGAAAGGACGAAGAGCTTGTCGGCGAGCGGGTCGAGGAACTTCCCGAGGTCGCTGACCCGCCCGCTCCGGCGTGCCAGCTGTCCATCGAGCGTGTCGGTCAGCGAGAACACGATGAAAAGCGCGGCGGCGATCTGGTCATGGTCGGGAAACCGCAGCAGGATGAGCGCCATCAGCACGGGGATCGCGACGAGCCGGCTGACCGTCAGCGCATTGGGAGCGTTCACGCCGTCACCTACGGAGAAGTTTGCGACGACAACTCCCGCGTTGCCACGCCGACCCCCATCGGTCCCAGGTTTCGCCCATCGATCGAGATGAAGGTCGCCCAGGCCTTGCCGCTCGGGATCTTCACGTCGACGCCCGTGAACCAGACCACGGAACCCGCCGGCAGGGTGCGCCCCATGTCGCCGTACTGGGGCCCGCCGTCGACCGTGACGTTCATCCAGACCCCGCCAGCAAAACCACGGCGGCGGCGGCGACCGCCGGCCGTGGTGAGGGCCACCCGCGGACGGCCCTCGCCCCCTCCAGGCCGAGAGCCAGGCTCGGACGGCGTGGCTCGGCCGGCAGGCGGCGCACGAGCTCCTCGGCGCTCAGGCCGAGGTAGCTCGCGTACGTCCGCAGGTAGCCCCTGGCGTAGACCGACGCCGGAAATCGCCCGGGATCGTCATTCGATGCCCAACCGCTCCAGGAGTTCGTCAACGTCCGGGAGAGTCATCAGCACCTCGCGCGACTTCGAGCCCTGGTAGCCGCCGATCACGCGGTGCTCCGCCAGCTGGTCGACGATGCGCCCGGCGCGCGAGTAGCCGACGTTGAACTTGCGCTGCACCAGCGAGACCGAAGCGGCGCCCTCTGCCGCAACGGCACGCGCCGAACGGGCGAACAGCGGGTCGAGCTTGCGCTCCTCCCTTCGCTCGCCTCCTTCCCAGTCCGAGCCAGCGCGCTCATCGAGGATCTCCTCCATGTAGCGCGGCGCACCCTGCGACTTCCAGAAATTGACGACTCCCTCGACCTCGGGGTCGCTGACGAAGGCACCCTGGATGCGGGTCGGCTTGCCGGCGTCGACCGGCTGGTACAGCATGTCGCCACGGCCGAGCAGCTTCTCCGCCCCGCCAGCGTCGAGGATGACGCGGCTGTCCACCTGCGAACCGACCGCGAACGCGATGCGGGATGGGATGTTGGCCTTGATGAGGCCGGTGATGATGTCGGTCGAGGGACGCTGAGTGGCGATGATCAGATGGATGCCCACAGCGCGCGCAAGCTGCGCGATGCGGCAGATGAGCTCTTCGATCTCCCCGGCCGCGACCATCATCAGGTCGGCGAGCTCGTCGATCACGATCACCACGTACTGCAACGGACGCGCGAGCTTCTGCGCCGCCTTGTCGTTGTAAGCCGCGATGTTGCGCACGCCCTCAGCCGAGAAAAGCTTGTAGCGGCGATCCATCTCGGCCACCGCCCAGCGCAGCGCGGCCGCGGCCTGGTGGGACTCGACCAGAACGGGCAGCGCGAGGTGCGGCAGCCCGTTGAAGCCGGTGAGCTCGACGCGCTTGGGGTCGATCAGCAGCAGGCGCAGGTGATCCGGGGTCACCTGGAACAGGAGGCTTGTGATCAGCGCGTTGATGCAGACGCTCTTGCCCTGCCCGGTTGCGCCGGCGATGAGCAGGTGAGGCATTCGGGTCAGGTCGGCGACGATCGACTGGCCCGACACGTCGTTGCCGAGCCCAAGCGCAAGCTTGTTGGTTCCCTCGCGAAACGCAGCCGTCTCGATCACCTCGCGGATCGTGACGAGGCTGGCGGACTTGTTCGGCACCTCTATGCCCACCGCCGACTTGCCGGGTATTGGGGCCTCGATTCGGAGTGGCGCGGCCGCAAGAGCGAGCGAGAGGTCGTTTTGCAGCGCGGTGATCCGCTTGACCTGCACACCCGGCCCAGGCTGGACCTCGAACTGCGTGACCGCCGGCCCGGGGTTGACGCCCACCACCTTGCAGTCGACCCCGAACGTCTCGAGCGTGCTCTCGATGATCTTGACGTTGCGCTTGATCTCGTCGGCCATCCGCTCGCGGCGCGCGGTCACGGTGTCGAGCAGGGCGATGGACGGCAGCTTCCAGTCGATGTCGGGCAGGTCGTCCTCAGTCTCGGCGACAACCCGCAGCACCGGAGCCGGTGCCTGGTCGTGCTCATCGAGCGCGACCGCGGTCGGCGCGGGTGCCGCCTTCTTCTCGACCGGCTCCTCGACCTCGTCGACGTCCCAGAGAACGGGCTGTTCTGGAGAAGGAGGCGCGGTCGCAAAGCTCGCGGCCGATCGGGTCAGCACGTCCGAGGTGGCGGCAGACGGCTTGAGGACCCGTCGCGGCCTTTCGGACGACGGCGCCGAGACCAGGCTTCGGATCCGGGCTCGCTCCGCATAGGCGGCTCGTAACGAACCAACCGCCGTGGCGAGGAGCGCGCCAGGGCTGAAGTGGATCGTCACGATGAGCCCGATCACGAGGCCCGCAATCAGCAGCGCCCATGCGCCGACGGTGCCGACCAGCCCCGCCAGAGCGCCATCGATCGAGCTCCCCAGCGCCCCGCCGGCATGGGCGGCCACGCTGAACAATCCGACCAGCGAAAGCACAGCGACCACGCCCGCAACCAGGTCGATTCCACGAGGCCGTGGCGCCTTCGGCCACAGCAGGTACGAACCGAGAGCGAGGAACGCGACCACCGGCACGAACCACGCGGTGCCGAACGCTGAGAGCATGCCGTCGCGAATCCCGCTGAGGATCGACCCCACGTGGCTGAGGATCGCGAGCACTCCAAGCAGTGCCGCGAGCATCAGCAGAACGCCGACGATCTCGCGGACCTGGCGCGTGCTCAGGCGCGGTCGGGCGGCGCGCTTGCTCCGCCTGGAACGAGAGGATGAAGCGCGACGGGCGCCAGATCGACTTGAGCTTCGGGATGTGGTGCGACGCATGCTGCGGGCCCTTGAGCCGACTGAAATTCTACGCGGTACGGGAGGCCATACTCTCAGCGTGGCCGTCGATCCGTTCGCCGACGCAGAGATTCGTTACAACCATCTCGTTGAAGAGCGCCGCACGGGAAACCTGCAGCCGCGCGCCTTCCGGATCGCGGTGCGCGACCTCGCCGTTCTCGACAACGAGGGGCGGCGCTGGATGCTCGGGCCTGAGGATGGAATCTGGTACCGGCGCGAGAACGAGCGATGGCTCCAGGCCGATCCGCCGCGGCGGCTAGTCTGTCCGTCGTGCGGCCATCACAACCTCGGCCGGCACAGCTTTTGCGTGGAGTGCGGGCAGCGACTCAACCGTTGAGGGGCGCGTCGCAAAACTTGTGATCGCGAGGATCGCCAGCCAGACGGCGTCCCACACCAGCTGAGGTCCGGCAAGTAACCCCGTCAGCAGCAGCTGCATCGGCACCACGCCGATCAACAACCACCAGCGGTGCCACGGCGGGGGCGATGTCCGGAGCACGAGCCAGGCCGGGACGAGCAGCATGCAGTAGTCGGAGTTGTGCAGGTACGTGGCCGTGGCGATGGTGCCGACGATGCCGGCGGCAAAGACCACCTCGGTCTCGCGTCGCCGCCGGAACGCGATCATCAATGCGACCACGCCCTGGAGCCCCCACAGGAAGTATGTGGGCGGCCCCTTACCAAGCGGCTGGGCGAGCGTGAAAGTCGTGTTGATGGACAGGTCCTGTATGGCGCGGACGGCATGCCACCAGCCCGCCAGCCCTGAAGCACCAAGGCTGGCAAAAATGATCGCGCCGAGGACCGCGCAGCCGACCGCCCACGACGCCACCAATCGATACCGAGCGCTGACCAGAAGGGCGATCGGGAGAAGGATCACGACCTGGGGCTTCAACGACGTGGCGACCGCGAGGACGGCGCCCGACCAGAGCGGGCGGTCGTGCTGCGCGAGCCACCACGCGCCGGCCACAAGGGCCATCACGACCAGGGTGGGCTGACCGAAGTAGAGGGTCAGCATCACAGGCCACAATCCGATCGCCAACAAGACGAGGGCGAGCCTCGCGAGGCCGGTGTACGGCACGGTGATCCAGCAGGCGAAAACCAGCGCCGCAAGCGACACCAGGACCCAGAGCACATAGGCGACCGGTTCGGGAAACAGGGTCAACGGCGCAAACACCCACGCGACGAGTGGAGTGCTGGCAAAGGTCGTCTGGTCGTTGATGAAACGAGTGGCTTGTGGGAACGAGCTCGACAGCTCGCGCAGTATCGCCTGGTCGTAGATGCTCGACCAGCCATAACGAAGTCCCGCCTCGGCGGCGACGTAGTACTGCCGAACGTCGTCGTGAACGGGCGCGACGGTGAACTGCAGGATCCAGACCACCAACGAATACAGCGCGGCCCAGCCCGACGCCACGACCGACGCAGCGAGCCACAGGGACGGCCGCCGCCGGGCTTCCGATCGCCGCATCAGCGAATTCTCATCCACGGTGCCGCCGGATTCGCCGGCTTACGAGCTCAGTGGCTAGTGGCGGACCTGCGCCTGGGCGATTCCGTAAGCGAGGCCGAGCGCGACGGGCAGGAGCGCGGCGAGAAACCACAGGCGCCACCAGAGCGGACGCCGCTCCCCCTGCACCATCTCATAGCCGCAGAAACCGCAGAAGCGGTCGAAAGGTCCCGCCACGCCACGACACCTTGCGCACTGGTGCAGCTGCAGGCCGCAGTGGGCGCAGCGCACCTCTTCCGAGGAGTGGTTCAGGACCATCGCGGGCTGGTCGCACCGCGGGCACAGGCTCGGCGCGATGAGCGCGAGCGGCGGGAGTTTCATATCTCGCTTATCACCGGGATCACCATAGGACGGCGGCGCGTTCGCTTGTAGACGGTCTTCGAAATTGCGTCGTGGATCGCCTCCTGGAGAAGGTTCAGGTCGGGGTGGGTGTCGGCGAACCTGCCGATGCTCTCCAGCGCGGCCTCGCGCGCCTCGGCCATGAGACGCGACGAGAGCTCCGGCTCGATCACGCCTCGGGAGATCAGGTCTGGACCCGCGCGCACGGTGCCGGTGTCGCGGTTGAACGTCACCGTGACGACGAGGATGCCGTCCTCGGCGAGATGGCGGCGATCGCGTAGCACCACCTGCTCGACGTCACCGACCCCAAGACCGTCCACGTAAACAAGACCGCTGGCCACCTTTTCCCCGCGCGTCATCGAGCCCGCATCGAGCTCGACCGTCTCGCCGTCCTCGACCACTGCGATGTGGGCGGCCGGCACGCCTGCCTCGCGCGCCAGCTCGGAGTGGAGATGAAGCTGGCGGTACTCGCCATGAACCGGGATGAAAAACTTCGGACGCACGGCGGTCAGCATCTCGCGGAGCTCGTCGCGCTGCGCGTGGCCGGTGACATGGACGCTGCCGACCTCGGAGTAGAAGACCTGGGCGCCGTGGCGGTACAGGTTGTTAACGGTCTGATGGACCATGCGCTCGTTGCCGGGGATCGGCCGCGCCGAGATGACGATCCAGTCACCCTTGCGCACGTTGAGGAATGGATGTCGCTGCGCCGCAAAGCGCGTGAGCGCGGACATGGGCTCACCCTGGCTGCCCGCGGTGAGGAGCAGGAGCTTCGACGCGGGAACCGTCTCCACGTCTGCCAGCGGAATGGCGACACCTTCGGGCACGTTGAGGAAGCCGAGCTCGCGTGCCGTCCTGAAGTTCTGCTGCAGGCTGCGACCGACAACGGCGACGCGCCGCCCGAACTGCGCCGCCATTCGCACCAGGTGCTGGATGCGATGGATGTTCGAGGCGAAGTTGGCGACCACGATGCGGCCCGGCGCCTCGGTGAAGATGCGCTCGAACGGGTCGTGGAGGTCTCGTTCCGAACCCGACCGGCCCTCGCGCTCGGCGTTCGTCGAGTCGCTGAGCAACAGCAGCACGCCTGACTCACCGATGCGCCGGAATCGCTCCATGTCGGTCGGGAGCCCGTCGGGCGGCGCGGGATCAAGCTTGAAGTCGCTCGTGTACACGATCCGACCCACGGGGGTGTCGATCGCGAGCGCGACCGCGTCCGGGATCGAGTGGCACACAGCCACCGTCTCGATGCGGAAGGGGCCCAGCTGCACGGTGTCCCCCACTCGAACCTCGCGCAGGTCCGACTCGCGCAGGATGCGATGCTCCCGAAGCTTCGGCTTGACGAGTCCCAACGTCAGCCGCGTGCCGAACACGGGAACGTTCAGCTTCTTCAGCGCAAAAGGCAGGCCACCGATGTGGTCCTCATGCCCGTGGGTGAGGAAAATCCCGAGGACCTCGCGCCCGCCGTTGAGCAGATACGAGATGTCGGGCAAGACCAGGTCGATGCCGAGCATGTCCTCCTGCGGGAACATCAGCCCGGCGTCCACGACCAGGACTCTGTTCTCCCACTCGAGCGCCCACATGTTGATGCCGACCTCGCCGAGACCGCCCAGCGGAAGGTACCTGAGACGAGAGGTCAAAGGAGTCGGAGCTGCTCTGATTCCTGCTTCGCGGGAGCTGCTGCGACTGGTGGCGGAGGCGGGCTGAGCAGTTGGTCCAGGTATCGCTTGAGAGCGTCGAAGTCCCGTTCGAGATCGGCGACGAGTGAGCCGTTGTGCAGCGCGGCGGCCGGGTGGTAGAGCGGCACGTAGGCCACGTCGCCGCGCCGGATGAGGCTTCCGTGGATCCGGGAGATCGAGCCCTGGCCGGGCATAAGGCGCTCGAGCGCATGCCGGCCGAGGATGAGCACGACCTTCGGCTTGATCATCTCGAGCTGCTGCTTCAGATAGGGCGAGCACGCTTCGACCTCGTTGGGCATCGGGTCTCGGTTCATCGGCGGTCGGCACTTGAGGACGTTGGTGATGTAGACGTCAGAGCGGCTGAGCCCGATCCGGCCGAGGAGCGTGTCGAGCAGCTTGCCCGCGGCGCCGACGAAGGGCTCGCCCTGCCGGTCCTCGTTGAATCCCGGCGCCTCACCCACGATCATCAAGTCTGCGGGACACGGTCCCACTCCAGGCACCGCCTGCGTCCGAGTCGCATGCAGGCCGCAGTTCTTGCACGACCGAATGGTCTGGTGGAGCTGGGTCAGCTCCGGTGGCGCGCTAAGCGACTTTCACTCCAGGCTTGGCAAAGGTGATGAACTCGCCGGCATCGCCGATCGTCGTGAGCACCGACTTGAGCTGATCGTCGGTGAGCGGCACCAGCGGGAGCCGGAACGGGCCGGCGTTGAAACCCATCGCGTTGATGGCCGACTTTATCGGCACCGGGTTGGCCGCGGTGGTCATGAGAGCCTTGATCACGGGCAGCAGGCCATGGTGGATGTCGCGCGCGACGTCGTTGTCACCCTTGTGGTAGGCCTCGATCAACCTGGCCATCGACCTCCCCGCGATGTGCGACACGACGCAGATCACGCCGTAGCCTCCAACCGCGAGGATGGGCAGCGTCCAGCTGTCGTCGCCGCTCCAGACCTTGAAGCGCTCCGGCTTTCCCGCGCATACCAGCCCGACCTGGTCGAGGTCGCCACTGGCTTCCTTGACGCCGATGATTCCCGGCAGCTCCGCACAGCGCAGCGTGGTGGCCGCAGTCATGTTGACCGCGGTCCGGCCCTGGATGTTGTACATGATCGTCGGGCCGACCTCCGAGATCGCCTTGAAGTGCTGGTACATGCCGTCCTGCGGCGGCTTGTTGTAGTACGGCACCACCGCCAGCAGTCCGTCCGCGCCGGCTTTCATTGCGAGCTCGGACAGCTCCACCGAGTGATGAGTGTTGTTGCTGCCTGTTCCCGAGACCACCGTCTTGTCGGGAATCGCGGCCTTGACCGCGCGCAGCAGCTCGATCTTCTCGGCGTCGCTCAGGCTCGGCGACTCGCCTGTGGTCCCGGACACGACGACGCCGTCGGATCCGTCGTTGACGAGCATCACCGCGAGCTGCTCCGCGGCGCCATAGTCGACCGACCCGTCGGCCTTGAACGGCGTGATCATCGCGGTCAACAGACGCCCGATCTCTTTAGCCACTATTTGAATACCTCCTCCTTTTCCGCCCGACCTCGACCACAGATGTGGCTCCTGGTCAAGCGTCGGATCCGCGTTGACGGGCGGCGCCGGCCGTTCCCAAAACTCCCATCTCGATGGCTTGCTCGGCAATCTGCACCGCATTGAGTGCAGCTCCCTTGCGCAGGTTGTCGGACACGATCCACAGCGCGAGCCCGTGGCGTGTCGAAGCGTCGTCCCTGATGCGGCCGACGTACACCTCGTCCTTGCCCGCGACGCCATGTGGTGTCGGGTACAGCTTCGCGTGCGGATCGTCCTCGACGACGATGCCCGGCGAACCGCCGAGGAGGGTGCGCGCGTCATCGGCGCTGATCTTCTGTGCGGTCTCGACGAATACGGCCTCGCCGTGGCCGATTGGCACTGGCACCCGAACGCAGGTCGCGGTGACGCGCAGCTCGGGGTCGTGCAGGATCTTGCGCGTCTCGTTGACGATCTTCACTTCCTCTTCGTTGTAGCCGTCGGCCTCAGGCCGCCAGCCGCCGGGGACGACGTTGTATGCGAGCTGGTAAGGGTAAGCGGCGACGGCAGGCTCCTCGCCTGCGGCGATCGCCTTCGTCTGCTCCTCGAGCTCGTCGACGAGAACACGTCCCGCGCCGGAGGCGGACTGGTACGTCGCAACCAGCACGCGCTCGATCCCTACCTGCTGCTTCAAAGGGTTCAGGACGAGCGTCAGAGGGATCGCGCAGCAATTCGGGTTCGCGATGATGCCCTCGTTAGCGCGGATGTCGTCGCCGTTCACTTCGGGTACGACGAGGGGCACGTTCTGCTTCATGCGCCAGGCCGAGCTGTTGTCGATCACGAGCGCGCCGGCCTCGGCCGCGACGGGGCCGTACATGAGACCGATGTCGCCGCTCGCCGCGAACAGCGCAAGGTCGATGCCCTTGAATGCAGCTTCGTTCAGCTCCTCCACCTTGATCGAGCTGCCGTTGTAGGGCACGGTCAGCCCCCTCGATCGTTCCGACGCGAGGGCGACGACGCGCTCGCCGGGAAATTTCCGCTGCGCCAGCACGCGAAGCATCTCGTTTCCGACCATGCCCGTCGCGCCGACGACAGCAACGTTTAGTCGCTTGGAGGTGGGCACGGCGCGAGTTTACCGCGATCCCGGCTGCAATGGATGGTGCGCTGCCCGCGCCGCCTGCATCTGACGCACCGCGTTCACGAAATTCGGGTGCACCCGCCGCAGCTCGACCACCGGTTCGTACTGGCCGGGCTGCTGCTCCATGACCCTGGCCGTGGGGCCGTATGCCGCCTGAACGACGACCAATCCAATCAGGCCGATCAGGAGCAGCAGGCTTCCAACGATGAAGAGGAAACCGGCAATTGACGACGTCGTCGAGTCATTGCCGCCCGCCGCTCCGACGATCACCGCCAGGATCCAGCACAGAAACGCCACGGCCAGGAGCGCAACGGGGCTCCATCTGGCGAGCCGGAGCCTCTGGACGCTCGCTCGCGTCATGGGCAGATACCCGCTCGCCCGCCGGGCGAGTATCGACGCGACCAGCACACCCCCGACCCAGATGGCCCATGGAGGCGCGGTGGAGAATTTGAATCTGCGCCAGGTTTCGGCCGGCGCGCCGGTCATCACGCAGACGGGTGGAAAGTCGTTCGCGGCAAGCTGCGACTGCCAGACGGTGACCCGATCATGCGGCTGGTCAACCAACGCGCAGTCCCAGCAGCTGGTCGAGTCCGCGGTAGAACCGCGGTCCGCTGGTGACGTGGCGAATCGCGAGGAGCACGCCGGGCACATACGCCTCGCGGCTCGTCGTCCGGTGAGCGATGGTCAGCGTCTGCCCTGGGAGTCCGAAGATGACCTCCTGGTCGGCGACGAATCCGGGCAGCCGAACGCTGTGCACGGCAACATTGCCCTCTTCCCCACCTCGCGTTCCGGCCAGCGTCTCCTTTTCGGCCTTCTTGTGCGCGAAAGGCTTTTCGCCGCGACGTGCGGCAAGCCGGCGCGCCGTCGAGAGCGCGGTTCCCGATGGCGCGTCGAGCTTGGCTGCGTGGTGCATCTCGATCACCTCGACCGCGTCGAAGTGCGGGGCGGCGATCTCGGCAAGATGCATCATCAACACCGCCCCGATCGCGAAATTAGGCGCCACGATGCCGCCGATCCCCTTTTCCTTGCAGGCCGTCTCGATCTTGTCCACGTCGGCCGGCGTGAGGCCGGTGGTACCGATGACGGGTGAGGCTCCGGCGGCCACGCCGGCAAGCGCGCTGTGCATCACCTCGGCCGGCCGGGTGAAGTCGACCAGGGCCTGGGGTCTTTTCTCGTGGAGGAAGGACGCGAGGTTGTCCCCGCGCGTCACACCCCCGACGTATTCAATTTCCGGCTCGGCCTGAAACGCAGCCGCAAGGACCGCGCCGACCTTACCCCGATGGCCGGCAAGGGCGACCTTGATCAGTCTCTGCGTGGACGCCTGTCTCTGCCTCCGCCGTTGCGGCCGCCCCGCCCGCCGAATCCGCCCTCGCGGGAGGGCGCCGGCGACGCGAGCGCAGCCGCCATCACCTCGGGGTTGATGTTCTCCTCGATCGGGAGTCCTTTTGCGGTGAGCTCCTCGATCGCGGCCTGGCGGCTGAGGTTGAGCCGGCCCTGGCTGTCGATCTCCACGGCCTTGACCATGATCGTGTCGCCGATGTTGCACACCTCTTCGACCCGCTCCACGCGGTGGTCGGTGAGCTTGGATATGTGCACGAGGCCGTCCTGGCCGGGGAGCACCTCGACGAACGCCCCGAACGGCATGATGCGCACGACCTTGCCCTCGTAGATCTTGCCGACCTCTACCTCGTCGGTGAGGCTCTTGATCCAGTCGATCGCCTTCTTGCCGGCCTCCTGGTCGACGGCCGCGATGAAGACGCGACCGTCGTCCTCGACATCGATCTGGGCGCCGGTCTCTTCGGTGATCCTGCGGATCATCTTGCCTCCCGGACCGATGACGTCACGGATCTTGTCCGGGTTGATCAGGATCGTCGTGATTCGCGGCGCGAAGCTGCTCATCTCGCTGCGTGGCCTCGGCAGCACCCCGAGCATCTTGTCGAGCACGAACAACCTTGCCTCCCGAGCCTGCTCGAGAGCCTGGGCCATGATCTCGTGGGTCAGGCCCTTGATCTTGATGTCCATCTGCAGGGCAGTGATCCCGTCGCGCGTGCCGGCGACCTTGAAGTCCATGTCACCGAGCACGTCCTCGACGCCCTGGATGTCGGTCAGCACGGCAAACCGGCCTTCCCGAGTCACCAGGCCCATCGCGATGCCTGCAACCGGAGACTTGATGGGAACGCCCGCGTCCATCAACGCGAGAGTCGATCCACACACAGAAGCCATCGACGTGGAACCGTTCGAGCTCAGGATCTCAGAGACCAACCGGATCGTGTAAGGCCAGTCCTCGACCGGCGGGATGACGGCGAGCAGCGCCCGTTCGGCGAGCGCGCCGTGGCCGATCTCGCGACGGCCCGGGCCGCGGAGCGGCCGCGCCTCCCCGACCGAGAACGGCGGGAAGTTGTAGTGGTGCATGTAGCGCTTGAACTCCTCGGCCGTAAGCCCGTCCAGCTTCTGCTGGTCGGACATCGCGCCGAGCGTGGCGATGGTCAGCGCCTGCGTCTGGCCCCGCGTGAACAGGCCTGACCCGTGCGTTCGCGGCAGCACGCCGACCTCGACGGTGATGGGGCGCACGTCCTTCAGGCCTCGACCGTCGACACGAATCCCCTCCTCGACGACGCGTTGGCGTACGCGGTCTTTGACCGCTTTGTCGAAGAGCTTGCCGATGATGTCGATGTGCTCGGGGAAGCGCTCGCCGAGCTCGATGATCGTCTTCGTGCGGAGCTCGTCGACTGCGCTCTCACGCGCTGCCTTGTCGGCGCTGTACAGCACCTGGTCGAGACGAAGCGCCAGGTACTCGCCGACGATCTCCTGCATCTGCTCCGGGTAGCCGAACGAGATCCACTCGCGCTTCTCGAGCCCGACCTGCCGCTGGAGGTCCAGCTGGGCGTCGCAGATCCGCTTGATCTCTTCGTGCGCGGTCGCGAGCGCATCGAGCACGACCTGCTCGCTGACGCCTCGGGCCCCCGCCTCGACCATCAGGATCGCGTCGGCGGTGCCGGCCACGACCAGGTCGAGCTCCGATTCGCCCATCTGCGACATCGGTGGGTTGACGACGACCTTGCCGTCCAGGTAGCCCATGCGGACCGCTCCGACCGGGCCCTGGAACGGGATGTCCGAGATCACCAGCGCGGTCGACGCGCCGTTGATGCTCAGGATCGTCGGATCGTTCTCCTGGTCGACCGAGAGCACGGTCGAGATGACCTGCACGTCGAGCCTGAACCCGTCTGGAAAGAGCGGGCGCAGCGGCCGGTCGGTCAGCCGAGAGGCCAGGATCGCCTGCTCGCTGGGCCTGCCCTCACGGCGCATGAAAGCGCCGGGGATCTTGCCGGCCGCGTAAAGCTTCTCCTCGTAATCGCAGGTGAGCGGGAAAAAGTCGATTCCCTCTCGCGGCTCGTTGGCCATGACGGCGGTGCTGAGCACCACGGTGTCTCCCTGACGGATGACGACCGCCCCGTTTGCCTGTTCCGCAACACGACCGGTCTCGATTGAGATCCGCCGCCCGGCGACTTCTACGTTTTTCGTGACTGCTGCCACGCCAATACCTCCAGATATGTGGGAGGAACCCGGCGGTGCGTCCTGTTGGGTCAGTTTCCTAGCAGCTGCCGCTTAGTTCGCAAAGAACTGAGAGAAAGCTTCTAAGAGGCTGACCCGCGCTACCGTGCTGGGTCCTCCCGGTTATTTTTTGGAGCGCCCTGCGCGCGCCCGGCGTTATCTCCTGATCCCGAGCTTGGCGACGAGGGCGCGATAGCGCTCCACGTCGGTGTCCCTCAGGTAGTTGAGCAGACGCCGTTGCTTGCCGACCAGGAGAAGGAGGCCGCGGCGGGAGTGGTGGTCTTTGGCGTGCGTCTTCAGGTGCTCGGTGAGCTCCCGGATTCGAGCGGTGGAGAGCGCGACCTGGACCTCGGGGGAACCGGTGTCGTGGTCGGCGCGTCTGTATTCCGCGATCAGCTTGCCCTTGACTTTTCTCTCTTCTGCCAAACTCGCCCGCAAGTATACGGGGGACTCAATCCCGGACGTATTCGACGGAGCCGTCCGATCTCGGATCGGCGCCTGCGCGCCAGGCTCTCGGACCATCGACCACGAGCGCTTGTGCGTGACCGAAGGTGTGGTGTCGGGGCGGCATGAGCTTCACCCGGCGGTCGTCCCTCGCCATCTGCGCGGCGCCCGGATAGTCGGCCTCGACCGCCAGCGTCTCGCCGTCGACCAGGATCGCCTTGCGCGGCCGCGCCACGGCCTCCGCCGGATCGAGCACTTCGTCGACCAGGTTGCGCAGGACCTGGACCTGGAGCTGCGGCTGCCGCTCGCCGCCCATGGCGCCGAATGCCGCCCACGGCCTGCCGCCACGCGACGCCATCGCCGGAATCAGGGTGTGCATCGTCCGCTTCTTCGGCTCGAGCCTGTTGACGTGGTCAGGGTCGAGCTTGAAGTACGCGCCGCGATTCTGGAGCAGCATCCCAGTGCCTTCGGCCACGACGCCCGAGCCGAAGTCATAGGCCACGCTCTGGATCAGCGAGACCAAGTTGCCATGCTCGTCCGCCGCGCAGAGATAGATGGTGTCCCCCCCTCGAGGCGTGGTGTCCACCCCGCCTGCCGTCGCGGCCTGCGGATTCAGGAACAGGTCGGTCGGCGCCGCAGCGAAATCAGGGTCGGTGATGTAACGGTCGCGAAGCGCGTAGCTCGCGTCCCGGGCGGCCCGAAATTCCTGGCCTGCTTCGAGCCGCAACGCCATCGCGGCCGCCACCAGGCCGACCGTCGGCGGCGGCAGCTCGTGGACGACCACGTCGCGGTAGGCGAATGCGATCGGCTCCACCCACTGCGAGCGGTGCAGGCCGAGGTCCTGCCGCGTGATCAGCCCGTCGCGCTGCTTGATCGCCGCCACGAGAGCCGCGCCGATCTCGCCCCGATAGAAGCCGTTGATCCCGTGGCGGGCGATGTCGCGCAAAGTGGAGGCGAGGTCGGGGTTTCGAAGCAACATCCCGGCCTCCATCGGCGGATACAGCGCGTAGGTCGAGCGCTCGCGTCCAAGCCAGTCCGCCGCGCGCTTCAAGTGCTCGGACAGGTCAGGCGTGATCAGGTATCCGCCTTCGGCGAGCGCGGCGGCCGGCTCCAGGACCGCGCCCAGACCGAAGCTGCCGAACCGCTCGAGTAGACGTCCCCATGCCTCGACCGTGCCCGGCACCGTGACAGAGAGGATCCCTCGCGCCGGCATGGTCTCGTGACCTTGCGCCCGCACCGCCTCGATGGTCGCCAGCTCGCCCGAACGTCCCGCCCCGATCAACCCGACCGGCGCAGACTCGCCCGCGGGCCAGATGATCGCCATCAGGTCACCACCGACCGAAGTCATGTGCGGATACACGACGCAGAGCACCGCATCCGCCGCGATCGCGGCGTCGATGGCGTTGCCGCCATCACGCAGGATCTGAGCCCCGACCTCCGACGCGAGGTGATGCGGGGTCGCGATGACCCCGACGGTCAACGTGGAGTGATGAACTCGATCGCGCCCGGCTGGATCTCGAAGAGAGCGGGGAGGAAACCGACCGCTTCGCCGTCGATGTCGATTCGCACCTTTTCCGGCGACGACACCGACACGCGCTTGCCGTACATGAGCTCCATTTTGGGGTTCGTCTGGTCGAGATGTCGCCCGCTGCGGATGTCGCTCATGCCGCGGATCGTCTCGATCTTGCCTGCGTTCTTGATCAAGACCACGTCGAACACCCCATCTGTCGGCGACGCCGAGGGCGCCATCTGCATGCCGCCACCGAAGAACTGACAGTTGGCGATGACGATCTGCTGCGCCTTCGGGATGTCGTGGGTGACGCCGTCGACGTTGATCGACATCGGCTTGTTCTTGAATCGCATCAGGGCACGCAAGCCGCCGATCGTGTAAGCGGCGCTCCCGAATTTTCTGGTCCCGTTCCCGACCAGGTACACGACGTCTCCGCCAAGCCCCGCATCCGCGATATTGATGAAATGGCGCACCGCGGTTCCGCCGTCAGCGGTCGTGAAGGTCACACAGCCGGCGTCGAGGCGCCGCACCATCCCCGTGCGCAGCACGTCGACCGCTTGCTTCGGATCGTTCGGGATTCGCAGCGTGCGCCGGAAGTCACCACCGGTGCCGAGCGGGACCATCGCCATCTTGCTGCTCGTGGGCAGCGGCGCCCCGTTGCGGAAGAAGCCGTTGACGACCTCATTCAGCGTGCCGTCACCGCCCACCGCCACCACCACCGGCCGCGACTCGCGCACCGCCTGCTGCGTGATCTCGGTGGCCTCGCCCGGACGCGTCGTGAACTTGACCTCATACGGCAGGCCGCTCGAAGGCAGCCACGACTCGACAGCTCCCCACTCGCGTCCTGCCTTCCCCGCACCCGATGCGGGGTTGACGACGAACAGGATTGCCGCCCCGGGCCGGGCGCCTATCGGGAGCCTCCTACAGCACGCGGGTTCATGATTCCTTCAGGATCGATTCCCGCTTTCACCGCTCGCCACACGCGCATCCAGCCTCCCAGCTCGTCGGCGACCCACCTCGCCCTGGCCCGACCCACACCGTGGTGATGTGTGATGGTTGCGCCAAGCTCCAGCGCCGCCGTCATTGCGCCTTCCCAGGCGCGACCATACGCCATGCGGGCCGCCTCTTCATCCTCGCCGGAGCCGCCGAACGTGAAATACGCGCAGCAGCCCTGCTCGTATGCATGACTGAAGTGGCATAACGCCACCGGGCCGATGGCTATTGCGGCCTTGACCCTGGCGTGAAGCGCCGGCAGGACCGTCCACGATGCTGCGACCTCGATCACGTCGAGGAACGAACCTGCCGGCTCGAGAAAAGTCTTCAGCAGATCGGCCGAGATGTCGAAGCGGTGTCGCTGCCAGCGTTCCCAGGGCTCCCCGCCCAGATCGCGCCCCTGGCCCGCGAATCGCTTGACGGCGACCGCCTGCGCCTCTGCCACGTCGCTCAGGCCCGCGACCGCGACGACGAGGACGCACTCGCCAGGGTCCAGCGCGTAGCGATTGAACGTCGTGTCCTCCGCGTCGTAAAGGCGCATGACGAACGGTTTGAGGCCGGCCTGCATGATCGATCGCATGCACTCGAGACCTGCCTCGATGTCGGGGAAGGCGTAACCCTTTCCGATCGTCTTCTCAGGCAGGTGATGCACGCGCAACACCGCCTCGACGACGATGCCGAGCCCGCCTTCCGCTCCCACCCACAGCTCGTGCAGCGCCGGCCCGAGGGCGGAGCGCGGACCCGGGCGCGGCGCCGCGTAGGTTCCGTCAGGAAGGACCACGCCAAGCCCCAGCACCATGTCTTCGATGTTTCCGAAGTAGCTCGACTGCTGGCCCGACGACCGCGTTGCGATGAGGCCACCGATCGTGGTGCCCGGCAGGGAGCTCGGATAGTGGCCCAGCGTCATGCCCCTGGCGTTGAGCTGCTGCTCCAGCGCATAGCCGTTGACGCCCGCCTCGCAGCGGCAGATCAGGTTGGTCTCGTCGACCGCGAGCACGCGGTCAAAAGCACCCATGTCCACCACGAGCTCACCCGCCGCCGGCGACAGCGCGCCGCACATCCCGGTCGCGCCGCCCATCGGCGTCACAGCGACCTTGTGCGCCGAAGCCCACGCGAGAAGTGCTACCAGCTGCGCCCTGTCGGAAGGGCGACCCACGACCACGCTGTCCCGCACCGTGCCAGCCCGCTCTTCCATGATCGATAGCGGCCACAGGTCGCGCACGGGCCGCTCGTCGACGCCACTTGCGCCAAGCAGCTTCTCGAGCTCCGCCCTCATGTTTCCCTGGCCGCATTTCGGCCGGCAAGCCAACCGGTGAGGATCGGGACCCCGAAACCGCACGGACCGCTGTAGTCGTAGCCCCCGAGCACGGCGCCGGCGGCGTACAGGTTGGCGTAGGGAACCTCACCGCCCTCGCCGATCGGGCGCAGCAGTCTGTCGGTCATGAGGCCGAGGCGCATCTCCTCGGCGGCGTCGAGGTATTTGAGGTGGTGCAGCCGGGTGCCCATGCCTGCGGCCGGTTCGCCATCGTGAAAAACGCCAAGCCCGAGGAGCGGCTCCGTCGTCTCCCGACCCGCGCGCAGCCCACCCCCGATGTGCCGCCCGGTGGCCAGCACGAACGCATCGGCGTGATAGGTCTTGCCGGCGGCCCGTGCCGCGGTGATCCGGCTCCCCGATGTCTCGAATGACGTGATCTCGCCCACGACCACGCCCAGCGAGATCGCCTGCTGGAGCCGCCATCCATGCGGCGACGGCGGCGAGGCGAGCAGCTCGAATCCGTCGGCCGGCAGGTTGGTGAAGCCGGGCGGATAAGCAATCGCGGCGCCGCGAGCGCGCGGCGACGGCGCCCGGCGCCCGTAGAGGTCGGTGAGGGCGGCGCCGGGCGGGAGGTCTGCGATCGTCACGTCTTCGGCGAAGGCCTCGATGCCGTGCATCTCCTTCAGAGCCTGCGCGGTGGATGCGGCGTCGTAGTCGCCAACCTGCGGCACCCCGATGACGGCGACGCGCTTGCCGCTCAACGCTCCCAGCTCTCCTGGTGCCACGGACTCGGGCACGACGTTGGCCGGCCGGGCGAGTCCGTGGATGTCGGAGTAGAGGCCACGCCTTCGCCAGCTGCCTTCGAACTTGAGACCTTCCTTGCCGAGCGCGAGCTGGAGCGACGAGACGGCCGTGTCGAGCTCGGTCGCCAGGCCGACGACATCCATGCCGAGCCTCGCAAGCGGGTGATGAGGTGAGCCGAGGATCGAGCCGATGTCGTCGACTATCTCCATCCCACCCGCATAGAGTGCAGTCGCACCCGGTGCACGCGCGACGACGGTCACGTCGGCGCGGTCGCGGCGCGCCGCGAGTGCGCTGCAGTAGCCGGCGATGCCTCCGCCGATGACGAGGACTCTGGTCAACGATCCACGATGCGACGCGTGTCGGCGACGTCTTGCTTGAGCTGCTGGACCAGCTCGTCGGGCGACGCGAACTTGATGTCTGGGTGCAGGTAGCGGATGAAGCTCAGCTCGAGGCGCTGCTGGTACAGATCGCCCTCGAAATCGAGAAGGAACGCCTCGACCCGGAGCTGCGTGCCGCCGAACGTGGGACGGTACCCGACTGAGAGCGCGGCGACGAAATCCCCTTCCGGTGCGCGCACCCGTCCCGCGTAGGCGCCCAGGGCGGGGACCAGCTTGTTCGGCTCGATGCCGATGTTTGCGGTCGGGAAGCCGAGCCTCCGCCCCACCTGGTCTCCGGCCTCCACGGGACCCGACATCGAGTATTGGCGTCCCAGCAGCTTGTTGGCCTCGTCAACCGCGCCGCTGGTGACGAGCCTTCGAATCTCGGAACTGTGCAGCTCACGGCCGTCGATCTTGAAGGGAGGAACCACCTCGACGTCATGTCCGTGGCCGCGCAGCCAGTCGGCGTTCCCGGTGCGACCGCGGCCGAAGGCGAAGTCGAAGCCGATCACCCAGCGGCGGATGTCCATTGCAGCGGCCAGGCGGTCGATGAACTCTTGAGGAGACAGCTGGGACAGCTCGCGGTCGAATCGGATCACGATCCTGTGTTCGATCCCTGCCTTGTCGATCAAGGCCAGCTTCTCCTGAAGCGTGGTGATCGAGGATGGGCAGTTGGCAGGGTCGAGCACGCAGCGGGGGTGGGGCTCAAACGTGATGAGGGCGGATGCTCCATCCACCTCGGCGGCAGCGCGGGTCGTGTGGCCGATGACGTCGAGGTGGCCCAGGTGCACTCCGTCAAAGCTTCCGACGGTCAGCGCTACCCGCCCGATCGGACTGGCCGGAAGTCCGAGATGGACCTTCAGCTCAGCACCTTGGATCCCCGCGAAATCGGCGGCTTCGCCGAGATTTCGCGGGGGCCCCTATCTGTCAACTCAGCACTTTTTCCGGTACGAACGTCCTCCGCAGCGGATCGGCGTGGCCGAGTGCGACGAGCCGGCCCTCGGCGTCGTGGGCCCTCACGGGGCCGGGTCCGGGTTCCGGGACGACGCGCACGGCGCGCCCCTGCCGCACCTGGGTTTCCTGCTCGACGTTGAGCCTGACCCGCTCCATGTCCGGCAGTATGACCTCCGCCGGAAGGAGCCGGTCCCTGACCGCCTCGGCCGTGCCCAGCTCGGCAATCCGCACCGCGCTCTCCGACATCAGCGGCCCATAGGCGGTGCGAACGAGCGAGCCGAGATAGCCTCCGACGCCCAACCGCTCCCCGAGATCCCGCGCAATCGAGCGGAGGTACGTCCCGCTCCCGCAGCGGACCTCAACTCTCGCAGTTGCGTCAGGTCCCGGTTGAAATTCGAGCAGCTTGATCGCGTAGACCTCCACCTCGCGCGGGGCCGGGCGTGAGCGTTCGCCACCTCTGGCCAGGCTGTAGGAGCGCCTGCCATCGACCTTGACCGCCGAGTACGCGGGCGGGCGCTGCTGGATCAGGCCGACAAAGCCGGTCAGCGCCGCTTCGACGTCAGATCGCGAGATCGCGCTCGGGTCGGCGGCCGGCTCGGGCTCGCCTTCGGCGTCATCAGTAGCCGTGACGCTGCCGAGCCTGATGTCGGCCACGTACGTCTTGGGCAGCTTGAGAGCGAACTCGGCGAGGCGGGTGGCGGACTCGAACAAGATCGGAAGCACGCCGGTGGCCAGCGGATCCAGCGTGCCGGCGTGGCCGACCCGGTGCGCTCCGGTCAGCAGGCGCAACCGGTGTACTACCGAGAAAGAAGTCTCGCCTGCAGGCTTGTCGACGTTCAGGACGCCGCTTTCGAAACGCGGACCTTCAGTGTTGCGTCGAGGCGGCAAGGATGGCCTCCTTGGCAGCCGCAAGCACGATCTTCATGGACTCGTCCATCGGTCGTTCGATCTCGGCGCCCGCGGCGCGGATGTGTCCCCCACCTCCAAACGACGCGCAGAGCGCGGCGGCGTCGACCGCACCGCGGCTCCGGACGCTGATCTTGGTGAGGTCGCCGGTCACTTCCTTGAACAGGATCGCGAGCTCGAGCCCGGCGATGCTGTTGAGCGTGTCGATGATGCCCTCTGACTCCGCCATGGCGGCATTGGCCTCTTTCAGCATGCGTCGTGTCACCTTCGCCCAGGCCAGCCGGCCGTCCATCTCCACCCGCATGGTGGCAAGGGCCAGGCCGCTGAGCTTGAGCGTCGTCTCGGGCCGCATCTTGTAGACCTGCGTCGCGATGTGTCCGGGATCGGCGCCGAGGCGGGCGAGTCGCGCCGCATCCTCGAGTGCCCTCGGCGTCGTGTTCTCGTGTCGAAAACCGCCGGTGTCGGTGAGCAGGGCGACGTACAGGTTGGTGGCGATGCTCGGCGTGATCGGGAACCCGAATGCGTCGAGCATCTCGATGACCATCTGACCCACAGCGGACGCGTTGGGATCGATGACGTTGATGTCCCCGAATCTCGTGTTCGACGGATGGTGGTCGACGTTGATGATCGTCGCGTGTGAGGCGATGCGCCTGACCGCGCCGCCCGAACGCTCGAGGTTGCCGGAGTCGAAGAAGAACACGAGCTGCGGGTCGACGCCGTGCGGCGGCTCGGCCTGAATGTCGTCGATGCCCGGCAGGAACGCGTACATGGGCGGCAGCGGCGGCGGCACGAGGACCCAGACGTCCTTGCCCTGCGAGCGGAGAGCTTCTGCAAACGCGAGGCTGCATCCGAGCGTGTCGCCGTCGGCATCCTTGTGACCGAAGATCAGGATCTCCTGGTTCGCGTGAATGAGGTCCTTGATCTCCTCGTACAGGTGTGGCTGGTCCCGAGTCGCGGTCGCTATGGCGTTGGTTCCTCCTCTTCCGAGACACCATGCGGCAGGACTTCTTTCAACAGTTCCGAGATGTGGACGCTGTATTCGATCGACGGGTCGAGCTCGAAGCGCAGCTCAGGCGAGAACTTCAGGTTTTGCAGGCGCCGTCCCAGCTCGTGGCGGATCAAACCCTTGGCTGAGACAAGACCCTTGATCGACACCTTCTGCTCGTCCGGGTTGCCCAGCACGGAAACGCGAACGCGCGCCTGGCGCAGGTCGGACGACATGCGCACCGCGGTGATGCTCACGAACCCGATGCGGGGATCCTTGAGATCACGCCGGATGATGGACATGATCTCCTCGCGCACCTGCTCCCCCACTTTATCCGCGCGGTAGCTGGTCATCTCGACCACCGCCTTTATTTGAAATTGCGGTCCCCGCGAAATCTCGCCGAAAGACCCGCCCAGCGGCCCGATTTCGTGGGGACAAAGCGAGCCCACGCTCGCTTAAATTTCTTCCCGCTCGAGTCGGTACGTCTCCATCGTGTCACCAGGCTGGAAGTCTTCCCAGCCCTCGAGCCCGATGCCGCATTCCTGGCCGGCCGGCATCTCGCGCACGTCCTCCTTGAAGTGCCTGAGGGAGCTGATCCGGCCCTCGAAGAGCTGCTCTCGGCCTCGGAAAAGCTTGACCCAGCCTCCACGGCTGACTTTGCCCTCCAGAACGCGGCTTCCGGCGATGACTCCGATGCGCGGAATCTTGATCGGGGTGATGACCTCGACCCTGCCCTCGCGGATCTGACGGTAGGTGGGCTCGCGCAGGCCCTTGGCCGCGCGCTCCACGTCCTCGGTCAGCTTGTAGATCACGTCGTAGTACCGAACCTCGACCTTCGCGCGCTCTGCGGCTGCCGAGCTGGCCGGCGTCGGCTTGAGGTTGAAGCAGACGATGATCGCGCTCGAAACGCCGGCGAGCAGCAGGTCGGAGTCGCTCACGGCGCCGACGCCCTGGCCGACGATCTTGATCGCAACCACCGGGTCTTCGATCTTCTGCAGCGCCGCAAGCACGGCTTCGAGCGTGCCCTGCGCATCGGCCTTGACCACCAGGCTGAGCTCTTTGACCTCGCCTTCCTTGGCGCGCCGGGCGAGGTCTTCGAGCGTGATCCTCGGCGTCACGTCTCGGGCCGCCTCCTGCGCGCGCTTCTCCCCGAGCTTGGTCAGCGCGATCTGGCGTGCGGCCTTTTCCGATCCGACGACCTGGAAGATGTCGCCGGCCTGGGGCACCTCACTCATGCCGGAGACCACCACCGGGGTCGCCGGCCCGGCCTCCATCACGCTCCGACCGCGGTCGTCGGCGAGCGCGCGCACCCGGCCGTAGATGTGCCCGCAGACGAAGTCGTCGCCGACTTTGAGGGTGCCTGCCTGAACGAGGACCGTCGCGACTGGACCGCGACCGCGCTCGAGGTGGGCGTCGACGATCGTCCCGATCGCGTTGCGGTCGGGGTTCGCCTTGAGCTCCAGGATGTCGGACGAGAGGACGATGGTCGTCAGCAGGTCGTCGATCCCCTTTCCGGTCTTGGCGCTGAGGTGCACGCATTCGTGCTCGCCGCCGTAGTGGCGGGTGACGATTCCCTGCTCGGCCAGCTGCTGGTGGACCCGATCGACGTTGGCGTTGTCCTTGTCGATCTTGTTGATGGCCACGATGATCGGCACCCTCGCGGCCCTTGCGTGGTGGATCGCCTCGATCGTCTGGGGCATCACGCCGTCGTCGGCCGCGACGACCAGGACGACCAGGTCGGTCACCTGGGCGCCTCGAGCGCGCATCGCGGTGAACGCCTCGTGGCCGGGCGTGTCGATGAAGACGACCGGATGCGCGTCTGCGGTTTCGATCTTGTACGCGCCGATCCGCTGCGTGATGCCTCCCGCCTCTCCCGCCGCCACGTGGGTCTGGCGGATCGCGTCGAGGATCGACGTCTTGCCGTGGTCGACGTGGCCCAGCACGGTCACGATCGGCGGGCGGGGCTTGAGCTTGGCGGGGTCCTCGTTGGCAAGTGAGAAGAGCTCTTCGCGAGAGGTCGTGACGACGTCGCCCTCGCCCTCGGCGGACTCGACCGCCACCACGTCCTCGCTGGCGACGGGCTCGACTGTGAAGCCGAACTCGTCGGCCACTATCTCAGCCGTGGCGAAGTCGATGACCTGGTTGATCGTGGCGAGGATCTTCGAAGCCATCAGCTTCTTGATCACCTCGACCGGGCTCACGCCGAGTTTCTCCCCAAGGTCCTTGACCGAAAGGGTCGGCGGCAAGACCACGCGGCGGTCGCCGTTGGTCTCGATCTTGGTGACGGTGGCGGGCTTGAAAGCCGAGCGGGCGGCGTCGATCACGGTCTGCGCCAGCGGGGCAGACGGGTTGTGCGACCGCCGCCGATCGTGCTGCTGAAGGAAGTTCAGCAGCTCTTTCTGGCTGATTCCAAGTTCGCGCGCAAGTTCGTGTGCCTTCATGCCGGACTATTGATTATGCCGGTCAGGACAAATTCAAAACCTCGGCCCAGGTCTCGGGCCGCACCGGCGCGCCCAGTGCTCGCTCGATGGCACGTCGCTTGCGGGCACCTTCCAGGCAGTCCGCTGTGGCGTGGAGATAGGCACCTCGACCGGCCATGCGGCCGGTCCGGTCCAGCTCGACTATGCCGTCGGGCCGGCGCACGAGGCGGACCAGGTCGCGCTTGCCGGCCTCCACCCGGCACGCGACGCAGGTCCTAACCGGGTTCCGCAGGTTGACCGTCCACATCCCCCGGCTTGATGTCGATCCGGAAGCCGGTGAGCTTGGCGGCCAGCCGGGCGTTCTGGCCGTCGCGGCCGATGGCCAATGAGAGCTGTCCGCGGGGAACGAGCACCGTCGCCGTGCGTGTGACCCGATCGATGGTCACCCTCTCCGCTTTCGCCGGACCGAGCGCCGCCGCGACGAACGCCTCGGGATCTTGCGACCACGGGACGATGTCGACGTGCTCGTTTGAGATCTCGCTGAGGATCGCGCGATGGCGAACTCCTTTCGGGCCGACGCAGGCGCCCACCGGGTCGAGCCCCGGCTCGCTCGAGGAAACGGCAATCTTCGTCCGCAAGCCCGGCTCACGAGCGATCGCACGAACCAGAACGGTGCCCGCCTTGATCTCGGGCACCTCGGCCTCGAGCAGGCGATGGACAAAAGCGCGCGCGCCGCGCGAGACGCGAACCTGCGCCTGCTTGCGATTGTGCTGAGTGTCCAGGATCACCACCAGGACCGGACGGCCGGGCATGAGCTGCTCGCCGGGGATTTGCTCCTCAGGCGGCATCACCCCTTCGGCGCGCCCGAGGTCGACGTACACGATCCCTGACTCGATGCGGTCGACGACACCGGTGGCGAGCTCGCCCTTGTGCTCGGCGACATCGCGCAGGGCCTTGTCCCGTTCGAGGTCGTGGATGTGGCGCAGGACCGCGTGCTTGGCCGTCTGGGCGGCCATGCGCTTGAAGGCTTCGGAGGGCAGCTCGGCGGTCACGACGGTGCCGTCCAGGCGAATCACGCGGCTCTGGACATCGAGCGCGCCGGTCTTCGTGTCGAGCTTCACCGTGACTTCGCCGTCCGGGTTGAACGCGCGCTTGTACGCCGCCGCCAGAGCCGCTTCGACTGTGTGGAGCATCTCCTCGAAGGGGATGCCAAGCTCGGCGCAGAGCGCGCTCAGCGCTTCGGCCAGGCTCTCGGTTGGAGCCTCAGATTGCGACCGCGAGCCTGCCCGCGACAACGTCTTCCCAAGCAATGTGGATGATCACCGGCGCGCGTCCGCGGGCACCCGGGGCCTGGACGGCGATGCCCGCCGCGTCTACCGCGACGAGCTGGCCCTCCACGACTGCATCTGACTCGCCGCTCCGGTATCGGACGTTCACGCGCTTGCCGTTGAAGCGCTCGTATTCGGGGTGGCTGCGAAGCGGCCGCTCGGCTCCCGGCGAGGACACCTCCAGCTCGTATGGTCCGGCGATGAGGTTGCTGTGGTCGAGGAGCGGGCCGGCCACCTTGCTGACGCGCTCGCAGTCAGCGATGGTGATCGGCTCGTGGTGGTCGATGGAGATGCGGAGCGTGCGACCTGACTGACCTGACTGGTCGACGGCGTACAGCTCGTACCCCATGTGGTTGAGCGTCGGCTCGAGCAGCTCTTTGATCGACGATATAGGCCAGGTCGGCATGTCCGCAGTCCTGACCTACCTTACCGCACCCCGTCGATACAGGCGACTGACGGCCGAAGAGCGAACCAATCCCGCTCAGCGCAGGGGCTGCAATCTCCGCCAGACGACCAGCAGCGGCGCCGCGTTGAAGATCGAGCTGTAGGTGCCCGAAACGATTCCGATCAAAAGGGCCAGCGACAGTCCTCGCAGCGTCTCACCACCTGAGATGAAGATGGCGCCGAGAACCAGGACGACCGTGAAGCTCGTGATGATCGACCGGGCGGCGGTCTGCATGATGCTGAGGTTCACGACCTGCTCGAACGACAGCCGCTGGCTCACGCGGAGGTTCTCGCGAATTCGGTCGAAGACCACGATCGTGTCATGCACCGAGAAGCCGACCACGGTCAGCACCGCGGTGACAAAGAAGGCGTCGATCTCTCCGATGCGCAGATCGAAAACCTTGCCGAGGATCGAGAAGATTCCGGTCAGCACGAACACGTCATGCAACAGCGCGAGCAGCGCCGAGCCGCCGAACTGAAAGCCGGCACGCCATCCACCGGGCACGTTGCGGAAGCGAATCGCGAGCAGGGCAAGAATTGCGGCCGAGGCCAACCCGACCGCGATCACCGAGAACTCGATCGTCTCGCCCGCGATCGTGCCGCCGACCTCGAGGATCTGCTGCACGTTCATCGGACCGAGCCTGTTCCGCAGGTCGTTCTCGACCGACGTCTGCGATGCGGCGTTCAGCGGCGGATAGCGAATGATGTATCCGCCTTGGGACGTCTCGATGACAGATCCGTTGAGGTTCTGTCCATCCACCGCGCTCTGGATCTGCGCGGTCGAGGGATGGTTGGCGAAGGAGACGGTGAATTCGGTGCCTCCGGCGAAGTCGATTCCCAGCAGGAATCCGTTCCGCCACATCGAGAAGATGCCCGGGATGATGATCAGAAGCGAGAGGGCGAAGAACAGGTTTCGGCGCCCGACGAAGTTGAGCTTGCGGACGCGGGGTTCGCGAACCGCGGCTGGTTCCGGCTCTACCGCGGCCTCCGCTTTCGCCTTGCCGTCGGCGGAAGCGACGCCGGCGCCCTGGTCCTCGGCCTCTACGTCAGACAGCTCGGACACGATCCACTCCAAGCAGGCTCTGGCGCCTGAAACTGCCCGACGCAAGCACGATCGCGAGCAGGTTGTGCGTGACGATGATCGATGAGATCAGGCTGAACACGACGCCGATGGCCAGCGTCTTGGCGAAGCCCTGCACTGCCGAGGGGCCGATGAACCCGAGGATGACGCAGGTGATCAGCGTCGAGGTGTTCGAGTCGCGGATCGCGGGCCAGGCGCGACGCACCGCGGCGTCGACCGCGGCCGTGATCGTTCGCCCCGCGCGTACCTCTTCTTTGAAACGTTCGAAGATCAGCACGTTGGCGTCAACGGCCATGCCCACCGAGAGGATGAAGCCGGTGATGCCCGCAAGGGTCAGCGTGACCGGCACCACCTTGAACACCGCAAGCACCGCGCCTGCGTAGAACAGCAGGGCCAGGCTCGCCAGCAGACCGGGGACGCGGTAGTAGACGATCATGAACAGCACCACGATCGCCAGCCCGAGCAAGCCCGCCGCCAGGCTGAGCTTCACGGACTGAGCGCCGAGGGTCGCGCTGACCTGGGTCACGTCGAGCGCCACCAGGTCGACGGGCAGGGACCCTGAGTTGATGCCGGTGGCGAGGTCGTTCGCGCTCTGCTGAGTGAACGAGCCGCTGATCTGCGCCTGGCCGCCCGCGATCTCCTCCCTGGTGATGGGGTCGGTGAGGAACTTCCCGCAAACGGTGTCCGGCGTCTGCGCGGCGAGGCAGGCCGAGTCATACGGTGATGAGACCTTCGCGACGTAGGAGGAGTCTTCCCAGCTGTCGAGGTCCTTCTGGGTCAGGTCGAGCCAGATCGCGAGGTGCCGCTGGGGGCAGTTGGCGGTCTGGCTCGTGGCCGTATCGCCGGGACACGCGGCCACGTTGTCGCGCGTCAGCTGGTCGAACTTCGAGGCGCCGCTTGATGTGAAAGTGATGTTGACCACCCAGGAAGTTCCGGTCGGGTCGATCGTCGCGGTCGCGCTCGAGATGTCATCGCCGGTGAGCCCGGTCAGCGCGGGTTTGTATCCGGGCTCGGGACCGTTGGTCACCTTGTCGTCCTTCACCCATTTCGTGTAGACGAGCTTCGAAACCGCGCCGATGGTCTTCTGCGCCTGCGCCGCGTTGACGCCGGCCAGGTCGACCGTGATGCGGTCGTAGTTGGAGCCGGCGCCGCGGATCTCAGGCTCGTTCACGCCCAGGGCGTTGACCCGCTTGTTGATCACGGCGATCGTGCGTTGCTGCACGTCCGGGCGGCTCTGGCCGGCAGGGAAGTTGGTCAGCTCGTAGTCGATGTGGGTTCCGCCGGCGAGGTCCAGGCCGCGGTGGAAGAAGAGCTGCCAGCCACCGAAGTTTGGCGGCAGGCCCTGGACGTTGCCTGCCAGAGGCAGGTGGTTGGCGATGCGGTACACGTAGCCGGCGCCATCTACGAACAGCGAGAACAGCAGGATGGCCAGGACGGCAAGTCGAATAGGCCAGCTGAGGACTAGCTGCATGGGCGGCGAATCAGTCTACGTTCGCGGGGGTCATCGCTGCCGGAAGACCAGGTTCAGGACGACCGTCGCCACGACCGAGATGATGATGCTGGTCGCCAGCGGGATGTAGACGGTCACGCTCCCGCTCCGGAACGTGAAATCACCCGGCAGGTGGAAGCGCCCGAACAGCATCAGGGCGCCGCCGATCACCACGAGCAGCACGCCGAACACGAGGAGCAGACGCCCCACGTCCCCCATCCCTCAATTAAACATCCGAGCTGGAGCGGTACGGACCGACGCCGCGATCGCGCCTCAGAGCAGGCGGGTTTGCTCGGTCGCAGGGCTGGGCGGCGCCAGGCGCAGGTGGCGATAGGCGAGCTCGGTGGCGACCCGGCCGCGAGCGGTCCGGGCCAGGAACCCGATCTGGATCAGGTACGGCTCGTGGACGTCCTCGATCGTCTCCGGCTCTTCCGACAACGAGGTCGCAAGGGTGTCGAGCCCGACAGGGCCTCCTTTGAACTTGACGATCACGGTTTCCAGGAGCTGCCGGTCGAGCGGCTCGAGGCCGATCTCGTCGACCGCCAGCATCCCAAGCGCCAGCCGCGTGAGCTCGACGGTGGCCCTCCCGTCGCCGCGGACCTGCGCGTAGTCGCGGACCCTGCGCAGGAGGCGGTTGGCGATCCGCGGCGTACCGCGGGCGCGGCGGGCGATCTCCGAGACGGCGTCGACGTGGATCTCTATGTCCAGGATCCGGGCGGACCGGGTGACGATCTTCTCCAGCTCGGCCTTGTTGTAGAAATCCAGCCGGTACACCGCGCCGAAGCGGTCCCGCAGCGGGCCGCTCAGCAGCCCCTGCCGGGTGGTTGCGCCGACGCATGTGAAGTGCGGCAGCGGAAGCGCGGCGGCGCTCGCCCCGACTCCCTTTCCGAGCACCGCGTCAAACCGGAAATCCTCGAGCGCCGGATAGAGCGACTCTTCGACGACCGTGTTCAGGCGATGGATCTCGTCGATGAAGAAGACGTCGCGCGTGGTGAGGTTCAGGAGAATCGAGCCGAGCGCGCCCTGGTGATCGATCGCCGGACCCGAGCTGACCTTGATCGAGACGCCGAGCTCGTTGGCGATGATGTGCGCCAGCGTCGTCTTGCCGAGGCCGGGCGGGCCGCACAGAAGGACGTGCTCGACCGGCTCATCGCGGCGCCGCGCCGCCTCGAGCAGGATGCTGAGGTTCTCGCGAACCTGGTGCTGCCCGACGTACTCGGCCAGGAAGCGCGGCCGCAGCGTCAGGTCGAACTGGTCGTCGTCTGACCCCGCGTCGAGGACTTTGTCCTTCGTCATTTGCGACCAAGGGCTTTGAGAGCCACTGCCAGCGCCTCCTGCGTCGAAGGCGACGACTTCCAGTCGACGGATTCGATGCCTGCGCGCGCTTCCTGAGACGAGTAGCCGAGGTTGCGCAACGCTGACTCGACGGCTTTCGGCACCTCGCCGTCGCCCGCCGCGATCGCCGCTCGCGGCACCACTTCCAGTGCGGCCACCGCGTCGAGTCGGGGCTTGAGCTCGATGATCACCTTCGCCGCGGTGCGCTGCCCGACGCCGCTGGCCCGCCTGATCGGGGCTGCATCCTCGCTCATGATCGCGCGCTTCAGGACCTCGAGGCTGGCCGCGCTGAGGATGTTGAGCCCGACCCTGGGACCCACGCCGTCGACCTGGATCAGCATCTCGAACAGATCCAGCTCATCGACCGATGCGAAACCGTAGAGCGCTAGCTGGTCTTCGCGCACGTGGGTGTGGATGTGCAGCTCGACGTCGCCCCCTGGCGGCGGGAGCTGCTGCCTGGTCTGCGAGGCCACGCTGACCAGGTAACCCACACCGCCGACGTCGAGCACCACGAAATCCGGACCCGCACGCCGGACGACCCCGCTGAGATGCCCGATCACCTCAGCGCCGCCCGCGCAAACTTCCTGCTGCGTGCGTGGCACAGCGCGATCGCGATCGCGTCGCGCGCGTGATCGTCGAGCCGTCCCTCCGGCAGCTTCACCTGCGCCGTCAGCATGCGCCCGATCTGCGATTTGTCCGCGTTGCCGTATCCCGTGAGGATCACCTTGACCTGGCTTGGCTTGTACTCGAAGACGGGAACGCCGCACTCCTCGAGCACGTTGAGGATCGCGCCGCGTGCCTGCGCCACCCCCACCGCGCTGGTCGCGTTGCGGCCCATGAAGAGCTCTTCGATCGACGCCTCCGCGGGCGGGTGCTGCGCGATCAGCGCGCGAAGATGATTCGTGATCGTCAAGAGCCGTGCGCCGTCGCGCCCGGGGATCGTGACGACGGTTACGCACGAGACGACGACGTTGGGTTCGGCGAAAAGCGCAAAGCCCGTGCCGGCCAGGCCGGGGTCGACGCCGAGGATCAGTCCGTCGCGCTTGCCGGGCATTGGTCCAACAAGGTTCTATACGTGAGCTGCAACCCTTTCAAGGACGTCGGTTGGGATGTCGAAAAGCGCGGGTGAGGACCGCGATCCTCCCCCGCGAGCCCCCTCCTGGGGTTTCCACGGGACACGATGGAACTGCGTTTGGTGATGAAACGTCTGGGGACGGCCGGAGTTAATCCGGCCTTCAGGCAACCCATCAGCTTTTTTCATTCATACCTGTGCGGAGACGCGTTCAAGAACCTCGGCTGGGATGTCGAAGTTGGCGTATACCTGCTGGACGTCGTCGTCCTCCTCGAGTGACTCCATCAGACGCAGCACGGCGGCGGCTTTGTCCTCGCCCACGGCCACGGTCTGCTTGGGCTGCATGGTGATCTCCGCATTGTCGACCTTCACGCCTAGTCCTTCCACGGCGGCCTTCACCTTTTCAAAGGTCGAAGGTGGCGCGGTGATCTCCACCGACTGGCCTTCGACCTGCACGTCGTCGGCGCCGGCCTCGATCGCAGCCAGGCCGACCTCTTCAGGGTCGGCCTTGCCTGCATTCGAGCTGATCACACCTTTGCGCTCGAACATCCAGCCGACGGAGTTCGTCTCGCCGAGGTTGCCGCCCCCCTTGCTGAAGAGATGGCGGATCGATGCCGAGGTGCGGTTGCGGTTGTCGGTGAGCGTGTCGACCATCACCGCCACGCCCGCCGGACCATAGCCCTCGTATCGAACCTCCTCGAGCCTGTCACCGGCGAGCTCCCCGGTCCCGCGCTGGATGGCGTTCTTGATCCGGTCGGTCGGCATGTTTATCTCGCGCGCCTTCTGGACCGCGAGGCGCAGCCGGAAGTTGCCGTCGGGGTTGCCGCCACCCTCGCGAGCGGCGATCGTGATCTCGCGGCTGGCGCGGGTGAACGCCTGGCCGCGCTTGGCGTCGACGATGGCCTTCTTGTGCTTGATCCCGGCCCATTTCGAGTGGCCGGACATTATGGACAGCCTCCGAACATGCTTTCGCTCATTTTAGTTCGATGTACCGCCGGCGAGCCACGACGACGTCGCCCACCCTGGGTGTCGGACCTTCGAGTCCGACCTTGTCGCCGTTGACCCGGACGCCGCCTTGCTCCAGCAATCGTCTCGCGTCGTTGCGGCTGGTGGCAATCCCCGCGTCGACGAGGAAGGTCACGAGGTCGGTGACAGGTTTCGAGTACCGCTCCCGATCTTCTGGGATCTCACGCTTGCGGAACTTGGTGTTGAAGTCTTCCTCCGCGCGAGCGCCGGCATCCTCACCATGGAGGCGGTTCACCAGCTGGCGCGCCAGGGCGGCCTTCGCATCGCGTGGCTTCAACGACAGCACCGCGTCCTGCTGTTTTCCGTCGAGGCCAGATATCAGCCGCACGTACTTGTCGATCAGCCTGTCGGGGATGGACATCGTCTTGCCGTAGATCTGCTCAGGCGACTCTGTGAGGCCGATGTAGTTCGGCAGCGACTTCGACATCTTCTGCACGCCGTCAGTGCCCTCGATCAGAGGAAAGACCGCCACGTCCTGCGGCTCCTGGCCGTACGCCTGCTGGATCTCGCGGCCGAACAGCAGGTTGAACAGCTGGTCGGTGCCCCCGATCTCGACGTCCGCCTTGATCGCGACCGAGTCGCACGCCTGGTTGAACGGGTACAGGACCTCGTGGGCGCTGATCGGAGTACCCGCCTTGATCCGATCGGCAAAGTCTTCACGCTGCAGGACCTGCTGCAGGGTCGCCTTCGCCATCAGCCGCAGGATGTCCGCGGCACTCATCGACGCGAGCCACTCGGAGTTGTGACGGACCTCGATCTTGCTGCGATCGAGCATCAGGTCGAGCTGCTTGAAGTACGTCTCGGCGTTCCGCGAGATCTCTTCCTCGCTCAACATCGGGCGAGTCACCGAGCGTCCGCTGGGGTCGCCGATCAGGGCCGTGTAGTCGCCGATGATCACGACCACGGTGTGGCCCTCGTCCTGAAACATTCGGAGCGTGTCGAGCACGACCAGGTGTCCGACATGGAGGTCGGGCGCGGTGGGATCAAGGCCGAGCTTGATGCGAAGCCTGTCGCCGCGCTCGAGGCGACGGCGCAGGTGATCCTCGACATGGATCTCGACTGCCCGCTCGCGCAGGCGCTCATAGAGGTCCCGACCCATTTGGGAGGAGCTTAGGGGTTTACGATCCCCGGTCCGAAGAAGGCGTTAGGGTCGCTGGGCAGCAGCGGTTGGAACAGTGTGATGATCGGCCGCCCGATCGCGTTCACGAGGCTGACCATGTAGAGCGACCGATGAAGGGTGTCTCGCAAGTTCTGCTGAAGCGGGTCTAGCTGCGATCCTCCGACCGGATTGGCGGCGGCGCCCAGCTCGTAGACGACCACGACCGACAGCAGGATTGCGGTCAGCGCACCGAGCGCGGTGCCAAACGTGCGGTTGAGGATGATCGCGGGTATCTGGATCTGCGAGTGCGCGATCTGGGTCGCGACCTCGACGATCAGCAGGACCGCGACGATGATTCCGAAAAAACCGTAGACGCGCCCGTCGGCGGTCTCGAAGTTGGACGTCTGCTGCAGGATCGCGCCGGCCTGCAGCCCCATGTTGGTGGCGGCCCAGACGGCGACGAACAACGCGACCACGCCGATGAATCTCCTGATCAGGCCACTGAAGAAGCCGCCGGCCGTGTAGGCGATGAGCAGCACGATTGGAAGGATGTCGATCCACGTCACTTGGTGCTTCCCCCGGAACGGCACGCAGAGCGTGCGGAATTCGCGCCGGCCGTCACTCTCTGAACCTGGCGCCGTGTCGTTTCTCCAGCCCCAGTCTGATCTCAGCCATCACCCTGTCCACTTCGGCGTCCGTCAGGGTGCGCTCCGGGCTTCGGAAAGTCAAGGTAAACGCGACACTCTTGCGCCCTTCCGCAAGTTGCGCGCCGCGGTACTCGTCGAAGGCACGTGCGTGCTCCAACAGATCACCGGCAGACTCTTTGATTGCGGCGAGGATGGAGCCCGCCGCGACGGTCTCCTCCACGACGACTGCCAGGTCGCGCTCGACGGCCGGAAACCTCGGCAGCGGTTGTGCGCGGGCAATGCGTGAGGCCGCGAGCACCGGCTCGACGTCGACCTCGAAAGCCACGAACCTGCCCTCGAGCCTGGCGCTCGACGCAACGGACGGATGCAGCTCGCCGATGTAGCCGAGCTGCCGGCCGTCCATCACGACCGCGGCGCAGCGTCCGGGATGGAAGAGCTCCGCCGCGGCCCGCTGGTAGGCGGCCGGCGGCCCGGCGAGTGCGCCGATGCATGCGTCGAGGACCGACTTCAGCCTGTTGAACGCCGCCCCGCCGTCGTCGGCGGACATTCCCGCGGAAGCCACCGCCGCGATTCGCAGCGGCTCCTCCGGTTGCGCGTTCTTCTCGCCCACGCGGGCCAGGTACGCCTCGGCGACCTCGTACACGCGGACCTCGACGCGACCCCGGTCGCGATTGCGAGCCACCACGTCGACGAGAGACGGCAGGAGCGAGGTGCGCAGCGTGTCCATGTCGTCACTCAGCGCGTTCTGCACCCGCATCGCTTGAGCCGAGATCCGCAGCTCTTCGAGCTTGCGTCCGTCCACGAGCGCCGGGTTCCACGTCTCCGTGTACCCCGCGCCGGCCATGACCTCGCGTGCGGCGTCGAGGCGGCGGTCGATGCTGGAGGCGATCGGCGTCCAGGTGCTGCGGCGCTGCCCTGGCAGCGTGGGCGGAACGCGGTCGTAGCCGTAGACCCGGCCGACTTCCTCGACCAGGTCCTCCGGAATCGTGACGTCGAGGCGGAACACAGGGGGCAGGACGTCCCACTGCCCGTCCCCTTCCACCTTCACGTGGAAGCTGAGGCGCTTGAGGATCGACTCCGACTCCTCGAGCGGCACGTGCGTGCCCAGCACGTCGTCGATGAGAGCCGGACGGAGGTTGATCCGGACCGGTTCCTGCGGGCGCGGGTACACGTCGGCCCACTCCCGATGCACCTGGCCGCCGGCCAGCTCGGCGATCAGCGAGGCGGCGCGGCGCGCGCCGGCGAGAGCGAGCTCCGGAGGTAGCGCCCTCTCGAATCGCGCGGACGCCTCGGTGCGAAGACCCAGCGCCCGAGATGTCTGCCGAACGCTCGGACCGTTGAAGTTGGCGGACTCGAGGAGGATGTCGGTCGACTCGGCGGTCACCGCCGACTCCTCACCGCCGATCACGCCCGCGATCGCGACGGGCCGCTGGGCGTCGGCGATGACGAGCATCTCGGGCGTCAGCTCGCGCTCCACCTCATCGAGGCACAGCAGCTTCTCGCGCACGCGAGCCCTGCGGACCCGAATCTCGGGACCCTCCAGCTTGCTCAGGTCGAACGCGTGCAACGGCTGCGCATACTCGAGCAGGACGTAGTTGGTGATGTCGACGATGTTGTTGATGGGCCGGACGTCGCACGCCCGGAGACGTCGCCGCATCCAGTCGGGACTCGGACCGACCCTGACGTTCTTGATCACGCCGCCGATGTAGCGGCTGCAGAGATCGGGATGCTCGATGGTCACCCTTACCAGGTCGCGGCCGGGCGGGTCGGCGGTGCCGGTGAAGGCCGGCATGAAATCGCGCTTCACCGGCCGGTCGAGCCCCGCCGCCAGCTCGCGGGCCACGCCCATGTGGCCCATGCAGTCCGGCCGGTTGGACGTGACCTCCGCCTCCATGATCGCCTGGTTCGGAATCACGCTCGTAAGCGGCTCGCCGGGTGTGCCTCGGTCGAGGATCAGGATCCCCGAGTGATCGTCACCCAGCAGCAGCTCGGCGGCGGAGGCGAGCATGCCGCTCGCCCGTTCGCCGGCGATGTTCATGTCCCTGACGACCTTGCCGTTGGGCACCGTGGTACCAGGTGGGGCAACGGGGACGATCGAGCCGGGGATCGCGTTCGAAGCGCCGGCGATGATCTGCTCCGTTCGCCCGCCGAGATCGACCTGGTGGATCCAAAGCGGATTGCGAGACTTCGGGTGCGGCTTCTGCTCGAGCACCCTGCCGATCACGATCTGTGAGAGGTCGACCTGGGTCAGGGACTC
>DASPXA010000066.1:0-1903 GCA_035637495.1 Verrucomicrobiia bacterium
GTCACCGCCATCGAGCGCGCGGCGCGCGAGATCGGCCTCCCGCCCGGCATCCGCGCGAGCTTCCAGGGCACCGCGCAGGCCTTCCAGGCGTCGCTCGCCAACGAGCCGCTGCTCATCCTGGCCGCGCTGGTGACCGTCTACATCGTGCTCGGCGTGCTCTACGAGAGCTACATCCACCCCCTCACGATTCTCTCGACGCTGCCCTCGGCCGGGGTGGGGGCGATCCTGGCGCTGCTGCTCTGTCGGACGGACCTGAGCGTGATCGCGCTGATCGGCATCATCCTGCTGATCGGGATCGTGAAGAAGAACGCGATCATGATGATCGACTTCGCGCTGGAGGCGGAGCGGACGGAGGGGAAGGGGCCGGAGGAGGCCATCTTCGAAGCCTGCCTGCTGCGCTTCCGCCCGATCATGATGACGACGATGGCGGCGCTGCTGGCGGGCCTGCCGCTCGCGCTCGGCAGCGGGACGGGGGCCGAGCTGCGCCACCCGCTCGGCATCACCATCGTGGGCGGGCTCGTCGTGAGCCAGCTCCTCACCCTCTACACCACCCCGGTCGTGTACCTCGCCTTCGACCGGCTGGCCCGGCGGCTCGCGCGACGGCGGCCGGGCGAGCCGATCGATGAGGCGACGCTGGCGGAGGTGGGGTGAGCATCTCCGCCCTCTTCATCAAGCGACCGGTCGCGACCTCCCTCCTCACCCTGGCGCTGGCCCTGGCGGGCGGCCTCGCGTTCCGCCTCCTTCCGGTGTCGCCCATTCCGCAGGTGGAGTTCCCGACCATCCAGGTGTCCGCAGCGCTGCCCGGCGCGAGCCCCGAGACGATGGCCTCGGCGGTGGCGATGCCCCTCGAGCGCCAGTTCGGCCGCATCGCCGGCGTCACGGACATGACGTCGACGAGCTATCTGGGCTCGACGACCGTGGTCCTGCAGTTCGACCTCGGCCGGAACATCGATGCCGCCGCGCGTGACGTGCAGGCCGCGATCAACGCGGCGCGCGGCCAGCTGCCGACGAACCTCCCCAACAATCCGAGCTACCGGAAGGTCAATCCCGCCGACGCCCCGATTCTCATCCTGGCGCTCACCTCCGCCACCGTCGACACTGGCCGCCTGTACGACGCGGCCTCGTCGATCCTGCAGCAGAAGCTCGCCCAGGTGGAAGGCGTGGGCCAGGTGGTCGTCGGCGGCAGCGCGCTCCCAGGGGTCCGCGTCGAGCTCAATCCAATGGTGCTGAACAAGTACGGCATCGGGCTGGACGAGGTGCGGGCGGCACTGGGCGCCGCCAACGCCAACCGGCCGAAGGGCGAGCTCGCGGACCGGGCCAGCGCATGGGAGATCAGCACCACGGACCAGCTGCTGAAGGCGGAAGAGTACCGGCCGCTGCTGGTGGCGTACCGCAACGGCGCGCCGGTGCGCGTCTCCGACGTGGCGGAGGTGGCAGACTCGGTCGAGGACGTGCGCACCGCGGGCCTCGCCAACGGGAAGCCGGCCGTCCTGCTCATCATCTTCCGGCAACCCGGCGCCAACATCATCGCGACCGTCGATCGGGTGCGGGCGCTGCTGCCGCAGCTGCGCGCGTCCATCCTCGGAGCCGTCGACCTGTCGGTGGTCCTCGATCGGACCACGACGATCCGCGCCTCCATCCGGGACGTCGAGATCGCGCTCATGATCTCGATTGCCCTGGTCATTCTCGTGGTGTTCGTGTTCCTGCGCAACGTGTGGGCGACGGCCATTCCCGGCGTGGTGGTCCCGCTCTCCCTGATCGGGACGTTCGGCGTGATGTACCTGATGGGCTACAGCATCGACAACCTGTCGCTGATGGCGCTGACGATCTCGACGGGATTCGTGGTCGACGATGCGATCGTCGTCATCGAGAACATCACGCGTCACCTGGAGCACGGGCTCCG
>DASPXA010000067.1:0-19264 GCA_035637495.1 Verrucomicrobiia bacterium
ACCTCCATCACCTCGTGCTCTTTGCGGTTGGCCAGGGCGTCGACCTTCTCGATCTGCGAGTCGACGATCTTCTGCAACCGGACGTGCGCTCGCTTTGACTCGTCCTCCGCCACCTCGCCCTGCTTCTGCATCTGGTCGATGCGATGGAGCTCGTCTCGGCGGACGTTCCGGATGGCCACCCTGGCCTCCTCGGCCTTCTGGCGCACGAGCTTGACGTACTCGCGACGCCGCTCCTCGGTCAGCGGCGGGATGGGCACCCGGATGACCTGGCCGTCGTTGGCGGGGTTGAGCCCCTGGTCGCTGGTCCTCAGCGCCTTCTCGACCGCGCCGATCTGGCTCTTGTCATAGACCTGCACCACCAGCAGCCGCGGTTCGGGGGCATTGATCTGGGCGAGCTGGTTCAGCGGGGTCGGCGTCCCGTAGTACGGGACCATGATCCGGTCGATCAATGCGGGATTGGCTCGTCCGGTGCGGATCGTCGCGAGCTGTCCGGCGAAGTGATCGACCGACTTGCCGGCCTTTGACTCCGCCTCGCGAAGGATCGGGTCGATCATGACGTGACGGCCCCCACCAGCGTGCCGATCTCTTCGCCGAGCACGACCCTTTCGATGTTGCCCGGAGTGAGCAGGTTGAAGACCACGATCGGCACGTCATTGTCCATGCACAGCGTGAGCGCGGTGTTGTCCATCACCTCGATGCCGCGGTTCAACACCTCCATGTAACCAAGGTGGTCGAACTTGGTCGCGGTGGGATCACGCTTCGGATCCGCGGTGTACACGCCATCGACCTTCGTCGCCTTGAGGATCACGTCGGCCTCGATCTCGACTGCGCGCAGCGCCGCGGTGGTGTCGGTTGTGAAGTACGGGTTCCCCGTGCCGGCGGCGAGGATCACGACCCTTCCTTTCTCGAGGTGCCGGACGGCGCGGCGCCGGATGTAGGGCTCCGCAACCTGCGGCATCTGGATCGCCGTCATCGTCCGCGCGGGGATGCCGGTCCGCTCGAGGGCGTCCTGCAGCGCGAGGGCGTTGATGACGGTCGCCAGCATGCCCATGTAGTCGCCCGTCGCCCGGTCGAAGCCACGCTCGGTCGCCGCAAGTCCGCGGAAGATGTTGCCTCCGCCGACCACCAGCGCGATCTGCACGCCCATCTGGTGCACGCGCTTGACCTGCGCGGCGATGGTCTCGACGACCTCGAGGTCGATGCCGTAATCCCGCTTGCCGCCAAGCGCTTCACCGCTCAGCTTGAGCAGGACGCGGTTGTACTTCGGCGCGCCGTTGACCAGTTGGTTCAGGACTCCCTGATGTTAAATCGGGCGAACCGGCGGACCGAGATGTTCTCCTGCAGCTTCGAGATGTGCTCGGCGACCAGTTCCTGCACCGTGCGGCCCGGCTCGCGGAAGTAATCCTGCTCCATGAGGCAGTTGTGCTTCAAGAAGTCCTCGACCTGGTTCTCGACGATCCTCGAGATCACCTTCTCGGGCTTGCCATCCTGGAGCGCCTTCGCCTCGTACACCTCACGCTCGGCGACGAGGACGTCGTCGGGAACGTCCTCGCGCGACACCCAACGCGGCTCGAACGCGGCGACCTGCAGCGCAAGCTCCTTCGCGAGCTTGCGAAAGTCCGGGCCTTTGGCGACGAAGTCGGTCTCGCAGTTGACCTCGATCAGCACCCCGACCTGGGGTGGAAAGTCCGGCGAGGGACTGTGCAGGTAGGCTTCGACCACACCCTGCCCGGTAGCGCGGCCAGCGCGCTTGGCAGCCTTCGCGATGCCCTTCTCCCGCAGGATCGTGAAGGCCTTCTCGATATCGCCGCCGGCTTCCTCGAGCGCGTTCTTGCAGTCCATCATCCCGGCGCCGGACTGCTCGCGCAGCTTCTTCACCAGGTCAAGGCTGACCGCCATCAGCGCGCCTCCTCGTCGTCGTTGGTGTGGCCGGTGAACTCCTCTTCCGACACGGTCGGGAGGTAGTCCTCCTCGTCCTCGAGGTACTCCTCGATCTCCTCGTACCGCGGGGTCTCGAGGAATTCGCGTTCCTCGACCTCGGGCAGGATCTCGCCGCGCGCGGCGGCCTCCTGGCGCCCCTCCTGGCAAGCGTCAGCGATCTTCCCGGTCAGCAACTTGACCGCGCGAATGGCGTCGTCATTTCCCGGGATGACGTAGGTGATCAGGTCGGGGTCGCAGTTGGAGTCGGTGATCGCGACCACCGGGATCTTCAGCCGGTTCGCCTCGGTGACGGCGATGTGCTCTTTGCGCGGGTCGACGACGTACAGCGCGCCCGGCAACCTCTTCATATCGGCGATGCCGTCGAAGTGAAACATCAGCCGGTCGAGCTCGTCCTGGAGGCGCTTGGCCTCCTTCTTCGGCATCTGCTCGAACTGGCCTTCCTGCTGCATCTTGCGCAGCTCCTGCAGGCGCTCGATTCGCTTCTTCACCGTGCCGAAGTTGGTCAACATGCCGCCCATCCAGCGACGGTTGACGAAGTACATGCCGCAGCGAGCGGCCTCGGTCTGGATGGTCTCCTGGGCCTGCTTCTTGGTGCCGACGAAGAGCACTGGGCGTCCGCTGGCGGCGACGCTGCGGGTGAACTCCCACGCGTCGTCGAGCAGCCGCACGGTCTTCTGCAGGTCGATGATGTGGATGCCGTTGCGGGCGGTGAAGATGTAGGTCTTCATCTTCGGATTCCAGCGGCTGGTTTGGTGCCCGAAATGGACTCCTGCCTCCAGCAGCTGCTTCAAGGTCACTTGAGCCACGTGTGATTTGCCTCCCTGTTCCTCTTCCACCCGGTTCTGGCCTTGAGTCAAGGACAGGGGTCTTGCCCCGGGCGTGCTAACTCAGTCGATTAGGACTGGCTCAGGGAGTATACCCAGACCGGGTGGTTGCTAAGCGACGGCCTTCCTCACGCCCTTCGGGCCGGGGCATTTCGGGTAGTCGGAGCACGACTTGAAGAGCCCGAATCGCCCGCGACGCTCGACCAGCGGCTTGCCGCAGATGGGGCACGGCTCGTCCAGGACTTTCGGTCCCTGGCGCGGCTTGCCGTCCTTGCCGATGTTCGCCCGGTAGTTGCAGTCGGGGTAGCGCGAGCACGCCACGAAAGGCCCGTAGCGCCCGGTGCGCTCCACCAGCTCGCCCTCGCCGCACTGCGGACACTTCTCCCCCGTCGGCTTGGCCTCGGCCTGCGCGGCATCGCGCTTGATGTACTTGCATTCGGGATAGCCCGAGCATCCCACGAACTCTCCATAGCGCCCGGTCCGCAGCTGCAGCGGCCGGCCACAGTTGGGGCACTTCTCGTCGAGCAGCTTCGGCTCCGACGCCTCGCCGTTGGCGGTCAGCGCGCGGCGGAACTTGCACTTCGGATAACGCGAGCAGCCCATGAACGGGCCGAATCGACTGGCCTTGCGGACCAGGTGTCCCTCGTGGCACAGCGGGCAGACCTCGTCGGTGTCCGCCGGTGTCGCCTCTTCTGCTGCGCTCAGCATCCGCTGCAGCGGACCGTAGAAGTCTTTCACGACCGGAACCCACTCCTGGCGACCGCTCTCGACCTCGTCGAGCTTCTTTTCGAGCTTGGACGTGTACTCGTCGTCGGAGATCGTCTTGAAGTGGTCGACCATCAGCGAGTTGACCGCCTCGCCGACCGGCGTCGGATGCAGGCGGCGGTCCTTGATCTCGACGTAGCCATGCGCCCTGGTGATCGTCTGCACGATCGGCGCGTACGTCGACGGCCGGCCGATGCCTCGCTGCTCCAGCTCCTTGATCAGCGTCGCCTCGGTGTAGCGCGGAGGCGGCTGGGTGAAATGCTGCTCGGGCTTGATCCCGTGGTAGTCGAGGTCCTCACCCTGGGCGAGCTGCGGCAGGACGTTCTCACCGTTTTCGTCTTGACCGGGGTAGTCCCCCCTGTCGCCCTGCGCGGGCAAAGCCCGCGCTGACGGGCTACCCCCCTGACCGGGGGGGTAGTCCCCCCTGTCGCCGTGCGCGGGCAAAGCCCGCGCTGACGGGCTACCCCCCTGCGGCCAGACCTTGTAGAAGCCGTCGAACGCGAGCACCGAGCCGTTCGCGCGGAAGACGTACTCTCCGCCCTCGATCTCGACCTGCGTCTGGTCGTACACCGCAGGTGCCATCCGGCTGGCCACGAACCGTCGCCAGATCAGGTCATAGAGCTTGAACTGGTCCGGGCTCAAGTACTGGCGGATCGAATCCGGCGTCCGGTTCACGTCGGTCGGTCGGATCGCCTCATGCGCGTCCTGCGCACCGGGCGTGGCCTTCGCCGCGCGCGATGCGCCGAGGTACTTCTCTCCGTGCCGCGCCTTGATCCAGCTCTTGACCTTGGCGTCGGCGTCGGCCGAGATGCGGGTGGAGTCGGTGCGCATGTACGTGATCAATCCGGACGCGCCCTCTGCGCCGAGCTCGACGCCCTCGTAGAGCTGCTGGGCCACGCGCATCGCGTTGTGCGGGCGCATGCGCAGACGGCTCGAAGCGTCCTGCTGCAACGTCGAGGTGATGTACGGCGGGTTCGAGCTCTTGGTGCGGCGTTTCTGCTCGACGCCAATGACGCGGTAGCCCGCCCCGTCCAGCTTGCGAACGATCTCCTGCGCCGCGGCCTCGTTGTGGATCTCGAACTTGGTGTCGGACTCGGTCGCCGCCGATCCCAGTGGACGGTGGAGACGGGCGAGAAAGTGAGTTTCGCCTGCTTTCTTCGAGAGCTCGACGTCGACCGTCCACGACTCGACGGGGACGAACTTGCGTACTTCCTCCTCCCGGTCGACCACCAGGCGCAGCGCCACCGAAGAGACTCGACCGGCGCCGATTCCCTTCTGGACCTTGCTCCACAGGAACGGGCTGAGCCGGAACCCGACCAGGCGATCGACCACTCGGCGCGCCTGCTGCGCGTTGACCAGGCGCATGTCGATCTCCCGTGGCGACTCCAGAGCCCTGAGCACCGCGTCCGACGTGATCTCGTGGAACTCGATGCGCTTCGGATCGCGGAGCTTCAGCACCTCGGCCAGGTGCCAGGCGATCGCCTCGCCCTCGCGGTCGGGGTCGGAAGCGAGGATCACCTCGCTCTCGTTCTTGGCCGCCGAGCGCAGCTCGTTGATCGTCTTGCGGCGGCTCTCCACCACCTCGTAGTGAGGCTTGAAGCCGTCATCCACCTCCACGCCCATCTCCTTTTCGGGGAGGTCGCGGACGTGCCCCATCGAGGCCCGGACGTCGAAACGGTCACCCAGGAACCGCTTCAGAGTCCTGGCCTTCGCGGGCGACTCGACGATGATCAGACCTTCTGGCACAGCTTCCTTGTTATTCCCAAAACCGGACGTTTGTTCCCTTCCCGGCACGGCGCCCCGCCGAGTGGCGGGCATCCTACGCCCGTTCTTTACCGCGGCGCAACGCCCTTACAAACCCGCCCTGGTGCCGCCGAACCGCGCCGTCGAGCTCCAGTGCGGTGAGTCGGCCGAGCACGTCGGCGAGCGGCAGCTGGAGCTTCCGGGCGATGTCGGACGCGCTCAAAGCCAGAACGTCAGAAAGGTGGGAAAGGATGCCATCCCGCTCCGGCCGGAAGCCGAAACCGAGGTGTTTTGGCGTGGCCAGCGGGTCGTCCAGCACCTCGCCGCCACGGTCCAAGGCTGCCAGGACGTCACGCGCATTCTGGACCAGGCCGGCGCCGTCGCGGATCAGTGTGTGGGCGCCCACCGACAGGGGTGAGAAGACGCTCCCGGGGACGGCCATTACCTCTTTATGTAGGTCCAGCGCGGCCTCGGCCGTGATCAAGGCCCCTGAGCCCTCGCCGGCCTCGACCACCACGACGAGGTCGGACAGCGCTGCCATCGTGTGGTTGCGCGCGGGGAAGTTGTGCCGCCGCGGCGCCGTGCCGTCTGGAAACTGGCTGACGAGCGCGCCACCACCGGCGAGGATGGCCTCGGCCAGCACGCCGTGAGCCGCAGGGTAGACGACATCGACGCCGGTTCCCATCACCGCCACCGTGACACCGCCGCCGTTCAGCGCGCCCCGGTGAGCCGCTGCGTCGATGCCGAGGGCGAGACCGCTGATCACCACCACGCCCGCTCTGGCGAGCTCGAGCCCAAGCTGTTCGGCCACCGCCTCGCCGTAGGGGGACGGCCGCCGGGAACCAACGACCGCGACTCGTGGGCCCTCGGGCGGTGGCCACCTGCCGCGGACGCTCAGCTCAGGCTGCGACATCCTGCAGCCTGAATCCGAGCGCCTCGAGGACGTGGTGCTCTTCGATGTGCTCCGAGCCGTCGAGGTCGGCCGCGGTCCGCGCCACCCGCCACGCGCGATGAAAGCCGCGGGCGGTGAGGCCTCGCTGCCCGGACCAGCGCTCGAGCGTCCCTCGCGAGCCGGGCGCGAGGCCCGCGAGCTGCCGGAGCCGGGCAGGCTTGAGCTGGGCGTTCAGGGTGCCTTGTCGCTCGACCTGGCGGCGCCTCGCCCGAACGACCCGTTCGCGCACGACCGCCGAAGGCTCGCCCCGCGGCTCCGAGGCCAGCATCTCGAGCGGCACCCGACGGACCGTGACCTGGAGGTCGATGCGGTCGAGCAGCGGTCCGGACAGACGCCGCTGGTAGGTGTCGACGGCGCCCGGCGTGCAGCGGCAGGCGCGCAGGCGATCGCCCGCCCAGCCGCACGGGCACGGGTTGGTCGCCGCAACGAGCGTGAAGCGGGCGGGGTAAGCAACCGAGCCGCCCGACCGCGTGATGATGATGCGCCCCGCCTCGAGTGGCTGGCGCAGCGCCTGCAGGACCGTGGTCTGAAACTCGGCCATCTCGTCCAGGAACAGGACACCCTGGTGTGCCTTCGAGATTTCGCCTGGCTGAGCCACACCCGTGCCACCGCCGATGAGGCCCGCCATGGAGACGCTGTGGTGCGGAGCCCGAAACGGGCGCGTCCATTCGAGCGGTCGATTGCGTGGCAGCTCACCGAGCACGCTGCGGATCTGCGCCACCTCGAGCGCCTCGCTCAGCTCCAGCGGGGGCAGGATGCCGGGAAGGCAGCGGGCGAGCATGGTCTTGCCCGCTCCCGGAGGCCCGCTGAGCAGCAGGTGGTGCCCTCCGGCCGCCGCCACCTCGAGCGCCCGCTTGGCTTCCTCCTGCCCGTGCACCTCCGTGAGGTCGTACTCCAGGCAGTCCAAGGCGCCCGGCGTTTCCGAGCTGCGCGCGGACGGAGCAATCGGCTCTACTGCGAGGACGTGATTCACCACCGCTGCGAGTGACACGCACGGGATCACCTCCAGCCCGTCGACGAGCGCGGCCTCAGCCGCGTCCTCGGCGGGTACGAAGACTCGCTCGTAACCCAGCCTGCGCAACCCACGCGCCGCCACGAGCACGCCGTCGACGTGCCGCACCGCGCCGTCCAGCGCCAGCTCTCCGATGAATGCGCTGCGCGCCGGCGCGAGGGTGTGCGCCCTCGCCAGTGCGATCGCGACGGCGATCGGCAGATCGAGACACGAGCCTTCCTTGCGCAGCTCGGCCGGCGCAAGGTTGACGGTCAGGCGTGACTGCGGAAACTCGAGGCCGCTGTTGCGAATCGCCGAGCGCACGCGTTCACGCGCTTCTTTGACGGTGGTCGTGGCGAGGCCGACCAGGAAGAACCTGACCTCTCCGCGTCCGATGTCAGCCTCGACGTTGACGCGGCGCACCTCGAGGCCCGCGAGCACGCATGAATCCACGCTTCCGAGCACGCGACCAGGCTAGGAAGCGGCGAACGGAATGTCAGCCCAGCCTGTTAAGCCCCGAGAAAGTCGGCGACCTCGTCGTGGAACGCCTGCGGCTGCTCGACGAACGTCATATGCCCGGCGTCGCCCACGATCACCTGGCGAGCGCCAGGGAGCGAGGCGCAGATCTCCCGCGCGCAGATCGGCCCGCAGATGAAGTCGTCGTCGCCCGTGATCACCAGCGTCGGTGACACGATCGCGGACAGCTGGAGGCGGAGATCGAACGTGGTGAAGATCTCTTCGTTGAACAGCTTCAGCGCGTCGGCGTTGATCATCTCCGACTTCAACGTGTCGAGGTAGCCTGCCTCCACCGGCCCGTAGTGAGCGAAGTAGAGCGGCAGCTCGCGAAAGACGAGACCGCTCAGCTCCTCGTCGGAAGAAAAACGCCCGGCCTGCTCTTCTTCGAGCGCCGCGATCGCATCGCCGCTCCAGGGCTGATTGCTCCGCCTGTCCATGCCCTCGCGCATCGCACCCTCCTGTTCGGGTCCGAACCTTGCGAGCGTCGAGGCGAGGACCAGCCGGCGCACGCGGCCGGGATGGCTGGCAGCGTATGCCTGTGCGACCACACCTCCGTGCGAGTGGCCGAGAAGCAGCATCCGTTCAAGACCCAGGTGATCGCGCAGCTGCTCGAGGTCGTCGACGTAGTCGCCGATCTGATAGTTACGCCGGTCCGCCGGACGCGACGAGCCGGCTGTGCCACGCGGGTTGAGCATGATCAGCGTGTACTGCTCCCAGAGCGCGGCCAGGTCGCCGAAGTAGTCGGCCGAGAATCCGGGCCCGCCCGGGTGGCAGACGAGCACCGGCCCATGCCCGAGCTTGCGGTATGTCAGCTTGCGGCCGTCCGCCGTCGTGAAGCTCACGTCAGGCGCGGTTCAGGACGCCAGCGGCCGTCCTCTTCGAGGTAACCGGCCGGACTGTCGGGCTCGTGGCTGAGAACCAGAAGCCAGCGGTGCTTCTCCGCCTCGTCGAGAAGGCGCGCCTTCTGCTCGAAGACCCGCAGCGGCTCGATGTCGGCGGCCATGTTCCAGGGCACCCGCAGGTGCGGGGTCTGGCAGACGAGGTCGCCAGTCACAGCGCACGCCATCTCACCTGACCGCAAGATGAGGACCTGGCTGCCGGGCGTGTGCCCGCCGACGTGGCGGATCTGCACACCCGGCAGCACCTCAGCGTCCCCGTCGAGGAATTCGACCAGGCCGTTGCCGTCCGCGAGCGGTGTGAAGTCGTCGGTGATGTAGCTCGGCCTGCTGCGCACGTCCGGCTGCAGCGCAAAATCCCATTCACTGCGCTGGATGAAATGACGCGCCTTCTTGAAGGTCAGCTCGACCTCACCCAGCTCGTTTCGTCGCGTCAGCCCGCCTGCGTGGTCCCAGTGGAGATGGGTCGTGACCACCACGTCGACCTCATCGGGCTGGATGCCGAGGCGCTTCAGCGCATGCAGCATTCCCTCGGGCTCGCGCAGCTTGACCTGCTGGGCGCGCTTTTCGCTCAGCTTGTTGCCGATCCCCGTCTCGCAGATGATCACGCGCCCTTTGTGGCGCGCGATCAGGCAGACGCAGGCGCAGTCGATCATGTTGTCGGCGTCAGGCGGCTTGCGCTTCTCCCACAGCACGCGCGGCACGACGCCGAACATGAGGCCTCCGTCCGCCTTCCAGTGATCGGTCACCAGGAGGTGTAGCTCGAGGTCGCCCAGCTGCACTGCGCCTTATATGCTCGTCGAAATGGCGGTGGCAGCGATCAGGACCTCGAAGCTGACCAAGGACTACGGTTCGGGACGAGGTCTCTTCGACCTCGACCTGCAGGTGGGGCAGCAGGAGGTCTTCGGCTACCTCGGACCCAACGGCGCGGGCAAGACCACGACCATCCGCCTCCTCATGGACATGCTCCGGCCCACTGGCGGGTCGGCCTACATCTTCGGCCTCGACTGCACGCGCGAGTCGGTCGCCGTGAAGAAGAGGGTCGGCTACCTGCCGGGCGACGTGCCGCAGTTTGGGAGCCTGCGCGGCACCGAGATCGTCGCGTACTTCGGCGGCATGCGAGGTCGTGTGGATAAACGAAGCGTCAAAGCGATCGCGCAACGTTTCGACCTGGACCTCAGCCGGCGGTTTCGCGAGTACTCGAGCGGCAACAAGCAGAAGCTCGCGATCCTGCTGGCCTTCGCGCACAGGCCCGACCTCTTGATTCTCGACGAGCCGACAAGTGGCCTCGATCCGTTGAACCAGCAGGAGTTCTACTCGCTGCTCCGCGAGGCGCGCGACGCCGGCGCCACCGTCTTTCTCTCGTCGCACGTGCTGTCCGAGGTCGAGCACGTGTGTGATCGGGTCGGCATCCTCCGCTCGGGGAGGCTCGTCAAGGTGGCGCAGCTCGAAGAGCTGAGGCACATCCGAGTCCACCGCGTGGAGATCGAGTTCGCGTCGGAAGACGTGGTGCCGGAAGTCAAGCTTCGGTCCGCCCCCGGCGTCGAGGAGGTGACCGTCGCCGGCGCTCGCGTGGAATGCACGGTTCGAGGCACCTTCGACGGGCTGGTCGAAGCGATCGCAGATTCCAGCGTGACCGACCTCGTCAGCACGGAGCCAAGCCTCGAGGAGTTCTTTCTCAGCTTCTTCGGCGAGCCCAAACCGAAAGCTCTCACACCGTGATCTCGGTTCTGTTGGGGCTCCGGCTCGGCAGGTGGGGTGTCTTCGGCTTTTCACTCGCGGCGCTCATGTCGGTCTTTGCGCAGACTGCCGGCTTCTATCAGATCGCGGGCCACACTCTCGTCCAGCGTCTGCAGTTCGGCGCTTCGATGGCGGCGCTCGAAGCACAGTTTGTCGCCCTGTTCGCGCCCACGATCCGCCCCGACACTGTGGAGGGATTCGTCGAATTTCGGGGCTTCAATTCGCTAACCATCCTGTTCGCGGTGTGGGCGCTTGCGTCGGCAACAGGGTTCGCGCGTGGGGACGAAACGCGGGGCATCGTCGAGATGGAGCTCGCTACGGGTACACCACGGCCCGTGCTCCTGGCCGCGCGATCGGCCGCTTTCGCCATCGCCGTCTCGGTCGCGTCGATCGCGGCGGCGGCCGGCTTCGTGATCGGCGTCGCGACGAACCACGACACGGTCGAGGCACGTGGATTGATCGAGATGACGTTGCTGATCGCGGCGGTCGGCATGGCCTGCTACGGCCTCACGCTGCTCGTGGCCCAGGTCGTTGGTGCGCGCATCGCCACCGCTTCGGCGGGTGCGCTGCTTCTGGTGCTGTATCTCCTCAACAGCCTGAGTCGCTCCTTTTCCTGGCTGTCGACGTGGCGTTGGCTTTCACCGTTTCGCTACTACGACCTGAGCCAGCCGCTGCCGCGGGGCGGTTACTTCGACGGTCGGGCCTTTGCGATCCTCATCGTGTTTGGCGTGCTGGCCACCGCGCTGGCCGCCGTCGCGTTCATGCGCCGAGACGTGGGTGGCTCGATCCTGCGCCTGCCGTCCATCTCCCGCCGGGCCGCGCATGACGCTTCAGCGATGCCCTGGTGGATGGTGCCTGTCGTGCGCGGCCTCTACGAGCGGCGGCTCGGCCTGCTGGCATGGGCCGCCGGAACTGCGGTCCTGGCCGCTGTCTTCGCCGCCTTGACCCGCAACATCGTGCAGGCCCTGCTGTCGGTTCCGACTCTGCTGCCTTACCTGTCGATCTTCGTCCACCAACAGCTTTACCCGGCGGTGCTGGGGTACACGTGGTCCAACGTCGCGCAGCTGCTTTTCGCCGCGCTCGCCATCACGTACGTCGCGAGCTGGTCGGCGGAAGACTCGGATGGGCGGCTCGAAGCGGTGCTCGCCAACCCGACCTCGCGCGCGGCGGTGGTGCTCGAGCGGATGATCGTCCTGACGGTCGCGGCGGCGATCATTGCCGCGGCCAGCGGCGTCGTCCTCGCCTACGCGTCGCACGCCCAGGGCATCGACCTGGTCCCGCAGCGCGTTGCGGCCGCCTCGCTGATGCTGGTGCCGTTTGCGTTGGTCTTCGCCGGCGCGGGCGCGGTGCTGGCGGCGTGGAATCCACGGGCCGCGGTTGCGCTCCTCGGCGCGCTTGCTTTTGCGAGCTACCTCGACACGGAGCTCGGCACGATCTACAAGCTGCCCCTGTGGCTGCAGGACCTGTCCGCGTTCAAGCTCTTCGGCACGCCACTGGTCAATGGAGTCGACGGCCGGAATCTCGCGCTCATGCTGCTCCTCGCCATCGCCGGCCTTGGAAGCTCGATACTTTTGATGCAGAGGCGGGACGTCGGCACGTAGACGTTTCGACTTACCGAAAGTAGCCAACCACTGACACAGGAGGTAAACTGCGTCGCCATGCCGCGATCGATGTGGAAAGGCGTGGTCTCTTTCGGGATGGTCTCGATCCCGATTCGTCTCTACAACGCGACCGAGTCGACCGCTAAAGTCTCATTTCGCCAGCTCTGCCCCGACCACCACTCCCCCATCTCGTACAAGCGCTGGTGCGCGGAGGGAGACCACGAGGTGGCATACAGCGAAATCCTTCGCGGCTACGAGATCGGCAAGGACCGGTACGTGATCATCGACGACAAGGACCTGGACAACCTCCCGCTGCCGACAGCGCACTCCATAGACATCGAGGAGTTCGTGCCGGTCGACGACGTCGAGCCGGGTCTTTACTACGACAACGCCTACTACGTCGAGCCTGAAGAGCTCGGCAAGAAGCCGTACCACCTCTTGCGCAAGGCGCTCGAGGCGACGAGCCGCATGGCCATCGCGAAGATCGCCCTGCGCGACAAGGAACATCTCTGCGCCCTGCACCCGAACGGCAAGGGTCTGATCATGAACACCCTTCACTGGCCGGACGAGATCCGCTCGACCGAAGGCCTGAAGGGGCTCGAGGACGAGGTGAAGATCAATCCCAAGGAGCTCGAGATGGCCAAGGCGCTCATCGAGAGCCTGGCCGACAGCTTCGACCCGAACCGCTACAAGGACGAGTACCGCGAGGCCGTGATGAAGGTCGTGCGCGCGAAGATGGAGGGCGAGGTCATTGAAGCGCCCGAGGCGCCGCAGCCGGCCAAGGTCATGGACCTGATGGAAGCACTCCGGCAATCGGTCGAGCAGGCGAAGAAGCAACGTGCGGGCAAGGAGAAGCCGGCCGCCGAAACGAGGAGACGCCGCAAGGCCTCGTAACCCGCTCTCGCCTAATCTGGGCGAGGTGCAGGACAAAAGTGATCAGCTCCAGATCGAGCTGGAGAGCTTCCCTGCTGAGGTGCGTCCGATGCAGGCCGCGTCCGCCGAGGCGCCGTTCAGCTCCAACGAGTATCTGTTCGAGGTCAAGTGGGATGGGCTGCGATGCGTGCTGTTCCGCGACGAGGGCGGCGGGGTCCGCCTCAAGGACCGCGGCATGAACGACATCACCGCCGACGTGCCTGAGGTCGTCAAGGCGGCCAGGCGGGTGCCGCCCGGAAGCGTCATCGACGGCGAGCTCGTCGCGACGGATGTCGAGGGAAGACCGGACTATCCGCGCCTGCGGCAGCGTCTCGCAGGCGGAGGGCGGATGCAAGACGAGATCCCCACCGCATACCTCGCCTTCGATGCGCTGTACCTGGAGGGCCGGCCGCTGCTGCGCCAGCCGGTGCTGCGGCGGCGCGCCCGCCTGGCCAGGTCCGTCGAGGCGGGAGGCCACATCTTCGTCCCTGATCACATAGAAGAGGATGGCGTCGAGCTGTTCGAGGCCTGCCTCGAGCGAGGTCTCGAGGGGGTGGTCGCCAAGCACGTGCAGTCGCCTTACGTGCCAGGCCAGCGAAGCCCGTTCTGGCTGAAGGTCAAGGCGGTCAAGTCGGACGACTTCGTCGTCATCGGCTGGACGGGCGACAAACCGTTCGACGCCCTTGTGGTCGGCTTCTACGAAGAAGGGCGCCTGCTTCCCTGCGGAACCGTAGGCGGGGGTTACGACGACGATGCAACTCGTGTGCTCGGCGAGCGCGTTGTGGAGCTCGCCGCCAAGACATCGCCGCTCGATCCTGCGCCGATCATGATGCGGCCTGTCAACTGGGTACGGCCGGAGCTTGTGGTCAGCATCCGATATTCGGAGTGGTCGCCGGACGGCACCCTGCGCTTCCCCATCTTCAACGGCCTGCGCCCAGAGGTCCATCCCGCAGAGGCGGTGCGGCACCGTCCACGCGTGGTGATCACCGGACACGTGCGCCCCGGATCCGCCGCCTACGGCCTCACGCGGTTCCCGTTTTGACCCAGGGCTTCGACGTCGTCACCGGCGCGTTCAGTTTCACGGGCAGGTTCATCGCCCAGCGTCTCGTCTCGCAGAAAAAACAGGTCAAGACCCTGACCAATCATCCGCAGCGCGCGGGACCCGACGACATCAAGGCGGAAGTCGCGCCGCTCCAGTTCACCGACCGTGACGCACTGGTCGACAGCCTGCGGGGTGGGGAAGTCCTCTACAACACATACTGGGTTCGCTTCCACCACGGACGCGTGCGGTTCGGGGACGCCGTCGCCAACACAAGGGTCCTTATGGGCGCCGCCAGGGATGCCGGGGTGCGAAAGGTCGTGCACATCTCGGTCAGCAACCCGGCCGAAGACTCGCCCCTGGACTACTACGCGGGCAAAGCTCGTGCCGAACGAGCGGTGCGCGAGTCCGGTCTCGCGTGGGCGATCGTCAGGCCGACCCTCGTCTTCGGGCAGGGCGACATCCTGATCAACAACATCGCGTGGCTGTTGCGGAGGCTGCCCCTGTTTGGGATCGCGGGCCGTGGTGATTACCGGCTGCAGCCCGTTGCGGGCGAGGACGTGGCGGAGATCGCGACGTGGGCCGCCGATCAAGTCGGACCGGTGATCGTCGACGCGGCAGGGCCAGACATCATCTACTACAGCGAGATGGTCGAGTCGATTGCGATCGCGGTCGGCCGCCACCCTCGTTTCGTGTACATGTCGCCCCGCAACGCGCTGCGGGCGGCGAAGATCATCGGGCGCTTCGTCAAGGATGTGATGCTCAACGAACCCGAGCTGGAAGGATTGATGCAGGAGCTGCTCGTTTCACGCGAGCGGCCGCGCGGCGCGCAGAGGCTGGACAACTGGCTGCTCGCCAACGCAGACACAGTCGGCCAGACGTATGCGTCCGAGCTGGACCGCCACTGGCGATGAACGTGCCGGCCGGTGCTTTCACCGTCGAAGCGAGAAACCTCGTCAAGCACTACGGCGTGGTGCCGGCCGTCAGCGACGTGAGCTTCCAGGTGGAGCAGGGTGAGATCTTCGGCTTCCTGGGCGCCAACGGCGCCGGCAAGACCACCACGCTCCGGATGCTTTGCGGTCTCGTGCGGCCGACCGCGGGGAGCGCTTTGATCGACGGCTTCGACGTGTTCCTGCAGCCGCTCGAGGCCAAGGCCAGGCTCGGCTACCTCGACGAGGAGCCGTTCGTCCACCCTCACCTCACCGGGCGGGAGTTCCTCGACTACATCGCCGATCTCTACAGGATGCCGCGAGGATCAGAGCGCCAGCAGCGCATGGAACGGCTGCTCGGACTGTTCGAGCTTGCGGGCCGCGACGGCGAGCTGATCGGCGCGTACAGCCATGGCATGAAGCAGAAGATCGGGCTCGCGTCCCTGCTCATCCGCGAGCCGTCGGTCCTGCTCCTCGACGAACCGACCAACGGCCTCGACCCGCGCTCTGCCCGCCTTGTGAAAGACCTGCTGGAGGAGCTGGCCGCACGCGGCACGAGCGTCCTGCTCTCGACCCACATCCTCGAGGTGGCACAGGCGCTGTGCCGGCGGATCGCGATCATCGACCACGGGCGCCTGGTCGCCACCGGCACGATGGACGAGCTGCGCGCCCAGGCGGGAGCGGCCCACGCGACGCTGGAAGATCTCTTCCTCCGCCTCACCGCCGGTCCGGAGTCAACAGAGCTGATCGAGCGGTTGCTCTCCCCGAGAAAGTGAGGCGCTCGGCCGTCGCCGTCATCCTGAGCGCCGAGGTGCGGGCCTGGCGCAACCGAATCGCCGGCAATGCGGCGCGCGCGGCGGGTGTTGCAGTCCTCGGAGGCCTGAGCGCGCTCGTGATCGGAGGATCGCTCTTCGCCCTGGCTTTCTTCGCGGGCCAGCTCCTCCCCGCCTCTCGCGACGCCATGCTCAGCGGAGCCTTCACGTCGCTCGCGGTCCTGATGCTGGTCGTCGGATTTCCGACCGTGATCTCGACCTACTTCGCGGGCCGCGACCTCCTGCAGTTGATCCTCGCGCCGGTCACGACGGCGGAGATGTTCATCGCTCGCTCGCTCTTCGCGATGAGCGCGAACACGCTGGCCGCGGCGATTTTTCTGGCCTTCGTCGCCGGGTTGGGCGCCGGCTCCGGAGCTTCGCCTCTCTACTACGTGACCGCGTTCGTCCTGCTCGGGGTTCTGGTGCTGATGGTCACCGCCTTTCAGCTGATATTCATGGCGGGTGTGCTCAAGCTCGTCCCCGCGCGGGTCGCCCGCGACGTGGCGATCGCTGTCGCAAGCGTCACCGGCGCGGGCCTCTACCTGCTCTGGAACCTCACCATCCGGCAGTCGTTCACACCGCGACGCACGCCGGACATCTCAGGCCTTCTCACGGTCTTTCAGCGCATCGAATGGGTGCCATCTGCATGGCCGGGCCACGCGCTGAGCGCCGTGATCGACGGCAGCGTCGCCGCAGCCTTGGCGTGGACGGGCTTGACCCTGCTCCTGGCCGGGGCGCTGGTGGTCGTCGCGGCTGCGCTGTACGAGCGCACGCTGCTGGCCGGGCTGGGCTTGCTGGGGGGCCCACCAGCGCGCTGGCGCCGACGGACGAGGGTTCCGGTCCGAGCGTCGCGCGGCGGCCCCGCTTCGCCCGTCCTGGCCATCGTCCGCAAGGACTGGATCGCGTACCGCCGCGACATCAGGCGCCTGAGCCGCTTTCTTCCAGCCGTCATCTTTCTGGTCGCCTACGCCTTCATCCTGGTGCGTCCGACACGCGGACTGACCGACTTGTTCTGGAACGACGTCTTCGTCGTCGCGTTTGTCTCGCTGTTCATGGCGATGATGTTTGCGACGCCCTCGATACCGGGCGAGCGGCGTGGCATCCAGCTCCTCCGCCTCGCGCCGATCAGCCCCTGGACGCTGATTCGGGCCAAGGTCCTGTTCACGGTCGCGCCGGCGGTGGCCCTTACGACGCTGATCACGCTTGCGATGTCGATCGTCGGTGGAATCGGGCCGCTGAGGACGGCCGAGATCGTGTTCCTCGCGATCTGGCTCGGCGTTGGTTGCGTGTGCGTCGGCGTGTCGGCAGGCGCGATCGACCCGCGTTTTGACTCCACCGATGACCGGCGATCGGTCGGCGTGCTGGGGACATTCGCCGCCATGGGCGGCGAGCTGGCCTTCGGATTGTTGAGCGTCGGCTCCTTCGCCGTCGTTTTCGTCGCCCTGCAGGTCGCGGCGGGCGCCGGCTTCGCGGGCTTGCCCGGATCGCCCTTCGTCGAGGGTCTGCTGCTGCTCGTCGCGGCCGGGCTGGCGGTGGGAGGAGTTGCGTTGGTCGGCTTCATGCTGTGGACGGCGGTGTCCCGCCTGAGGAGCTTCGAGGGAACGATCACCACCGCCGCCTAACCAAAAGGGTCTTCAATGAGCTCGGTGTCGAGATCGCCATCCGGTCCGACGCGGACGCCCACGACCGCGTAGCGGATCTGGCCGCGCCATTCGGCCAGGGCGCGATACTCGGCCGCCGCTTTGATCAGGGCTCGCCGCTTTCGCGAGCCCACAGCCTCCAGCGGCGTACCGAATGCGTCGCTGGTCCTCGTCTTCACCTCGACGACGACGATGTCGCGGCCGTTCCTGCAGATGAGGTCGAGCTCGCCGCGGCGGGCGACAAAGCCGGCTCCGACCACCTCGTAACCCCGCTCGCGAAGCAGGCGTGCCGCCGCCCGCTCGCCGGCCCTGCCTAGCTCGAGCCTACGAGCTCGGAGACGCGAAACGGCGCCCAAGAGGTCCTGTGAATCGGGCTTGGGCCAAGTCGTCGGATCGCGGCGCGATGCGACGGGGTGGCGTATCCCTTGTGGTCGGCGAATCCCCAGCCGGGATAGATGCGGTCGTACTCGATCATCGCCCGGTCGCGCGCGACCTTGGCCACGATGCTCGCGGCCATGATCGAAGCGCAGATCTTGTCGCCGCGAACGACCGCCATCTGCGGCAGCGGAGTGTCGGGGATGTCGAAGGCGTCGACGAGCAGGTACTGGGCCTTGACGCTCAAGCCGGCAACCGCACCCGCGCTGGCGAGGATGCGCGCCCTGTACAGGCCGAGCCGGTCGACCTGCGCGTGGTCGACGGCGCAAACGGAGACCGCGACGGCGCGGCGTCGGATGATCGCGTCAACCCGATCGCGCTCCTCGGCTGTCATCAGCTTGGAGTCGTTGAGGCCGGGGATCCGATCGCCGATGCGCAGCACCACCGCACCGCCTACGACCGGCCCCGCGAGCGGGCCCATGCCGACCTCGTCCACGCCCGCGACGACCTCGTAGCCCATCGCCATCGCGCGCCGCTCGAACTTCCAGAGCTGGGGACGCATCCATTCGAGAGTAAACGGCGCCCGTGCTGAGCGCCAGATTCTTAACAGGCGGTTGGGCGGCGGGCGGAAGGGCTGGGGAAGGACTGGGAAAAGGATTGGGAAAAGGACTGGGAAGAGGGTGAAGCCGTGGTGTCCGGGTGGCGAATAAGTAAGCTAAGTTACATACGATGGTTTGTTAATGGATTGACAGTCCGTACCTTTGTTCGTATAATGGCAGAATGTCAGAGCTCGACCGCCTCGAGGCCGCAATTGGTGACTTCGAGCGCGACGCCGACGACGATTTCCTAGACGCCAGGCGTCTTTCCGCCGCCGTGGATCGGCTCCAGGGCAAGCTCTGCCGGGTGGTCGCCGCGGCCAAGAGGCGAGGCGACCACCTGCTTGCCGGTCAGACGCCTTGCGCCTGGGTCGCCGCGACCTGCCGGCTCTCCACCACCTCCGCCTCCGACCGCCTCTGCGTGGGCGAGCAGCTGGAGGCGATGCCCGAGGTCGCCCAGGCCCTGAGCTCGGGTCAGATCGGCTATCAGGCGGCATCGGTCATCTGTCACTTCCGCCACAAGCTGCGCCCGGACCTGCGTCAGCACTGCGACTGGGCTTGGTGGGTCGAGCAAGCCAGGGAGAGCTCGCTCAAAGACCTGAGCTGGGTCGCCGACAACACCCGCTACGTGGTCGATCCGGAGGGCTTCGAGCACGGGATCGAGGAGGACTGGGAGCAGCGCTGCCTCAAGCTCAGCCAGTCAGGGGGCATGTTCCATATCTCGGGCGTGCTCGACCGGGAGGGCGGAGCGGCGCTGTCGGCGGCGATCCAGAGCCTGTCCGAGCCCTTGGGCCAGGAGGACACCCGGTTGCCCAAGCAGCGCCGGGCCGACGCCCTGGTCGAGATCGTCCACCACGCGATGGACCAGGGCACACTGCCCAGGCGCAACGGGGTGCGGCCGCACATCAGCGTCCGGACCACGCTCGCGGGCCTGAAGGGCGAGCTGGGGGCAGAAGCTTCGGAGCTGGAGAACGGAACCCTGATCACGAGCA
>DASPXA010000068.1:0-28418 GCA_035637495.1 Verrucomicrobiia bacterium
TGACTCGCGACTCCATAGCCAAAGAACTGCTCGAATAAGCGGTCGATCGGGCTTGCGCCAGTCACAAGGTTGGAGCCGGGCACCAACATTCGTGTTGCTGTCATTATCAATACACCTCCTGATGTAGGATTAGATGTGAACGGTATTTATAGGTTCTTACCCATCTACGCCGTTCTCAAACACCATCTCGAATACTCGCCCATGCACGCGGGGAAATTTGCTGATCTTTTCATGCCAGGCGCCGTAACTCTGGGCAATGAGGAAGGTCAAGCCACAGCGGGCGGCCCGACGCAATGCAGCCTTGCGCGGCGGCGATTGCAGCCACCGAATGGATGGTGAGGGGTCCTCCCGACGAGGCGACGAAGTCGTCGCACGCCCGAGCCGTCAGGGCCAATAACGGCCGGTCTGCCGGCCAACACCAAGTCCGCGCATTGGTTCGGAAAGACCAGTAGCAAAGCGAGGCAGGATCCTCCACCGATTCAGTCGTCGGGCTTCGGTGTCTTCTCGCGCGATCGCGAGTACCAAAAGGGCGCAAGTCGTGCTCCTGGAGCTCTGCGATCGGGATCAGCTTCCCGATGCTTACCTCCAGCCGGGATGATCATACTCACGACTTGCGTGGGAGAGAGTCGCGCACGGTGAACCTCTGCCCCTCCAAGTTCACCAGGACACCGTCTGACGACTGCCAGTTGCGCGGAAAGAACTTGACGGTGAGCCCAGCCTGTGTCCCGGCGCCTAGACGCCACGGGACAATTTGACTGGACGGCCCAGCGAGTTTGGCACCTGGGCCGCAATGTACCGGCTGATTAGCGGCTTCAACGACTCCGCCATCCCCTCCAACTGGCGCGCATCACGCCTAGATGCGTCATAGACATCGGCGTCGAGCCTGCGGAGCTTCTGTGCCAGGCCATGTGCGAGGTCGTGGAGCTGTATAAGCGGGCGGGTAATGTGCCCGTCGGGGTCCATGAGGTCATCCAGCTCGGCGCGGAAAAAATACTGCCGACCGCCTGGTTCGCGATGCGGGTGGACGTACCCAACTCGAATCCATCGATAGAGGGTTGTTCGATCAACGCCGAGATGGCTAGCCGTTTCGTCCAAGTAACACCGTTCGTCCATGCGACTGCACTGTAGCATTTTGTGGCATAAAGATGGTCCCCCTGTAGTACTCGCCTGCTGTGCGGGACAAGCCGTCCGGCGCCGGGGCTAGAGCCGTCGACGGTTGTCGGCGACGGTCGGAAGGTGGATCAGCGACGGTCGGATGCTGGAAGGGCGCCCGGAAGGTGGACAAACGGCGGACGGAAGGTGGAACCCACCGACCAAATTTTGGCCAACTCATTGGAGATCTATTAGGTATGCGGAATCTCACGCCGTCACACCTGGCCGCGCCGATGCCGCTCGACCAGAGTGATGCCGTCGTTCATAAGTCTGGAGGGCGCCCAGCAGCCGACAGAGTCGGACCTGGAGTCGCTCTGGAGTCGCTCTGGAATCGCTCTGGAGTCGCCCCGAAGGCCGGCGGGCGCCCTGAGGGTGCACAAGAGTCGTTTTGGAGTCGGACCGCAGCGACCAATTTCGGGCACCTCGATGTGGATTGTTAGGGCATGAACTCTCAAGTGGAGGCGAGCCGCAGCCACGGCCCCTCACCGATGCCGCGGGTTGTTCGGCGCCCGGGAATCGCCTTTGGAGTCGCCCGGAGTCCCCGAAAATGCCAGCGAGCGCACAGCGGGCGCACAGCGGGCGCACAGCGGGCGCGCAGCGGGCGGATCCGACCGACCGATTTCGGCCTTCTCGATGTGGATTGTTACTGCATGAACTCTGGCCATGGAGTCGAGCGAGGCGCAGTGTCCGTTGCGCGTACAGCTGCACCGTCAACTCGAAGGCCCGGCGGGCGCACAAGAGTCGCTTTGGAGTCGGATCCCGGCGACCAATTTCGGCCACCTCGATGGGGATTGTTACTGCATGAACACCGCGCCCACGCCTGATTCCGGGGGTCAGACTCAGACCCCCTTTGAGGAAGCCATCGCCCAGACTGACGACCGGATCACTCCATCCGAAGCGAGCGCGACTGGCTATGAAGCTGTCACCGCGCCGTCTTTCGCTCACAGGCATTCGCGCCGGCGTGCGCTTCAGGAAGCGAAAGCCGGCGCACAGCGCTTCCGAACTCGAAATGGCCAGGCGAGCCAGGCAGGACGGTCTCCCGTTCTAACTCATCCAATAGTCCTCCGAGACCTTCCCGCTCACGCTGACGCGCGTCCTTCACAGACACAGCTCACCAAACTCCACCGATCACTCACCCAACGCGACCTGGTAATCCTGCAAGCCCTCTACGACTATCGCTACCTCAACACGCTCCAGCTCCAAGAGCTCTTCTTCCCGAGCCTTCGTTCCTCTCAGATCCGACTCCACCAGCTCAAGACGCTGGGTCTCGTCTACGTCTGGAAAGTCATCGAGACGCCAGGCGTCCGTCGTCGCCATTCAATGTGCCTGATCTCGGCGCGGGGGGCAAGGGTGCTCGCCGACTGGCACGGGGACGACCAACGCCCCTACGTCGAGCGCAGCCATGAGGCGCGCGATCACTGCTGGCACGCTGTCCACGACCTCGAGGCCAACAAGTTCTTCGTCTCCCTGGTGAGCCGCAGCCGAGAGATACGCCGCCAAGGACTCCAGATCTGGAGCGGTGAGGAGCAGGTCCGCGAGGAGCGCAGGGAGCGGGCGCACGAGATCAAGCAGCGGATACCCACGCCGGACGGGCGCGGGATCTACCGCGCCAACGGAGGGCGGATCTTCTTCGACCTAGAGTGGGATCGGGCCACCGAGTCGCTGCAGCGGATGCGCCAGAAGATCGCCTCCTACGTCGCCTACTTCAAGCACTACCGCGACGCCGACAAGCACCATGTCCTGTTCGTCGTTCCCAACGACGACCGCGAAGACAGCCTCCAGTACGAGACCTGGCTTGGCCGGCCGGATTACAGCCTCGACACGTGCTGCAGCTTCTGGACCACGACTTCGGATCGTCTGCGCCGGTGGGGACCGCTGGGCACGATCTGGCTCAAGGTCGAGAACCGCGTCGAGAAACCCCCACCGATCGGAATCACCAGAGTCGGTCAGCGGATCGCCTTCAGGCAGCTGCCGCCGATGGATGACACCGATCGGTCGACTGCTGACTGCATCGGCAAGCCATCCTGGTGGGAGCGAAGGCCGGGCGGAGGTCAGGTCGCTTGAGGAGGCTGAGAGTCAAGCGTTTGACCCCTTCCAGCGCACGGCACCGAACGAAGGCGCCCTCGACGCCGGCCGACCTGGCGCCGGAAATCGTTCAGGTCATCGCTGTAGTTGCGGAGATCATGCTCGAGCAACGCCGAAGACGGCCCGTTGAAGGCAATTCAGTCGCCCGAATGATCCCAAATGATCCCGCCAAAAATGAATCATTCGAAGACACTCCGGCTGCGTGATCTACTACACACTGATCGATGTACAATGCACTCATGTTGGTTCGCAAGCAGATCATTGTGCCGTCAGAGACGGACAAGAGGATCCGACGACTGGCGCGTCAGAAGGGGATCTCACAGAGCGCTTTGATCGTCGAAGCTGTAGAAGCCATTCCCGAGACGTCGACTCAGGTCGACCAAGTGCTTGCCTTCGCAGGCATCGTCAAAGGCGCGCCGCCGACCCTTTCCGAGGAAGTCGACGAGGTGGTCTACCGCTGACGCGTGCGGGCAGTCCTTCTGGATACCGGACCGATCGTCGGACTACTCTCGGAAGCCGACGAACACCACGCGTCCACGATCGCAGCCATTCGGGCCAGCGGCCGCAAGGGTCGGAAACTCAGCACCATATGGGAGGTCGTCGGAGAGGCTTACACACTGTTTCGCACGCGATATTCGCCGCATCGCTCGGCCGAGCCTGCCCTGGCAGTGCTGCGTTGGGCGCGAGAGAGCGGGATCGAGCTGCTCGCGACGGGCGAAGGCGATCATCAACGAGCCGCCGCAATCCTCGAGCGCTACAGTCAACTGCGGCTGTCGTATGTCGACGCACTGCTTCTCGCGATCGCCGAACGGCATCGTGTCGAGGAGTTGATTACCGTCGACACACGCCACTTCTCAACAGTGCGACTCCCCCATCGCATGTCTGTCACCCAGGTCTGAGGACGAGAGCGTGAGCCGGCGGGACGAGTGGACTCGTGAGACCGAAGCTGCTGCCCTGGAAAAGTTGCGCGCGGCTGCTGGCGCTTATCGCCAAACGCCAGTCGTGCTTGTCTACACACGCCAGTCGGTCAGCGACTTCGATACCGACGGACGTCCGCGCGGTCCTTCGCTGAGCCAGCAGCTGGACGCGGTCCTGCGACGACCAGAGCTGGAAGGCCTCGCCTTCGAACATTTCGAGGATGCCGACCGTTCCGGCAAGGAGACCTCCAGACGCCCCGGCTACCTGGCGCTAATGGAACGCATCCGGACAGTGCCGACCGGGCAGGTTGGCGCTGTTGCCTTCTACGACGCCGATCGCCTTCACCGCAACGATGTCGAGTTCTTCCGCTTCATGGCCGAGATGACCGAGCGCCGCATCCTGGTCTTCGACGCCAACAGCCTGATCAGCAACGTCGATCGGCTCTCCTGGAAGATCAAGGCCATCGTCGCCCAGGAGGAGCGCGAGAAGGTGTCGCGGCGTGTCCGCGACAACCTGCGGTACCTACAACGCAATGGCCAGCTGCTGGGAACAATCCCGCAGGGCTATCGCCGCGTCGATGGACGGATCGTGGAGGATCCTGATGCAGCACCGGCGATCAAGGAGATCTTCCGGCTCTACGCGACCGGCCGCTTCAGCCTGCGCTCGCTGGCTGAGCACCTGAATCGGTCTGGCATCAAGCCTTACCGCGGCCCCGATAAGGCGAACCACAACCGCTCCAAGGCGATCATCTTCACCGGCGACGTGCTCAAAGACCTCATCGGCAACCCGTCATACGCCGGCAAGGTCCTCGTCGAAGGCGAGCTCGTGCAGGGCCTCCATGCCGCCCTGGTCGACGAGGAGACCTGGCGAGCCTGCCAAGAGGTCAAGAAGCGCAACGTCAGGCGCACCAGCAAGGCCTGGACCAAACACACCTATCCGCTGACCCCGATCCTCCTGTGCGCCCGCTGCGGCGGTCCGATGCACGGTGAGGCCGATAGCCGCAAAGGACGGATTCAGCGCTACTACGGCTGCCATGTAGCGCGACGGAACCGTTCGGCTGTGCATCCCTCGGGTCCTCGTTGCGATGCACGCATGTTCAAGTGCTCGAGGATGCGATTCATCACGAGCTGTCGCAGCTGGTGCCTAGCGGCGAGATGCACGCCGCGTTGCGGACTCGCCTTCGCGCTGCTGGCCGGCCAACTGCATCCCGTACAAGCACGGCTGCGGCAGTCCAGCGTCTGGCTGCCCAGCTTGATCGCACCAGGAGACTCTTCGAGTACGGGGAGTACGACTGGGAGACGTTCTGCAAGCGACGTGACGAGCTCAACGAGCAGAGGCATCAGCTTGAGAACGCGACTGACGGAGGCTCGATCGACGTTGAGTGGTGCGAATCCCAGCTGCTCGACTTGACGACCGTATGGGAGACGGCTGACTCAAGCCAGCGGGAGCGCCTCGTCGCAGGCATCTTCGAGCATCTCGAAGCCGAGGCTTTGCCGGAGGGTTCACTGCGAGTGGTCGCCGTTCCTCGCGAGGCGTGGCGACCGTTTTTTGAGGGCTTGGTACTGGAGCGGGAGACGGGACTCGAACCCGCTACCTCAACCTTGGGAAGGTCGCGCTCTGCCAGGTGAGCTACTCCCGCTCGGCAGACCAACCAGTTTAGGTTTCGACGACGGCCTCCGCCTGGGGCGCCGCCTCGGCGACCACCGACCGCACCAGCTGCGAGTACTCCGCGACCAGCCTGTCCGCGTGTACAGGGTCCATCGTCGAGGCGATCACGTAGTACTCGGGTCGGTCGGCGTCCGGCGCCACGAGCACCCACCCGTCGTCGACGAATACCTTCACTCCGTCGGTCAGATCGACCCTGTCCTTCAGGTGCCGCTCCATCATCGTCCGCATCACGCGCCCCTTCACCTCCCAGGGGCAGAACTCGACCGCGATCCTGTGCGTCACCTGCGGAATCCGTGCGCGGAGCGTGCCGAGCGACGTCCCGGTGCTGGCCAGAAGCTCCAGCACGCGCGCGATCGTGAAGATCGAGTCGAACGACGCCGCAAAGTCCGGCCAGCAGTAACCACCCAACCCGTCCGACGCCAACACCGTCTCGGTGTGCTGGGCGGCGCGCAAGACGGCGCCAGGCGTGAGCTTGGTCGGCACGAATCGACTCCCGAGCTCGTCGGCGATCATCGAGAACGCCAGGGACGACGACGCCGGCCCAAGGACCATGCCCGGCTTGCCGGTAAGCGAAAGGCGGGTGAGCACCGCGAACGCCTCGTCGTGCGTGAACAGATGTCCGTTTTCGTCGACGATGAAGCACCGCTCACCGGGTGCGTCGATGAAGACCCCAAGCTTGGCCTTCACCGCCGCCGTGATCACCCCCATCTCCTGGAGGTGCGCCTGGAACGTCGCGTCGTCCTGTTCCATGACGATCTCCGCAGGCGCCGCGTCGAGCGGAATGACTGAACAGTTGAGCTCGCGAAGAATCTCGGGCAGGACCATTGCCGAAGCGCCGTTGTTGTAGTCGATCACGACTTTGAAGGCGGCCCCTCGCACCGCTTCGAGATCCAGCTTGCCGATCAGGTCTGCCAGGTAGCGTTCGGTCTGCTGGTCGCGCCTCGTGATCCGGCCCATCTCGTAATGCGAGACGCGCCGGATGTCCTCACGGAAGAAAAGCCCCTCGAGCTTGCGCTCGCTGCGCTTGTCGATATCGAGGCCAAGGTCGTCGAAGATCCGAATGTCTGCGGAGCGAGGATCCACCGGTGACGTCTGCACCTGCACGGCCGAGATGTGGTTGTGGCGGGCCCAGTATCGGCACACGGGTGCCGGGAGCACTGAAAGGTCGATGACGTTGGTCCCGGACGAGATCATTCCCGACATGAGCGCGCGACCGATCATGCGGGCCGACCGGGTATAGTCGCGCGAGACGGCGATGTCCGTTCCCTTCGGCGTCAGCGCGCCGATTGCTGCGCCAAGACGTGATGCAAACTCTGGCGTGATCTCGATGTTGATCAGCCCGTTGAGTCCGTAGGAGCTGAACAGCCCACGCTTCCAGGAGCCCGCCCAGATGATCGACTCGTGCACCACGGCGCCAGGCTCGACCTCTTTGTTCGGCCAGATGCGCACGTTGGCGTTGACACTCGAGCCCGCACCGATCGTCACGTCGCTGCCGATGACGCTTCCCTCTTCTAGCATGCAGCCGTTCTTGATCGTCACCGAGCGGCACACGACCGAGCCGCGAAGGCGCGAGTTCAAGCCGATGTAGCTGTGATCCCACACGATCGAGTTCGAGATCTTGACGCCGGAGTCGATCGTGCTGTACGCGCCGATGACCGCCGGTCCGTTTACCCACGCCCCGTCGCGCACCTTCGCGCCCGCTCCGACCAGCGCGGGTCCATCCACCCGCGCGCCGCCCGAGATCTCAGCGTCCGGGTGAATCCAGAGCGCGTCACCGACCCGGTCTCCCGGGAGCTGGACCTTGACCTTGCCCAGGAGACAATCGAAGTTGGCCTTGACATAAGCAGCGTGGCTGCCGACGTCTTCCCAGTAGCCGTCGGCGATCCAGCCGAAGACGTGCTCACCCTCCTTGAGCAGCTTCGGAAAAACGTCGCCCGACCAGTCGGTGACCTCGCCGGGACGGAAGAAGTCGAATACGGCCGGGTCGAGTATGTAGATGCCTGTGTTGGCGAGGTCGGAGATCACCTCGCCCCAGCTAGGTTTTTCAATGAAGCGCTGCACGGCGCCGCCTTCGTCGACGACCACGACGCCGTACTCGAGTGGATTGGGCACCGGCTTCAGCACGATGGTGGCAATCGCCTTGCGTTCGCGATGGAATCGCACCGCGGCACCGAGATCGATGTCGGTCAGCGAGTCGCCTGACACGACGACGAACGTCTCGTTGAGCTGCTGGCGGGCGAGCATCACCGAACCCGCAGTCCCGAGAGGCGAATCCTCAACGGAGTAGGTGAGCGCCACGCCCTGGTCGGAGCCGTCACCGAAATAGTTCCGGATCGATGCACCAAGGTACTGAACAGTCGTCACCACGTCGCGCAGCTGGTGCCGGCGCAGGTGCAGAAGGATGTGTTCCATGATCGGCCGTCCCGCAACCGGCACCAGCGGTTTCGGCATGTTGCTGGTCAGCGGTCGAAGGCGCGACCCCTCGCCTCCGGCCATCACGACAGCCTTCATCCGCCCTTCCTCACTAGGATCTTAGTTCCGTGCTGGACGAATTGAACGAATTCGCTTACGACCTGCTCTGGACCTGGCAGCCCAGCATCCAGACTTTATTTCGGACGCTCGACCCCGAGCTCTGGAAATCGACGCGGGAAAACCCGGTCCTGCTCCTGACGCAGCTCGGCACTGAAGGCCTCGAGCGTGCCTTCCAGCGCGAAGAGGTGCGGCGGGCCATGGATGGGGCGCGCGCCGCATACCGCGGGTACTACGACCGTCATCCGCGCTTCATGGATGCGCAAGCGCCAATGGCGATTGCGTACTTCTCGCTCGAGTTCGGGCTCTCGGAATGCCTGCCCATCTACTCCGGTGGGCTCGGCGTGCTGGCGGGCGACCACCTCAAGGCGACGAGCGACCTCGGCCTACCCCTGGTTGCGGTCGGGCTCCTTTACAAGCAGGGATTCGGACGGCAGGACATCGACGCGGGCGGCCGACAGTTCGAGGTCTATTCGGAGAACCGCGGCGCGGACCTGCCGGTGCGGAAGATCGAAGACGTCGAGGTCGAGGCGCCGATCGGCACGCGCAATGTGCGCATCGCAGCGTGGCGGGCGCAGGTCGGCAGGGTGCCTCTGTTCCTCCTCGACACCGACCTGGAGGCCAATCCACAGGACCTCCGCAACATCACCGATCGCCTCTACGTGCCCGAGCCGGACAGGCGTCTCCGCCAGGAGATCGTCCTCGGGATCGGAGGTGTGCGCGCGCTGCGTGCCCTGGGCATCGACTCGGGCGTGTTCCACCTCAACGAGGGTCACAGCTTTCTTTGCGCGATCGAGCGCATCCGCGAGCTCCGCGCGTCCAGGCAAATGACGCTCGAGGAGGCGCGGCTTGTCGCTCGGGCCGGAATCGTGTTCACTACGCATACGCCCATCGCCGCGGGCAGCGACTACTTCGACGCCGGGTTGGTCTGGGATCAGCTCGGTCCCTATCTGAGCCAGGTCGGAATCTCCTTCGACCGCTTCATGGACCTCGGCCGTCAGCGTCCGGGCGATCCGCGAGAGAGGCTCTGCACCACGTACGCCGCGCTGCGCCTGGCCGACCAGTCGGTCGGCGTGAGCCGGCTGCATGGCGCGGTGTCCCGGCGGTTGTGGAAGGACGCGTGGCGGGGCCTCCCCGAGGCGCAGGTCCCCATCGGCTCCGTTACCAATGGTGTGCACATGCCGACATGGGTTGCGCCGGAGATTGCGGACCTGCTGAATCGTTACGTCGGGCCCGACTGGTGGGACCTCGATCCCTCGGACGGCCGATGGCACGCCGTGAACGAGATTCCGGCCGCCGACCTGTGGGCCATCCACAGCGAGCTCAAGCGAAGGCTCTTCCAGTTTTCGGACGAGCGAGCCGAGACGACGCGAGAGCTCGACCTGAACGCGTTGACGATCGGATTTGGCCGGCGCTTCGCGCCGTACAAGCGGGCCAACCTGATCTTGAGGGACCGGCCGCGGCTTTCGAAATTGCTTCGCAACACGAAGCGGCCGGTGCAGATCCTGTTCGCCGGCAAGTCGCATCCCGCCGACCAGCCCGGCAAGGACATCGTCGCCGGCATCGTCGCGCTGGCGCGCGAAGAACCTCGCGTCGTTTTTCTCAAGGACTACGACATCGCCCTGGCCCGGCATCTCGTCCAGGGCGCAGATGTCTGGCTCAACAATCCGCGCCGATTCCTGGAGGCGAGTGGCACGAGCGGGATGAAGGCCGGCGCAAATGGTGCGCTGAACGTCAGCATCCTCGACGGCTGGTGGGATGAGGCATACCGCCCCGAGATCGGCTGGGCGATCCCGTCAGGGGCGACGCTCGACCGCCAGGAGATCGACGACGTCGCGGAGGCCGAGGGCCTGTTTCGTCTGCTCGAGCGCGAGGTGGTGCCGGCGTTCTACGACCGCGACGAGTCCGGCGTCCCGCAGCGCTGGGTCGGGATGATGAAGGCGTCCATTCGCAACGTGGTGACACAGTTCGCCGCCCGGCGAATGGTGATCGACTACTTCAACACCGCCTACGGTCCCGGCGCGCGCCGGGTCGAGCAGCTTCGCTTACTGCCCGACTGGGGTGGATAGATATGAGGGAAAACCCAGGTCTGGTGGCCTGAAAGACAAGTCGCGGCCGAGATGAACTCGGCCGCCAAAGCATCGCTGGGAAGCTATTGCCCGACTGGGGCGGCTGAGCCTGAGGCCGCCGGCGCTTCGGCGCGGGTAAGACCGCGTTGCTCCCGGCGTGACGCGATCGCCGCCAGGTAGAGCTGCACGTACTTCTGCGCCGACCTCGACCAGGACACGTCCTCTTTCATCGCGTGCTGGACCAGCCAGGCCCACACCGACGGATGCCGGAACGTCTCGGCCGCTCGGACGACCGCAGCAAAGAACTGCCACGCGTCATACGGCCGGAAGCGGAAACCGTTGCCTGTCTGAGCAACGGGTTCGTAGTCGCTGATCGTGTCGGCCAGGCCCCCCGTGGCTCGCACCACGGGGATCGTGCCGTAACGGAGCGCGATCAGCTGCGCGAGCCCGCCCGGCTCGAATCGCGAAGGCATCCACAGCATGTCGGCGCCCGCATAGATTCGTTGCGCAAGCGCGGCGTCGAAGCCAACCGCGACCGCAACCTGCCGCGGCCGCTCGCCCGCCCACCGGCGGAACATGTCCTCGTAGCGCCGGTCGCCCGTGCCGATCACGGCAACCTGTAGACCGAGCTCAAGCAGCTCGGGGATCGCCTGCTCGATCAGGTCGAAGCCCTTCACGTCGTAAAAGCGCGAGACGATCGCGCACAACGGGCGCTTGACGTCCTCGAGGCCAAGCTCCACGCGCAGGGCAGCGCGACACGCCACCTTGTTCTGCGGCTCGTCAGCCGAGTAGTGATGCGGGATGTTCGGGTCTCGCTCGGGGTCGAATATCTCGTAGTCGATTCCGTTCAGGATCCCGTGCAGCTTGTGCGTGTTGCGGCGCAGCAGCTCGTCGAGTCCTTCGCCGTACTCGGGCGTCTGGATCTCCCGGGCGTAACTCTCGCTGACCGTGTTCACGACGTCGGCAAAGTGGATCCCGCGCCCGAGCACGTTGACCACGTTGTCGAGCCCCGGGATCCCGAGCTGGATCAGGCCCCACTCCTGCAGGCCGGCGAGCATCAAGGCACCAAAGCCGAACACGCCCTGCGCGGACAGGTTGTGAATCGTGAGCGTGGTCGCGATGTCTGCGTACGCGTCGCCGTCGTACACCCGATCGAGCAGGTTTGGGATCAGCGCGCCATACCAGTCGTGGATGTGGATGACGTCCGGGAAGAAATCGAGCGCCGGCAGCATCTCGAGGACGGCGCGACAGAAGTAAACCGACCGCGCGTCGTCGTCGCCGAAGCCGAACATGCCATCGCGGTCGTAAAGCGGGCAGTCGACGAAGTAGACGGCCATCTCGCCGATCCGCCCTTCGTAGATCGTCGCTGCGATCCTGTCCGTTCCGAGCAGGACCTGTAGGTCGCGCACGACCGGCTGCAGGCCGAACCGCTCGATGTCCACCTGCCGGTAGCGCGGCAGGACCATTCGCACGTCATGGCCGATCCGCTGCAGCTCCTTCGACAGTGAGGCCGCCACGTCTGAGACGCCCCCGAGCTTGGCGAACGGAGCAAGCTCAGCCGTGGCAACCAGGACCTTGAGGTGCTGCGCGTGCGGCACCTCGACCTCAGCCGCCTGCCCAGGAACGCGAATACCCAGCGCGCCTGATGGCGGGACGACCTCGATATCACGGCCTTCCCGGCTGACGATGAGCGCGAGCTCGAATGCATCGCCGGGGCGCTTGCCGAGCTGACGGAACGGGATGGCGACGGCAAACGGATCTTCCACGTCCCAGGTCGCCTCGGTGTTGGCCTTGGTCAGGGGGTCGACGACCTTCGCTACGGTGATGGTGCCGTTCTGAGCCCGGGGCGTCACGCGCACCGCATAGGCCGGCTCAAATCCGAGCTCGCCCATCGCTGTCGTCGGCAGTGGCAGCTCGACGTCGCCTCCACCGTCCACTGCAGGCGGTCCTGAGAGATAGATCCAGAACTCGACGTTTTGCGACTCGAGCTCCTGCCCTGAGCGAGGCGAGTCGATGCGGAAGTACATCTTGTCCTCGTCGTTGCCGTAGTAGACGCGCTCGACCACCCCGGCGGGCCGGTGGAGCGCTCCAAAGCCGGATCCGACGAGGTAGTAGCCGCCCTGTGCCCAGGTCGGGTCATATCGCGATCTCGGGCTGATGAGAGTGGCGGGGACGCCTCGCTCAGGCGTCGGTGCGCGCTTGATGATCGGCTGGTACAGCCTCGCCGGCGCGCGGGCCCCCATGAGCTTGTAGACGTTGCGCAGGTGCAGCCGGAACTGGTTGTCCCAGATCGGGTCCATGCCTGAGTCGTGCTTGCGGCTGAACCACCAGAACCAGTCGCTGCCTTCCGTGATCAGGATCTCGCGCCACGCGAGCGCCGCCTGTTGGGAGTCCTTCGGTCGCTGCTGCGACTGCGCGTCGAGCCAGTCGCGCGTCTCGGCGAGCAGGTCCCACGCCACGTTGTGTTCGGGATCACCGATCCATGTGTCGAGGCTCGCCCCGATCCAGCTTCCGGTGTGAATGTGATGGAGCTGCTGCTGCGGGGAGTTCTCGGCGAGAAAGTCGGAGACCGTCGTGGTCACAATGTCCGAAGACGACTCGAGCTCGGTGTAGACCGCGTTCAGAAAGTCGTGGCCGTCGCGCGGATAGAACTCCCATGCGTTCTCGCCGTCGAGCGCGATCACGGCCAGGAAATCGCGATCGCCCTGCAGGTCGCGAATGCGGCGCAGCCTGCCGATCAGGTCGCGCGCTGCGTCGACTGAGGACGTGCGCTGGTAGTCGAAACCGATGGCGTTGGACAGCTGCGAGTCGCGGAAAACCATCGCGACCGAGCCACCCTCGCGAGCCACGCGCTTCGGCTGGTAGAGATGGTCGTCGCGGTTGAAGTTGCCCTCGAGCGATCGCGCGAGGACCTCCTCGTCGCTGATCATCCAGTCGAGCTTTGCGTTTTCGGCCAGGCCGATCACGCTCTCCCCCACCGCCATCTCGGACGGCCACATTCCCTTCGGCCGGCGCCCAAGCATGCGCTCGAAGAGTCCCATGCCGAGCTCGATCTGCCGCTCTGCGTCCTCACGGTGGGAGAAGTGGCGCTCCGGGAGCTGGATCTGCGGGTTTGCGCTGCGGGCCGAATCCACGTGGCAGATGAGCGGAAGGATCGGGTGGTAGTAGGGCGAGAAGGTGAGCTCGGCCTGCCCGCGTTCGGCGATCTCGCGGTACTTGGGAATGACGCTGCGGATTCGTTCGAGCTGGGCGGCGAAGAGGATCTCCTTGTCGTCCTCGGTGAAATCGCGGTCTTTGCCCTTGAGCTCCGCGAGTCGGGGATCTGACTCGACCCAGACCGGGTCGCACCACGCGAGGTTGAACCACACCTGGATGTCGCGAATGTCAGCGATCGTGAACTGCGCGTCGGCCTGCCGAGACGCAAGCTCGAGGTAACGCGGCGACTGCTGGACCCGAAGCGCGCGCGGCGACTCGCGCATCCAGCGCAACACGAAGTCGCGCTCCTCCGCGGAGAGATCACCCGCGCCGCGCTTGCTGAGGTTCAGGAACAGGTCTAGCGACTCTTCCTTGCCGTAGTCCTCGATCTGCGCGAGGAGCGAGGGAACGAGGTTGAAGGTCGCCCGTACCTTCGGATAGCCGTCCAGTAGGGCCGGCATCTTGTAGTAGTCCTTCGCCGAGCGGAGCCTCACCCACGGCAGCAGGTAGGTGCTGGTGAGATCGTCTTTGTAATACGGCTGGTGCATGTGCCAGACGAATGCAACGTTTAGTGCCTTCATGGATTGGGCTCCATGATCGCAGACGACCTGGGGCCGGCCTTGCGTGCGGAGTGCGGCGGCTTCTTGAGAGGCGGTGCTTCAGGCAGGGTCACGGCCTGGCGCTCGGCTGCGAATTCGATGCGTGAGAAGAGCTGCTCGATCACGTTCTCCCAGACGTACTCGCGGGCTGTCATGCGGCCACGCTTGCGCAGGTGGGCGGCAAGATTCGGTTTTGCCTTCAGCACCGAGAGTTCGGTGACGATCTCGATCGGATCATCGGTCTCCAGAACCACCGCGTTGCGGTAAGCCTCCGCGTAGTCCTCACCGGTGGAGCCGGTGACGGCGACGCCGCTCGCGGCCATGGCCTCGAGCCCCACGAGACCAAACGGCTCGTGGCCCGAGTTGGCGAGAACAGCGTCACAGGTGGAGTAAATCGTCTTGACGACTGCGTCATCGATAAAGGTGGTGAGATTGACGACGTCCGCCCCCTCGGTCTGCAGCAGCAGCGTCCCGAGCTCATCCGCGTTGGCCGGCGCTCCGACATTGCGCACGACCAGCCCTTGATGCTGGGCATGGCCGATCACTTCGGCTCCATGCGGCTCGCGTCCTCCGCGCATGACGAGCTTCACGCTGTGCCCACGCCGTTTCAGGTTTGCAGCGGCAGAAACCGCCATCAGCCAGCGTTTGTCGGGATCAAAGCGGCCTATCTTGAACCAGAAGTGATCGGCGCCCGCAGCCGTCCTGAGCTCGGTGACGACCTTGGGATCAGGGTCGACGATCGCCTCGCGCGGGATTCCGTTCGGGATCACGATTGGGTTTTGCTGCCACTCCCACATTCGGAACTTCATGTAGTGGCTTACCGTCGTGACCGTCGAGGCCAGGTTGAGTCCAGGCCAGTCGATGCGATTGAAGCCAAACATGTTGTTGGCGTTCCAGAGCATCACCACGCGATCGCGAAGTCCGTGGTAATAAAGCGAGTCTGAGATCAGCCTCATCGACCAGGACGTGTGCCACTCCTCGCCGAGGACGACCACGTGCTTGCCCTCGGCGACCGCCGGCGCGATCACGTTGTCGATGACGCTCGGTGGAAGGCTGTAGTTCCAGTCGCGGATCTTGCCCTCCTCGCCGTCGTACACGCCTCCGCGATGCTGCGCGGAGATCCACTGGCACCAGCGCCTTAGCCGGAGGCGGCCACCTTCGAGGGCTTCTTCGCCGGGCAGTTCCGGGTCGCCACAGAAATAAAGGAACGAGGTGTAGCCCATCCGGGCCAGCGACCGCGACAGCCCCGTGACTCGCACTCCCAGGCCGCCGGCCGAGCTGTAGACGTCCGGACCCTCAAAGCTGAGGATGACGAAGACTGTCCGGCCCGGATCCAGATTCAACGCGGCCGGCCGAGAATCGCAAGCGCGCGTGCGTGGAGCTCGGGGCTCGGCGCACACAGCAGAGTCGTCCTGGTTTCCAGGTCGCAGCGCAACCTCCCGACCGGCTCGCCTTCGAAAGTGGTCGCCACCCCGCCGGTTTCGCGAAGCAGAAGGAGGCTCGCGGCAGTGTCGAATACCCGGACGGGGATCGGAGCGCAGAAGGCGTCAAATCCTCCGGCGCTGGTGACAGCGATCGAGAGCGCCATCGAGCCCAGTATGCGGATCTTCGAGGCGCGCTCCACCAGCGGCTGGGCGACTTTGAGGGCGCGCGGCGTGCTCTCGAGACCGAGCAACTCGATCCGACCGCGGTCCGAATGCCGCAGCACCTCGAGAGGTTTGCCCTGGCGAGACGCGCCTTGCTTGCGAACGGCTGTCCATTCCTCGCCGGTGTTGAGGTTCATGACGAATCCGACGTACGCGTCGTCGAGGGTCGGGCCGTCGAGGACCGCCAGCATCAGGCCGAACAGCGGCACACCCTGCTTGGCATTGAGGCTACCGTCTACCGGATCGATAAGGACGAGAGGGTACTCGGCGCCGAAATCCTGGCGGCCTGCTTCTTCAGAGAGGACGGAGAATTTCTCACCGCGTTCGGCCAGGGCGGCGAGCTCCGCGAACACCACCACCTCGGAGGCGCGGTCGAGCTCGATCGTCGTGTCGCCGCCGGCTCCGACGCTCAGGGCGGCCCGCCCGGCCTCGGTTCCAGAAAGCGGCAGCACCGCGCGGCGCGCGCCCGCGCCGATGCGAGAGAAAACGTCGAGCCACTCGCTGGGTCTCAGCGCGTTTGGTCAGGCAGCGGCGATTCTATGGACACCTTGCGCCGGCGACGGCGCCTTCGCTCGACCACGATCGTGATGAGGTAGGGCTGCTGCATCGCCCATACGCGTTCGATCAGCTGGGGGATCGGAATCGAATGGGGCTGCTCGATCCCGAGCATGACGAGCGCCTCGGCGACGTGGTCCGGAAGCTCTGTCTTGTCGTGAAGGTTCAGTTGCTCGAGGCTCTCCAGGATGTCATCGAGGCGGCGTAGACCTCCCCGCCTTTCAGACTCACCAGGCCGCAGCATCGCTGAAAGCTTACTTTGAGACCGCTTGCACGAGCGAGCGGCACACCTCGTCGGGACGTTCGAACTGAAGCCAATGTCCCGCGCCTTCGAGAACCTCGAGTCTGTAGTCACCTGTCATGTGTCGCGCAGTGTTCTCGGCTTGCAAACGTCCGAGCGCGGGATCCTGGTCACCCCACAGCAGCACCGTCGGTGCTGTGATCTTCAGCTCCTGACCGAGCGCGGTCCACGGGTTGTCGCGCGACAGATTCGCCCGGTAGTAGTTCAGCCCCGCGGTGAGCCGGCCTGGCCTTGATGCGCTGCGAACGAACTGGTCTGCGATGCCGTCCGGTATGCCGCTCGTGAGCATCGCGCGCAATCTCCTGAACCCGTCTTCGGAAAGCACAGATTCAGCTTTGCCTTCCAGCAAGAAGAGGTTGATGTATTGGGAGCGAGTCTTCTGGTCGTCGTCTTCGGCCGCCGCGGCCGCGAGCGCCGCCGGATGGCCGACCGAGAGCACCGTGAGCGACTTCGTCATCTCAGGATGGCGATCGGCGAAAAACCATGCCACCATCGCGCCCCAGTCGTGGCCGGCGACGTGGGCGCTGGTTCGCCCGAAGGCCTTGATGATCCCGGCGACGTCCTCGACCAGGTTCGGCATCGCATACTCACCCACCTGGTCCGGTGCGTCGCTCCGACCGTAGCCCCGCATATCGGGTGCGACGACGAGCAGGCCCGCGCGCGCGAGCGCCGCGACCTGTTTCAGCCACGACTCAGCACCTTCGGGAAAACCGTGGAGCAAGATCGCCATCTCGCCGTCGGCCGGACCGGCGGCAAGCGTGAAAAAGCGCAAGCCGTTGGCTTCGACCATGTGCTGACTGGCGGTCATTTGACGTTCTTCTGCAGGAAGTCGGTCGCGACGTCGAGCGCCTGGTCGAGCACGGCAAGGAGGCCGTGACCTTGGCCCTTGAAAACCTCGAGCCGAGCGTGGGGGATGACCTTGATCTTCTCTTTCAGCAGGTCGATGCGGGCGAAGGGATCGCGGTCGCCGCTCAAGAACAGGGTCGGGCAGTGGATTCGCGGCCAGTGCTCGGTGCGCAGCTGGTCAGGAAAGCCCGGACGGTGCAGTGGATACGAGAAAAGCACGAGACCGCCGAAGTCAGCCTCGATTGCGGCCATGCTCGCGACCCTTCCACCGAACGATTGACCACCTCCGACGACCTGGCGTCCTCGACCCGATGTTTTGATGAAGACCGGAACTGCCTTTTCCGCGCCGCCGCGAGGTAGATCCACCGCGATCGCGTCGATTCCACGTCGTTTGAAACCGACAACGTAGGGCTTCATCGATGCGGCGTTACCTGATGCACCGTGGCCGAGAACGACTCGCATGCGTCTATCGTCGCATCGTGTCAGCGGTCGTCGCAAACATCGTTGATGGTCGTCATCATCGCGACCTCTGCAGAAATTTCCACAACACCCGCATCAAAAAAATCTTCACGAGGGATTGACGTGAGAGGTGCTCATCGAGTATCACAACACCTTGTATGGCGATGCTGCTCGTGGTTGCCACCACAGAGGCAACGGACCCGACGCGAGAAAGCGGACCATTTCGGACAACCGCCAACGTCTCGGAGTCCTTATCCATAAGGGTCCGCGGCGAAACCCGTGGGGTTGCAGAGGAGGTGCGTGTAGGAAACATCCTGATCACGTCTCACCACCAGAAAAATCCCGCCAAACCGATGGAACCTATCGGGTCCATATCTTCAGGAGAAGGAGGTAACTGATGGCCAAGAAGAAGGCAGCCAAGAAGCCGGCCAAGAAGGCCGCGAAGAAGTCCTCGAAGAAGAAGTAACACACTTCCCTTCAATCGTTCCGTAAGTCCGTTTCGCGCCGGGGTTCTGTGGAGCCCCGGCGATCTTTTATGAGAGGAAACCCAGATGGTTTCCTCTCATCGCGCCGTCGGCGAAGCCGACCCGCCTTCGGCGGGCAAGCGGCGCTGCTCTCCTTCCGAAAAAGGTTCGGCTGTTCTTGTTGTCACGCCATGGTGATCAGGTCCGCGACCCGCATCGCCGCCAGAGGCGCGAGCAGGATCCCTTTGCGGTGATGACCGGTCGCGACGATCAAGTTGCGCGGCCCGGTCACCGCCACGATCGGCTTTCCGTCAGCCGTCACGGGCCGCAGCCCCGCCCACACGCGCTGCAGGCTTGCGGCCGCGAGGCCAGGCACAAGTCTGCGAGCGAGCTCGAGCAGCGTCGCGATGCCGGCCACCGTGGGACGGTCATCGAAACCAGAGTCTTCCTCGGTACCGCCGGCGATGACGGTGCCATCGCCTTTCGGCACCAGGTACCCGTTGGACCAGAAGATGCTTCGCTTGAGGACCAGCGACCCCGGGTCGAGCGCAGCCAGCTGCCCTCGCTGGGGGCGCACGTCGATGTCGACGCTCGCCAACGATGCGACCTCTCTCGACCACGGCCCCGCGGCGATGACGGCCCAATCCGCAGCCAGGTTGCCTGCGGGTGTCCGCACTCCATGTATCTCGTCCCGCGTGATGTCGAATCCGGTTGCGGGCGTGCCTTCGCAGATCTCGGCGCGTCGCGCCGCAGCCGCACGAGCGAGGGCGCGTACGAATTGCGGCGGCGTAAGGTGCGCGTGTTCGAGGAGGACCGCACCCAGGACGTCCGTGCTGATTGCCGGTTCCGCCTTGCGACACTCGGCCGCGTCGAGCCAGCGTCCGCCTTCGCGATTCAGAGTCCGCGCCTCATCAGACGTGAAGGCGGGCTTCAGTCCCTGCTGGACGCGGAACTCGACATTCATCGCGCTGTCCTTCTCGATCCTGGCCACTAGCTCGGGGAACATGGCCAGGCTCTCGCTGTCGGAGGCGAGCGAAGAGGGACTCAGCTCGCCGGCCGCCGCACCGGAGGCCCGGCAGGCGAGCTGGTCGCGCTCGAGCAGCGTGACCTGGTGTTTTTCGAGGCTGAGGCGCTCCGCGACGGCGCATCCGATGACCCCTCCGCCGACGACAACGACCCTGGACATATAAAGGAAGATAGCCGGGGCCTGTTAACACCCTTGACATACGAACAGGTGTTCGATATGTTGTGGACGCCTCCACTTCTTCCCTGCGTCTCTCCTCGAGGCTCCAGAAAGATGCAGGCACAGAAGCTCGAACTGGCGATTGATTCGATTCGGGTCCGCTTCGGCAGCCAGTCGCTGACGAGGGCGGCGGAGCTGCCGCCCCCGCAGCCCTGGTTGAGCGGAACTCCGATCGACCGCCTCACCGGGATCGGCGGCTTGCCGAGAGGCCGAGTCACGCTGTTCGTCGGAGGCCGGACGTGCGGCAAGCTCACGCTTGCCCTTGCGCTCCTCGCCCGGGCGACCCACGAGTTCGCCCACTCGATCGTCATCGACGGCGGTGGATTCGATCCATGGACACTCCTTCCCTTCTTTCCTGAGCTAGGCGCGCTGACCGTCGTCCGCGCGCCGGCTCCTGAGACCGCCGGTGAAGCGGCCGCCTCGCTGGCACGTGCAGGTGCGGGCTTTCTCCTATTGCTGAGCGAGATTCCGGAGCACTGGCTCGGTCAGCTCGAGTCAGGCGCGAACCGTTCCGGGACCGTGGTGCTGGGGGTCGTCGAGTCGCCCAACCGTGCTCTGGCTCACGCCTCGAGCTTCAGTCTTGGATTCTCACGAGTCGATTGGAGCTGGGAACGCGACCAGCTGATCGGCCTCCGGGCATCGGCGCGATGCGTGAAAAACCGCGTCGCGCCGCCCCTTGGCGAGACCGAGCTGGAGATTCGCTACCCGCTCGGTGCACTGCCCCTGCCGGACCACCGTCCGGGGATCGCTGAAATGCCGGTCCAGGTCAGAGAGCTTTCGGAATGCGCGTCTGCTGTGGTCTGACTGGGGATCTCGAGCTCGCGAGGCGGCCGGACCTGTACGGACGGTCCGTCATCGTCGGGCGATGGGACGAGCATGTTGTCGCGGCCTCAGAAGAGACGCATCCGTTTGGCGTGGTTCCCGGGATGGCACTGCGACAGGCAGAGCATCTGTGTCCTCAGGCTGTCTTCGTCCTGCCGGACGCAGAGGCAGTCGCGCGCATTCGCGAGCTGATCTCGGCCGCTCTCTATGACCTTGCGCCTGTGATCGAGGTGCGGGACGAGGGGATCGCCTGGCTCGACCTCGAGGGTGTGGTCCGAGCCGGAGAATCGATTCGCGAAGCGCGGCGGCGCTTGTTGAAGGCGGTCGGCCGCGAACCTCGTCTAGGTCTTGCTCCGGGATCTTTCTCGGCGCGACTTGCCGCCGCTCGCGCACGGCCTGGCCGCCTGCTGCAGGTCGATGATGCAAGGGCTTTCCTCGCCCCCCTTTCCTCTCGCGAGCTGCCTCTGGATGCTGAGCAGCTCGAGCGGCTCGACCTTCTCGGCCTGCGCACCCTGCATGCGGTGGCGGCCATCGGCCCGCGAGAGCTGGAGAGCCAGCTGGGTCGCGACGGACGGCATGCTGTCCTTCTCGCTCGCGGCGTCGAACCTGATCAGCTCGTGCCGTGGAAACCACCACTGTTCACGAGCGCGCACCGCCAGTTCGGTGAGCCGGTGGAGGATCGCGAAGCGCTGCTTTTCGTCGCACGCGCGTTGTGCGGCGACCTGGCAGACGAGCTTGGGCTGCGCGGTGCCGGCGCCAAGCATGTCCGGGTCCGACTCGTCATGGAGTCGAGAGGGCCAGAGCAGCGTCAGGCGATCGTCCGACATCCACTGAGCAGTGCGGTTGAGCTGTTCGGCCTGGTCGGGTCATGGATCAAGGAGTGGCAACCGAGCGCGCCCATCGCCGAGCTGTGGATCGAGCTGCCCGTGCTCGAAGGAGCAGGCCGGCGTCAGCTGAGGTTGTGGGCCGGCGGCGACGGTTCGAGCGAAGAGGTCGCCGCAGCGATGGAAAGGCTTCAGGAACGCTTCGGTGACGATGTGATCCACCAACCGACCCCAGCCCTCGTCACGTCGCCTGTCCCGACGGAGCGATTCGCGTGACGAGATTGCTGACCCCGCCTACCGCCGTCGATGTCACGCTCGACGTCGGCGGCGCCCCCACCTCGATCGCCGGAGCTTATAGCGGATCGATCGACCCCATCGCGCGCTGGAAGGTCGAGACGCGCTGGTGGGACCGGCCAGTCCTCCGCGAGTACTGGAGGGCGCTGCTCAACAACGACCTGCTCTGCGAGCTCTATCAAGACATGTCGAGCAACGAGTGGTTCGTCGAGCGGGTCTATGACTGAAGTGCGCCCTGCGAGTGCCCGACGGACCGACCTAGGCGCAGGTTCCTGCCGGCGCTCCTTTCTGGTCGGACACCTTATGCACATCCGCTCCCAAGTACAGGTAGATACCCTGGTCGCCGCCGAACCAGACACCGCGGCTGTCGGCCAAGGCCTGGTAAAAGCCTGCAGGCAGGTCGATCCTCGTTGCTTCGCCAGGCGCGCCGGCAATCCAGACGTCGAACCCACCGGCCTGATCGCTTGTTCCGAAAATCGGGTGCCCGACCATGTCGGTGCCGAACACTGTGAGGCCCGAACCATCCTTGGTAAACCAGCCCAACGTCTTGCTGTCCTCGATCGTCAGGCGGTTCAAGCGCGCGGGGATGATGAAGCCAATCCCGCTCGGCTGAGGATTCGGGCCGCCATCTGTGAACCAGAAGACACCAGGACCGCCGGAAACCGCGTCCAGGATCATCTGCTGACCGCCGACATCCTTCAATCGGCCAGTTGTGAGGTCGAGCAAGAAGAGTCCAATGCGCGGGCCTTCCCAGCCTGCGTAGCTCAGCCAGATGCCTTCCCCACCGAAACTGATGATCGAGTAGCCGGCAGGGTCACCAGTCGGAGCGAGCTCATAGGGCTTGTCCATGCCAGTGGATATGTCGATCACATGGAGCCGCTGCGGAGCCGCAGTTCCGGCGACCTTGATATCGAGATGTGCGTATCGACTTCCATCAGGCGAGACCGCGCTCTGGTTGACCGGGAGCCATCTAGAAAAATCATGGTCGTAATAGGCGCCGTTTGCGCCAGTCGGATCGATGGTCACTCTTCCCGACGCGTAGTCGATGAACGCCCCCTGCAGATGGCCACCGCTGTCGGCGATCGAAACCGGCAGCCGGCAGGAGCTCGGAGTTGGGTTGACCGCGTTGTTCGGACTTGGAGTGACCGCGTTGTTGGCCGCCGGTTGCCCCTGGCTGCAGGCGATGACCAGGACCGCCAGCAGCGCCATCCCTTGTCTCACGGCTGTGAAACGGTCATTTCGCCGAAATAGTGACGCCGTACATCGAGCTCCACTCCCACTCCAACTTCTCGTTCCTCGACGGTGGCTCGCACCCCTATGAGCTGGCCATGCGGGCGGCCGAGCTCGAGATGCCCGCCCTTGCCATCACCGACCGCGGCGGCGTCTACGGCGCGGTGAAGCACCTGCAGGCGTGCCGCAAGCTTGGGGTCAAGCCCATCATCGGCAGCGCCCTGGAGGTCGATGGCGAGGAGCTGATCCTGATCGCCAGGAATCTCCGCGGCTATTCGAACCTGTGCCGCCTGCTCAGCCTCGCGCACGCCGACCAGCCGAAAGGCGAGGCCCGCACGACCCTGGCGACGGTCGCTGAGCATCGCGGCGACCTTTTTTACCTGAGCTCGACGGACAACGAACCGCGGCTGAGGGAGTTGCTCGAGGCGCTGGGCAAGGACAGCGTATTCAGCGAGCTGAACCACCACGTGCGAGAGGAGGATCGGTGGGTCCTCGAAGGCCGCGCGGACATGGCCAGACGTTGCGGCGCGCATGTCGTGGCCACCAACCAGGTGCACTACCACCTTCCCGCACGCCGCCGTCTTCACGACGTGCTGGTCGCGATCCGCCATCGCGCCACCCTCGAAGAGGCGCGGGCGCACCTGTTTCCCAACTCGGAGCACCACCTCAAGGGCGGAGCAGAGATGCGACCGCTTTTCAACGGCCATTCGGAGGCACTGGCCACGCCGTGGGAGATCGCCCAGGAGTGCGACGTCGACCTCGACTTTCGCAAGGTTCGGTTTCCCGGCTACCCGGTGCCGGAGGGCGAGACTCCGTTCTCCTTCCTCTACAAGCTGTGTTTCGAAGGCGTCCGCGAGCGATACAGGCCGATCACCTCGGCGGTGACGCATCGGCTCCAGCACGAGCTGGAGGTGATCGAGAAGACAGGCCTCGCCGAGTTCTTCCTCATCAACTGGGACCTGATGCGTTTTGCGCGCGAGCGCGGAGTGCCAGGTCAGGGCCGAGGCTCAGCCGCGGACTCGATAGTCGCGTACGTGCTCGGGATCACACGTGTCGATCCGATCGAGCACAACCTGCTTTTCGAGCGATTTCTCCACGAGGAGATGACCAGCACGCCCGACATCGACATCGACTTCTCGACCGAGCACCGCGAGCAGGTCATCCAGTACATCTACGAAAAGTACGGCTGGGAGCGGACCGGGATGGTCTGCAACGTCGTCACGTTCCAGCCGCGGATGGCGATCCGACAGGTCGGCAAGGCTCTCGGCTTCTCGGCCGAGCTGCTAGACCGTCTGGCCAAAGGCGTCGACCGCTGGTTCACAGAAGACGTCGAAGACTCGATGACCGGCGCGGTTCCACCTCCCGACATGAGGCCACAGAGCTGGCAGCAGTTCCTCGAGCTGTGCCGGGAGGTCATCGAATTTCCCCGCCATCTCTCGATTCACAACGGAGGGATGCTCGTCACCGGGGAACCCCTGGTAGACATCGCGCCCGTCGAACCGGCGACGATGGAGGGACGCCGCGTAGTCCAGTTCAACAAGGACGACGTCGAGGATCTGGGCCTCATCAAGATGGACATGCTCGGCCTGCGGACTCTGTCGGTCGTGGCCGAGGCGCTCGAGCTGATCAAGGACACCACCGGCGTCCGGCCGGACCTCGATCAGCTGCCGCTGAAAGATCCAGCCGTTTTCCATATGTGCGGCGAGGCGGACACCATCGGTGTGTTCCAGATCGAGTCGCGGGCCCAGATGCAGACGTTGCCGCGGACCAGGCCGCAAACATTCAACGACCTGGTGGTCGAGGTCGCCATCATCAGACCTGGACCGATCCAGGGCAACGCGGTCCATCCATACATCCGCCGCAAGCAGGGTCGCGAGCAGGTCACCTACGCGCATCCGCTGCTCGAGCCGATCCTCAAGGACACGCTTGGCGTGATCCTCTACCAGGAGCAGATCATCGAGATCGCGATGTTCGTCGCGGGCATGAAACCCGGACGCGCGGACGGGTTTCGCCGCGCGATGACGCGGCACCTGAACCGCGTCGAGATGTCATCGCTCGAGGACGAGTTCATCGGCGGCTGCCTCGCCAACGGGGTACCTTGCGAGGTGGCCGACCAGCTGTTCGCGGCCGTGCAAGGGTTCGCGGTCTATGGTTTCTGCCGCTCGCATGCGGCCGCGTTTGCCCGCACGGCCTACGAGACGGCGTGGCTGAAGCTGCACCACCCTGTCGAGTTTGGCTGCGGGCTACTGAACAACCAGCCCATGGGGTTCTATCACCCGAGCGTTCTGGTCGAGGACCTGAAGCGCCACGGGATGAAGGCGCTGCCTGTGGACATCAACCGCTCGGACGTGCGCTGCCTTCCAGAATGGTTGCCTCACAACGTCGAATTTCCCGCGTCTGCCGGCACTCGCGGCTTTCAGGGGGATTTGAATCCCGCGTCTGCCGGCACTGACGGGAAATCAGGCATTTTGCCTGCAGAAATACCTCCTACCGGGGGCCCTCCCTTCGGTTCCAGGCCCCTCCCCCGCCTTCCAACCGATTCCAGCGTACCGATCGAGTCAACCCCGCCTGTTAAGACCGAGCTCGCGATGCGCATCGGCCTCAACTACGTCCGCGACCTCGGCGAGGACGGTCGCAAGGCCATCGTCGAGGAGCGAAATCGGGGCGGACAGTACCGATCCTTTGACGACTTTCTCGCGCGCCTTCGCGGCGGTCAGATCGGCCCACGCGCGGTCCGCAACCTCGTCATGGTCGGCGCGTTCGACGCGCTGGGCCGGCCCCGACGCGACCTGCTCTGGGGCTGGCAGGAACGCTGGCACGGCAAAGGCTTGAGGCGCGGCATCGACAAGCAGGCCGAGCTGCGCCTCAACGCCACCGCTCCGGCGCTGCCGCAGATCGATGCCTTCGACGCCAACCAGCTCGAGTACCGCATCTCCGACCTCTCGACCGGGCATCACCTCATCCATTTCTGCCGCGACCGTCTGCGCGCCATGGGTGCGCTCGAAAGCAACAAGCTGCCGGCGATCGCCAACAACAAACTCGTGCGCGTCGCCGGTCTGGTCATCACTCGCCAGGCGCCTTCGACCGCGAAGAAGATTCGATTCTTCACGCTCGAAGACGAGTACGGGCAGGTCAACGTGACGATCAAGCCCGAGGTCTACGAACGCTACCGCCAGGTCGCCAACCGCCAGCCGATCCTGATCATCGACGGAGTCATGCAGCGCCAGGACGGCGTGCACTCAGTCCTGGCCAGCCACATCGAGGCGCTGACCGGCGTTCCTCGCCCGGCCCAGCGCTCACACGACTACCGCTGATTAAGCCGGGGCAGCGACCTCACTGTGGAACAGACGGCGCCACCATGGCGTCCTGGAGCGACTCGCACCGACCCATTTTGCCTCCGGTGGCATCACGGGCGTTGTCGGAGGCTGTGGCTCGTTGATGATCTCGTTGCAAAGCACCACGCATCGGTCGCAGATGAACACTCCAGGACCCGCGACCAGTTTCCTGACCTGCTCCTTCTTCTTGCCACAGAATGAGCAGCGCAGGTCGATGCGCGGGCGCGTCACGAACGCAGTATGCGCCTGATGATTGGCGGCATGTCCCGCGAGCACTGGGAGAAGAACGCCGGTGATTGGGCTGTATGGGCCACGACTCCCGGCTTCGACTCGTACTGGAGCTACTCACCAGCATTTTTTGAGCTCGTCCCGCCACCGCGTGGCAGGACCCTCGATGTCGCATGCGGTGAAGGTCGAGTCAGTCGCGACCTTGCGGCTCGCGGACACCACATCGTTGCAATCGATTCCTCTTCAACGCTGATCCGAATGGCACGCGAGGCAGAGCCATCCATCTCATGCTTGCAGGCAGACGCCGAGGCGCTTCCCTTTCCCGATGGCGTCTTCGACCTCGCGGTCTTCTACAACTCGTTGATGGACTTCGACGACATGAACGCCGCCCTCGACGAGGGAGCCCGCGTGCTCAAACGCGGCGGCGCCCTATGTGCGTCGATCACCCATCCGCTCCAGGACGCCGGAAGGTTTCTCGAGAAATCCGCCAGCTCGCCCTTCCTGATCGAGGGCAGCTACCTGGATGAACGGCGCGCGATAGACGCACCGATGGAGCGGGACGGCAGGCACATGCACTTCAAGGGCTGGGCCTATCCGCTCGAGAGCTATTCGAGAGCCCTGGAGCGAAACGACCTCAGAATCGAGGCCTTGCGCGAGCCGGCAGCTCCGAACGAGACCCTGGCTGGAAACCCCGCAGGAGCCCGATGGCAGCGCATTCCCGTGTTTCTGATGTGGCGCGCAGTCAAAAACGCCTAAGGAGAACTCCTTACTTTCTGTAGCCAGGCAGGGTCCATTTGCGCCAAGCTATGGGCTAAACCGCCCTGCATCGCAGCAACCCCAGAGGAAAAAACACCCCGAATGTCGATCGCCCGAGAAATCGAAGACATTGCACGCGACCTGATCAAGCACCAGCACGATCATCCCCCGGTCCGTGATCTGAACCGCGAGGTCGAGCGCCGCCTCACGTTCCCCGACCGCGTCGCCGCCGACTTTGCGCGCCTGGTCGGCAGCTGGGTCTTCGTCCTGGTCCAGGTCGGGATCATGGTCGTCTGGATCGGGCTCAACGCCTTCAACCTGATCCGGCCGTGGGACCGCTACCCGTTTCTCTTCCTCAACTTCATCCTGAGCGTCGAGGTCCTGGTCTGGGTCTCAGTCGCGCTGATGTCGTTGAACCGACTCGCGGATCGCGAGCGCCTGCGCGCGCAGCAGGACTTCGAGCTCAACGTCAAGGGCGAGGAAGAGCTCAAGGCACTGATGAACCACCTGATGCATCAGGACGAGATCCTTCTCCAGATCGTCAACCGGCTGGACCGCGGAGACCGCGAGATGAAGCGACTCGCACGCAGGATCGAGGACGTCCTCCAGGCCAACCGCGAGGTCGCCCCAGCCAAACCGGCTGACTCCGAGCGGCCGCCGATCAGCCTTCCCGCGCCGTAGCCAGGAGTTTCGCGCCCAACTCTCGTACGACCGTCACGATGAGGTCCACGTCTGCGCGTCCGCCAGTTGACCACAGCCGGCCGAAACGAGACCTTACCCGCGTACTCGGTCGTGCCGAAGTAGACGCGACCGTCTTCCAGGGCCATCGCGCCCAGCCTCCGGTTCATCTCATCGAGGTCCGCCTCTGGAACGTCAGGCGGATGGAAGCGAAAACAGACCACATTGAGCGGCACATCCGCCAGGCGCTCGAGGTCCGGCGCCTCATCCACCTGGTCCGCGACGCGCTGCGCGAGTGCAAGATGCCTCTCCACCATGGCGCGATACCCATCGCGCCCGTACGCGCACAGCGTCGCCCACACCGGAAGCGCGCGAGCGCGGCGCGACATCTCGACGGCCAGGTTGCCGTAGACCGGTCGCGCCAGCGCCTCCGTTCGGAGATAGGCGGCGGTGGTCGAAAAGCTGCCGGCGTGGATTGCCGGATCCCGCACAAATGCAAAGCCAGTGTCATAGGGAGCGTTG
>DASPXA010000069.1:0-2248 GCA_035637495.1 Verrucomicrobiia bacterium
GAGACCCCGCTCTACGTGGTCCAGAGCGGAGCCATCGACATCATCGACCACGCGCCGGAGGGCGATCGGTACTTCACCCAGTGCAGGGCGGGAACGTTCGCCGCCGACATCTCGATGTTCACCGGCGAGCCGACCCTTGCCGCCGGGTACGCGGCCGAGCCTACCTCGCTCGTGGCGCTCCCGCCGGAGGATGTGCGCCGGGTCGTCGCGACCACGGCCGAGCTAGGCGACCTGCTCCTGCGGACGATGGTCACCCGCCGAGAGTGGCTTCAGGGCCGCGGTCTGGGTCAGCAGCGGCTGATCGGCTCACGATGGTCGGGAGAATCCTTCGCCGTAAGGGAGCTCTTGGAGCGCAACCTCGTTCCCTTCACCTGGCACGACCTCGCCACCGACGCCGACAGCCGGATCCTGATCGAAGGGCTTGGCATCGGGGAGGCCGAATGCCCGGTCCTGGTCCGCTCCGACAGCGTCATCCGGCGAGCGACTGTGACGTCGGTCGCCGATGAGCTCGGGCTACGAGCGCAGGTCGACGGCCAGAGCTTCGACGTCGTGGTGCTCGGCGGCGGCCCGGCCGGGCTCGCCACGGCGGTCTACGCCTGCTCCGAGGGCCTCAGCACGCTCGTGGTCGAGCGCTTCGCCCCGGGCGGTCAGGCGGGCACGAGCGCGCGGATAGAGAACTACCTCGGCTTTCCGACGGGCCTCACCGGCGCCGAGCTCGCCCGGCGGGCGACGCTCCAGGCGCGAAAGTTCGGCGCCGTGATCTCCAGCGTCCATGAGGCCACCCAGGTCTCAGAGCCGCACGACGGCGGCTTCCGCGAGATCGGGCTAGCCGACGGTCAGCGCGTCCGCGGCCGATGCGTCGTCCTGGCGCCGGGCGCGGACTATCGCCGGCTGCCCGCGGAGAACGCGGATCGGCTCGAGGGCCTGGGCCTTTACTACGCGGCGACGCACATCGAGGCGCAGCAGTGTTCGGGGGAAGACGTCGTGGTCGTAGGCGGAGCGAACTCGGCCGGGCAGGCCGTGGTCAAGTTGGCCGGCCACTCGCGCGAGGTCCACGTCGTGACCCGGCGCCCGCTTGAGGCGGCGATGTCGCGCTACCTGGTCGACCAGATCGAAGCCAAGTCGAACGTTCGCGTCTGGTCCGGGTGTGAGGTGCGATCGCTCGAGGGGGACGAGAAGCTCGAAGCCGTGGTGATCTCGGGTGCGGGTCCCGACCGCCGGGTCGAGACCTCGGCGCTCTTCGCCATGATCGGCGCCTCCCCGAGGTCGGAAGGACTGGTCCAGTGCGTGGGCCAGGACGACAAGGGCTTCGTGGTCACGGGCGAGGAGGCGAGACGCCACCCCGACTTCCCCCGGCACTGGAACGGGGCGCACCGCGGTCCGCTCCTGCTCGAGTGCACGCGCCCGGGCGTCTTTGCGATCGGCGACGTCCGCAGAGGCTCCACGAAGCGCGTGGCGGCGGCAGTGGGAGACGGCGCGCTGGTCGTTCGCTCAATCCACGCCTCACTCGCTACAGGCCAAGCGCAGGTCAACGACGACAGGAAGGGAGACGCCATGTCCGCTGCCATCTCGCGGAGCGGGCGCGATGACCGAGGTTTCGGCGCGGCGGTCCGGTGTTACCGGATGACGGCCAAACCAACGAGAAGGGAACCGCGATCATGAAACTGACGACCACCACGCAGGTCTCCGTCGATGGAGTGGTGCAGGGAAACGGCGGGCCGGATGAGAACCGCAGCGGCGGATTCGAGCGCGGCGGGTGGGCCAGGCCGCTGTTCGACAGCGAGGCCATGACGTTCGTCGACCAGACCTACCAGCGCGCCGACGCGTTCCTGTTCGGGCGGCGGACCTACGAGCTCTTCGCCGGCTACTGGGGCGTGCGGGAAGATCTGGGGAACCCCATCGTAGGTGCCTTGAACACCAAGCCCAAGTACGTCGCATCGAACACGCTCACCGAACCGCGCTGGGCGGACACGCCCGTCCTTTCCGGTGACCTCGCGGCGGCCATCGGCGAGCTGAAGGCCAGGCCGGCGGGTGAGCTGCAGGTGCACGGCAGCGGCGTCCTGACCCGGTGGCTGCTCGAGAACGACCTCGTCGATGAGATGAATCTGCTCATCGTCCCGGTGGTCGTCGGCCAGGGCACGCGGCTATTCCCCGACACCGGCCCGGACATAGCGCTTGACCTGGTCGAATCGCGAGCCTTCCCGAAGGGCATAACGATCCAGGTCTACCGGCCCACCGGGCGCCCGCA
>DASPXA010000070.1:0-15324 GCA_035637495.1 Verrucomicrobiia bacterium
TGGCGCCGGCGCTCCAGCAGCCGCACGACTTGCGCGACCACCCTTATAACCAACAGGATGCTGCACTCCCTCCTTCAATCACGATTCTCCGCGGGGGGACGGGCAGGGGCAATCGGCATTGGGTCCCACTGGCACGGGACCCATGCCCAAGGAGTCCCTTGGTCATTTTGGGATTCGATTGCAAGTGAAATAGCCGACGTTCGTTAGTCACACTTGTTCGCTCATTGCGCGCGTGGGCCACAAGAGTTCGAACGTGCAAATGCGTTCGCGGGCTTGGCCTCCAGATCGACAACCCAACGCATGGTGCGGCCAGTTGTTCGTGGACGCGGTGACGACCGGCTGATACCCCGCCCAGCCAGGAAAATGGCGATCCGCTGTCGCATCGGGAAAGCGACGCTCTTGAGGCACCCGGTACGGCAGCGGACCAGGCTTTAGTCAAGGCTGGTTGCCGGCCCGTTGCAATGGAGTGTGTGACCCAGTGGCGGCGGGACATTTGTAGGGCCCTATCAGGGACCAGGCCCTTATGTTCAATCATCAAGCGATCCAGTTTCGTGAAACCACGGCTGGAGACCTGCCGCGAATCGGCGAGATCAAGGTCCGCACTGGGCAGACTCATACGCGCAGCTCGTCGATCCAGACGTTCTTCGCCCGTTCATGGATCAAGCGCAACGGCTCGAGCACCTGCGCGACGACGCGGCAAAGCCAGACACTCTCCTTCTCGTGGCATCCAGCCCGGCCACAATTGCTGGCTTCGCGCTGACGTTTGCCGCGCGCGAGCCCGAACCCCGGCTCGAGTCGGTCCATGTGCCGAGCGAGTTCAGAGGCCAGGGAATCGGCACCCGACTGCTGGCCGCTATCGCGGAAAGGTTGGTCGCTCTCGGTTATCGGAGCATGTGGCTCGGCGTCGTGTCGGGGAACGTCGGCGCAGCCAGGCTGTATGAGCGCCCGGGTTCGGAGCCGGCCGGCGTCGAGCCCGCCGGCTGGGCGCATGAGGTGACCCAGGAGATCTACCAAGCTCGCATTGCTCCAAAAGTCGGCGTCCGCGGCTACTCGTTAGGCCTTACACTCTCCGCCCGTGACGAGCGTAGGCGACAGTTTTTCGTGGCCGTTCCAGGATCCGGGTTGGTTCGGCAAGATGATCCTCCAGGGCCTGATCTTCATCATCCCGATCGTCGGCTGGATCGCACTGGCGGGCTGGCTCGTGATGCTCATCGACAACTACCGCGCCGGACGGCGTGAGCTACCCCCCGCCGGCTTTCACCTCGAGCGGGGAATCGTGCTGTTCGTGGTCCTCCTGGTGTGGGGACTCGTCTTCGCGATTCCGGGCATCGTCCTTGGGAGCATCGGCGCCAACACCAGCCAAAACGGCACCTATTCGGGCCCCAACGGCTTCGGCCAGCTGATCAGCTTCGCGCTGAGCCTGTTCCTCGCGTTTCTGACCCCGGCGATCGTTCTCAACACGTATCGCACCGGGTTCTCGGGTGGTTTCGACGTCAACGGGATCTGGCAGATGTCCACGAGCAACCCGAACAACAGCGTGGTCGCCGGACTCCTGATCTACGTCGCCCGGCTCATCGGCGGTCTCGGCTTCTGCCTCCTCTGCATCGGCTTGCTGTTCACGATCCCGTACAGCACGGCGATCACGGCCGGTGTCATCACCTGGTTCGAGCGACAGCAGGCGGGCCCGGCACCGATGACTCCGCCGCCGCCACCACCCGCGCAGGCCTAAAAGCCAAAAAAGAAAGGAGCGGAGCCGAGGCTCCGCCCCTTCGTTTTCCTGTTGGTCACACGGTTTACCAGGTCATCGGATCAGCTGCCGGACCCGGTTGCCGCATGCACACAGGCGACCCACGTGTCGTGCTCGGTCCTGTCCTCCGTCCTGCCGGCGGCCTTCGCGGCCTTGTCGCCCCTGGCAGGCTTCGTCTCAGTGGCGTCTTCGGCCTTGTCGGCGGCCTGGCAAGCGTGGACCCGATCGGACTGGGCGCCGTCGCGGTTCTCCTGTCCCTCGGTCGAGGCGATCGCGCTCACGCACTTGCCGTGGACGCCGCTCGCTCCGTGTGGACAGTTGCGAGCCGCAGAGGCCACGGCGTCGCCGTGGGAGTCGGGGTCGGTTCCACCCGCGCCCTCTTGCATGGCCAGCGCGCTGGCGCCGCCGAGCAGCAGAGTCGCCGCGGCGGCCCCGAGGATGGCCAATCGAAACCTATGCATGAAACCCTCCTGAATCGCTGACTACGACTTGAAATTCGACCCCGAAACCCCTCGATGGAAAGCTCTAACGCTGAATGGCCTGGAACTAACCAAACCTGCCTGGAAGCAGGTTTTTGACGCTAGCGTCGTTAATCCTGCTAACGGACCCCTAACTCGGAGGCAACATGGCAGCACTACGTCGCAGAAATATCGTTGAAACGTTCTTGCAACTGATCCGCGGACCGCGACGCTCGCGGTCGCTCTCAGCTGGTCCCGGCTGCACGTGCGAGAGCTGCGTGCAAGCCTGGGACCGGCATCGACCAGAGAAGATCAAGCCCGCCCGCGAAACCGGTCGGTTGCGCCCCGGCCTGTACTAGTACACAGCGCCGGCAGACGTTCCAGCCGATGTGACGCGGTGATGTGGCGGGTCGTGCGCGCGACGCAGGCCTGGGATTCAGCCCTGGATCTCGCTCAGCAGCGCGAGGTTGCTGAGCGACGCGATGGCAAGACAGATGGTCACCGCCTGGACCAAGACGAGCGACACGCGGAACGTGATTCGTGACAGGCGGTGATCCTCTTCGCACACCCTGCGTGCGGCTGCGATCAGGGCGGCCGCCGCCCCCGCCGCGACCATCAGCTTGAAGGTCCAGAGCAGGCTGACGCCGCCTGTCTCGAGCAGCTTCGCGCTGGGAGGCATTGACTCGATGGCGCCTCGGGCCCGATCGATCGCGGTGGTGAGCGTGTCTGTAGCCTGACCCCCCAGCAGCAGGCTGCTCCACAGCACGGCCTGCCGGAGCTCCACTCGAGTACAACGCGCCGCATGCGGCGGGTGGCTTAGGAGACCGGCCCAGCTCCCAACGCGTGCAGCTTCAGCGCCTGCAGCGCGGCCAGCCACAGCACGACCACACCGGCGACCGCCGAGTTCGCCCAGAGCTGGAACAGCAGCGGAAACCCGAATCCAGCAGCCATCGCGTTGGTGAACGCCAGGTAGGACGGTCCCACCATGACCCAGCTGACGATCACTGCGATGACGATCGAACGCGTTCGCGACCTTAAGCCGAAATCGAGAAGCACGACCATCGGCAGCAGAAGGAGAACGAATTGACCCGCATACGCGAGGGTCACCAGAAGCGGCGAGGCTGCGACTCCGGCAGCGAGCTCGAGGGCGCGTCCCTGGCGGTCGGCTCGCGGAGCACCGAGGCGCCACACCGTGAAGATCACGACCGCAACGCCGGCCAGCGCGGCGAGGGCCAGCACGACCACGCCTCCGCCCTGTCCCGAGTTGTAGAGGGTCTCCGGATGCAGGAGGCGATTCACCGTTCCGAACGGAGCGACGTTGATCACCTCACCTGATCCCTGCGCCTGCGCGGGTGCAACCTTCAGCAGGTATTCGGGCAGGAACTGCGGTGCGGCCACCATCCACAACACGGCCCATGAGACGGCGCATGCCGCAGCCAGCACGAATCTTCGACCCCAAATGCTGAGGAGCAAGAGTGGCGCCTGGATCAGCTTGATCGCCAGTCCCACGCCGAGAGCAAGACCGCCCCACCAGCGATCGCCGCTCAGCCATGCCAGCAGCAAGACGGCGCTGAGCATGAGCACCGCGACCTGCAGGTTGCGGTTCTGGACCTCCGTGAGCGTCGGCGGAAAGCTGATCGACGCGAGCAGCACGATCAGCGTGAACTGTGGGTCGCGAGCGCGCAAAGCCCGCACGACGAGCCAGACAAAACAGAGAAGAAAGACGTTCGCCACCACCAGTGCGACGCCGGCGACAACCTTTTCGTCGAAACCGATCAGCGGCTGAGCGAGCCAGAAGGGCAGCGGTGGATAGAAGAGGAGGTAATGGGGATGTCCGCCGCACAAGCCGACGTTGCACTGATAGGGATCGCCGCCGCTCGCGAGAACGCGGGCGCCGGCCAGGTAGGTGTTGACGAAGTCGGTCGCCTCGTCCGACAAGAGCGGTTTGAAGAAGCCGTACCAGACGTACGCCAGGCCGATCGGCACGCCCGCCAACACCAGCAGCAGCCAGCGGAAGCGCCGGTTGGCCAGGGCCTGACCCCAGGGCGCCCGATCTCGGCCCGAGGCCAGCGCTGCGGAAGATGCAACCACGCCCGAAATGTAATCGCGGATTCCGGCTTCGAGCCCCTCTTATCGACTCGAATCTCTGAACGGGTCGAAGGCGCAGTGCTGGCGTTCCTTCATTTGGAGGTGCCGACTCAGATGGACACAGGAACCCTGATCACGATCCTCATCGTCGCCCTGGTGGTGGTGGTCCTGCTTTTCCTCGTTCGGGCTGCCGGCCTGGGCCGGCCTCGGCCGAAGCTGCGGCCGCTACCGGCGGAGTCCCGCGACCACTACGTGGGCCAGTGGGACGAGGTCGAGATGAAGTTCGTCGACGCGCCGGAGCAGGCGGTGCGCGAGGCAGAGGCGCTGGTCATGTCCGTGCTTCGCGAACGCGGCCATCCCCTAACCGAGCGCGACCTGCCGCAAGAGGTGCAGAAGGCGCACCGGCTTGGCTACACGTCGCGCGACAGGACAGAAGGCATGCGCCTGGCGCTGCTTCAATACCGTGGTGTGATGGAGCGGATGGTCGGTCCTGAAGACCGCGAGCATCGCGAGCAGCGGCGCCGCGAGATGGCCTGACCGAACGCTAGAGCGCTGGAGCGGTGAGGTGCGGCCATGCGTCGTTGACGGCCGCCAGGCGTGACGTGATCTCTGACGCACCGGCGATGCTGTAGATGTAGGTGACTCCGGTCGGCTGCGGCTGGCCGCCGAAACAGGTCGAGCACGCACGCTCGCCGATGTACCAGACAAGGTCGTTGGTGAGGACCTTGACGCCCGAGCGGCCGGGTGGCGTGGTGTTGGACACGCTGTTCGACTGCACGCTGTAGAAACCGATGCCGCCGATGCCGCTGGCCGTGCGGAACGTGTAGGCGATCCAGCGGCCGTCCGGCGACTGGTGCGGGCGGATCCACTGCAGCGTGGTCATCGAGGACAGGCCGGCGGACGGATCCCAGCGGTGGATGTTTGCGGTTGCCTCGCGGAAGAACAAGCGGCTTGGCACCGACGCCCAGACCGCCATCGTCATGCCTGACGTGGAGTAGACGAGCGCGCCGTCGCTGGCGCGGCGGATCTGGTCGGGCGCGGTCTCGCCGGTTCCGCCCACGTGGAAGGTCTGGAAAAGGGCGACGTAGGTGCCATCAGGTGAGAAGCTGAGGAAGCTGTCGTCCTGGTCTGGGCTGACGCCGCGGCCTGGCACTGCCGGCAAAGTGGACAGGACGCGGTTGCCTGATGGGCTGACGAGCCGCCACGCATTTCCATCGAGATAGGTGACGGAATGGCCGTCGGGGCTGACCGCGTATTGCCCCGAACCGAGGACGCCGGTCCGATACGAGGCGACTAGGGTGGTGGGGCCGCCCGCGAGTGAAGCGATGACGATCTGGTTGTCCGCCGTCTCATAGGCGACCGAGGAGGCGCTCACGAACTGCGGCGAGAGAACGTTCGAGTCGAAGCTGCAAAGGTTCTTGGCGTTGGCTGGATCCTGGATGTCGCGCACGACCACCGTCGGGTCACCGACCACGGTGCCGATGACCAGGTTGTCGCCTGCAGGCACGGCACCGGTGCAGTGGACGAGGCTTGGCGGTCCGGGTGAGCCGCTGGGGATGGGCGACTCGGCGCCGGATGGAGTTGTCGTGGAACTCGAGGCCGACGGAGAGGACGGGGTGCGGCCCGACGTGGGGTTCGAGTTGCTGCACGCCGCAAACGCGAGCATCACAACGAGGGCAGCCCCGCTCACGCGCACGCGGTAACAGTAACGGCGAAAACTTAATCGAGCAGTTGGCTTAGCAACTTTCGTGTTTCTGTTGGCAGTTTGTCGCGAAGGCGGTAGTAGATCCAGATGCCGTGCTTGTCCGACTCGACCAGCCCGGCCTCTTTCAACTTTGCCATGTGGTGGGAGATGGTGGGTTGTGTGAGCTCGAGGCCGGCGGTGAAGTCGCAGATGCAGATCGGCGCCGCCGCCTTCCACAGCGACGCGACCATGGTCAGGCGCGTCGGGTCGGCGAGGGCCTTCATCAGTTCGGCTCGCTCCTCGGCCCAGCTCGCCTTCACAGCGGGCAGGGCGCAGCACACCCCTCGCTCGCGAATTACCGGAAGCTCTTTCAACACGCGCAAATCATGCTACGCTATCCATCGACGCTTATCGATGGATTCGGCCAGGTGCCTTGAATGGAGTGTTGACATGAGCGAGGTCAAGGAAGCGGTCCGGTCGCATTACGCGACCGCCGCCAGGCAGCTGACGGTGCTCGGGTGCTGTGAGAGTGACGGACCGGACTGCGGATGCGCAGGGGCCTACCCGGCTGAGGAGCTCGAAGAGATCGGCCTGAGAGACGCGGTGAGCCTCGGCTGCGGCAACCCGACGATGCTCGCCGGCCTGCGGCCCGGCGAGGTCGTGCTCGACCTGGGGTCGGGGGCCGGCCTCGACGTCCTGCTGTCAGCGAGACGCGTGTCGCCAGGCGGGCATGCGTACGGCGTCGACATGACCGACGAGATGCTCGAGCTTGCCAACCGCAACCGAGATCAAGCCGGCATTGGGAATGCGAGTTTCCTGAAAGGATCGATCGAGAGCGTCCCGCTGCCCGACGCGTCGGTCGACGTCGTGATCTCGAATTGCGTGATCAACCTCGCGGAGGACAAGGGCGCCGTGATCAGAGAAGCGCACCGGGTCCTGCGACCCGGCGGCCGGTTTGCGGTGGCGGACATGGTCGAGCTGGAGCCGCTGAGCCCCGCGCTCAAGAAGCGCCTGGATTCGTGGGCGGGCTGCATATCGGGCACGATCCCGATCGACGAATACCGCGCCGCGCTGGTCGGCGCCGGTTTTGCGGAGCCAGAGTTCGAAGTCCACGCGATCCAGAACCTGCCCGGCGTGGGCAAGGTCGGGAGCGCCTACATCCGCGCCCGCAGGCCCTGAGCGCGCTCGAGCCGCTGGAGAGCGATCTTGCGCGCCGCGGCCTCGGTGCTGATCCCGTCGCGATCGGCTGACTGCAGGATCGCGTAGACGGCGTCTCCGATCGCTTCGAGATTTGCGTCGAGCTCATCCCGGGTCCAGCGCAGGCCCTCGATCCCGCCGCCATGAAGGATCCCGCCGGCGTTGATGACGAAGTCCGGCGCGTAGACCAGGCCCCGCTGACGCAGAAGGTCGGCGTCGGCGGGATCCTCGAGCTGGTTGTTGGCGGCGCCGGCGATCACTCGGCAGCGCAGCTCGGGAATCGAGCGTGCGTTGATGATCCCGCCGGTCGCACATGGCGACAGCACGTCGCACTCGGTGGTCAAGGCTGCCTCGGGGGCGACGATCCTGACGCCTCTGTTCGAGAGAGCCGCCTGGCGCTGAGGGTCGATGTCGCTCGCGAGCACGGTCGCGTCCGCGTCTGCCAGCAGCTCGATGAGCTTGCCTCCGACCCCACCGGCGCCCTGCACCAGGACCGTCCGCCGGCTCAGGTCATCCGAGCCGAACGCGTAGCGGCAGCTGGCGCGGATGCCGTGAAGGACGCCGACCGCCGTGTCGGGAGCGGTGTCGCCGGAGCCGCCCGCCGCCTCCGTCTTGCAAAAGACGTAGGGCGTCACCTGCGCGATCAGGTCCATGTCGGCCGCCGACGTGTTCATGTCCGGGGCGCAGCTGTAAGTGCCGCCGAGCGAGTTGACGAACGCGCCGAACTCGTGAAGGAGTCGCGACCGCGCCTCACCTTTGGGGGTCTCGGGAGCCGGCAGCGCGATGACGGCCTTGCCGCCGCCGTACGGGAAGTGAACGCTGGCGAACTTCAGGGTCATCGCCTCGGAGAGGCGCATGCCGTCGGCCAGGGCGTCAGCGGGCCGGGGATAGTGCTTCATGCGCGTACCGCCCGCGGCGGGACCAAGCCTGGTGGAGTGGACGCAGATGAACATCCACGTGTCGGTGGCGCGGTCGCGGTGAGTCGAGACAGACTCGCCATCCCACGCGGCGAGCAGGTCCTCCACAGGCGGGAGTCTAGTTAAGCCGCTTTGGGGTGTTCGACCACCGCAAGGACTCGCGGCGACACGAATCGCGCGGTCCGGACCACGCCTCCGTTGCGCGTGAGCTCGCGAACCTCGACCGTCGTCCGTGAGCTGCGAACCTCGACGCTGCGCCCGGCACGGGTGGCCTCGATCACGTACTCGCGGGAGGCGCCGCCGCCGGCATCAACGAGGACCTCGACAAAATCTCCTTTCGCCATACGTATGTGTTATTCCCAATTCGACCCGTGGTCACGCGTTTCTGAAGAGTGGCGCGAAATATCGAGGAGCTGAGGAAGGCCGCGGCCACGTGCAGGGCCTGCGACCTGTGGCAGAGCGCGACCCAGACCGTTTTCGGCGAAGGCAGCGAGCACGCGCGCCTGATGCTGGTGGGCGAGCAGCCCGGTGACCAGGAGGACCTCCAGGGCGAGCCTTTCGTCGGTCCGGCCGGACGTCTCCTCGACACGGCGCTGGAAGAGGCGGGCATCGATCGCCGCCGGGTCTATCTGACGAACGCCGTGAAGCACTTCCGATGGACTCGACGCGGCAAGCGCCGGCTGCACGCAAAGCCGAACGCGGCCCAGGTGCGGGCCTGCCGGCCCTGGCTCGAGGCGGAGATCGAGGCCGTCAGGCCGCGGTTGATCGTTCTCCTGGGCGCCACCGCCGCTCAGTCGGTGATGGGACCCGCGTTCCGGGTGAGCAAGTTCGCGTGGCGAGCTCCTGGCTTCACCGTTGGGCGTCCCCATCCTGGCCACAGTGCATCCGTCCTCGATCCTGCGGGCCGCCGACCAACAGTCGGGTGAGGTCGCAATGTCGTCGTTTGTTGCCGACCTGAAGGTTGCGGCACAGCACGCCTGAGGTCAGAATGCCCACTGCATGGCGCAGGCAGAGGATCGGGCGTTCCTGCCGCTTCCGGTTCAGAACGCCTACCGGGAGCGCTATCAGGCGATTCGTCCGGGTTGGAGATCGAGCGGTGACCAGCTCGAGGCGATGGTGCGCAGCCACACGACAGCGCAGAGCCGCGTGCTCGACCTCGGATGCGGGCGGGGCGGCGTGGTGGAGCTCATCTGGCGAGACGTCAAACTGGCGGCGGGCATCGACCCGGACTCGCCGTCACTCGCCGAGCACCGTGCGGCGGGTTTGCCGGTGGTCAGGGGCGTGGGCGAGCGGCTGCCGTTCGTGGACGAGACGTTCGACCTGGTCGTCTGCCTGTGGGTGCTCGAACACCTGAGGGACCCTGCCGTCACGCTGCATGAAGTCCGTCGCGTTCTCCGGCCGGGCGGCCACTTCGTGTTTCTCACGCCGAACACGCGCAACCCGCTGATGCTCGCCAACCGGATCGGCAAGGCGATCCCGGCCCTCCAGCGGCGCATCGTGCCCCGTTTCTACGGACGTGAGGAGGCGGACACGTTCGCAGTGCAGTACCGCGCCAACACCGTCGAGGCGATTCGCGGGCACGCCGAGGCGTCGGGGCTGAACGTCTACGACATGCGCGTCGTCGCGGATCCCACCTACCTGGCGATGAACGGGTTCATGTTCCAGGCCTCTGTGATGTCGGAGCGCCTGATGCCGAAAGGGTGGGGCGTCCACCTCCTCGGAGATCTAGTCCGGCCCGGTAGGTAGCCCATCCGGCGTGGCGTCTTCGCGAGCTGCGCAACGACAAACCCGGGTTCGCGCCCTCTTTCCTCTGCCGTCTCACTTTCAACTCCGCGGGTGTCAGAGCGACGAGCTCGTCCTCCGCGCCGACCTCGGCTGCCAGCTCGACCATCTCGTCGCGCAGCCTCTCGTGGGCCGCCGCCGTGATCGCGTACATGTAACCGCCCCGATGAAACCAGGCGTCGACGCCATGCTTCTCGCAGAACTCTTCGATCCCGCCGATGCTCTTCGAGATTGCGCGGCACGCCTTGACCGCCGGGTCGGCCCCGTACTGGGTGACCAGCCCGCGGAGCTCGTCCCACCAGCCGCTGGCGAATCCGCCATTGCGTCCGCTCGGGCCGCCCCCGCAGATGTCCTGCTCGAGCGCCACCACCCCCAGGTTCGGGTTGCGCTCGGTCGGGAAGTAGGCGGTCCACAGACCGGTGAAGCCACCGCCGACGATGACGACGTCGGCCTTGACCTCGCCGGTCAAGGGTGGGCGACGGTGCGTCTCTTCGAGGGCGAGCGCCTAGCGAAGCCACCAGCTGCGCTGGGCTCCGGGCGTGAGCGCTAAGCCGGTCAGATTCAGCACCGCGTGTGGACAATAGCGCCCATGAGCTTGAACACCGTCCTGATCGTGGTTGCCCTGATCGCGTTCGCGCTGGCGGTCATCGGGTTCACGTGGCGCAAAGTGGATCTCATCGCGGTCGGACTGGCGGTGTGGTCGCTGTCAGAGCTGATCGGTCGCCTCTCGAGCCTCAACATCAGCACGATCCTTCTGCTGCTGGCCTTCGTCGCTTTCGTCGCCGCGGCGATCGGTTGGCGCTACCGAAAGCTGAACCTGATCGCGATCGGTCTTGGTCTCTGGGTGCTGTCCCTCCTGATCTAGCGAGCAGCAGGCACTCTCGTCGTGCCGCCTCCTCCGGTGAGGCGCGCCGCGACGACGACCGGGATGATCGTGACCAGGATCACGAACGAGACGACCACGTTGACCTCGGGCAGGCGCTGACCGAGCCGGATCGCGCCGAAGATCCACAGCGGCACGGTGTTCTGAGCGCCGGCGGTGAACGTGGTCACGATGACCTCGTCGAAAGAGAGCGCGAAAGCGAGCATGGCCCCCGCGACGACTGAGGTGGCGATCAGCGGCAAGGTGACGTCCCGGAACACCTGGAACCCGTTGGCACCCAGGTCCATCGCCGCCTCGATCAGCGAGCCCTGGGTCCGACGCAGGCGGGCGAGCACGTTGTTGTAGACGACGACGATGCAGAAGGTCGTGTGTCCCACGACGATCGTCCAGACCGACAGCGAGATGCCGCTGAAGCTGAAGAACGAGTTCAGGGCGATGCCGGTGACGATCCCGGGCAGGGCGAGCGGGAGCACGAACAGCAGGCTGACCACCTCCTTCCCGAACCAGGTCATGCGATGGATCGCGAACGCCGCGCACGAACCGAGCACGAGGGCAAGCGCGGTGGACGTGAGCCCCGCCTGCAGCGAGAGGGTGAGCGCCCGCCGTACGTCGGGGTCGTCCCAGGTCGAGGAGAACCACTTGAGCGTGAAGCCGGGAATCGGCCAGCTCTGGATGTTCGAGGTGTTGAACGCGTACACGAAGATCAGCGCGATCGGGATGAACAGGAACAGCAGGATCAGGGCGACCCACACTCGCAGCACCACCCTCGTCCAGACGCCTTCCACGGGCTAGAGAGCCTCGAACGCGCCCAGTCGCTGGGCGATGAAAAGGTAAACGGCCATGATCGCCACGGGCACGGTGGCCAGTGCCGCAGCGAACGGGATGTTGTTGGCGATGCCTACATTCGTGTAGACGACGTTCCCGATGAAGGTCGACCCCGCGCCGCCGACGAGGATCGGGGTGATGTAGTCGCCGAGTGTCAGGGAGAACGTGAAGATGGAGCCCGCGACCACGCCGGGAAGGGCGAGCGGGAGCACGACGTCGCGCACCGCGCGCCAGCGGCGGGCGCCGAGGTCCGATGCGGCCTCGAGCAGCGAATCGGGCACCCGTTCGAGCGCCGCGTAGACCGGAATGATCATGAACGGCAGCCAGATGTAGGAGAACACCAGCCACATCGCGACGTTCGTGTAGCCGATGTTCGCTGCCGGCAGTCCGATCGACTGCAGGCTCCAGTTGAGCAGCCCGTTGTGATTGAGAATCAGGATCCACGAGTACACCCGCGCGAGGTAGCTGGCCCACAACGGAAGCAGCACCGCCGCGAAAAGGATCGTCTGCACCCTGCGCGATGCCACGCGTGCCATGTAGTAGGCGAACGGGAATGCGAGAACCGCGTCCGTCACCGTGACCAGAGAGGCGAGGATCACGGTGCGGCCGATGATGGTGCGGTAGGCGGGCTCGTTGATGATCCGCTGGAAGTTGTCCGTGTTCCATGCCTGGACGATCTGGGTCGTGAACGGATCGATCGTCCAGAACGCGGTGACCAGCAGCGTCGCCAGCGACGCGAGGTAGATGACGACAAACCACCCCAGGGGTGGTGTGAGCAGCACGAGCGGCCGCAGCGACGGCCGCCGCCAGAACAACGCCGAGAACGGAGCGGCCCCGCTCCCCTTGGAGCGAGGCCGCCTCGCTGTTTCTACCGCCAAGCTAGCCCTTGATCGTGGTCCAGGCGGAGACCCACTGGTCGTACGGGATGCAGCTCTGGCTGCCGTCCGGGCACGTCGGCAGCGGCGTCTTCCAGAACTTGATGGTGTCGAAATAAGCAGTGCCGGTCTGATCGGCGTGGTACTGCGCGCACGAGCCGGCCTGAAGCGCTTCCATCTGGGCGCACGCCTGCGTGTTGACCGGCGTCTCGCCGAAGAACAGCGCCTGCTCCGCCTGCACCTTGGGAGTGCTGACGTAGGCGGTCCAGAGGTAGGCGCAGTTGGGGTGCGGCGCCTTGGTCGCCAGCATCCACGTGTCACCCCATCCGGTGGCGCCTTCCGACGGGATGGTCTCGTCGACGGGGGCGTTGGCCGCCTTCAGCGTGATGGTCTGGTACGGCCATGCCGCCCCGACCACCACGTCACCGTTCTGAAAAAGCGAGATCTCATCCGACGCGAGCGCCCAGTACTTCTTGATCAGCGGCCGCTGCTGGGTCAGCAGCGCCACGGTGGCGTCGAACTGCTTCTTGGTCAGCTCGTACGGGTCCTTGATGCCCAGGCTCGGCTGCGTCTTGCTGAGGTACAGCGCGGCGTCCGCGATCTGGATCGGGTTGTCCGGCACGGTGATCAGGCCCTTGTTCGCCGGGTCGTAGATGACCTGCCAGCTCGTCGGCTTGTTGACGAATTTCTTGGTGTTGTACAGGAGCGTGTTCGGGCCCCACTGCAGCGAGATGCCGTAGTGGATGCCGTTGATGGTGTTGTACGCCGGGCTCTTGAAGAAGGGCTGGAAGTTGGTGAAGTCGGGGATGAGCTTCTCGTTCATCGGCCTGACGTAACCGGCGTAGATCAGCCGAAGGTCCGCGTCGCCGGAAGCGGACACCATGTCGTACTGACCGCCACCGCCGTCTTTCATCAGGCTGACCATCTCGTCGGACGATCCCGCGTACTTGGCGTTGACCACGCATCCGGTCTGCTGCGTGAACGCCTTTACCCACGAGTCGTCGACGTAGCCTTCCCACGCGATCAGGTTCAGCTGGCCTTCGCCTGGGCCGATCTTGTCGAGCGGCTTCATTCCCGCTGTCGGCGGCTGAGCCTGAGTGTTCCCGGTGGTGGTCGGGGACGATCCGCACGCCGTCACCGCAAGCACGGCAACGGCAACCAGGGCTGCGAGCTTCATGGGCCTTCCTACCTCCCCTTGTCGAGCACAAAGGTGTGCTCGGGTGTCCAGGCCAGCCGCACCGGCCGGCCCTCAAACCTCTGGGCGTCGCCTAGAGCGTCCATATTCTGACGCACCGCGACTAGCTGCTCGCCGCGGTCCAGCCGGACCAGGTAGCGGGTGCTGGTCCCGACGTAGATCACCTCCTCGACCCGGCCGGGTTCGACTGTCATGCCTGGCCTGGACTCGTCGCCCTCGGCCAGCATGCGGATCTTCTCCGGGCGGATGACGAAGCGGACGCCGTCACGCGCCAGGACGTTGGAGATCCCGATGAATCCGGCCACGAACTCCGTGGCGGGCTTCTCGTAGACGTCGACCGGGGAACCGATCTGCTCGATCTGGCCGTTCGACATCACCGCGACCCGGTCGCTCATGGTCAGAGCCTCCTCCTGGTCGTGGGTGACGTAGACGAACGTGATGCCGACGTCTTTCTGAATCTGCTTCAGCTCGATCTGCATCTCCTGCCGCAGCTTGAGGTCAAGGGCGCCCAGCGGCTCGTCGAGAAGCAGCACCTCCGGCTCGTTGATGACCGCCCGGGCGAGCGCCACGCGCTGACGCTGCCCGCCCGACAGCTGGTTCGGCCGCCGCCTTCCCAGGCCGAAGAGGCGCACCCGCTCGAGGGCCCGCTCCACTCGTTTCTCGCGTGCGGGTTTCGAGACTCCCTTCACGCGCAAGCCGTAGCCGATGTTCTCCGCGACGGACATGTGCGGGAACAGCGCGTAGTCCTGGAACACCGTGTTGGTGTCGCGCTGGTATGGCGGGACCATGGTCACGTCGCGGCCGCCCAGCTCGATCCGGCCCGCGTCAGGTCGCTCGAAGCCGGCGATCAGGCGCAGTAGCGTCGTCTTGCCCGAGCCCGACGGGCCCAGCAGCGTGAAGAACTCGCCCTCGTCGACCACCAGGTCGACGCCCGCCACCGCGACGACGCTCCCGTAGTTCTTGTGGACGCCCAGGAGCTTGAGTGCCGGGTTGCGTGGTGGATCCGCGCCGGTCATTCAGTCAAGCGATGCCATCACATGCTTGATCTGCGTGTACTCCTCGAGCGAGTAGATCGACATGTCCTTGCCGTAGCCGCTCTGCTTGTAGCCCCCATGGGGCATCTCGTTGACGAGCGGGATGTGCGTGTTGATCCAGACCGTGCCGAACTGCAGCTTGCGGGCCATGCGAAGCGCGCGCCCGACGTCTCGGGTCCAGACCGACGCGGCAAGCCCGTAGTCCACGCCGTTCGCCCACTTCAACGCCTCCTCCTCGTCGCTGAAGCGCTGCACCGTGACGACCGGGCCGAAGACTTCCTTCTTCACGATCTCTTCGTCCGGGCCCTTGGGCACGACCACGGTCGGCTCGTACCACGAGCCCGCTTTCTTGATCCGGGCGCCGCCTGTGAGGACCTGCGCGCCTTCCTTCCTGGCTCGGTCGACGAAACCGGCGACCCGGGCGAGCTGCTCCTCCGACACGAGCGGACCCATCTCCGTGTCGGCGGCCAGCGGGTCGCCGACCTTCAGGCCTTTGACCGCCGGCACGAGGTCGGCCAGCAGCTTCTCCTCGATCTGCGGTCCCGCGATGACCCGCGTGGCCGCGGTGCAGTCCTGGCCGGCGTTGAAGTAGCCGCCGATCTTGATCCACTCCACGACCTTCTCGAGGTCGGCGTCGTC
>DASPXA010000071.1:0-4519 GCA_035637495.1 Verrucomicrobiia bacterium
CTCCTCGAAGCTCTGAACGTCGGCGCCGAGTCTCAGCGCACCTTCGCCGAGCGTCGACATGAGGGCTGCTTGTAGGTCGGCACGCGAGACAAAAGCAACGCGGAAGCCGTACCGCTCCGAGATGATGTCCATCGGGATCTCCATGAGCTCACGGCCGCGCCAGCTTCGGAATGAGATCCGCTCCACCACCAATCGTCTGACTGCGACGCCCAGGGCTCGCAGCGAGCGCGAGCCGTTGGGCCAGATCATCAGCCCGGCGCCTGTCTCTCGGAGTTCTTGCGCACGTTCCAAGACTTCCACAATCAGGCCTGCCTCGCGTAAGGCAATTGCCGTCGCGAGGCCACCGATGCCGGCGCCCGCGATCAGGGCCTTCACGAGGAAGTCGAGTTCAATCGGTCAATGCGGCGCGGGACCAGACCTCCGTAAGAACGTCCGGACCAAAAGTGGCCTTGGAGATGAATGCGATCGCGCCGGCACCGGCGATCCGATTCGAGAACTCATCCGGATCGTAGGTCGACAGAAGCAAGATGGCGATCTTGGAGTCGGCCGCGCGGATGCGTCGACTCGCCTCGAGGCCGTCGATGCCGGGCAGGTGGACGTCCATGAGAACCAGGTCTGGGTGCAGCCGGTCCGCGGCGACCACCGACTCCTCACCCGTCTCGACCTGACCCACGACTTCGAATCCGACAGCGGCGTCGACGACCTCGCGCGCCGCGGTGCGAAAAGCTTCCTGGTCGTCGCAGATCAAAACCTTCACCGGCATGAGCCGTCTGCAGCTTAGCCTGGTCGTTCCGCGCGACCAAGGGTGCCTGCTCCATAGGGAAAGGTGGGGCCAGCCCTATTCTTTGCGCGATGCCGATCAGGGTTGTGCTCGCCGACGATAGCTTTATCGTGCGCGAGGGCATACGCGAGCTGCTGCAATCAGTGGACGAGCTCGACGTAGTGGCGACCTGCAGCGATCTGGATTCGCTGCGAGCGGCGATTGCCCGCGAACGCCCCGACGTCGTGCTGACGGATATCAGAATGCCGCCGACCTACACCGATGAAGGCATCCGAATGGCGGGGGAGCTCAGAAAGAGCACACCGTCAATTGGCGTCGTGGTTCTCAGCCAGTACTCCGATGCGGAATATGCGCTGGCGCTCCTCGATCAAGGGGCCTCCGGCCGCGCCTATCTGCTCAAGGAGCGGGTGTCGGACCTCGACCAGCTCGTCAACGCTGTCCGCGAGGTAGCACGTGGCGGTTCGGTGATCGACTCCAGGGTGATCGAGAACCTCATCGCCGCCCGCTCCAGGAACAAGCGCTCAGCGCTGGCCGACCTGACTCCCCGCGAAGCGGAGATCCTGGCCGCCGTGGCCGAAGGCAAGAACAACGCGGCCATCGCCAAGGCTCTGCACCTGACAGAGGGAGCGGTCGAGAAGCACATCAGCTCGATCTTCTCGAAGCTCGGGCTGAGCGAAGAGCCTGCTGTGCATCGTCGCGTCAAGGCAACGCTGATCTATCTGGCTGAGGAGCGGCAACCCGAAAAGCGATAACCGGCTGGTGGCGGCCTTTGACCATGGTTGGGCCTACTTTTTCAGCCGAGAGGACCGTCCTCAAGGCCATTCGGGTCGCGTCGCTGAGCACCGTCTCGCCGCCCAAAGCGAGCTGTTGCAGTCGCTGAGCGAGGTTGACCGCATCACCGACGAGCGAGTATTCCGCACGCTCCTCGCTCCCGATCAATGCGGCCGCAACCTGTCCGGTTGACAGGCCTATGCCAAGGCGGAAGATAGGGAGTCCATCTACCTCCCATCGCCGGTTCACCGCCAGCTGCGCTCTATGCAAGGAGTTGGCGGCGGCGAGCCCACGGTCGGCGTGATCGGCGAGGGGCTCGGGGGCGCCGAACACTGCCATCACCGAATCGCCCACGTACTGCATCACCGTCCCGTGCTCGGCGAGGACGGCGTCGCTCGCCGCGATGCGGTGCTCCCTGAGCTGGCCCGCAAGCCGGCTCGGGTCGGAAACCTCAGCGATCGCCGAGTAGCCGCGCACGTCGGAAATCAGGACGGTGACGACCAGTCGCTCGATGTCACCCAGAGCCTGGCCTCGCTGGCGCAGCCGCTCCGCGATGCCGCCGGGGAGCAGGCGGCTGAGCCTCTCGCCCTGCTCCTCGCGATCGACTATGGCCTGATGCAGCCGGCGCAGGTTGCGAAGACCCGCCTCTCCGCCGCCAGTCGCCTGTCTTGCAAGCTTGAGGAAAAGTTGCTCGACGGACGCGGCCACATCGGCGCCGGTGGTCAGTCGTTTGAGTGCGATTGCTTTGATCGACATGCCTTCTGCGACCCATGTGAGCAGCTCGTCTTCCGGTGAGGTGAGATCCGCATCGCCCACGGGCAGGACCAGCGCCTCGACAATTTTGGGATCGAGCATTGAGCCGCCGGCGCTCACGCTTCGGACCGCTCTGGCCAGCTCGTCTCCTGCCGCCATCCCATCCTTGAGCAAGTAAGCGCAGCCCGAGGCTCCTTCGCTGAGCAGCGCGACCGCGTACTCGGGTTCGTCGAACTGGGAGAGGACCACGATCCCGGTGCCGGGATGCCTCTTGCGGGCGAGACGGGCAGCGTCGATTCCCTCGCGCTGGAATGTCGGCGGCATGCGGATGTCGGTCACGATCACCTGCGGCTCGAGCGCGTCCGCGCGCGCGACCAGCTCGTCGTAGTCGCGAGCGACGCCAACCACGTCAATGTCCGCGGTCATCTCCAGCAGCGCCCGAAGCCCCTCGCGCACGATCACGCTGTCGTCCGCGAGCAACACGGTGATGCGCCCCATTGGATAAGTGGACCTCACGATCCGAGCCGCGGGCAACGGAGCCAGCGTCAGCGCGACGGTGCGGCTGGCCCTAATCAAAGAGGCCAGCCGACACCATCGACCACAACTTCTTTGGGCCCTACCTTGCAGGGCGGAGGTTGATCAAATGAAATACGAAAGCTCTGTCACCGCGGTTTCCTGGATTCCGTTCGACGCCGTCAAGGGATTCCTGGCCATGCCTTTCGACATGGGCCTGGCGCATTACGACGAACCCCTGCCTTCGCAGCTCGACGATATCGACGGCTGGCACCGTCAGGACCTCTTCCGAGAGGCCAACGAGCTGCGCGGCTGGATCGAGGTCGAGGACGGGAGGATCACCGGCTACGGCCAGGACGGCAAGGGCCGGATCGGCGCGACCCGGCTGAAGCTTGGTCCCAAGACCGTGACCGTGAAGGCCAAACCCATGCCCGACATCCGACAGCTGCCTGAGGTCACCGACACATACGTCCGCTTCACCCAGACGTGCGGAGGCCGCACCGGCGTGCCGGCGCCCCGACCTGTTGCGCGCAAGCCCTTCCTCCAGATCGACTCCGCTGTCGCATGGACAACGCTCTCGCTCACCATCCACAGCGACGGCCGCGTTGAGCACGGATTGGCCGGCGCCAGCGCCTTCCCGCGTCACTGGATCTACGACCACAGCGGCAAGCTGGTGGAGGAAACCGGCCTGACCGACTTCGCCACGTGGATCAACGACGCTTTCGGCGAGCGCACACCGTGGGGCGCCTATGACTCGCCGGCGCTCACCAAGCAGGTCGAGAGCGAGCTCGAGCGCGAGCTCGGCCGGATGGTGATCAAGAGCGGCAAGCCCAAGGGTCGCAGCCTGGCCATAGGCAAAACCCTTGTCGAGCAGGGCCAGGCCGCAGATGACCTTTACCTGGTCCTCGACGGCACGTTTGCCGTCGAAGTCGACGGCAAGCAGGTGGCTGAGGTGGGTCCGGGCGCGATCGTCGGAGAGCGCGCGACTCTCGAAACGGGACTGCGAACCGCCACACTGAGGGCCCTCACCCCTTGCCGGGTGGCCTCGGTTCCGCGACGCTACGCGGACGGAAAGGAACTGGTCGAGATAGCCGCCGGCCACCGGCGGGAGGAAACGCGCTGATGCTTTCACCGACACACGCCTCGATCGTCCAGGCCCGGCGCCTGCGCAAGGTCTATAGGGGCGCCAACGAGGTCGAGGCCCTGCGCGGCATCGACCTCGAGGTCGAGCGCGGCGAGATGGTCGCCATCGTCGGTCCCTCCGGCTCGGGCAAGACCACCCTCCTCAACTGCCTTTCCGGCCTGGACGCATTCGACGGCGGTCAGGTCGTGGTCGACGGCCAGGACCTCACCACGATGTCCGATCGCACACGCACCGCCTACCGCCGCGACCACATGGGTTTTGTCTTCCAGGCCTTCAACTTGCTGCCCGTGCTCTCGGCGGTCGAGAACGTGGAGATCCCGCTGCTGCTCCAGAACGTCAACTCGCGTGACTCGCGCCGACGCGCGCTCGAGATGCTTGAAACATTGGGACTGGCCCATCGGGCGAATCACCGCCCGGACCAGCTGTCCGGCGGGGAGCAGCAGCGCGTCGCAGTGGCCCGGGCGCTGGTCCACAAGCCGGCCGTGGTCTGGGCGGATGAGCCGACCGGCAACCTCGACACCGAGGTGACGCTCGTGATCGTCGAGCTGCTGGTGCGC
>DASPXA010000072.1:0-106062 GCA_035637495.1 Verrucomicrobiia bacterium
CATGGAAAAACCAGAGAGAACGGAACAGCGTCTGATCGTCGGCCTTGGCAACCCCGAGGAGGACTACGCGGACACGAGGCACAACACGGGGGTTGCCGTCGTCCGCGAGCTCGCGCGACGTTTCGGCGTGTCGGTCGAGAAGAAGCGCTGGCAGTCGCTGGTCGGCCGATCCGAACCGCGCGGCGTGTGGTTCGTCCTTCCCCAGACCTACATGAACCTGTCGGGCGAGGCAGTCGGGAGAGCGCTCAAAGACACCGGGCTCAAGCCGGAGCAGACATGGGTTGTGTACGACGAGCTCGACCTGCCGATGTGCCGCATGCGCATCCGTCGCGGCGGTTCCGGCGCGGGGCACAACGGCGTCCGTTCGATCATCAGCTCACTCGGGACCGACGATTTCGTCCGCTTCCGGGTCGGCATCGGCAAGCCCGCGCGCAAGGGATCGCAGTCCGGCCGCCACTACGTTCTCGGCCGCTTCACGAAGTCCGAGGCCGCCAGGCTTCCGCATGTCGTCAGCGGCGTGGCGGACGCGGTGGAGCTCGCGCTGGACGCTGGTGTGGAGCGCGCGATGGACCGCTACAACCGCGCCGGAGCGTTGGGCTGCGAGGAGATGGCGTGAAGCTCTGGGAAGCCGCAGCCGGCGCCGAAGCCAAGCTCGCGGAATGGATCACGCGAGCATCGGCGGAGCTAGAGGTCGCGAGACTGCCGCGGCCGGCGTGGCCGATCGTCGCCGGCTCGATCACCAGGGCGATCGCGGCGCGGGGAAGGTCGGTTCTCATCCTGGTTCCTGGGCCAGAGCGCTTCGCCGACGAGTTGCGGTTGTGGCTTGCGGGAGATCCGCCCACGTACGTGTTCGCGGAAGTGAGGGTCTCGTTTCTAGACCGGCCGCCCGCGTTTGACGAAGCGGTGAACCGCCGGCTCGAAGCGCTGAGCGCGCTCGCCTCGTCGGCTGAGCCGGTGCTTGTGGTCTCGTCGCGACGGGCCGCCACGCGGCAGACGATCTCACGGCGCGACCTAGTGGAAAGCACGGTCGTTCTCAGGCCGGGCGAAGGACCGGATCCGGTGACCGTGGCAGGTCGCCTGGTCGAGCTCGGCTACACGCGCGAGCCGCTGGTCGAGGAGCGCGGCCAGTTCTCGCTCCGCGGCGGAATCCTGGACGTGTTTCCGTCGGCGTCCGACGCGCCGGTGCGGGCCGAGTGGTCGGGGGAGGCCATCGAGACGCTGCGCCTGTTCGACCCGGAGAACCAGCGCTCGGTGATGGCTGTCGAGGACGCGACCATCCGGACGGGCCGTGAGCTCCTGATCGGGCCCGACCGCGGCGCGGCCGCAGTCGAGCTGCTGCAAGGGTCGGTGTCGCTGGACAGCCTGCGCGGAGACGTGCGGTCGGAATGGGAGGACGAGCTCACACGCCTGGGCGTTGGCGCCGCGTTTGCGGGCGTCGAGTTTTACGCCGCCTACCTCGACCGGTCGCGCCCGTCTCTGTTCGATCACCTGCGGGAGCAAACGGTGGTCCTCGATTTCGAGCCCGGCCGCCAGCTCGCCGACGCACGGACCCTCCTCGACGAGACGTCGATGCTCGCGGCGGCGGAGGCGGGCGGGGGAGAGCTGCCGCGCCAGTTCACGCTGCCGACCGTCGGCCGGCTCGACGATCTCGGCGCGCGAGCCCGGCTCACGGTGATCGCGGGCGAAGGCGGCGGTGACGCGGTCGACCTGGGCTGGTTCGAGGGCGAGCCGCTGGTCGGCCAGCCGCGAGCACTGGCCGGGTTTGCGCAGCGCGGCGAGTCGTCCGCGACCGTGTTTGCGACCGAGCAGGACGAGCGGCTGCGTGCTCTGCTGGACGAGGCCGGGGTCAAGACGGGCCTGACCGAGGTCGACCTCGACGTGGACCTGGACCTCGAGCCGGCCCTCCATATCGCGGCGGTCGACATCGCGGCGGGCTGCGCGCAGCCCGGGATCGGGTTCCAGCTGGCGACCGACGCGGAGCTCTTCGGGCGCATCCGGCGAGCGTCGCGCGGCGGCCGCGCAGCGCGCACGCGGACCGAGGACCTGACCCGCGAGTTCACCCTCGACTTCGCGCCTGACGAGCTGGTGGTCCATGTCGACCACGGCATCGCTCGCTTCAAAGGCATGCGTCTGATCGAGTCGGACGGCGCGCACCGCGAATACCTCGAGCTCGAGTACGCGGAAGGCGATCGCCTTTTCGTCCCGGTCGAAAACCTCGACCGCGTGCAGAAGTACCTCGGCGGCGAAGGCACACCGGCGCTGCACCGCCTCGGCACTTCCGACTGGACGCGCGCGCGTGGGCGCGCACGCAAGGTCGTCCAGGACGTGGCAGAGGAGCTGCTCAAGATCTACTCGATGCGCGAGGCGCGTCCCGGAATCGCGTTCGCGCCGGACACGGCCTGGCAGCAGGAGCTCGAGTCGTCCTTTCCTTATGAAGAGACGCTGGACCAGGTCGCGGCGCTGGCGGAGATCAAGACCGACATGGAGTCCGACCGGCCGATGGACCGCCTGTTGTGCGGAGACGTCGGGTTCGGCAAGACCGAGCTCGCGCTGCGCGCCGCTTTCAAAGCGGCGATGAGCGGCAAGCAGGTCGCGTTGCTGGCGCCGACCACGGTGCTGGCGCAGCAGCATTTCCACGTCTTCCGGGAGCGGCTCAAGAACTTCCCGGTCGTGGTCGAGATGCTGTCGCGATTCGTCGATGACGAGACGCAGGCGCGGACCGTCGAGGGCTTGAAGTCCGGCCACGTCGACATCGTGGTCGGCACTCACCGCCTGCTTCAGCGCGATGTCCGCTTCAAGCGGCTCGGCTTGCTGGTGGTGGACGAGGAGCATCGCTTCGGCGTCATGCAGAAGGAGCGGCTCAAGAAGCTGCGCACGCAGCTGGACGTGCTGTCGCTTTCGGCGACCCCGATTCCCCGCACGCTGCACATGGCTGTCGGCGGCATCCGCGACATGAGCGTGATCCAGACCCCGCCCGAGGAGCGCCAGCCGATCAAGACGTACGTGACGGCAGATGACGATGAGCTGATCGAGGAGGCGATCGGACGCGAGCTGCAGCGGAACGGTCAGGTCTACTTCGTGCACAACCGCGTGCGCACGATCCAGAAGGCAGTCGAGCGTGTGCGCCGTCTCATACCCGAGGCGCGCATCGCGGTGGGGCATGGCCAGATGTCGGAGGACGAGCTTGCGTCGGTGATGGTGGAGTTCGAGTCCGGCGAGCATGACGTGCTCGTCTGCACGACGATCATCGAGTCAGGGCTCGACATCCCGAACGTCAACACGATCATCGTCGAGCGCTCCGACCGCTTCGGCCTGGCCCAGCTGTACCAGCTGCGCGGTCGTGTTGGGCGATCGGGCCGCCGCGCGTATGCCTACTTCCTTTATGACCCGCGGCGCTCCCTGACCGAACAGGCGGACAAGCGGCTTGACGTGATCTCCGGGCTGCACGAGCTCGGGCAGGGCTTCAAGATCGCGCTGCGCGACCTCGAGATTCGGGGCGCGGGCAACTTGCTCGGCACCGAGCAGCACGGTGCGATCGCGACCGTCGGCTTCGAGATGTACCTGCAGATGCTGCAGAGCGCGGTCAACAGGCTGCGCGCGGGACCCGATGAAACTGCGGTGACCGACGTCCTGTCGACGGCCGAGATGAACCTCGACCTCCCGCTGGATCACTTCATCCCGCGCTCGTACATCCGGGATGAGAAGCTGCGGCTCGGCGCGTACCGGCAGCTGGCGGGCGCGGAGGACGAGGAAGAGCTCGACTCCATGCTGCGCTCGTTGAAAGACCGCTACGGCACAGCGCCGGCGCAGCTCGACAACCTTGCGTACTCGCTGCGGGTGAAGTTGCGAGGACAGCGGATGGCCCTCCGCGGAGTGATCGCCGAGGGCCACGACATCGTGATTCGAGTCGACCCGGAGCGACTGCTCGACGTGGAGGAGCTGTCGCGACGGATGGCGGGCCGGATCGCCGTGGGGCCGAACCGGATCAAGATGCGGAGGAAAGGTGAGGGCTGGCAGGACGATCTGCTGACCCTGCTCGATGAGATGGCGGAGCTCTACCAGGCCGGCCGCGATGCCGCGATGGCTTCGCGGTAATGTCTGGCTCCATGAGCGACAGGCCGTACCGCGATGGCGTGGGCGCCATCTTCGAAGTCGTGCACCGGCTCCGCGCGCCCGGCGGCTGCCCGTGGGACCGCGAGCAGACGCATGAATCGCTGCGGCCGTACCTGCTCGAGGAGACCTATGAGCTGCTCGAGGCGATCGACTCGGGCGATGACCGGAAGATGATGGAGGAGCTCGGCGACCTCCTCCTGCAGGTTGCGATGCACGCCGAGATCGCAGCCGAGGAAGGACGCTTCGGCGCGGCGCAGGTCTCGGAGGCGGTCGCCGCGAAGATGGTGAAGCGGCATCCACACGTCTTCGGCGACACCTCGGTGGCCGACGCCGACGAGGTCCTGCGCAACTGGGAGCACCAGAAGATCAACGAATCGCGCGCGGCGGGCGGCGACGAGTCGGTCGTCGACCGTGTGCCCGCCACGCTGCCGGCTCTCGCGTGGGCGCTCGGGCTGCAAAAGCGGGCAGCGCGCGTCGGCTTTGATTTCGCAGCGCCTGCCGCGGCGGCGGAGTCAGTCGCGGAGGAAGCGCGCGAGCTGGCGCAGACCACCGACCGCGAGCACGCTTTCGAAGAGCTGGGTGATCTGCTGTTCGCGATCGTGTCGCTGGCGCGCAGCCTGAAGGTCAATCCAGAGGATGCCCTTCGGGTCGCGGGCCAGAGATTTAGGACGCGGTTTGCGGCCGCGGAGTCGGCGCTCCGGCGCGAGGGCAAGAGCTTCACCGACCTGAGCGCGGACGAGATGGTGGCGCGCTGGGAAGAATCGAAGTAACCGTTTGATATAGTCGGCCCGGCTTACTCGGCACGCGTCGCAGAAACCAACGCAGCATGAGACACACAAGAGGTTTGACCCCCGTGGGCAGCGTGCGCACCAGCACGTTTGGCGTGCGCAAGGCTTTCGTCGTCATCGTCGTTGCGGTAGCTCTCGCGTGGGCAGGCATCGCGTTCGCGCAAGAGGCGTATGTGGTCCACAGGCTGAACCAACAGGTGACGGAGCTGCGGCGACAGAACGCCGCGATTTCAGGGGAGAACGCAGGCTACCGACAGGACGTGCAGGCGCTGACCAACGGGACCGCCAACGAGGAGGAGGCGAGGCTGAACGGATTCGCCAGGCCGAACGAGAAGACCTACCTCGTCACGTCTCCGAGCCCGAGTCCCTCGCCTCCGCCCAGGCACTAGCCCGCCCCTCGGGGGACCGACGACTGCCTGGGTATACTGGTGGCGCGGAGTGGAGCAGCGGCAGCTCGTCGGGCTCATAACCCGAAGGTCGTCGGTTCGAATCCGACCTCCGCAACCATCTGACTCCAACCAGGGCGGCCGTGGCGCGCCTCATTGCGGACGGTATGAATAAAAGGAAGCGCGTCGCCCTCGCCAAGCACCGGAAGAAGAAGAGCAAGCTGAAGGCGCGGGCGCGGCCGCAGCGTTAGATTCTCTTCGGCGGTGCCGTAGCTCAGGTGGTAGAGCGCGCGACTCATAATCGCGTTGTCGCTGGTTCGAGTCCAGCCGGCACCACCATGGTCGCGGTGTCCGGCGGACCGGACTCGACCGCCCTCCTGATCGCCCTGCACGAGGCCGGGCACGACCTCGTCGCCGCGCATTACGACCACGCTCTTCGCGAGGGCTCCGACCGGGTTGCGCTTCATGTCGCCGACCTCTGCGCGCTCTTCGGCGTTCGGTTGATCGCCGAGCGGCGCACGCAACCGCTGCCGAAGGGCTCGCTGCAGGCTGCGGCGCGCGAGCTGCGCTACGCGTTCTTCGAACGCGCGAAAGTCGACGCGGGCGCTGATGCCGTCGCAATCGCCCACACCGCCGACGACCTGGTCGAAGGCGTCGCGCTGCACATGCTGCGGGGCTGCGGCCTTGCGGGATTTCGCGGCATGCCGGCCCGGCGCGAGCATTACGTCCGTCCTTTTCTGAGCACGTGGAGGAGCGAGCTCCGCGAATTTCTCGACCAGCGGGGCATCGTCGCCCACGAAGACCCCTCCAACCTGGACACCCGTTTTGCGCGCGTGCGCGTGCGCCGGGAGATCCTGCCCCAGCTCGAGCGCGACCGGCCGGGAATCACAGGACTTCTTCACGCCGCAGCGCTGGCGGCCGCCCGCTGGCAGGAGGTGGCGGAGAGCGCACCGGCACCTGTCGAGGTGTTGAAGCGGATGTATGTCGAGGCGGGAGGGCGTCAGCCGGGGCTCTCCAGGAAGCACATCGACGCGATGCTTGGCCTGGCGCGTCCTGGTCGAGGGGGTCGGGGAGTCGATCTTCCGGGCGGCTTGCGTTTCCGTATCGTGGGGAACCTGATGCAGGTCGTTCCGGCGCACCGCCCTCGCCAGGCCGCATGGCTGGAGGTGACGACCTGCGCCGGCTGCGCCGACACCCAGGTGGCGCACCTTCGCGCCGGGCTCGACCTGCGCGTCGGATTCCGGCAGCCGGGCCTGCGCATGCGACCGCTCGGCGGACGTGGCACCCGCAAGCTCCAGGACATCTTTGTCGACGCGCGCGTGCCGCGCGAGGAACGCGACGGATGGCCGCTGGTGTTCGCCGGCGACCGCCTGGCCTGGGTCCCCGGACTGGCCGTCGACTCGGAGCTGGCCGGCGTTCCGGGCGAACGCTCCATGCATGTGGCGATCACGCCTATGCCGGCTCTCCCGGCGCAGAAAGTTGTTAGGCTAGAAACTCCAAATCCCCTAGGAGATCTGATTTGAGTCGGTTCCCGCGCTCCAGCCTCTTTTATTTCGCATTGGTCGTGGTCCTCGGTCTCATCTTCTGGTTCACGTGGAGCTCGATCCAGAGCAACCAGAACCAGGGCGACTGGACGTACTCAGAGCTGGTCGACAGGGCTTCGAAGGGCCAGGTCACCGACCTGGAGATAAACGGCACCGACGGCGTGGCGACCGAGAACGGCGGCAAGAAGCACAACGTTGTCGTGCCCGACTGCAGCGGCGGATGCGCCGCCTTTGCCGACAAGATGTCGGGCTACGGCGTCAACGTGAAGTTCGACAAGAACAGCAGCGGCAGCTACCTGATCAGCGTGCTGCTCCCCAACATCATCCTGGTCATCCTGATCGCCGCCTTCATGTGGTGGGTCTTGCGACAGACCCAGAGCGGCAACAACCAGGCGATCTCTTTCGGCCGCTCGCGCGCGCGCCTGATCGCGGGCGACAAACCCGCGATCACGTTCGCCGACGTGGCAGGGGTCGATGAGGCCAAGCAGGAGCTGACCGAGATCGTCGAGTTCCTGAAGTACCCGGAGAAATTCGTGGCGCTGGGCGCCCGGATCCCGAAGGGTGTCCTGCTCGTCGGACCGCCGGGCACCGGCAAGACGCTGCTCAGCAAGGCCGTGGCAGGCGAGGCCGGCGTGCCGTTCTTTTCCATCTCGGGCTCAGAGTTCGTCGAGATGTTCGTCGGCGTGGGCGCAAGCCGCGTCCGCGACCTGTTCGACCAGGCCAAGAAGAACTCGCCCTGCATCGTGTTCGTGGACGAGATCGACGCGGTCGGCCGCCAGCGCGGCGCTGGACTGGGCGGCGGCCACGACGAGCGCGAGCAGACCCTGAACCAGCTGCTGGTGGAGATGGACGGTTTCGACACCAACACGCACGTCATCGTGATCGCCGCCACCAACCGCCCGGACGTGCTCGACCCCGCGCTGCTGCGACCCGGTCGATTCGACCGCCACGTCACGCTCGACAGCCCCGACATCCGCGGCCGCCGCTCCATCCTCGACGTTCACGCGCGCAACAAGCCCCTCGACTCGACCGTCGACCTCGATGTGCTGGCGCGGCAGACGCCCGGCTTCAGCGGGGCAGACCTCGCGAACCTGATCAACGAAGCCGCCATCCTGGCCGCTCGCGGGAACAAGAAGGTGATCGGGATGGAGGAGCTGGGCGAAGGAATCGAGCGCGTGATCGCCGGTCCCGAGCGCAAGAGCCGGCGCCTGTCCGACCACGAAAAAGAGGTCACCGCATACCACGAGGTCGGCCACGCCCTGGTCGCCAAGGCACTGCCCAAGTGCGACCCGGTGCACAAGGTCTCGATCATCTCCCGCGGCCAGGCGCTCGGCCTCACTTGGTACCTGCCGACCGAGGACCGCTACCTCAGAAGCAAGGCCGAGCTGATGGACCAGATCGCAGCCGCCATGGGAGGCCGGGTCGCGGAGGAGATCGTGTTCCACGACGTCACGTGGGGCGCGGAGAACGACATCCAGCGGGTGACCAACATCGCGCGCCGCATGGTGACCCAGTGGGGCATGAGCGAGAAGCTCGGGCCAGTGACGATGGGGCACAAGGAAGAGCTTGTCTTCCTCGGCCGCGACCTCGGCGAGCAGCGCAACTACTCGGAAGAGGTTGCCGCGATGATCGACGAGGAAGTCCGCGCGATAGTGAATCACGGCTACCAGACGGCGAAGGCGATCCTCTCCAAGCAGCGCGACAAGCTCGATTTGGTTGCTGAGCGCTTGAAGGCCGTCGAGACGCTCGACGGCAACGAGCTCGACGAGATCCTCCGTGAGGAACCGATGCGTCCGGCGGCCGGCTCGTCAGCCTCCTGACGGAAAGAATCACCGTCGCCGGCCGGGGCAACCTCGGTCGCAGCCTTGCCCGCGCGTTCAGGGCGGCCGGCCATCCCACGCGGCTGGTCGCCGCGCGAAGCGGTTTCCGGCCGCCGCGCAGCGGGCTCGTCTTTCTGGCCGTGCCGGACGGCGCCGTCGCCGAGTTCGCGGCGAAGGTCGCGCAGCTCGAGCCGGCGCAGGCCGTTGGCTTCATCCACGTCAGCGGCGCGCTCGGTCTCGACGCGCTGGACTCGCTGCGCAGCCATCCCGTCGGCTCGTTTCATCCGCTTCAGTCGTTCCCCGCGCCGCGTGAGCCTTCGGCGTTTCGCGGCATCACCGTCGCGGTCGATGCGACCACGCAGTCTCTGATGCGCCGCCTTCGCGCCCTCGCGCGGTCGATCGGTGCGAGGCCCAAGCCTGTCGGTGACCGCGAGCGCGTCCTGTATCACGCGGCCGCGGTTTATGCCTCCAACTTCATGGACGTAGTGGTGGCGGAAGCCGTGCGCACGCTCAGGTCGATCGGGTGGACAGAGGCGGAGGCCACGAAGGCGCTGCTGCCCCTCGTCGAGGGCGCGGTCGCGAACATCCGGAAGCGGGGTGCGGTGCGAGCCCTCACGGGGCCGATCCGGAGGGGCGATGCGGGCACCGTGACCCGCCATCTGAGCGCCGTGGACAACCCCGACCTTTATCGTATGCTCGCCCTGGTTGCGCTCGGGATCGCAAAAGAGGCGGGACTCGACCCCGCGGCGGCCGAGCGGATCAGAAGGGCGCTGACCCGAGATGTGGCAGCGACCCGAAGGAGAGGTCGGCGATGACCACGGTGCTGGACGTCCAGCGATTCAAGGACGAGGGCAGGCACTTCGCCATGCTCACCGCCTACGACTTTCTGAGCGCTCGCATCCTCGACGAGGCCGGCATCCCCATCCTGCTGGTCGGCGACAGCCTCGGCATGGTGATGCTCGGCCATCCGACCACGTTGCCGGTGACGCTCGAGGACATGCTGCACCACGCGAAGGCGGTCGCCCGCGGCGCGCGCCAGGCACTCCTCATCGGCGACATGCCTTTCATGTCCTACCAGGCCTCGATCGAGCAGGCGATCACGAGCGCGGGCCGTTTCATGCAGGAAGCAGGCATGCACGGGGTCAAGCTGGAGGGCGGGGGCCGGGTGATCGAGATCACCAGACGGCTGACAGAGGTCGGAATCCCGGTGATGGGTCATGTCGGGCTGACTCCCCAGTTCGTGCACCAGATGGGCGGCTTCAAGGTGCAGGGCAGGACGGAGGCGCAGGCGGCGCGAATCAAGGCCGACGCCGGCGCGCTCGAGGAGGCCGGCGCGTTCAGCCTCGTGCTCGAGGGAGTGCCGAGCAAGCTCGCGGCCGAGATCACTGGCGCGCTCCGGATTCCGACCATCGGGATCGGCGCGGGCCCCGCGACCGACGGCCAGGTGCTGGTGCTCCACGACATGCTGGGCCTGACCACCGGCAAGGCGCCCAAGTTCGTCAAGCGCTACGCCAACCTGGCCGAAGATGTCGCCCGCGCGGCGACCGAGTACGCCGAGGACGTCCGCACGGGTAGGTTCCCAGGGCCAGAGCACGAGTACTCGGCGAACGGCGCGGCCCCGGCATCTCAGGGGCATAAGGACAGGGAAGAGATTCGGTACGGCGGCTGACGGCGTGGTGGTCCTCGAGACCGCCGGCGCGATGCTCGAGGCGTCGCGCCGGTGGCGCGTCGAGGGCCGTTCGATCGGACTCGTGCCCACGATGGGCGCGCTGCACGCCGGCCATCTGAGCCTGGTCGAGCTCGCGCGCGGCGAGAACGACATCGTGGTGGTCAGCATCTTCGTGAACCCGATCCAGTTCGGTCCGGGCGAGGACTTCGAACGTTATCCACGCGACGTGGCACGGGACACCGGGATGCTCGCTCGCGCGGAGGTCGACGCGATCTACGAGCCCCCGGTCGAGGTCATGTATCGGCACGACTCGACCACCCGCGTTCACGTCGGCGCCGTCGCAGAGCCGCTGGAGGGTGAGAAGCGTCCGGGCCATTTCGAAGGCGTGGCCACTGTGGTCACGAAGCTCTTCGCCGCGGTCGAGCCCGATCGCGCCTACTTCGGCCAGAAGGACGCGCAGCAGGTCGCGGTGGTCAAGCGCCTGACATGCGACCTCGACCTGGGAGTCGATGTTCGCGTGGGGCCTATCGTCCGGGAGCCGGACGGGCTGGCGTTGAGCTCGCGCAACGTTTACCTTGACGCCGCCGAGCGGAAGGCGGCCCTCGCGCTCAGCACCGCCCTGCGGGAAGCGGCGACCGTGTACGCGTCAGGTGAGCGGGATCCAGATCGCCTCCAGGCCGTCCTCGAAGCCCGGCTGCGGACAGAGCCGCTTGTCAAGGTGGACTATGCGGAGGTGGTCGACCCGGCTACTTTTCGGAAGCCTGGAACTCTCGCGGTTCTCGCCGCGCGAGTCGGCAAAACGAGATTGATCGACAACCACGACCTCACCGAACCCTTCCCGGGTTAGCGATCATTCGTGCGGTACAATTGACGCTCGTTTTGGCGGAGGCCAGTCTGACGACCAAGACCACATCAATAACTCTCAGGGGGTTCGTATTTTGTCCACTGATTCCGGTGTCGTCCTGACCGAGAAGGAAGAGGAGGGGACCGACCAGGAATCATCGATGGCGATGACCATGGAGGACTACCTCCACTTCGAGGAGGAGGCCTTCAAAACCCCTAACCACGGGGACATCGTGGATGGGGTTGTCGTACGAGTAGACCCGGACGAGGTCCTCGTCGACATCGGCGCCAAGGCTGAAGGGGTCATCTCGAGCAAGGAGCTCGGCCCGCGCGGAGACGTCGACTCCGTCGGCCTCGAGCCCGGCGATCAGATCAAGGTTTACGTCCTCCAGCCCGAGAACGAGGAGGGCAACGTCGTCCTCAGCCTGCGCCGCGCGCGTGCCGAGACCACATGGCTCGTCGCCGCGGAGAAGCAGGCGGACGGGACCGTCATCGACGCCGACGTCCGCGAGCAGAACAAGGGCGGGCTCATCGTCAACATCCTCGGCCTGCGCGGCTTTCTGCCGTCGAGCCAGGTTGCGCGCGCTTACGCGGGCAGCCTCGAGACGCTCGTCGGCAAGCGGATCCCGGTCAAGATCCTCGAAGTCAACCGCAAGCGCAACCGGCTGATCGTCAGTCAGAAGGCGGCGGAGGACGAGGACCGCGCACGCAAGCGCGAGGAGCTTTTCAGCCGGCTTCAGACGGGCACGACCGTGAAAGGCACCGTGTCCGGCATCACGAGCTACGGCGCCTTCGTCGACATCGGCGGCGCGGACGGCCTGATCCACATCTCCGAGCTTTCGTGGGACCGCGTCTCCAAGGTGACGGACGTGCTCCAGCTGGGCGAGGAGGTCACGGTCAAGGTGATCAAGCTCGACCCCGAGCAGACGCGCATCTCGCTGTCGCTCCGCCAGTTGCAGCAGGACCCGTGGGAACGCCTCGTGCAGTCGATGCCCGTGGGCTCGATCGTCGAGGGCCAGGTCACCAAGACCAAGAAGTACGGCGCCTTCCTCCAGATCATGCCCGGCATCGAAGGCCTGCTGCACATCTCCGAGCTTTCGTGGGACCACGTCGAGCGGACCGAGGACGTGCTGAAGGTCGGCGAGAACGTGCAGGTCAAGGTGATCGGCATCGACACCGCGCGGCGACGGATCTCGCTCAGCCTCAAGCAGCTGTCGGCGCCACCCGCGAGTCTCGCGGGCGCGCGGGCTGAACGCAGGCAGGACGAATACCCCGAGCTCGACGAGTAAGGGACGGGGTTCCGGTCACATTCTGTCGTCGCCGTCCGTCATCTGTTTGACGGCGGAATTTCGAAAGATGCGACAAGGAGGTATGCGATGAAAATGCAGACAAGCACGCTCCAGATCACTTCGGTCGTGATCGGGGTCAAAGACCTCGAGCGGGCGAAAAAGTTCTACGGCGAAGGCATCGGCTGTCCGATCGATGTCAACTCGCCGGCATTCGTCTCGTTCAAGCTTGGCGACGGATCGGCGTCGCTTGGGCTGTACAAGCGAGAGGCGCTTGCCGCCGACGCGGGTGTGGAGCCGGCCGGGAGTGGATTCACCGGCATGACGCTGCACTACATCGTGCAGTCGACGCAGCAGGTCGACGAGGTGCTGGCCCAGGCCAAGAGCGCCGGCGCCATCGTGACCAAGCCGGCGCAGAAGTCGCAGTGGGGCGGTTACTTCGGCTGGTTCAGCGACCCGGACGGATACCTCTGGAAGGTCGCGGCACCCGCAGCGTAAGCAGTTTCGACCTCGAGCCTAGCCGTTCAGCGCCGTGAGGCGCTGGGCGGCAGGGCTGTAGTAAGGATCGATCTCGAGCGCGCGGTCGTACGCGCGCCGCGCCTGATCTGGGTTGCCAAGCTGAGCCTCGTGGTCGCCAAGTTCGACGTACAGCGCCGGCTCCGTCTCTCCGTAGTCGGCGGCCACGCGCAGCTCCGCGACCCCGCCAGTCAGGTTGCCCTGGGCGATGAGGCCTTCCCCGAGCGACCAGTGGTACTGGGCCTGGAGCGGGTCGTAGCGCACGGCCAGGTCGGAGCGGCCTTTCAGGTACCAGCTGTCCGAGAGGACGGGGAAGACGGCGAGCGCCACCGCCGCCACGACCAACGCCACCGCGGCCGCCGGTTGCCATGGGCGCGTCCCCTCCCTGACCGTCCCGACTCGGTGGGGAGTGGAAACGGCGTTCCACAACGTTCCCGCGAGCAGCCAGAACGCGCCAGTCGCGGGAGCCCAGTCGAAGTTGAAGAACACCCAGACGCTGTAGCCGGCGAGCGCCGCGGCGAGGCCGGCCGCTCCGGGGGCATCACGTCTGGTCCACGCGACCCTGAACAGCACAACCAGGATCCACGCAAGCGCCGCAGCTCCTACCAGGCCCTGGGTCGCGGCAACGTCCAGGGGGCCGGAATGGACGCGGTCGAAAGTGACCAGCGACGCGTAGTCCTGGCTCAGGAAATGCCCGAACGAAAGCCCGGTTGCGTCCTCGCCCCAGCCGGTGAGCGGGCGGGCCGCAATCATTCGCAGGCCGTCGCCCCAGAGGTGGAGGCGCAGCTCGGGTGGATCGTCGTTCAGGTTGCGCAGGGGTGAGGCGAGAAGGCCGATCACCCCCAACAGGACGACTCCCGCAGACGCCGTGCCGATCGGGAGCGCGTACCGTCGCGGGAGCTTGAAGGCGAGCAGGGCCAGCCCTCCCGCGGCAACCCCGGCGACCCCACTCCGCGAGGTCGTGACGAAGAGACCGGCGGCAAGGACGACGAGCGCGGCCGCCCAGGCCCAGACGAAGGTGGTGTTGCGCAGGGCGCGCTCGACGGCGATGGGCGCGGCCATGACGATCAAGGCGGCAAGCAGGTTGGCGTTGCCCAGGTCGCCGTCGGGCCGGAAGGGGACGTGCGCAAACCACTGGATCCAGGCCTTGATGCAGGCGACCGAGACGCTGAACACGAAGGCGCCCACCAGCCAGTCGCGCTGGCGCTGGGTGCGGATCAGCCAGGCCGCCGAGGCGAGCAGGCCCAGGTAGCTGAGCCGCATCGGCAGCGACTCGTATCGTGTGTAAGACCCCGCGAGGCTCAGCGGCCACGAGATCGAAAAGGCGAAAGCCAGCAGGGCGGCGCCGGCGGCCGCGGCAAGTGGCAGCCGCAGCCCGCCGAGGCCGCGTTCGTCGCGGCGCAGCAGGGCAAGGCCGACGCCAAGGCACGCGCCGCCGATGACGATGGACGCCCGCGGGAGGATGTAGGTATCGCTCGCCGTGGGTAGAAAGACGACCGGCAGCAGGAGGGCGATGCCCGCGGGTACGTAGCCGCCGAAACGGTCGAGCAAGCCAAGCACACTCATCAGGGTCCCCGCGAAGTCTCGGCGAAGCCTCCGACTTCGTGGGGCTTGGCGCCTACTCTTAACCGAAATCGACTTTCAGAATTGGACGTTATATTAGGTACCGAGGTACCACCCGGTACCAATGTTTCCGTTAGAGGAGGTGCTGGCCCCACCTAAGTTGTAGAAAGGAGACAGGAGGATAGGGACCTTGTATCCGTTTGAAAGATTCACAGAGCGGGCCAAGAAAGTTCTGACGCTTGCCCAAGAAGAAGCAGAACGATCCCACCACAGCTACATCGGAACCGAACACCTGCTCCTGGGACTTCTACGCGAGGGTGAAGGCCTCGCCGCCAAGGTCCTGAACAACCTTGGGGTCGAGATCGGCAAAGTCCGCCAGACCATCGAATCGGTCTTGGGCCGCAACGAGCGGATCATCATCCAGCAGATCATCCCGACGTCGCGCGTGAAGAAGGTCATCGAGATCTCCTTCGAAGAGGCGCGGCGCATGGGTCACAACTACGTCGGCACCGAGCACCTGCTGCTTGGACTTCTGATCGAAGGCGAAGGCATCGCCGCACACGTGCTCGAAGACCTCGGCGCGAACCTCGAGAAGGTGCGCGGAGAGATCGAGCGCCTGCTGCACGACTCGAGCGCCGAGACGGAGGCAGAGCCGGCGCCGAAGAAACCCTCCAAGACACCGCTGCTCGACCAGTTCGGCCGTGACCTCACGGAGCTCGCGCGCCGCAACCAGCTCGACCCGGTCATCGGACGCGAGACCGAGATCGAGCGCGTCATCCAGATCCTGAGCCGCCGCACAAAGAACAATCCGGCGCTCATCGGTGAGCCTGGCGTCGGCAAGACGGCGATCGCCGAAGGGCTCGCCCAGCAGATCAACCTCGGCAACGTGCCCGAGTCGCTGCAGCACAAGCGCGTGCTGACGCTCGACATGGGCGCCCTGGTTGCGGGCACAAAGTACCGCGGTGAGTTCGAAGAGCGGTTGAAGAAGATCCTGGACGAGATCCGCTCCAGCCGCGAGGTCGTGCTCTTCATCGACGAGCTGCACACGCTGGTCGGAGCCGGCGCCGCGGAAGGCGCAATCGACGCGGCCAACATCCTGAAGCCGGCCCTCGCGCGGGGCGAGATCCAGTGCATCGGCGCGACCACGCTCAACGAGTACCGCAAGTACATCGAGAAGGACGCGGCCCTCGAGCGCCGCTTCCAGCCGGTCTACGTCGATCAGCCGACGATGGCCGAGACGATCGACATCCTGAACGGAGTCAAGTCGCTGTACGAGAAGCACCACCGCGTTGTGATCACGGACGCCGCGGTCCATTCCGCGGCGGTGCTGAGCGACCGCTACGTCAGCGACCGCGCGCTTCCCGACAAGGCGATCGACCTCATCGACGAGGCGTCGGCACGAGTGCGCATGAAGCTGACCACGACCCCTGAAGACCTGAAGGAGCTGCAGAAGGAGATCCGCAAGCAGCGCGCCGAGCAGGACGAGTCAGTCAACAAGCAGGACTTCGAAGCCGCCGCGGGCGTTCGCGACAAGGTGAAGAAGCTGCAGGACAAGCTCGCGTTGAAGGAAGCCGCGTGGCGCGACAAGCTGGGCGAGACCGTGCCCGAGGTGGGCGAGGAGGACATCGCACAGATCGTCGCGGCGTGGACGGGCGTGCCTGTGTCACGACTCGTCGAAGAGGAGACCGAGCGGCTCCTGCGCATGGAGGACGAGCTGCACAAGAGGATGGTCGGCCAGGACGAGGCGATCGTCACTGTCTCTCAGGCGGTTCGCCGCGCGCGCGCCGGCTTGAAGAACCCGCGCCGGCCGATCGGGTCGTTCATCTTCCTTGGGCCCACCGGCATCGGCAAGACCGAGCTGGCGAGGGCGCTGGCGGAATACCTCTTCGACTCCGAGGACGCGCTGATCAAGCTGGACATGTCGGAGTTCATGGAGCGGCACACGACCGCGCGCCTGGTCGGGTCGCCTCCCGGATACGTCGGCTACGACGAGGGCGGGCAGCTGACCGAGGCGGTTCGCCGCCGGCCTTACTCGGTGATCCTTTTCGACGAGATCGAGAAGGCGCACCCCGAGGTCTTCAACATGCTGCTCCAGATCCTCGAGGACGGGCGGCTGAGTGACGCGAAGGGCAAGATCGTCAACTTCGCCAACACCGTGATCATCATGACCTCGAACCTCGGCATCCGCGACGTCAATCAGGCGGGGACCTCGCTTGGCTTCCAGCCGGCCGTCGTTGACGAGAAGGACGAGGTCGAGCGCCGGCACGCGAACACAAAGCAGAAGATCGACGACGAGCTCAAGCGGATGTTCCGGCCTGAGTTCTTGAACCGCGTCGACGCGGTGGTCGTCTTCAAGAGCCTGACCACGCACCAGATCCGCGAGATCGTCGACCTGCAGCTGAACCGGCTGAGCAAGCACCTGGCCGAGCAGCAGATCACGATCGAGGTCACAAACGCGGCCAAGGACCTGCTCGCCAAAGAGGGTTACGACCGGACGTATGGGGCGCGGCCTTTGCGACGCGTGATCACGAGCCGGATCGAAGACCAGCTGTCAGAGCATCTGCTCCGGGGCAAGATCGCGCGCGGTGACACCGTCGAGATCGACGTCGAGGGCGAGGACGGACTGAAGTTCACGCCGACCAAGCACCGGCAGAGCGAACCCGCGACTGCAGCGCCTACCAAGCCGTAGCCGCTTCGCCTGTCAAGCCCTGAGCCAGGCGACGTCGACCGTGTAGCCGTCCAGCTCGAGCTTGAGCCGGTACATCTGAGCCACTGACGGGTCGTCCTCGACGAAGAGGACGCGAACGTCATCCGGTGCGAGTTCCGCGTATTGACTCAAATCTCACCCCTTCTTTTCGTGCAACGCTTTACGGGTGCATTTACACCAGGTCCGGGTGGTTGGATGAGCACGCCGGTTCCCCTCCGGATGCGGCCGCTCGAGATCGGCGATCTCCTGGACGAGACGTTTCGAATGTACCGGCGTCACTTCCTTTTGTTTGCCGGAATCTCGGTCATCCTGGCGATTCCTTCGGCCGCTCTCGTTGGACTGGTTTTCGCTTCGCTGGCGTCGGTGGTGGGCGAGACCGGGCAAACGGACTTCGCGGCTTTCACCCCGTTTCTGGAGTCGCTCGGCGCCGCTGTGATCGTCAGCCTGGTGATCCTGCCCTTCACACAGGGGGCGGTGATGTATGCGGCGTGCGAGTCCGCGCTCGGGCGGCCGGTCACCGCGGGCGGCGTCTTCATGGGCGTCCTTCGCCGCTACTTTCCGCTCCTCGGCTACTGGCTCCTCTTTGCGTTCACGGGATACCTGGCGGCGGCCCTCTGTCTGGTTCCTCTCGTGCTCTGGGCGTGGGTGTTCGTGCTCTGGAGCGTTGCGACTCCGGCGATGTTCGTGGAGAACATCGGCCTGGGCGCTGCGATGTCTCGTAGCTGGCACCTCGTGCAGGGGCGCTGGTGGCGGACGTTCCTGGTCCTCCTTCTGATGGTCGTGGTCTGGTACCTGTCGAGGCTGGCGCTCGACGCATTCCTGCAGCTCGGCCAGGTCCTGCTGGCGATCGTCCTGTCGCCGTACCTCGTCTCGGCGATCGCTGTTGCCGGCTCGCAGCTGGTCGGCGCCCTTGTGACCCCGGTTTTGCAGATCACCATCGTGCTGATCTATTTCGACCTCAGAGTCCGGCGCGAGGCCCTCGACCTCTTTCAAATGGCGCATCGGATCGCCGCCCCGGCGGCGACCTCCTGAACCGGGCGTTGCTCGTCCGCGGGCTTGGCGCGCTGACATGCGCGCTCGCGCTCACGCTGCTGTCCGGCGCGAGCGCCATCGCCGACCCACCTCCACCGCCTGCATATGCGGTGGCAGTGCAGCGCTCGTACGACATCCTGCAGGGTGCGTCCGGGAACGACTCCGGACCGGCGGCGTCGGCGCTGCGTGTCCTCGTCGACGGCACTGGAGCCAGCCAGCCGGAGATCGTCGACGACCTCGTTGCGCGGCCGCCGCTCTACGACGATGCGCGGAGCCGGCTCTCGGCGCTGCTGGACGCGCTCCAGCAAACGATCACGACCTCCGATCCCGCCCTCGCCCGCCAGCGACTCGAGGACGTGCTCGCGATGAAGCGCTACGACCCGCTGCACCGGCCGCCAACACCTGTTGAGCGTTTCCTGCAGTGGGTCCAGGACCGGATCGCCGCTTTTCTGCGGCTGCTGTCCGGGCGCTCAGGCGGCGGGCCCGTCACTGCGTGGTGGATTTACGCGGCCGGCCTCGCCGGCATCGCGGCCGTCGTCTTCGTCCTGGTCCGAGCCGGTGGTGGACGCTTCAGCCAGTCGGTCAGCCTGTCACCCGAAGGTCCACGTCCGCCGGCTGACTTCTTCGTGGAGGCGGACCGGCTGGCCGCTCGCGGCGATCGCGTCGGCGCGATCCGAGCCCTCTGCGCAGGCGTGGCGGGCACCCTGGCTGGCGAGCGGACCTGGGAGGGCAGCCCACTGACCGTGCGCGAGATCTTTCAGCGGGCCACCGACTCCCAGGCCCTCCGCCCCTTGCTGCATCCGTTCGAGGCCGCTGTCTACGGCGGCCGCGACGTCGATCCGGCTACATACGAGCGGGCGGCCCAGGTGGCCGCGCCGTTTCGGAACGCGGCGACCGACTCCAGAGAGGCGGCCGCATGAGGGGAACGCGCGGATGGGTCATCGCAGCAGCGGTCGCGATCGCGATCGCAGCCGCCGCCTACCTGCTGCAGCCGCCTCAGGACTCTCCCGAGCACAGCACCAACAGCGACGCGAAAGGCGGCGCGTCAGCGGCCCTTCTGTTCAGCGAAGCCATGGGCCACCCGACCGACCAGATCACGGGGATGTTCGACACCCCGGCTCAGGGGTCGCTGATGCTCGTGTTCACGCCGACCAGTCAGTTCACCGCTGACGAGGCGGACCGCACGTACCGGTGGGTCAGCCAGAACGGCGGCATCCTGATCTATGCCTCCGAGCTCGGCGACCCGGAGCTCGACCGGGCATTCGGAGTCACGCGGCTGGGCGGCCGGCCGCAGCTGGCAGGCGACTACGCGGGAACGCCGGTCGTGGACGGCGTGCAGCACGTCGCCGGCAGCGGTTCGCTGGATCCGCTCGATCCGTCGCCGGCGCAGGTCGCGATCCTGCGCACGTCAGGGGGGCTGGTCGCCGGATTCATCCAGTCCGTCGGCCTGGGCAAGTTGATCGTCCTCGCCGATCCGCTCGTCCTGTGCAACGGCTACCTCGACAAGCAGGACAACGGCAGGCTCCTCGCCGACCTTCTCGGCGCCACGGACGCCGGCGCGCACGTCGCGTTCGACGAGTACCACCACGGGCTGACGTTCAGCGACTTTGCGCCGCAGGCGTGGCTGACCACCCCGTGGGGCGCGGGGCTGCTGTGGCTCCTGGCCGCCGTGTTCTTCGGTCTACTGCTGCGGGGCCGCCGATTTGGGCCGCTGATCGAGCGGCCTGCCGAGATCGCGCGGTCGGATGCAGAGTGGTCGGTCGCCGTCGGCCAGCTGTTGCGCCGATCCAGCGCGAGAGGCGTGGCGCTCGGCCTGCTTGCGGGCGCCACCGAACGCGCGGTGGCCGCGCGCACAGGTCTTCCACTGCAGCCGCGGGAGCGGTTCTGGAATGCTCTCTGGGTGCGCGCGCCTGAGCTGGCCCATGATCTGGCCGCGGTCGAGAACTCTCTTCATGCGTCGTCGGCGACCGAGCGGGACATGCTAGACGCGGCTCGCAGGCTGCACGCGATTGCGCACCCTGCACCATCCGGAAAGACTCGTTGACCGGGACTGCTTCGACCACCGCGACCGACTTCTACGAGCGGTTTCGCGAGCAGCTCGCCAAAGCGATCGTCGGCCAGGACGGAGCGATCCGCCTCTGTGCGATCGCACTCGTCGCGCAGGGCCACGTGCTTCTCGAAGGCGTGCCGGGGACGGGCAAGACGCTTCTCGCGAAGGCCATCGCTCGCGCCCTGACCCTCGATTACGGGCGAGTTCAGTTCACGCCGGACCTGATGCCGGCGGACATCCTCGGCACATCCGTTTTCGACCTCGCCACACGCACTTTCGCGCTGCGGCGCGGACCCGTCTTCACCAACGTCCTCCTGGCGGATGAGATCAACCGCGCGCCCGCCAAGGTGCAGTCGGCGTTGCTCGAGGCGATGGAGGAGCGAGGTGTGACGCTCGAGGGTCAGCAGCTCGCGCTGCCCGCGCCGTTTTTCGTGATGGCGACCCAGAACCCTATCGAGTACGAGGGCACGTACCCGCTGCCGGAAGCGCAGCAGGACCGCTTTCTGTTCAAGGTCCGTCTCGACTATCCCGCGCCTGCCGACGAGATGGAGGTCCTGCGTCGGTGGGAATCCGGAATCGAGCTGCGCGACCCGGTCAAGGCGGGGGTGGAACCGGCGCTTGGCGCATCCGACATCGAGGCGTGCCGGGCCCACGTCGCCGGGGTGGTGCTCGACGAGAAGATCCGGCGCTATGTCGTGGACCTTGCGTCGGCGACCCGAAACGCGCCCGAGATTGCTCTCGGCGCAAGCACACGCGCTGAGGTTCTGCTGATGCTCGCGTCGCGCGCCTTCGCGGCGTTCGACGGACACGAGTTCGTGACTCCGGACCATGTGAAAGCGCTGCTCGGGCCCGCGTTTCGGCACCGCCTCATACTGCGCCCGGAAGCGGAGGTCGCCGGGCAGACCCCGGACAGCGTCCTCGAGGCCGTTGCCGCACGAGTCGTTCCTCCTCGCTGACCTTCTTCCGCGGACTGGCGCCACAGCCCAGGCTCATCTGGGCGGTCGCGATCGGCGCCGGTCTCATCGCGCTTGCGGTGGCGTCGCCCGTGCTCGGCCTCGTTGCTGTCGTCTATCACGTGGGGCTCGTCGTCGTCGCGGCGCGCGACCTTGCCCTTCTTCCTGGGCGCCAGGGCTATTCGCTGCAGCGCAGCATGCCTGAACCGTTTTCGCTGGGCGAGCCTGAAGAGGTCTCGGTTGCGATCCAGAACCGAGCCGCTGCGGGACTGAACGCGAAGATCGCCGACCACGCGCCGGCGACTCTTCGCCCGCAACCCCGAGAGGTGGAGGGAAGGTTCGATCAACACGGCATGCTGCGCTTGAGCTATCGCACGTACTCGCCCAAGCGAGGCGCGTACCGGTTCGGGGCCACGGACCTGCAGGTGTGGCGGCTCGACGGATGGTGGCGGCGTCAGATCCGTCTCAACGATCCGCGTGAGGTCGCGGTGTTTCCAAACGTCGTGGCGATCAAGCGCATCCAGCTGTCACTCCGGCGTGGCCTGCGTGCGATGGCGGGCATGCGACGGGCGCGGCCGCCCGGAGCGTCGACCGCGTTTGCGGGCCTGCGCGACTACGTGCGCGGAGATGACGTGCGCCGGGTGAGCTGGACGGCCACAGCGCGGCGCGATCGGCCCGTGATGATCGAGGTCGAAGCCGAGCGCGGGCAGCAGGTGATCATCGCGATCGACTGCGGTCGCTTGATGACCGCGCCCGCCGGTGACCTTGACAAGCTGGACCACGCGGTCAACGCGGCCCTGATGCTCGCGTGGGTCGCTCAGGCGTACGGCGACCGCGTTGGCATGATGACGTTCGATGATCATGTGACCGGCTTCATCAAGCCTGAGCGCGGCCCGCTGCAGCTGCGGCGGATCACCGAAGCCCTGTACGCGATTCAGCCGGAATACGTGGAGCCCGACTTCGGCCACGCTCTGACGCATCTCGCGCTGAGGGTGGGGCGGCGCTCGATGGTGGTGCTGCTGACCGATGTGCAGGATCCGCAGGCGTCCCGCGAGCTGGTCGCGCACGCGCTCCGCCTTGCGGCGCGGCACCTCGTCCTCGTGGTGGCGATGACTGATCCGGCCGTGGTGCGTGCGCGCGACGACCCGATCGCGAGCACGAACCGCGCGTACGAATGGGCGGCGGCAGAGGAGTTCGTGGCGAGCCGGCGGGAAAGCTTCGAGCTGCTGCGGCGCGGCGGAGTGCTCGCGCTCGACGTGGTCGCCGGAAGGCTATCTCCCGCCCTGGTCGAGCGATACCTGGAGCTGAAGGAGAGAGCGCTTCTCTGAGGAGGAGCGGCCGCTGAAGATCAGGTACCCGTAGAACAGCGCACCAAGCGTCAGGCCGATCCCGACCTTGACCGCGAACGGAGCGTCTGACGGCGAGATGTTCCCCTCGACAGTGCCGGCGATGATGAGCAGCGGCGCGAGGCCGAGCAGGAGCGTGAACGCCTTCCGGGCCGCGAGGACCAGCGCATCGGAACGTTTTCGGTTGCCGGGCGACACGAGGGCCCAGCCCATCATGAGTCCGCCCGCGCCCTGCGCCACCACGATCGAGAGCTCGAGCACGCCATGCGCGACGACGAAATCGAAGAGCCCCCCGGCGATGCCGTACGCCTGCGTGAGGCCGAAGAGCCCGCCGATCACGATCCCGTTGGAGATCATCACCCACATCACAGGCAGGCCGAAAGCGACGCCGAGCGCAAAGGCAAGCATGGAGACGTAGATGTTGTTGACCATGATCACGCCCGCGGCCTCGATTCGCTCCTGCGGCGGGATGTGCGTCCAAAGCTCGTGGTGGTGGACTCGATTGATCAGCCTCGGGTCGACGATCGCGTACGCGGCGTCAGGGTTGGCAAGAACGACGAAGTAACTGATGAACGCGGGCACGAACAGAAGCGCACCGGCGGCGAGCAGATACGGCCACGACTCGCGATAGGTGCGGGGAAGGGTCTCGACGTAGAAGCGCCGGATTCGTCTCCACACCTCGCCGCCGCGGCGGTAGACGATGCCGTGGCCGCGCGCGACGAGGCCGTTCAGGTAGCGATGGACCGGCTCCCCGGGCCAGTCGCGCTGTGCCCGCGCGAGGTCGGCCGTCGCGCGCCGATACAGAGAGGCCAGGGTCAGCACTTGCGCCGGGCTGAGCGCGTTCATCTGACCGGCGCCGGCGCGCGCGAGAAGGTCCTCCAGGCGGTTCCAGTCGTCGCGGCGCAGGGCGACGAAGTCTTCGGCCCTCATGCTCGATGAGGAAACCGGAGCAGGCTCGCGTTACGCATTCGTGAATGCTAGGCGAGCCGAGGAAAATAGCTGACCGCGATGCACGAGCCCGCGCCTGACACCGACCTGGTCGTGACCACCCCCGAGCGGGTGTCGTTCGACTACCAGGTGGCGGGCCTGGGGACTCGAGCGATCGCCCAGATCCTCGACCTTCTGATCCTGTCTGCCGTCCTGCTTGCGCTCCTGTTCGCGGCGCTCGCGGTAGGTCAGACCTCGCTGGAGGTGCTCGCGTACCTGATGGTCATCATCGGCGGCTTCGTCGTCGTGTTCGGTTACTTCTGGGCGTGCGAGGCGTTTTGGTCCGGTCAGACCGTCGGAAAAAAGGTGTTCCGGCTGCGCGCGGTCGGCGATCGCGGCGAGCCGATGACCTTCGTCCAGGCAGGGATCCGAAATATCGTCCGGATCATCGACTTTCTGCCGTACGGATACGGGATCGGGCTGGTCGTGCTGTTCATCAACGGCAGGGGAAAACGTCTCGGCGACCTGGCGGCGGGCACGGTAGTGGTCAAGGATTCGGATTCCGTGTGGCTGTGGCAGCTGCCGGGCGGCCGTCCGGTGACGCCCGCGGGTGCGACTCCAGCACCCGTGCCTGCGGCTGCTGCTCCCGCGTTTGCGCCCGCGACCCCGGCCGAGATGTACCTGCGGCGGCTCGATCCGGAGCTGAGGCGATTTGTGACGTCGTACTCGCGGCGCCGCCCGGAGCTCTCGCTGCAGCTGCGCGCCCAGCTGGCGAGCCTGCTCCAGGCGAACCTTCAGGAGGCGGCGCCGGATGCCTTCATGCAGAACGGTCCTCTCGCCGCGCTCGATTACCTGGCCGACCTCGAGCTGGACGGGCGCACACACGCGGCACCTACCCCAGCCACTCCCTGACCTGCTCCTCCGTCAGGTTGCCTCCGGTCAGGATCGTGGCGACTCGTTTGCCGGCGAGCTCGTTCGTGCGCTCAGCGATAGCCGCCACGCCGGCGGCGCCGGCGGGCTCGACGACGAGACCGGCGTCGGTGAGCAGCCATCGCATCGCGGCGAGCATCGCGTCGTCATCGACGAGCACGACCTCGTCGACGGTGCGTTGCATGAGGTCGACCGCGGCCGGCACGGGCACGCGGACAGCGATGCCGTCCGCGATCGTGGTGCTCGGCGCGTCGAGGGATTTGCCTTTTGCGAACGAGAGCGCCATCGAGGGTGCGCTCCTCGCGCAGACAGCGATCACGCGCGTCCTGGCTGCTGCGTGCTTGAGCCACGTGCCCACGCCGTTGACGAGTGAGCCGTTGCCGAGGGGGACGAAGATCGCGTCGAGGCCTGGCTCTTCGCCGAGCTCGACGGCCATGGTGCCTGCGCCTTCCGCTATCGCGCCGAGCAGCCCGTCCTCGATGTAGCGCTGCCCGTTTTCGCTTGCGTGGCGCTTGGCCGCGTCCTTGGCCTCGTCGAAGTCGTCGCCCTGGAGCTCGACTCGCGCGCCCAGGGCGCGCATCCGCTCGACCTTCAGCGGGTTGGCGCTGCGCGCCGCGAAGACGGTGAGCGGCCGGCCGCGCTTGCGGCACGCAAAGGCCATGCCCTGGCCGAAGTTGCCGGCGGAGGCGCAGACCAGTCCGGCGCGCTCATCATCACCTTCTTCGCGGAGGCGATGGAGGAGGTAGTCGGTGCCGCGGCCCTTGAAGCTGCGGATCGGGTTGACGGATTCGACCTTGAGCACGGTGGAGACGCCGAGGCGCTTGCTGAGGGGCTCGCAATCGAACTGGGGCGTGTGGAGGAAGGCGGGGTGGATCACGGTCGTCGCCTCGCGGATGCGGTCGATGGAGATCGAGGCGTCCACCTCGCGGAGGATAGGGCACTGTCTTAACAGCCTGGGTTGACGCTCGCTTTCGAACAAATCAAGATCGCCACAGGTGTGCCGGTGGGGGCGGGACTGGCACTGAGGAAGGGCGGGCCCGAGGTACGAGTGTCTTGCGCGGGGCGGCGCTCGGCGGCGCTCTGAATCACGCGAGCGCCGGCGGCGGCGGGTTTGAAGCGGTTCGGAAACCCGCAAGCGCCGGCAGATGCGGGAAATACAGGTGCGGCAGATGCGACAAACACAGATGCGGCAAACACAAAGAGTGCCGATTGAACGTCGACGCCGCCCCGGGGGTAGTCAGGGCGGCGTCTTGACGCTCACCAGATAAAACGCGCGGGGCGGTAAAAGGCTACGACCGACCTTGTCAAACCACGATCATGGGTACACAGTCTCCCCATGCCCAGATCGACCCTCACCTTTGTCTGCACTGAGTGCGGGGGCGAGAGCCTCCGCTGGGCCGGTCAGTGTCCCCACTGCCGAGCCTGGAACACGCTCCAGGAATTCCACGTCAGGAAAGCAAAGGGCTCGAGACCGAAATCCCCCCAGAGCGCAAGGCCCATCTCCCTGGTCGAGATCGACTCCGGGAACGCGCCCCGAACCCGCCTTGCCTGGGACGAGCTCAACCGCGTCCTCGGCGGCGGCATCGTCCCTGGCAGCCTCGTCCTGATCGGCGGCGAGCCTGGGGTCGGCAAGTCGACCCTCCTCATGCACGCCGCGGCCCAGATGGCCAGGTCCGGCAAGGTGCTGTACGTGACAGGCGAGGAGTCCGCCGACCAGGTTCGGATGCGGGCCCAACGCCTGAACGCGATCGAGCCCGGGATTCTCCTCCTGGCCGAAAACGACCTCGACGCGGTCTGCGAAGCAATCCGAACCGAGGCGCCCCGGCTGGCCATCGTCGACTCGATCCAGACGGTCACCGACGCCGGCTTCGAGGGCGGCGCCGGAAGTGTGACCCAGGTTCGCGAGTCGGCCGCCCGGCTCATGCGGCTCGCCAAGGAAGTCGGGGTCCCCATATTCCTCGTCGGTCACGTCACCAAGGACGGTTCGATAGCTGGACCCCGGGTCCTGGAGCATATCGTTGACACCGTGCTGTACCTCGAGGGCGACCGCCGGCAGGAGCTCCGCATCCTCCGGGCGACCAAGAACCGCTTCGGTTCGTCCGAAGAGATCGGCGTTTTCGCCATGGGCGAGACCGGCCTCGAGGAGGTGCCCGATCCGTCGGCGGCGCTGCTCGCGGACGCGGCTTCGGCTCAGGGCACGGTGATCGTCGCGGCCCTGGAAGGGACGCGCCCGATCCTGGTCGAGGTCCAGAGCCTGGTCAACAAGAACCAGAACACGATGATCCGCAGGATCGCCAACGGCATCGACGTCAACCGCCTGCACATGGTCGTGGCCGTGATCGAAAAACGGCTCGACCTCAGCTTTGGGCAGAAGGACATCTTCGTCAGCGTCGCGGGCGGCATCCGGATCACGGAGCCGGCCGCCGACCTCGGTCTTGCCCTGTCAATCGTCAGCAACGAGCGCAACAGGCCAATGCCGGACGGCCTGGTCGCGATCGGAGAGCTGGGATTGTCGGGCGAGGTGCGTCGCGTCGGCCACCTCGAGCGCCGCCTTCACGAGGCGGCGCGTCACGGCCTGACGCGCGCTTTGATTCCGGCCGGAGCCAAATCCGGCCGGCCTTCCGGACTCGACGTCGTCGAAGTCCGGTCCCTGGCGGACGCCGTGTCCGCCGCGTTTTCTTCACCCATCAAGTCCGGCGTATTCATAGAGGAGGCCGGACTGACGGTCTCTTGAGGAGGTAACCCTTGAAGCGTTCCGAGTATCTGGCCCGCTGGGCTGGGGCAGGGCTCGGAGTGGTCGGTGGATTCACGCTCGGTTATTTCATGGTCCGTGGTGTGCCGAACGCGCACCCGGGCTGGGTGATCATCGGGCTGACCACGCTGGAAGGCTTGATCTTCGCGTACCTCGGCACACCGTATCTGCTTGGAGGATGGCGAAGCTTCAACTTCCGGCTCACGAGCACTCCGCTGCCGGACCTGCTCAGCGGATTGCTGGGCATGACCGTCGGACTTGTCATCGCGGTGTTGATCGGATTTTTCGTGCGCGATCTGCCGTACGGCTACGCGCTTTCGTTTGTGCTCGCGCTCCTGCTCTCAGCCCAGGGTGCTTCGGTCGGGCTGACGCGCCGTGCCGAGCTTTCTGCGCTCTTCTTTGGCGGTGGCAAGACCGAAACCGACTCGCATCGCATGACCGCCGTCTTGCTTGATACGTCAGTGATCATCGACGGCCGGATCCTCGACATCGCCAAGACCGGGTTTCTCGACATGCCTCTTGTGATCCTCAGCTCGGTGCTCCGCGAGCTGCAGAACGTCGCCGACTCGGCCGACGTGACCCGACGCCGCCGCGGCCGCCGCGGTCTCGACGTCCTCACCGACATGCAGAAGGAGCCGGGCATCAACCTGCAGGTGACGGAGGACGAGACTCCTCCAAGCGGCGACATCGACGCCCATCTCGTGCGCACCGCCAAGCAGCGCGACTGGGCGATCATGACCAACGACTTCAACCTCAACCGTATCGCACGCCTCGAAGGCGTTTCGGTGCTGAACCTCAACGAGCTCGCCCAGGCGATGCGGCCGGTGGCCATCCCGGGCGAGGAGATCGTCGTGACCGTGGCGCGCGAAGGCAAGGAGCCAGGCCAGGGGGTCGGCAGCCTCGATGACGGCACGATGGTCGTCGTTCAGAACGGCCGCAGGCTGCTGAACCAGACGATCACCGCAACCGTCACCTCGGTGATCCAGACGTCGGCGGGAAGGATGATCTTCGCCGAGCCGTCGGTCAACGACGGGCGGCGCCAGACTGGCCGCGTCAGGTCACCTCGCGAGGAGGCGACCTAGGCCATGCCGACCGTAGGCGCGATCGTGGCCGCCGCGGGGACGGGCTCGCGGCTCGGCCGGGGGAGCAAAGCCCTCGTTCGACTCAACGGGCGCACCACGCTCGCGCGCGTCCTGGAGCTGTTCTTGGCCCTGGACGAGGTGGACCGAATCGTCGTCGTCGGGCCCCCGAGCAGGCTCGAGAGCGCCGAGCGCGAGGTGGAATCGCTCCACCCGCGCAAGCCCGTGGTCGTGAAGGCCGGCGGCGAGAGCCGTCAGGAGTCGGTGCGAATGGGGCTCGCCGCGATCGGCGAGTGCGACTACGTCCTGGTGCACGATGCGGCGCGACCGCTTGCGACCGCCTCGCTGGTACGCCGCGTGCTGGCGGCGGCGATGGAGTCGGGCGCCGCATTCCCGGCGATCGCGCCGCGGGACGCGGTGAAACGCGTCGAAGGCAACCGGCTGGTCGAGAGCCTCGACCGCTCCCGGGTCGTGCTCGCCCAGACGCCGCAGGGCTTCTCCTACGAGCTGCTGGCGCGCGCGCACCGTGAGGCGGCCGACGCAGGGCTGGTCGGCGATGACGATGCACAGCTCGTCGCCGCGACTGGCCACCTCGTCACGGTCGTGCCGGGCGAGCCGGCCAACATCAAGCTGACGACGCCGGAGGACCTCGAGGTGGTGGAGGCGCTCATCCGGGAGCACGAGACCGCGGACCGGTGAGGGTCGGAATCGGATACGACGTTCATCCGCTGGTCGCGGGCCGTCCGCTGGTGCTGGGCGGCGTGCGCATCGAGCACGACCGTGGCCTGGATGGATACTCCGACGCGGACGTTCTCACCCACGCGGTGATCGACGCGCTGCTTGGCGCGGCGGGAATGGGTGACATCGGCACGCATTTCCCGGCCGACAACCCGGACTACAAGAACGCCTCGAGCCTGAAGCTGCTCGAGAAATCGGTGGCGATGCTGGTCCAGGCGGGCTATCGCGTCGTCAACGTCGATTGCGTCGTGATCGCGCAGGAGCCGCGCCTGCACCGGCATCTCGCGGCCATGAGCTCGAACCTCGCCCACCGTCTCGGCATCGTCGAGGTGAACGTGAAGGCCAAATCGCCTGAGGGGCTGGGTTCGCTCGGGGCGGCGGAGGGCATCGCGGCGCAGGCAGTCGCGACAATCGACGAGGCATGACGCTCCGCCTTCACAACACCCTCACCGGGACGAAGGACGTCTTCGAGCCGCTCGAGGGCGGCCACGTCCGCATGTACACGTGCGGCCCGACGGTCTGGAACTACGCGCATGTCGGCAACCTGCGCTCCTTTCTTTTCTATGACCTGGTGCGCCGGCACCTGCGCGTGTCCAGTCATCGCATCACCCATGTCATGAACCTCACCGACATCGACGACCGCATCCTCGACCAGGCCATGCACGCCGGGTCCACCATCTCCGAATACATCAAGCCTTACGCGAGGGCGTTCTTCGAGGACATGGACGCCCTTCGGGCCGAGCGCGTCGAGCACTACCCCCGCGCGACGGAGCACATCCCCGAGATGATCGACATGATCGCGACGCTCATCGAGCAAGACAACGCGTACATGGCGGAGGGGGACGTGTACTACAGGATCGGCAGCTTCCCCAACTACGGGGCGCTGTCGCACCTCGACCGCGCCGGGTTGAAAGCCGGCGCGCGGATCGCGACCGACAAGTACGACAAGGAATCCGTGAGTGACTTCGCGCTCTGGAAGAAGTCGCAACCAGGGGACGAGAAGATCGGCGCGTCATGGGATGCACCATTCGGCCCGGGCCGGCCGGGATGGCACATCGAATGCTCGGCGATGAGCAAGCGCTACCTGGGCGAGACGCTCGACATCCACGCCGGCGGCGTTGACCTCATGTTCCCGCACCACGAGAACGAGATCGCGCAGTCGGAGGCCGCGAATCACAAGACCTTCTCTCGGTTCTGGCTTCACTCGGAGCACCTTTTCGATGCGACGGGGGAGAAGATGTCGAAGAGCGCGGGCGGCTTCACGACCCTTCGCGACCTGACCGAGGCCGGATACGATCCGCTCGCGGTCCGTTTCTTCCTGATCGCAAACGCGCACTATCGCTCGCGGCTGCGGCTCAGCGCCGAGACGCTGCACGCGGCGGCGGAGCAGGTGCGGCGCCTGCGTGAGTTCGCCGACCGCGTCAACCGAGCGTCTCCCGCGGACAGCGACGACTCCGACCTGCTGCGCAAGACCGGCGAGGTGCGCGCCTCCTACCGCGATGCCCTCGACGACGACCTCAATCTTCCGCATGGGGTCGGTCTCGCGTTCGAGCTCATTCGGGAGGCCAACGCAGCGCTTGACGGCGGTCGGGTGGGCGCGCAGAGCAAGGCCGCCCTGCTCGGGCTCATCGATGACGTCGATGCGCACCTCGACGTGATCCGAGCCGAAGAGCCCGGGCTGGCGGAGGAGGTCGAGCGCCTGATCGCGGAGCGCGAGTCGGCTCGAGCGGCGCGCGACTTCGCGCGAGCGGACAGGATCCGCGACGACCTGCGCGCGCGCGGCATCGCGCTCGAGGACTCGAAGGACGGTGTGAGGTGGAGGCGGATCGCCCCGGCTACCGAGGCCCGGAGGTCCTGACCTTCCCGGTCTCCGGGTCGTAGTAGTTCCGGGGGATCTGCGTGACGTTCTTGCCGAAGAGCACCAGCTCGAACGCCGGCTCGTCGATACCCCGCTGGCTGTGGATGTCGTGAGGTGGGTCGAGCCACACCACGAACTCGCCCGGGCCGAGCGCCTTCTCGTACAGGACTCTGACGTTCCCGTCCGAATCGAGCTGCCAGTGACGGTACCTGTCACGTCCGCTGACCACGCAGGCAACGCCCCACGAGCCGTGGTTGTGGACCGGCGTCTCTTCGTCCGGCAAGAAGCGCGAGAACATCAGGGTCAGGCCGTCCGGGTCGCTCTGGAGCAGGGTGAACGATGAGCCGGCCCCGTGAAGGGTGCGCATCTCGGTCTCGGTTATGAATCCCGGCTCGCGCGAGGCTTCGGCGAGCAGGCCTCCGACGGCGTTCAGCCTGTACTCATCGACCCCGCCCGCGAGCAGCTCGCGAGCGCGGACCATGAAGTCTGCAACCATGCGGACAGGATAGTGCGCAGCCTGATCCACGGCCGGAACGCGGTGCTCGAGGCGGCTCGCGCCGGGCGCGTGGTCAGGGTCTACCAGGCGGCAGGACTCGGCCACGACCCTCGCCTCGAAGAGCTGGCGAAGCTTGTGCCGGTCGAGGTCGTGCCTCCGCACCGCCTCGACGCGATGGCGCCCGGCGTCAACCAGGGCGTCGCCGCCGAGCTCAAACCGCGCCGCGAGTGGACGCTCGACCAGCTCCTGGCCACACAGCCCTCGCTGCTGGTGGCGCTCGATTCGATCATGGATCCGCAGAACCTGGGCGCGATCGTCCGCACCGCCGAGGTGGCGGGCTGCGACGGGGCGATCATCCCCGAGCATCGCAGCGCCCCATTGTCGCCGGCCGCCGCCAAGGCGAGCTCCGGCGCCGTGGAGCTGCTCCCGATCGCACGCGTGTCGGGGATGCCGTCGGCGATCGTGGAGGTGAAGCGCGCGGGAATCTGGTGCGTGGCCCTCGATCCGAGAGGCGAGCTGGCGCCGTGGGACTTCGATTTCACGCAGCGAGTGTGCGTGGTGGTCGGCAGTGAGGGGACGGGCGTGCACCGGCTGGTCAAAGAGCGCTGCGACGCTCGCGTCCGGCTTCCGGTGGCAGGACGGATCGCGAGCCTCAATGCGTCAGCGGCTGCGGCGGCGCTGCTTTACGAGGTGATGCGCCAGAGGGCCGCTCACAGCACCCGCTCCTAAACTGTCTCCCGTGCCTGACGCAACCACCGAGCTAGAGCGCGCCTCGGATGACATCCCGCTGACTCGCGACGCACGCGAGATCCTCGAGCGCGCGGTCGAGATCGCCTCCGCGCGGCGCTCGCTCGAGGTGACGCCGGCCGACGTGCTGGTCGCGACGGCCGAGCTTCCGGGCAGCCTCGCGGACCGCGAGATTCGGGCGCTGGGCTTCGACCCGGGGTCGATCCCGCCGCTCATACGGCCCAACGGCGCGCCCGGCACGTCGCTCCCGCTGCGCCAGCTGCTGGTCAACGCCAACCGAGAGGCGCAGGTCCTCGGCCACTATCAGGTGGATTCGATCCACCTGCTCCTCGCGATGCTCTACAGCGACTCGCCCACGACCGCCGACGCTCTGCAGCAGGTCGGGGTGACGCTCTACGACCTGCGCCGCCACGTCCAGAGCGGCGGCAAGGTCGACATTCCCGCGTACCGCGATCCCACGCGTCCCGACGCGGCCTTGCTGCGCCGGCCCTGGCCGTCGCTCCGCGGCGTGCTCGGCATCAGTCCCGTGTTCATCGGCATCGCCGGCGCAACCGCGGTGTCCGGGGCGGCGCTGTGGATGAACATCCTGCCGAGATTTGTCACCCCGCTGACGCTGATCTTCGTCGTCGGCGGCTGGGTCCTCTCCCTCTGCATCCACGAGTTCGGTCATGCCGTGGTCGCTTACCTCGGTGGGGATCGCTCCGTCGCCGGCGCCGGCTACCTGACGCTCAACCCACTGCGCTACGCCAACATCTCGGTGAGCCTCATCCTGCCCATCGTCTTTTTGCTTCTTGGCGGAATTGCGCTGCCCGGCGGGGCCGTGTACATCAATCACTCCGCGCTTCGCACGCGGGCGTGGTCCTCTGCCGTCTCAGTCGCGGGACCGGTCGGGACTCTGCTTTGCGGCCTGGCGATCGCGGCGGCCCTTACGGTTGGGATGCGGCAGAGCTGGCTGAACCCGGAAAACGTCAACTTTTTCGCAGCGCTCGCGCTGCTGGGATTCTTCATGTGCCTGGCGCTCGTGCTGAACCTGCTGCCCGCGCCGGGCCTGGACGGTTTCGGCATCATCCGGCCGTGGCTTCCGTATTCGATGCAGTACGCCGCGGTGCGCTACGGCATGCTCTCGATCTACGCGGTCTTCGCGCTGTTGTGGTTCGTGGCTCCTGTGCGGAGCGCGTTTTTCGATGTGGTGATCCGGCTCACCACCGCGTTCAACATCGATCAGTCGCTCATCTACTTCGGCTTTATGAACATGCGGTTCTTCTGATCGCGTTGGAACGCCTGATCGTCGACGGCTACAACGTGATCCACGCGTGGACCTCGCTGAAGCGCCTGGTCTCCGAGGCGTCGCTGGAAGCTGCGCGCGACCGGCTGGTCGACCGCCTTTCGGTGCTCGGAATGATCACCGGCGAGGAAGTGACGGTCGTCTTCGACGCTCATCACTCGGCCTCGCTCGCCAACTCCGCCGAGATCGTCGAAGGCGTGCGGGTGGTCTTCACGCGCAAAGGCCACTCGGCCGACCACGCCATCGAGCGCCTCGCCTACGGGGCAAGCCAGGCGGGGGATGTGATCACCGTCGCGACGTCGGACCGGTTCCAGCGTGACCTGGTCAGGGGGATGGGCGGCGCCGTCATCAGCTCGCTCGAGCTCGAACGTCGGGTGAACGACGCCGAGCAGGAGATGTCGCGTCGCGTCAAGCGCTACCAGTGAGCGCCCAGGTCCGGCGGACACGGATCGTCTGCACCATCGGGCCGTCGAGCTCTTCGCCGCAGGTGCTGCGAGCGATGGTCCAGGCGGGGATGGACGTGGCACGCCTCAACTTCTCGCACGGGGACGAGGCCGCTCACCGCGAGGCGGCGGCCAACGTGCGCGAGGCGGCGGAGGCCGCCGGCCGGCCGGTCGCGCTGCTCGGTGACCTGCAGGGACCGAAGATCCGCACCGGTCCGGTCGAGGGAACATTTCAGCGCCTGGTCCGCGGACGGGCGGTGGTCCTGGTCGCCGCCCACGGCCGGCCCGCGCCCAACGAGATCGAGGTCAGCCACCGAGAGCTGGTGCAGGCGCTCAGGCCGGGCGACCGCGTGCTCCTTGACGACGGCCGCATCGAGCTCGCGGTTCGCGAGGTGGAGGACGGCCGCGCCGAAGCCGCGGTGGTGCGCGGCGGACTGCTCGGCGAGCGGAAGGGCATCAGCGTGCCGGGCAGGTCGCTGTCATTGCCCGCCCTGACCGACAAAGACCTTGCCGACCTGAAGCTGGCCGTCGACCTCGGTGTGGACTATCTCGCGCTTTCGTTCGTGCGGCGGCCCGAAGACGTCGTTGCGTGCCAGGAGCATCTCGGCGGCAAGATTCCAGTGATCGCCAAGCTCGAGAAGCTCGAGGCGATCCGCCAGCTGACGAAGATCCTCGAGGTCGCGGACGCGGTCATGGTCGCGCGAGGCGACCTTGGCGTCGAGCTGAAGCTCGGTGACCTGCCTGCGGTGCAGAAGGACGTCATCGACCGTGCGAACCGCGCCGGCGTGCCGGTCATCACCGCCACCGAGATGCTGGAGTCGATGGTGACCTCGAACCGGCCGACACGCGCCGAGGCGTCCGACGTGGCCAACGCCATCTGGGACGGCACGGACGCGGTGATGCTTTCCCAGGAGACGTCGATCGGGGCGCATCCCGTAGAAGCGGTGCGGGCCATGGCGCGGATCTGCCTGGCCGCGCAGAAACACCCGGCGTTTGAGCGAGCTCGCCAGATCTGGCGCGAACCGGGTGAGGTGGGGAGCGCGATCGCGCATGCCGCGGCCGCGACGGCCGCCGAGATCCACGCCAAGGTGATCATCGCCTTCACCGAATCGGGCACGACCGCGCTGCGCTGCAGCAAGGCCCGGCCGCCGATGCCGGTGGTGGCGGCGAGCCCTCACCCGGAGGTGCTGCGGCGAACCGCCCTGTATTCGGGGGTAATCCCCCTGCTCGTCAGCCCCGGCCGCGACACCGACCAGATGATCTCGAATGCGAGCAAGGCCGCCCTGGCGAGCGGGATGGTCCGACCGGGGGACAGGGTCGTGGTCGTGGCGGGCGTTCCCGTGGGCCGCCCGGGTCAGACCAACCTGTTGAAGGTCGAGACTGTTTAGAACTGTTTAGAGGGGGCCGGCGGCACCCCCGGCGACCCAGAATTGGCGCGTGGCGCCCGCCTCACACGGTCTGCTCGGCCGCATTCAGATGGCCAATGACGCCGCCGCGCACAGGTTCGGGCCCCACACCGCCGAGGTCGAGTCATTCATCGCCGCCACGGCAGCGTTGACCCCATGGCAGTGGCGGCAGGTCCTGGTCACGCGAGGACTGGTCGGGTTGGTCACCAAGGACGCGGCCGGCCCGCCTGACACCGCTCGATCGATCCAGACCGCCATCCGAAGCAGCGAGCGGCGAATCTCGGAACCGATGGCCAGGGCCGGCGAGGTTCTCTTCGACATGCTCGTCAAGCGGACCGAGGAGAAGCAGGTCGCCGCCTGGCAGGCGATGACAGCGGTGGTGATGCGGTCCCAGCTGACCCCGCTGAAATTTGCGGTTCACTACGCGCCGTTCGCCGCCTTCATCCCGCCGGCGGGCTCGGACGTGCTCGACCCGAAGACGCGTCGATTCATCCGCGCCCTCCACGGCCTCTCGAAAGAGCAGGCGGCCATGCTCGGCCGGCGCTGGCGCCTCGAGCCCGAGATCTCGCACGCGCTTCTGCAGGCGGTGGCCAAGAACAAGCTGGTCAAGAGCGAGGAGGCCGTTGCCATCGCCGCACTGGCTCTGATTCCCAACCAGCTGACTGGAGACGAGGGGTGGTCCGCGGTGCGAACCGCGGTCCATGGCGGTCGGGTGCTGGGGGCGCTGGCCGATCTGTCGCCAGAGCAGGTCGCCGAGCTGTGGGCGCCGATCGAGCCGGCCATCTCCTTGGAATCGCTGGATGAGGCCTTCGTGCAGGCAAACGGCGTTCGAGGCGCGGTGAACAACGCGATCAGGAAGCTCACCAGGCCCCCTCGCCCCAAGGCGAGCGCGCCCGCGGTTTCCCGCGCGCCGGCTCCATTCGGACCGAACCAGGCCGAGGTCGCGGCTTTCATCAAGGGCGTCGCCGAGCTGAGCCCGATCCAGTGGCTCCGCGTGCTCGACCGGCGGAAGCTGGTCGAGAGCATCGCTCGAGAAGGAAGCGTCGAGCCCGCCGGATTGGTCAGGTCGATACTCGCCGCCCTCGAGGGCACGCGCGAGCTGGACACATACGCGCGCTGCCGCGTGTACGCAGCGGTCGAGCGGGCCGGCTCTGTCCTCGAGTCGCAGGGTCGCAGCGACCTCGAACACGTCCGGGCGAGTCTCGAACCGTTTCAGCCTTCGATTGCATTCGAAGGGTTCAACGCCGGCGGCTTCGCGCACAGGGTCGCGTCGCTGCACAGGTCCGACTGGCAGCGCATCGCCGCGGCCGCGCCGGACGCCAACGAGGAGGCCGTCGCTCCGGTGGTCAACGCGGGCACGGCGCTCATCGATTTTTTCGGCGGCCGTTCCGACGACGAGGCCGTGGCCACCTGGCACGCGGTGTCCGCTCTGGTCCACCGCCAGCACCTGACCCCCATCAAGTTCGCCGCGTCTTACGCGCCTTTTGCGTCGGCCATCCCGGTGACCAATCCGCGATCGCTTGGTGCGATGGTGTCGCGCTACGTCACCGCGGTCGGGCGGCTTGGCGCGAGCCAGTGCGCGGCGCTGGCCAAACCCTGGCAGATCGATCAGGCGCTGTCGGTCGTGCTGGCGGGCGCAAGCGCCGACGGGAGCGCGCGGCCGGGGGAGGAGGCGGCGGCCCTGTCGGCGGTGGTGACCGTCCCGATGCGGCTCGCCGGAACCGGCGGGTGGGCGGCGGTGAAGACGGCGGCGTTCGGCGGCAAGGTGATGGCGGTGCGGACGCGTTTTTCGGCGCAGCAGCTCGAAGCGCTGTGGGAGCCGATCCAGCCTGCGATTCCTCTCTCGTCGCTCAACGCGCCTGCAAGGCCGCGACGCTAGGTCCTACCCTTTTTCGAAATGGCCAACGCGCGAAGCAACGGCAGGCTTCCTAAGTTTCAGCGGGTGCTGGTCGTGTCCGCCCATCCGGACGACCCGGATTTCGGCGCCGGTGGCTCGATCGCTCGCCTTAGCGACAGCGGCGCCGACGTCACGTACGTGATCGTGACCGACGGCAGGCAGGGCGGAGAGGATCCTAAGCAGAAGGACTCCGAGCTCGTCGCGATTCGCGAGAAGGAACAGCGCGCGGCGGCCAAGGTGCTCGGCGTCAAGCGCGTGGAATTCCTCGGTTACAAAGACGGACACCTCGCGCCCGACCTCAAGCTGAGACGCGACATCGTGCGCGCGATCCGCAAGTACCGCCCCGACCTGGTCATCACGCACATCCCGGGTCGCGTTCTCGACGCGCCGATGGGCGGCTCGCATCCGGACCACCTCGCGGTCGGCGAGGCAACGATGGCCGCCGTCTACCCGGACTCGCGCAACCCGCGCGCCTTCCGTTCGCTGCTCAAAGAAGGACTCAAACCGCACGAGGTCAAAGAGGTCTGGATTCCGTTCTGGACGATGGGCGATTACCTCGTCGACATCACGCCGACGCTCGACCGCAAGATCGCAGCGCTGAGCAAGCACAAGAGCCAGATCGCCAAGCCGGGCCGCGAGTGGGACGTCGCGAAGTTCATGCGCAAGCGGCACCGCGACATCGGCAAGAAGGGCGGCTACCGGTTCGCCGAGTCGTTCAAGCGCATCACGGTCTAGCCGAAGCCCAGACCGGACCGACCGCCGCCCAGATCGCGTCCGCCCACGCGGCATACTGCGCATCGCCGGGGTGGAGCTGGTCGGAAGCGATCCAGCCTTCAGAACCGATGCGTGAGGTGCTCGCAGGGCCGATGTCGATCCACAGGAAATCATGCCCCGCAGCCTCCTCACGCGCGACGTCGTTGAAGTGTCCGGTCAGCTTCTCGACGTGCTTTGCGCCGCCGAAGTCGGCAGCCGCCGGCACGTAGTACCAGCTGGGGATCGAGAGGGCCGCCACCTGCCCGCGGGGCAGCTCCAGCGATGCGACCTTCGCGTAGATGGTCCGCAGCGAGCCGCGGTACTCGTCCGCGGAGCGGCCCTGGACCAGGTCGTTGACCCCGATGAGGATCGAGACGAGGTCCGGCTTGACACGTTCGAGGTGGAGGAGCTCCTCGCGGATCAGGTCGAGGGTCGTGTAGCCGTTGACCGCCGGGTTGGTCAGCTCGACGCCCAGCCGCGACGCGATGATGGCCGGCCAGCTCTTTGATTCGTCCGACGCGCCCGTTCCGATCGTGTACGAGTCGCCCAGGGCGAGATATCTCAACGCTCGATGTCGGCCAGCGCGCTCCACACCTCGACCTTGGTCTTGACCCGGCGAATGACCTCGTTGGTGAAGTCCGACGTCGAGGCCTGGCCGCCGAGGTCCGCGGTGCGCACTCCATCGGAAACGGCCTCGAGAGCGGCTTCGTAGATCGCGCGGGAGGCGCGGCGCGCATCTTCGCCCTTCATGTATCCGAGCAAGGAGGCGACGGCCATGATCATCGCCATCGGGTTGGCGACATTCTTGCCCTCCAGCGCGGGCGCCGTCCCGTGCGGCGCCTCGGTCATGGCCACCTTGATCGCACCCGAGTCGTCGAAGGCGAGCAGCACCGACTCCGCGCCGGCGATGGTGCCGAACATCTGCATGACGAGGTCGGACAGGGTGTCGCCGTCGCGGTTCAAGGCGGGGATGACGAGCGCCTCGCCGCTCGTCGCGAGGAGCAAGGCGTAGGTCGCGTCGATGAGCTGCGGCTCGTAGCGGACGTCCGGGTTCCGCTGCGCCGCCGCGTCGAGCTCTTCTTTGAACATGCCTTCGTAGACCGGGCTGACGGTGAACTTGGGACCGCCGAAGACTTTGGCCTCGATCCGGCGCGCGTGTCGGAAGGCGTAATCGGCGACGATCCGGCAGGTTCGCCGGCTGATCTTCTCGGTCCGGTACGCCCACTCATCCAGTTCGTGGCCCTCGCGCCACTCGCGGGCGCCGTAGGCGTCGTCGACCGCCATCCGGATCACCGAGATGGGGGAGTGCACGCCGGCGAGGGGCCTGACGCCCGGGATGCGGCGGCCGGTCCGGACGATGACCCGGCCGTCGATCTGCTTGCGGAGGATGGCGTTGGGGCTGCCGACGTCACCCGCCCCCTCGGGGGTGATCGTGGCCGCCTTGATGCCGTAGCCGAGCCGGCTCAGGGCCTCGGCGGCGTCGAGCACGCACTGGTTCCGTGTGTTCCGGCGCTGCTCCAGGGACAGGTCGAAGTCCTGCGTGGCAACCTGGAAGCCGAGCACACCCGGCTCGAGGAGACGGAGCGCCTCCCTGAGCAGCTCCTCCCCGGTCTGGTCGCCGTGGAGCACGGCGATCTTCGCTGTCATTCAGGGAGATTCTCTAACGTCTGGTACTATTGACACCGCCTAGGAAACCTAGGCTTTTTTCTTTCTCCCCACCAAAGAGCCGAGCATGGAAGACGTAATCACCCTCGCGTGCAGCGTCTGCAAGAGACGCAACTACACCACCTTGAAGAACAAGAAGAACGATCCCGACCGGATCGAGCTCAGCAAGTACTGCAGGTGGTGCCACAAACACACCCCTCACAAGGAGACGAAGTAACGACCCCATGGCAGTAACCGCCCGCAAGCGCGACGAGCCGAGAGCCCAGAGCGGCGGCATCGGCCAGTTCCTGCGCGATGTCTACGAAGAGCTCCGCAAGGTGGTCTGGCCGACAGGCGGCGAGCTGTACCGATACACGCTCGTGGTGATCTTCACCGTCCTGCTCCTCGGCCTCTTCATCGGCGGCACGGACTATTTCCTGAGCGAAGCCGCGAGGCGCGCGCTCTACAACAACGGGGTCCACTGATGGCGGTCGAGAAGAGCCAGACTCCGTCGCCAGAGGACGAAGCGCAGTGGTACGTCGTCCACGCCTACTCAGGGCATGAGGAGAAGGTCAAGAAGAACCTCGAGAAGCGGATCGAGTCCATGGACATGCAGGACAAGATCCTCCAGGTCCTGGTCCCGATGGAAGACGAGATCGAGATCAAAGACGGCAAGCGCCGGCACGTTCAGAAGCGCATCTTCCCCGGCTACATCCTGGTCAAGATGAAGATGTCGAACGAGTCCTGGTTCGTGGTCCGCAACACGCCTGGCGTGACGAGCTTCGTCGGTTCGGCGAACAGCCCGGTCCCTCTCCAGGAGAAGGAAGTGCGGGCGATCCAGAAGCAGATGAAGCAGGAGGCGCCGAAGATCCGCGTCGAGTTCGCGGTCGGCGAGTCCGTGCGCGTGGTGGACGGGCCGTTCACCGACTTCCACGGCAAGGTCGACGAGATCAATCCGGAGAAGGGCAAGCTGAAAGTGCTGGTCAACATGTTTGGCCGCGAGACGCCGGTCGAGCTGGACCTGCTCCAGGTCGAGAAGGTGCACTGATGAGGATCCAAAGTGCAGCCGTAGGCCGGATTCACTCCGGCCGTCCCCAATGCTCAATCCAGGCGCCTCCAGGCAATGTGGCCAACGGAGGGGGCCCGCGGGGGAGGCCTGCCTCACCCGCGCTATCGAGAAGGTGCATCACGTGAGCAAGAAAAAGGTCCGAGCGGTGCTCAAGCTCGAGCTGCAGGCCGGCAGGGCCACGCCCGCGCCGCCCGTCGGCACGGCGCTCGGCCCGCACGGCATCAACATCATGGAGTTCACCAAGACCTATAACGAGCGCACTGCCGCGCAGGCCGGCGACGTCGTCCCGGCGCTGATCACGATCTTCGAAGATCGCAGCTTCTCGTTCGTGTTGAAGACGCCGCCCGCGGTGAACCTCCTGAAGCGCGCCGCCGCCATCGAGAAGGGCTCGGCCAAGCCGAACCGCGAGAAGGTCGGGCGCATCACGCGCCAGCAGCTGCGCCAGATCGTCGAGACCAAGCGCAAGGACCTCAACGCGTTCGAGCCCGACGCGGCGATGAAGATGATCGAGGGCACCGCCCGGTCCATGGGCCTCGAGGTCATCGAGTAATGAGGGGAAACAGCCTGTTTCCCTTCACGCTCCCCGCGACTGCATCGCGGGGCCCCCAGCAGGTATTGCCGACCCGGCCCCATGGGCCGGGCAAGCGCCGCTGCTCCCCTTCCGCGGATGGGATTGGTGTGGACTGATGCCGAAGAAGAGGGGCAAGAAGTACATCGAGGCCGCCAAGAAGGTCGAGGCCGCGGTCGCGAGCAACGGCAACGGCGGACTCGACCCTGAGGTTGCCTGCCAGATGGTCCGCGACACGTCGATCTCCAGGTTCGACGCCACCGTCGAGGCCCACATCCGACTCGGCGTCGATCCGCGACACGCGGAGCAGATGGTGCGCGGCTCGGTCGTGCTGCCCAACGGGACCGGCAAGAAGGTCCGGGTCGCGGTCTTCGCCGTGGGTGATAAGGCGCGCGAGGCCCAGGATGCGGGCGCGGACGTGGTGGGCGGCGACGACATGGTCAAGCGGGTGCAGGACGGATGGACGGACTTCGATTCGGCGATCGCGACGCCGGACATGATGGCCAAGGTCGGACCGCTCGGTAAGGTCCTCGGCCCGCGCGGACTCATGCCGAACCCCAAGTCGGGCACCGTCACCAACGACGTCGCGCGCGCCGTTCGCGAGGCGAAAGGCGGCAAGGTGGAGTTCAGGACGGACAAGTTCGGGATCATCCACGTTCCGATCGGCAAGGTTTCGTTCGACTCCCGGCAGCTGCACCAGAACCTCTCGACCCTCGTCGACGCGCTGATCCGGAACAAGCCGGCGTCGTCGAAGGGCCAGTACCTGCGAACCTTCTTCCTCACGTCGACCCAGGGACCTTCCGTCCCGGTAGACGTTCGAGAGGCCGCGAAGCTGCACGTAGCGGGATAGGTCGATTTCCCGCGAGTGCCGGCACTCGCGGGTCTAGGGGATCTTGCAATCACGCATCCGCCGGCGCTCGCGTGCTTGAATGCCCGGCATGTTGGGCGAAGAAACGAGGTCTCGTATAATCACCGGCCTGCCCTAGACCGTAGGCGCCGGTGCAAGTCGGCTCAATTTCCTACCGAGGCACTCGTAAGTGAAGGATCGTTCCGATCCTTCCTGCCTCGAACCATTTGTGGGCAGGGAGGATTTTTCATTTGCCCAGAGCGCGCAAAGAGCAGAAGGCCGAACAGGTCGAGCTCCTGACCGAGAAGCTGAAGAAGGCCAGGGTCGCGGTGCTGACCGACTATCGCGGCTTGACCGTCAGCCAGATGCAGGAGCTGCGCAGCAGGTTCCGGACGGGAGACGTGGAATACCGCGTCGTCAAGAACACGCTGGTGCGACGCGCCGCCGAGGCGGCTGGCGTGCCCGCGCTGCAGTCGGAGCTTGAGGGACCGATGGCCATCGCGTTCGGCTACGAGGACCTCAGCCTTCCGGCGAAGCTCATCAACGAGTTCGTCCGGACGACGCGACTCAAGCTCGACATCAAGGGCGGGCTGGTCGAGGGTCGCGTCTTCTCGCCGGACCAGGTCAAACAGCTGGCCGACCTGCCGTCCCGCGAATCCCTGATCGCCCAGCTGATGGGCACCCTGCAGTTACCCGTGGGCCAGCTGGTCGGAATCATGCAAACGCCGCTTCAGCAGCTCATGGGAGTGCTGAACGCGTACAACACAAAACTGGAGGCAGCGTAAATGGCGGCGACGAAGATCACCCCGAAGGATTTCGTAGAGGCCCTCAAGAGCTGGAGCATCCTCGACGTGGTCGAGGCTGTGAAGGCGATCGAGGACGAGTTCGGCATCAAGGCCGCGGCCCCCGTGGCCGTGGCGGCGGTGGCGGGCCCGGCTGCGGGCGGCGACGGTGCGGCGGCGGAAGAGGAGCAGACCGAGTTCACGGTCACCCTGACCGCGGTCGGCGACAGCAAGATCAACGTGATCAAGGCCGTCCGCGAGCTGACTCAGCTCGGCCTCAAGGAGGCCAAGGACCTGGTCGACGCGGCGCCGAAGCCGGTCCTGGAGAACGTCTCCAAGGCCGACGCCGAGAAGGCGATGGCGAAGCTGAAGGAAGCCGGCGCGACCGCGGAGATGAAGTAAGGGCGACGTCCTAGCTGCGGACTTCGTTGGCGGCGCGGACCTGGCTCAATACCAGGTCCATGCCTCGTTCGAGCTCCTCCTCGGTGACGCACCAGTGAGGGGACAGCCGGACGCGGCCCGGCCGTGAGTCGACGATCACGCCCCTTGCGTGGAGCTGGGACTCGACCTCCTCGGGCCTCTCGGACTCGATCGTCACGATGCCGCATCGCTGCGAGCGCTCGCGCGGCGTGAATGTCTTGACGCCTGCCTCATCGCAGCGCTCGAGGATGCGATCCGTCAGGTCTCGGAGCCGTTCCTGGATGCCGGCGACGCCGACCTCGAGCACCAGCTCCAGGCCGGCCAGCCCGGCGTAGTGGCACGCCATCGCCCACGTCCCTGTCTCGAGGCGCCGCGCGTCGTCGGCGAAGGTCAGCTCCTGGAGCGTGAACGAGAAGGGGTCGCGGGTCGCGAACCAGCCCGTGCCCTGCGGCCTGACCCGCGGGATCAGCTCCGGGCGGACGTACAGGAACGCGTTGCCGGGCCCACCGCTGACCCACTTCAGGCAGCCGCCGACGTAGGCGTCGCAGTCGATCGCGCGGACGTCGATCGGGACGCAGCCGCATGCCTGGTAGCCGTCGATCAGGCAGAGGGCGCCGGCGGCGTGGGCGGCGTCGGCGATCGCCCTTACGTTCTGCACGTAGCCGGTCGTGTAGAAGAGGTGGGTCGTCGCAACGAGCGCGGTGCTGGAGTCGATCCGTTCAGCGAAGGCTTCGGGCGGGATGGTCATGCCGTCGTCCGAGGGCACGAACTCGACCTCGAACTGCGACCGCGAGAGCCACTGGTGCCCGATGGTCGGGAAGTCGAGCTCGCCGATCAGGACCTTGCTCCGTCCCTCGGGCAGGGGTAACCCCGTCGCGAGGGTCGTCAGGGCGACCGAGACGGACGGAGCGATGGCCGTCGAGCCGGCCGGCGCGTTGAGAAGCTCGCCGACCTTGCCCCGGAAGCGCTCGAGCAGGGGCAGCCAGGTGGTGAACCAGACCGGGGTCCCCTGCTCGTCCCAGTCCTGGGCGTACCTGGCGAGCGCCGCGCGGCCGGACCGCGGAATTGGGCCGAGGGAGCAGGCGTTGAAGTAGATGTAGCGATCGAGCAGCGGGAACTCGTTCCGCAGGGCCTTCCAGTCAGGCATCTGGTGGTATAGTGCCCGGAAACCGGCGCCGGGTGCCGTTCGCCCGGTGTGTTTAAGCGCCCCTAAAGAGGGGTAATTTGTCGTACACTAGCCGTTTGTGCACGTCCCGGCCGCTCTTCCTGCCCTTTAACTGAGCGCGCCCTTTTTTCCTGGAAGGAGAACGAATTGATCTCAGAGATGAGAGCCCCCGCGCGTCTTAGCTATGGCCGTATCCCCAACCTCGTCGAGCTGAAAGACCTCATCGCCACGCAGCTTGAGTCTTTCAAGTGGTTCAAGACCGACGGCCTGCGCGAGCTGTTCGACGAAATCAACCCCATCACCGACTACACCGGCAAGAACTTCGAGCTGAAGTTCCTCGACTACGAGTTCGGTCAGCCGAAGTTCTCGGTCGAAGAGTGCCGCAACCGCGACATGACCTACGCCGCGCCGCTCCGGATCCGGACGCGCCTCACCATCAAGGAGACGGGGGAGATCAAGGAGTCCGAGGTCTACATGGGCGACTTCGCCATGATGACCGACGAGGGGACGTTCATCGTCAACGGCACCGAGCGCGTCGTCGTATCCCAGCTCGTGCGCTCGCCCGGCGTGTACTTCACCGCCGCCGAAGACCCCAACACCGGTCGCAAGCTTTTCGGGGCGAAGCTCATCCCGAACCGCGGTGCATGGCTCGAGATCGAGACCTCGGCCAAGGACCTGCTGACAGTCAAGATCGACCGCAAGCGGAAGGTCCCCGTGACCGTGCTGCTCAAGGCTCTCGAGCTGCCGCAGCTGAAGGGCACCGAGAACGACCGCGAGGCCCAGAAGCGCGCGCTGATGGAGATGTTCGGGGACGTCGACAACCATCCTGAGCACCGCTACCTGGAATCCACGCTGGACAAAGACACCACGAACAAGGTCGAGGACGCCCTGCTCGAGCTGTATCGCCGCGTCCGCCCCGGCGACCCGCCGAGCGTGGACAACGCGCGCAACCTGCTCCAGTCGCTGTTCTTCAACCCGCGCCGCTTCGACCTGGGCCGCGTGGGCCGCTACAAGGTCGACAAGCGCCTCGGCCGCGACGAGGAGGACATCCTCGAGCGCGTCCGCCGGCGCGAGCTCCGCATCCTGGAGAAGGGCGACTTCATCGCGTTCATCCGCAAGCTGATCGAGCTCAACAACGCGCCGCGCGAGAAGCAGATCCCCGACGACATCGACCACCTCGGCAACCGCCGCGTCCGCGCGGTGGGCGAGCTGCTGCAGAACCAGTTCCGAATGGGCCTGATCCGCATGGAGCGGATCATCAAGGAGCGCATGACGATCAGTGACCCGCACACGGTCACGTCGGCGTCGCTCATCAACGCCCGTCCGGTCGTCGCGGCGATCAAGGAGTTCTTCGGTTCGAGCCAGCTCTCGCAGTTTATGGACCAGCACAACCCGCTGTCCGAGCTGACCCACAAGCGCCGCCTTTCGGCCCTCGGCCCGGGCGGTCTGTCGCGTGAGCGTGCCGGCTTCGACGTGCGCGACGTGCATCACAGCCACTACGGCCGCATCTGCCCGATCGAGACCCCGGAAGGTCCGAACATCGGCCTGATCGGCAACCTGGCGACCTACGCCAAGGTCAACGAGTTCGGGTTCATCGAGACCCCGTTCCGCCGCGTCTACAACCGCGTGGCGCTGAACCACGACGTCGCACCGAAGCTCGAGGGCCGCACGCTGCGCCGCGCCGCGGTCGACCCGAAGGGCAACGAGGTGATGGCCGCGCACGAGACGCTCGATGCCAAGGCGATCGAGAAGATGATCAAGGCGCGCGTCGGCTCGATCGACATCGTGCCCTGGGTCTCGACCGAGGTCGAGTACCTGTCCGCCGACGAGGAGGACATGTACGGCATCGCGCAGGCCAACGCCGCGCTCACGCCGGAGAGCACGTTTGTAGACTCGCGCGTGCCGGCTCGGGCTCGTGGCGACTTCAAGATCGAAGAGATCCAGAACATCCAGTACATGGACGTGTCGCCGAAGCAGATCGTGTCGGTGGCGACCGCCCTGATTCCGTTCCTCGAGCACGACGACGCGGGCCGCGCCCTGATGGGCGCGAACATGCAGCGCCAGGCGGTGCCCCTGCTCGTCACGGACGCGCCGCTGGTCGGGACCGGCGTCGAGTACTACGCGGCCAAGGACTCAGGCGAGATGATCGTCGCCGACGTCGCGGGCACCGTGACCGACATCGCGCACCCGAAAGAGTTGAAGACGGTGCACGCCACCCCGGTCTTCGAGATCGTCGTCAAGCCGGACGGCAGCGGACCGGACAGGCACTACCCATTGCAGAAGTTCGCACGATCCAACCAGGGCACCTGCCTCAACCACCGTGCGATCGTCAAGCCGGGCCAGCACGTCGAGAAGGGCGACATCCTGGCCGACGGGCCCGCGATCGACAACGGCGAGATGGCGCTCGGGCGCAACGTGCTGGTGGCGTTCATGCCCTGGGAGGGCTACAACTTCGAGGACGCGATCCTGCTCTCGGAGCGCGTCGTCAAGGAGGACCTGTACACGTCGATCCACATCGAGGAATACGAGTCCGAGGCGCGAGAGACCAAACTCGGCCCCGAGGAGATCACCCGCGACATCCCGAACGTCGCCGACGACGCGCTGCGCAACCTCGACGAGCGCGGCATCGTCTACATCGGCGCCGAGGTCGCTCAGGGCGACATCCTGGTCGGCAAGATCACGCCCAAGGGTGAGACCGAGCTCTCGGCCGAGGAGCGGCTGCTGCGCGCGATCTTCGGCGAGAAGGCGCGCGAGGTGCGCGACTCAAGCCTGCGCGTGCCGCACGGCGAGCGCGGAATCGTGGTCGACGTCAAGGTGTTCAGTCGCGACAACAAGGACGAGCTCGGCCCCGGCATCAACGAGATGGTGCGGGTCTACATCGCCCAGAAGCGCAAGATCTCGGCCGGCGACAAGATGGCCGGCCGCCACGGCAACAAAGGTGTGGTCGCCCGGATCATGCCCGCCGAGGACATGCCGTACCTGCCGGACGGCACCCCGGTCGACATCGTGCTCAACCCGCTCGGTGTGCCGAGCCGGATGAACCTGGGCCAGGTGCTCGAGACGCACCTGGGCTGGGTCGCCCACTCGCTCGGGATACAGATCTCGACGCCGGTCTTCGACGGCGCGCCGATGCAGACCATCGTCAAGGAGCTGGAGAAGGCCGGCCTGCCGGTGGACGGCAAGGTGCGGCTGCGCGACGGGCGCACCGGTGAGGAGTTCGACGAGCCGGTGACCGTCGGCTACATCTACATGCTCAAGCTCGCGCACCTGGTCGAGGACAAGATCCACGCTCGATCGACCGGCCCGTACAGCCTCGTCACCCAGCAGCCGCTGGGCGGCAAGGCGCAGTTCGGCGGCCAGCGGTTCGGCGAGATGGAGGTGTGGGCCCTCGAGGCCTACGGCGCCGCGCACGTCCTGCAGGAGATCCTGACCGTCAAGTCGGACGACATCGTGGGCCGCGTGAAAGCCTACGAGGCGATCGTCAAGGGCGACAACACGCTCGAGGCCGGCATCCCGGAGTCGTTCCGGGTCCTGGTCAAGGAGCTGGAGGGGCTCGCCCTCGGGGTCGAGATCCTGAGCGAGGACGAGCGCCAGATCGTCCTTTCAGAGGAAGACATTCCCGAGATCCCGCTGGATCTCGGCATCAGCCTCGAGCGCGAGGAGCTCGGGGAGGATTCCGCCGAATGAGGCGGAATCCGGCATTCAAGCAAGACGGAGTCCTCGCGAAATCGAAGTTTTCGCGAGGTTCGGCGGAATAGGGCCAGGCACATAGATAAAGGAAGAAGAGGAAAAGGTTGCTGAAACTCGAGAACTTTGACGCTCTGAAGCTGTCTCTCGCTTCGCCCGACACGATCATGTCGTGGTCGCACGGCGAGGTCACGAAGCCGGAGACGATCAACTACCGCACGCTCCGCCCGGAGCGCGACGGTCTTTTCTGCGAGCGCATCTTCGGCCCCACCCGGGACTGGGAATGCCACTGCGGAAAGTACAAGCGCTACCGCTACAAGGGCATCATCTGCGATAAGTGCGGCGTCGAGGTGACGCGGTCCAAGGTGCGCCGCGAGCGCATGGGCCACATCAAGCTCGCGTCGCCGGTCAGCCACGTCTGGTACTTCAAGGGCATCCCGAGCCGCATGGGCCTGCTGCTCGACATGTCTCCACGCAACCTGGAGAAGATCCTCTACTTCGCGAACTACATCGTCACCGACGTTCACGAGGAGGTGCGGCAGGACATGCTCGCCGTCCTCAACATGGACAAGGACGACCGGGCGGTTCGCCTGCGCGCCGACATCGACGCCAAGGCGCGGGAGCTTCGCCAGGAGCACGAGGCCAAGGCCAAAAAGCTGAAGGGCGAGGTGGACGGCGAGGTCGCGCGGCTCGAAGGAGAGCTGCAGGAATCGGTCGACCAGCTGACGACGCAGGGCAAGAAGGCGACCGAGCACATCAAGGCCGGCGTCGGCACCAAGTCGCGCCGGACGATGACCGTCGGCCTGGACGGCGACGAGGAGATCGTGATCGACAAGGGCGACCTGATGTCGCGCGAGATGTCGCGCGGCGTTCTCGCCAAGGTCCAGGAGAAGGTCGAGAAGCTCGAGGCCAACACCAAGGCCGCACAGAAGCGCGCCAAGGAGAGGCTTGACGCCGACAAGAAGGCGCTCGAGTCGCAGATCGAAGCCGCCACCAAGACCGAGCGCGAAGCGATCCAGGGCCAGCTCGAGGCGCTGGAACAGGAGATCGAGGCGACCCGCACCGACCTCGAGGCGCTGCACGCAAAGCAGATCCTGACCGACACGCAGTACCGCGACTACCAGGAACGGTTCGGCCGCGCCTTCCGCGCCGGCATCGGCGCCGAGGCGGTGCGCGACCTCCTTTCCCGGATCGACCTGAACGCCGAGATGTACCGCCTGCGCGAGGAGTCGCGCTCCGCGAGCGGACAGCGCAAGCAGAAGGCGATCAAGCGGCTGAAGGTGGTGGAGGACTTCCGCAAGTCGAACGCCAGCCCGACGTGGATGGTGCTCGAGGTGCTGCCGGTCATCCCGCCCGAGCTGCGCCCGATGGTCCAGCTCGACGGTGGCCGCTTCGCCACCTCCGACCTTAACGACCTCTACCGCCGCGTGATCAACCGCAACAACCGCCTGAAGAGGCTGCTCGAGCTTGGCGCGCCCGAGATCATCGTGCGCAACGAGAAGCGGATGCTCCAGGAGGCGGTCGACGCGCTGATCGACAACGGCCGCCGCGGCCGCGCGATCACCGGCACGGGCAACCGCAAGCTGAAGTCGCTCTCCGACATGCTGAAGGGCAAGCAGGGCCGGTTCCGCCAGAACCTGCTCGGCAAGCGCGTGGACTACTCGGGCCGCTCCGTGATCGTGGTCGGCCCCGAGTTGAAGCTCCACGAGTGCGGCCTGCCCAAGAAGATGGCGCTCGAGCTGTTCAAGCCGTTCGTCATGCGCGAGCTGGTGAACAAGGGCTACACCACCAACATCAAGTCGGCCAAGCGCATGGTCGAGCGCAGCCGCACTGAGGTCTGGGACGTCCTCGACGAGGTCATCCGCGATCACCCGGTGCTGCTCAACCGCGCCCCGACCCTGCACCGCCTGGGCATACAGGCCTTCATGCCAGTCCTGGTCGAAGGCTCGGCGATCCAGATTCACCCGCTCGTCTGCGCGGCGTTCAACGCCGACTTCGACGGCGACCAGATGGCGGTTCACGTTCCGCTGTTCAGCGGCGCCATCGCCGAAGCGAAGAACCTGATGATGTCGTCGCAGAACATCCTGTCCGCAGCGGACGGCCACCCTGTCGTGGCGCCGACGCAGGACGTGGTGCTCGGCTGCTACTGGCTGACGGCCGCGCGGGTCGACAAGCCCGAGGACACCTCCAAGCTGCGCGTGTTCAGCTCGCAGAACGAGGTACTGCTGGCGCTCGAAAGCAAGGTTGTGAAGCTGCAGGAGTGGATTCGCGTCCGGATTCAGAGGGGGAGCGCCGAGAGGGCTTTGCTCGAGCGGCGCGGCGGGGGAGACGGCTCCATCGCAGATCAAGGCGAGCTCGTCGTCACCACGCCTGGGCGCGTCGTTTTCAACCAGTCGCTGCCGATCGGCCGCAAGCCGACCCCGTCGGTCCCGACCACGTCCGCCGAGGAGACGGCCGCGATGGAGCCGCTGCCATTCCAGAACGCGCACTTCGACCGCAAGCTGCTTCGCGGGCTCGTGGCCGAGCTGTACCGGGTGTACGGCAGCGACGTCACGGCAAGCGTGGTCAACGACATCAAGCGGCTTGGCTTCCGCTACGCCACCCAGGCCGGGATCACGGTGTCCGCCATGGACATCCCGCACCCGGACGAGAAGTGGCAGGTCATCCGCAGCACCGAGAAGGAGGTCGCGGAGGTCGAGCGCATGTACCGCCGCGGCGTCATGACCGAAGACGAGCGCTATCGCAAGGTCATCGAGCTGTGGCAGCGCGCGTACGAGGAGGTCGGTGGGCAGACCGAGCAGACCTTCGACAAGTTCAGCCCGATCTGGATGATGATGAGCTCGGGCGCCCGGGGCAACATCCAGCAGCTGCGCCAGCTGGCGGGCATGCGGGGGTTGATGGCCGACCCGACAGGCCGGATCATCGACCTGCCGATCATGGCCAACTTCACCGAGGGCCTGACCGTGCTCGAGTACTTCATCTCGACCCACGGCACGCGCAAGGGCCTCGCCGACACCGCTCTTCGTACCGCCGACTCCGGATACCTGACCCGGCGTCTGGTCGACGTCGCCCAGGACGTGATCGTGCGCGTGGAAGACTGCGGCACCACGAACGGCATCTGGATTCGCGACATCACCCCGGAGCGGGCCAAGAACGAGCCGATCTTCGAGAAGATCGCGGGCCGCGTGACGGCCGAGGACGTGACGATCAAGAGCAAGGTCCTCGTGCCGGCCGGCCAGTCGATCAGCGACGAGGCGGCGCGGAAGATCATCGAGGCGGGGGTTCCCGTCAAGATGCGGTCGGTCCTCGTGTGCGAAGCGCGCGAGGGTGTCTGCCGAACCTGCTACGGCCGCAACCTGGCGACCGGCAAGCTCGTCGAGATCGGCGAGGCGGTGGGTGTCATCGCCGCGCAGTCGATCGGTGAGCCGGGCACCCAGCTGACGATGCGAACCTTCCACACCGGTGGTGTGGCGGGGATCGACATCACCCAGGGTCTGCCTCGCGTGGAGGAGCTGTTCGAGGCTCGCATCCCGAAGGGCAAGGCCATCATCTCCGAGATCGACGGGGAGCTCGAGATCATCCGCCAGGAAGGCTCGCGCAAGGTGCGCGTGACCTCCAAGGAGGAATTCGAGGTCTCCTATCCGCTGCAGGTCAAGATGGAGGTTCTCGTCAAGAACGGCGACGACGTGATGGAGGGCCAGGAGCTGGCGCACGACTCCAAGAACGAGGTCGTCCGGACGCGGCACGCCGGAAAGGTCGCGGTGGGGCAGAAGGAGATCACTGTCCGGACGGTGGACGAAGAGGTTCGCGAGTACGCGATTCCGCACCAGGTCCGCATCCGGCCGGAACTCGACCGCCGCGACGGCCAGAAGGTTCTGATCAAGGCGGGCCAGCAGATCACCGAAGGCTCGATCTCACCGCAGGAGCTGCTCCACATCCTCGGCAAGGAGGCGGTGCAGACGTTCCTGGTGGACGAGGTCCAGAAGGTCTACCGCTCGCAAGGTGTCGACATCAACGACAAGCACATCGAGGTCATCGTCCGGCAGATGATGCGGAAGGTCCGCATCGACTCGGCCGGCGACACCGGCCTGCTTCCGGGCGAGATCGTGTCGCAGTGGGAGTACGAGGAGGCCAACGCACGGGCGCTGGCGGAGGGCGGCGAGCCCGCCACCGCGCAGACCGTGCTGCTGGGCCTGATCAAGGCGGCGCTCAACACCACCTCGTGGCTCTCGGCGGCCTCCTTCCAGGAGACCACCCGGGTGCTGACCGAGGCTGCCATCTCGGGCAAGGTGGACCGGCTCCGCGGCCTGAAGGAGAACGTGATCATCGGCAAGCTGATCCCGGCCGGGACCGGCCTGGACTACTACAAGAAGCAGCGCGAGCAGGCGGCCCGGATCCTGGAGGAAGAGCCGATCGACCTGGAGACGTTATCGGTCTAGCCAACGGGCCCGATTTGGGTTAATCTCACGGCTACGTGCACAAGGGGGCGCCCGCCAGGGTGACCCCTTTTTGCTGCCCCCTCTTTTTTTGCTGCCTAACATGAACCTTGTGCCTCCAGCCTTGAAGCTCTGGCGCGCCACCGCCATCCTCGTGGTGGCCGTGAGCGTGCTGGCGGCTTGCGATACGGGAGTCACGACGGGCCAGAAGCTGGCCAAGGACCAGGTCCTGCGACTGATGCTGGAAGACGAGCCGGCCTCGCTCGACCCCGGTCAGACGCAATACCCGTACGAGACCGCGGTCCTGCGCGCCATCTCCGAGCCGCTCATGAAGCCGTCGCCCGACCTCACCGGCGTCCTGCCCGCAGCGGCTCAGAGCTACGAGGTCAACGGGGCGGGCACCGCATACGTGTTCCACCTGCGGATCAACGCGAAGTACTGGGACGGGACGCCCGTCAAGGCGCAGGACTTCGTCTACGCGTGGCAGCGGCTGATCGACCCGCGCCTGGCCGCACCGAACGAGACGATCTTTGCGGACGCCGTCTTGAACGGCTCCAAGGTCTCACTGCTCGACCCGCAACGCGACAAGGCGAGCATCGATGCGGCGCTGGGCACGCTCGGACTCAAGGCGGTCGACGACGCGACGTTCCAGGTTCAGCTCGCGCATCCCGACCCCGCGTTCCTCTGGTTGGCGGCAATGCCCGCCGCCGGCCCGATCCGCAAGGACGTGGTGACCAGGGGCGGCGACAAGTGGGCGAGCGATGCGCAAACGCTGGTCACGAACGGGCCCTTCAAGGTGACCGAGCTGGTCAAGAACGACCACATCCGAGTCGAGCGGAATCCTAACTACTGGGGCGCCAGGCCGGCGCTGACGAGGATCGACTTCGTGATCGTCAACGACGGCGCCGTGGCGCTGACCAAGTACAAGAACGGTGAGCTGGACGAGATCGCGGTGCAGCCTGCTCAGGCCGCTTCGGTCGCGGCGGACTCGACGTTGAGCCGCCAGCTGATCAAGATCCCGAACCTGACCGTCTTCTGGATCGTGTTTCGCGTGAACTCGCCGCCGCTCGACAACGTGCGGCTCAGGCTGGCGCTGACGCAGGCGATCGACCGCGACGAGTTCGTGGCCCAGATCTTCTCGGGTGAAGGCGCCCCGGCCGCGAGCTTCATCCCGAAGGGAATGCACGGCTACGCGCCCAACCTGAGCGCGCAGAAATTCGACGTTGCAGAGGCGCGCGCCTCGCTGGCCGCTTCGGGTCTCTCGGCGAGCCAGGTGCAGCTGAATTATTCCTACGACTCGTCCTCGGACTTTGCCAAGGCAACCGCCAGGTTCATCCACGACCAGCTGAAAGCGAACCTCGGGATCGAGCTCAACCTGCAGGCGCTCGATCCGAACACGCTCGGGTCACGCCTGGAGGTGGGTGAGTTTCAGATGACCGGACCGCGCGGGTGGACCGCCGACTATCCCGACCAGGCGGACTGGTTCGACCTGTTTCTCACCACCAGCTCGAACAACCTCTCGCTCTGGCAGAACCAGCAGTACGACAACTTCGTCAGGGTCGCCCGCAGCGACATCCAGGGCCCCCGCCGCGACCAGGAGTACATGCAGGCGCAGTCGATGGTGGTCGGCGACGCACCGGTCGGGTTCCTGGCCCAGAGCGTCAGCTGGTACCTGATGCAGCCGTTCGTGCGCGGGGTGACGAGCTCGCCGGTCGACGAGTGGCCGGGGGCCCTCGCACCGGCCCAGCTGGCGATTGCGCCGCATTAGGGTTCGGTTAACGGCGTCCCAAACAGGCGTTCGGTTCTTAATCTCTCTACAACTTGACACTTGTGAGTCGCCCACAACAGAATTCGGATGGCCCAAGACGGCTGTGAGTAAGACCTGCTGCCGGCGCACTCTCGCCCCGCCCCGCGGGAAGAAGGCTGCAGGAAAAGTCTGAGAGGTAAGACGCGTATGCATTCTGGCTTCCGGTTACGCGCGATCGCGCTCGCCGGCATCGGACTCTTCGTTGCGGCAGCCTGCGGTCCGAGCTCGACGGGGACGACACTCGCGAGCACGCAGGAGCTCAGGGTCAACATCGGCACAGAGCCGTGCTGTTTCGACCCCGGGCAGACGCAATGGAACTACGAGGCTGCAGTAGACCGTCAGGTATTCGAGGCACCACTCAAGGCGAGCAAGGATTTCAAGAGTGTTGTGCCCAACGCCGCTGACAGCTACACGATCGACAGCACAGGCACCGTCTACACCTTCAAGCTGCACAAGGGCGCGAAGTGGAGCGACGGTCAGGCGGTAAAGGCCGCCGACTTCGTCTACGGATGGCAGCGAATCGAAGACCCGCGTGTGGCGGCGCCGTATGCGTCGTTCTACTACATCGTCAAGAACGCGGCCACCATCAATGCGATGGACGCCAAGGACCCCGGCCTCGACGCCGCGGTTCAGACCCTCGGCGTGAAAGCTGTTGACGACGACACCTTCCAGGTGACCCTCGAGTCGCCGGCCGGTTACTTCAAGTGGGTCGCCAGTGTGTGGACCGGAGCTCCGGTTCGCAAGGACATCGTCAAGAAGTACGGCAAGGACTCGAGCGGCAACGACAAGTGGGGCGCCGTGGCGCCGACCGCCGTCGACTCCGTGATCGGCAACGGCCAGTACAAGATCACCGAGGTCGTGCCCAAGGACCACGTCACGCTCGGGCTCAACACGAACTACAGCGGCAACAACCCGAAGGCGACGATCACCAAGATCACGCTCTACGAGATCGACGACCCCACGGTCGCGTACGCCAAGTACAAGAGCGGCGAGCTCGACATGGTCAACGTTCCGCTCGCCGACGTAGACGCGGTGAGGAGCAGCCCCGAGCTGGTCAAGGTCCCAGAGCTCACCGTGTTCTGGATCGACATCAACGTCAAGGCAAAGCCCTTCGACAACCCGAACGTCCGCAAGGCGTTTTCGCTCGCCATCGACCGCAACTCATACGCCACCAATGTGCTCAAGGGAACCGGCATCGCGGCCGTTTCGCTGGTCCCCAAGGGAATGCGCAACTACCAGCCTGACCTGGGGCAGAAGTACGACCCCGCGGCGGCCAAGGCAGCCCTCCAGGCGTCTGGCTTCACCGCAGACCAGCTCAACGCGATGAACATCAAGTGGCTGTACAACAGCAACAGTCCGACCCAGAAGACGATCACCGAGTTCATGCAGGCCCAGCTAAAGCAGAACCTGGGTGTGAACATCGTTCCGGACGGCACCGACTCCAAGACAGTCAGCAGCCGGCTGCACAAGCTCACCTACCAGATTGGCGGCCTCTCGGGATGGGGCGCCGACTACCCAGACTCGCAGGACTGGTTCGATATCTTCCTGACAGGCTCGGGCAACCAGTTCAGCGGCTGGAGTGACAAGACCTACGACGACGCGGTCGCCAAGGGCGACGCGGCAGCCGAGGACTCGAAGCGAGACTCGGCCTACGTGGACGCGCAGAAGGCGCTGACGGAGGGAGTTCCCGTGATCTTCCTCGACCAGCGAATCAACTGGTGGCTCGTCAAGCCCTACGTGAAGGGGCTTAACATCACTCCCAACGACGACTTCCTCGGCGACCTCTACCAGTACACCGTTCAGATCGCTCAGCACTAGGAGCTGAATTTGGCATTGGCAAAGGGCGCCCCGATCCGGGGCGCCCTGCTCCCGCTGGGGTTCACGTCCAGCAGGACGTGGACGCTAGGGATCTACGTCGCCCGGCGGGTGCTCTGGATGATCCCGGTTCTCCTCTTTGTGATTCTGATCACGTTCTTCCTGGCCCACCTCGCGCCAGGCTCGCCGTGGGACAAGGAGGGCCGGCAGCTCAGTGATACGACCCGACACCAGCTGGACGTCAAGTACGGGCTCGACCAGCCTGTCTATATCCAGTTTGGGTACTACCTGTGGAACGTCCTGCACTTCGACTTCGGGACCTCCTACCAGCATCCTGGCCAGTCGGTGAACCAGCTGATCGCCTACAGCTGGCCCTACACGTTCAAGCTCGGGGCGGTGTCGTTTTTGGTGATCCTGATCGTGGGCATCTCGCTGGGGATCATCGCGGCGCTGCGTCAGAACTCGTTCGTCGATTACTTCGCGGTCGGCCTGGCCACGATCGGCGCGTCGGTGCCGAACTTCGTGGTCGGCATCGTCCTGATCATCATCCTTTCGAACTTCCTCTACCAGGTGACCCAGTACACCTTCTTCCTGCCCACCGGCGGATACCCGCAGGACCTCCTGCACATGATCATGCCGGTCGCGACGCTCAGCTTCCTGCCCATCGCTTTCCTCGCGCGCCTCACGCGCTCGAGCACGCTCGAGTCGCTCCGCCAGGACTACGTGCGGACGGCTTGGGCGAAAGGGCTGCGGGAGCGGGTGGTCGTGATCAAGCACGTGTTGAAAAACTCGCTCATCCCCGTGGTCACAGTCGCCGGGCCGCTTTTCGCCGCCCTGATCACCGGCTCCGTGATCGTGGAGACGGTGTTCCAGGTCCCGGGCATCGGGCGGAGCTACGTGCAGGCGATCGAGTCGCGGGACTATCCGATGATCCTGGCCACCACAGTCCTGTACGCGTGGCTGGTCGCGCTGCTCAACCTGATCGTTGACGTGGCCTACGTCTTCATCGATCCGCGGGTGAGGCTCACGTAGTGGCTGCGCCCGCCCTCGTCGCGGCCGAGGTCGATTGGGAAACACCCGAGCAGATCGGCCTCTGGAGCGACGCATGGATGCGCTTCCGGCGCAACCGGCTCGCGGTCGGCAGCCTCGCCTTCGTCCTTCTTCTCATCACCACCGCGGTGCTGGCGCCGCTGCTGCAGCGGGTGGGTCTGATCCAGGACCCGGTCTCCCAAGACGTGGTCAACAGCTACGCGTCGCCGTTCACCCATCACCACCTCTTCGGGAGCGACGAGCTGGGCCGAGATGTGCTCAGCAAGATCATCTTCGGGTCGCAGGTGTCGCTCGCGATCGGGCTCCTGGTGCAGGCGTTCGTGCTGGTCATCGGGGGCACGATTGGCCTGATCGCCGGTTACTTCGGCGGCTGGATCGACAACGCGCTGATGCGGTTCACCGACATCATGTACGCCTTCCCCGACCTGCTGTTCGTCCTCATCATCGTGGCTGCGCTCGGCCCAACGTTCATCAACATCTTTGTCGCGATCGGCCTGGTCAGCTGGGTCGGGCTCGCGCGACTCGTGCGCGGGCAGGTGCTGTCAATCAAGGAGAAGGAGTACGTGGAGGCGGCCCACGCGGCCGGCTCGCCGCCCGTCAAGATCATCCTCAGGCACCTGATGCCGAATTCCCTGGGACCGGTGATCGTGACCCTGACCTTCGGCATCCCGGCGGCGATCTTTACGGAGGCTGTTCTCGACTTTCTTGGCGTCGGACTCAGGCCGCCTCAGCCGAGCTGGGGCACGATGGTGTTCGAAGGCTACGCGGCGGTGGACGCCTATGCGTTTTTGGTCCTGATTCCTTGCGCCGCCCTGTCCCTGACCATGCTCGCCTTCAACTTCATCGGTGACGGCCTGCGGGACGCCCTCGATCCTCGGATGCGCCGCTAACCGGGCTCGTGGCTGAACCGATCCTCCAGATCGAGGATCTGAAGACTCAGTTCTTCACATCCCGCGGCGTCGTGCACGCGGTCGACGGGGTGACGATGCACATCGAGGCGGGGGAGACACTCGGGGTGGTCGGCGAGTCCGGTTGCGGCAAGACGATCACCGCCCTCTCGATCCTTCGGCTCGTCCCGGAGCCAGGAAAGATCGTCGGAGGCCGGATCCTCTTCAAGGGCGAAGACGTGACCAAGATGACGGACGACGAGATCCGCGACTTTCGCGGCAACGACGTCGCGATGATCTTCCAGGACCCGATGACCTCGCTGAACCCGGTGACGAAGGTCGGGCCGCAGATCGAGGAGGCGATGACCGCCCACAACCGGTTCACGACCCAGGCGGCCAGGACACGGGTCATCGAGCTGCTGAAGCGGGTGCGGGTGCCTGCAGCCGAGACGCGAGCGAAGGACTACCCTCACCAGTTCTCGGGCGGGATGCGGCAGCGGGCGATGATCGCGATGGGCCTGTCCAACGAGCCTGCGCTGCTGATCGCCGACGAGCCGACCACCGCGCTCGACGTGACGGTGCAGGCGCAGATCATCCAGCTGATGAAGCAGCTCAACCGCGAGCTGGGCACGGCCATGATGCTGATCACTCACAACATGGCCCTGATCGCGAGCATGTGCCAGCGCGTGGTGGTCATGTACGCGGGCCGGGTGGTGGAGGAGGGGCCGGTTGAGCAGATCTTCCGCAGCCCACAACATCCGTACACGTGGTCGCTGCTGCGGTCAGTTCCGCGGGTCGATGAGGCGCGGAAGGACCGCCTGGTCTCGATCAGGGGGCTGCCGCCCGACCTCACGCACCCGCCGCCGGGCTGCAAATTTCACCCTCGCTGCCCCTTTGTGATCGACAAGTGCCGCCAGGATCCCGAGCCGCGGCTGTCCGAGGTCGACCTCGGGCAGGTGGCGCGGTGCTGGGTGCTGATGCGGAATGTGAAGAAGGACGAGATGGAGGCGGCCAAGGTCAGCGCGCTCTCGATCGAGGCTGCCCAGAAGCTGAAGGCGGTGGGAAGCGGCGATGGCGCAGCCGGCTGAGAAAGCGCGGTTCACCGTCTACAGCCCGGACCCCGTGCTGGTCCGCATCGAGGGTGTCTACAAGCACTTCCCGGTGGGGGGTATGGGCGGAGCGGTGGTCCGCGCCGTCGACGGGGTCGACCTCGAGATCAGGCGCGGCGAGACGCTCGGACTGGTCGGCGAGTCAGGGTGCGGCAAGTCGACGCTGGCCCGACTGATCACCGCCCTGATGCCGGTGACCAGGGGCAAGATCGTGGTCGACGGGCAGGACATCACCCGCCTGCGCGGCGGGAGGTTGCGCCGGGTGCGCGGGAAGATGCAGATCATCTTCCAGGACCCGTTTGCGTCGCTCGATCCCCGGATGACGGTCGGCGACATCCTGCAGGAACCGCTGGACAACTTCGCGGTCGGGTCGGGGCGGGAGCGCCGCCGCCGCGTGCAGGAGCTGCTCCGGCTGGTGGGGTTGAACCCGAACTTCACCAACCGCTATCCGCATGAGTTCTCAGGCGGGCAGCGACAGCGCATCGGGATCGCCCGTGCGCTGGCCGTGAACCCGTCGTTCATTGTGTGCGACGAGCCGGTCTCGGCCCTGGACGTGTCGATCCAGGCGCAGATCATCAACCTGCTCCAGGACCTGCAAAAGGAGTTCAAGCTCACTTTTCTGTTCATCGCGCACGACCTTGCCGTGGTGCGGCACCTGTCAGACCGAATCGCGGTGATGTACCTGGGCAAGGTCGTCGAGACGGCCGACCGCAACCACATCTACGAGAACCCGCAGCACCCCTACACGAAGGCCCTGCTGTCGTCGATCCCGGTCCCCGACCCGCAGGTGGAGCGGGAGCGGGCGCCGATCTTGCTCAAGGGGGAGATCCCCTCGCCGGTGAATCCGCCGTCGGGATGCAGGTTCCATCCGCGATGCCCGATCGCGAGGGTGCCGGGGATCTGCTCGGAGACGGAGCCGGAGCTGGAGCCGCACGGGGCGAGGGACCAGATGGCGGCGTGTCACTTCGCGGGGCAGGCCTGAGGGTCGGTCGCAAGGCGTAGACCCCTGGCGGGGTCCCTCCCTTCTTCTTGCCGCGCCCTCCCCCGCCGGCCTTACCTCAGATCAGTCTGGAAATTTCAAAAAGCCCAGTCAACCCAGCCTGTTAATTTTCAGGGGAAGAGGTCGCAGCCTTGACCTCGAGGATCCGGTAGCCCTTCTTCGACTTGTGGCGGCTGACTGCAAACCCCTGGGCCGACAGCCAGGCGGCCAGGGAGTCGGAGCCCAGGTTCCGCTGGACGACCAGGTAGGCGCTTGCGCCCGGCTTCAGGCGCGGCAGCCACTCGAGGAGCAGGCCGTGCAGCGGCCCCTTTCCGACCCGCACGGGCGGATTCGAGTAGATGCCGTCGAACTGAAGGCCTGCTGGAACCTCCTCAGGCCGGGAGGCCGTCACGTTCGAGGCCCCCGCCGAAGAGGCATTGGACCGGGTCAGCTCGATCGCCCGCTCGTTGACGTCGACCGCCCAGACGTGAGCGCCAGGCGCCCGACGGGCCACCACGATCGCGATCGGCCCGTAGCCGGACCCCAGGTCCAGCAGCTCGCCGGAGGGAGGGGGCGGCGGCGCCTCCCGGAGGAGGATCATCGTCCCCGCGTCGAGCCCTCTGAAGCCGAAAACCCCTCGGTCGGCCGCCAGCTCGAGGTCGAGCTCCCCGAGGCGCAGCCGGACCGTCCGCGGCCGCGAGGAGACCGTCGGCTGAGCTTCGAAGTACTGGGTTTTGGGTATACTCATCGCTTGTCGCCCAATCGGCTACTGCCGCGCGGGATCAAAACCGCAATTCGGAGAAACCTTTGCCGACCATCCAGCAGTTGGTCCGCCTTGGGCGCAAGGCGGCTCGAGCGAAGTCTAAGGCGCCCGCGCTCCGCGGCTCACCGCAGAGGCGTGGCGTATGCGTGCGCGTCTATACCCAGACCCCCAAGAAGCCGAACTCGGCCCTCCGTAAGGTTGCCCGCGTCCGGCTGACCACCGGGATCGAGGTCACCGCCTACATTCCGGGCATCGGCCACAACCTCCAGGAGCACTCGGTCGTCCTCATCCGCGGCGGGCGCGTAAAGGACCTCCCTGGCGTTCGCTACCACATCATCCGCGGCACCCTGGACACTGCCGGGACCAAGAACCGCAAGAAGGCTCGGTCGAAGTACGGAGCGAAGCGGGAAAAGGGCAAGGCGGCAGCCTGATGCCTCGCCGCAACCGTCCCGTCAAACGTGTCGTCGCGCCCGACCCGGTCTATCAGTCGGAGGCCATCGCCAAGTTCGTCAACGTGGTGATGAGCCGCGGCAAGCGCTCGACCGCCGAGAAGGTCGTGTACGACGCGCTGGCGCGCGCCTCGAAGCAGGCCAAGAAGGAGCCGCTGGAGGTATTCGACCAGGCGCTGCGGAATGCGACGCCGCTGCTGGAGGTCAAGCCTCGACGTGTCGGCGGCGCGACTTACCAGGTGCCCGTAGAGATCAGGCCGGAGCGCCGGCTGGCGCTCGCCCGCCGCTGGATCGTGCGTTTCGCGAGGCAGCGAGGCGGGAAGAGTATGAGCGAGAAGCTCGCCTTCGAAATTCTTGATGCTGCGCAGAACACCGGCGGTGCGGTGAAGCGCAAAGAGGAGACCCACCGGATGGCCGAAAGCAACAAAGCTTTCAGTCACTTCAGGTACTGAGGAACGAACTTGGAATCACGTAACGGAGCACGTAACCGGGGTCCCCGCGAAATCGCACATTTCGTGGGGTGGTCACACTTCCGGTACTAGAGATATGAACTTGGCACTGAAAATGCAGGAGCGTCCAACCGCGATCGAGAAAGTCCGAAACATCGGGATCATGGCGCACATCGACGCGGGTAAGACGACGACGACCGAGCGCATCCTTTTTTACGCGGGCCGCATCCACAAGATGGGCGAGGTGCACGAGGGCGCCGCGACCATGGACTGGATGGTCCAGGAGAAGGAGCGCGGGATCACGATCACGTCGGCAGCCACGACCGCCATGTGGCGCGACCACGCGGTCAACATCATAGACACACCCGGGCACGTGGACTTCACGGTCGAAGTCGAGCGCTCGCTGCGGGTGCTGGACGGGGCGGTCGCGGTCTTTGACGCGGTCGCGGGCGTCGAGCCGCAGTCGGAGACGGTCTGGCGCCAGGCCGACCGCTACGGGGTGCCTCGGATCGCCTTCATCAACAAGATGGATCGGATCGGAGCTGACTTTTATGGGTCGCTGAACTCGATCCGAACGCGCCTGGGCGCGCGGGCGGTTCCGATCCAGCTGCCGATCGGCTCCGAGGCGAACTTCCAGGGCTACGTCGACCTGCTCAGCAAGGAGGCGGTCGTCTACACCGACGACCTGGGCACCAAGAGCACCGAGTCGCTCGAGATCCCAGCCGGCATGCAGGACCAGGTCAGCAAGTACCGCCACGACCTGATCGAGGCGGTCGCCGACTTCGACGACGGGATCATGCACAAGTACCTCGAGGAGCAGGACATCACCGAGGAAGAGATCAAAGTGGCGCTGAGGCGAGGCACGGTCACGGGCGTTCTGGTGCCCGTGCTGTGCGGCGCGGCGCTGCGCAACCGCGGCGTCCAGCCGATCCTCGACGCGGTGGTCGACTACCTGCCGTCGCCGGCGGACGTGCCGGCGGTCGAGGGCAAGCACCCCAAGACAGGGGCGCTCGAGGTTCGCGAGCACGACGACGACGAGCCTTTCGCCGCACTGGCCTTCAAGATCCAGATGGACCCGCAGGGCGTCGGCAAGCTGACGTTCTTCCGTGTCTACTCGGGTCGGTTGCGGGCCGGCTCATCGGTGATGAATCCATCGACCGGGCGTCGCGAGCGCATCGGGCGAATCCTGCGCATGCACGCCATCCGGCGTGAGGACGTCGACGAGGTATTCACGGGCGATATCGCCGCCGCGGTCGGTCTCAAGTCGACCACCACCGGCGACACCCTGTGCGACGAGTCTCACCCGATCCTTCTCGAGTCGATCACCTTCCCGGAGCCTGTGATCTCGGTCGCGATCGAGCCGAAGACAAAGGCCGACCAGGAGAAGCTCGGGATGGCGCTGCAGCGGTTGTCGGAAGAGGACCCGACCTTCAAGGTCCACACGGACGACGAGACGGGCCAGACGATCATCGAGGGCATGGGCGAGCTCCACCTCGAGATCATCATCGACCGGCTGCTCCGCGAGTTCCGCGTCGACGCGAACCAGGGCAAGCCGCAGGTCGCCTACAAGGAGGCGATCCGCAGGCCCGCGCACGGTGTCGGGCGGTTCGTCCGCCAGACCGGTGGCAAGGGGCAGTACGGCCATGCCGAGGTTGACGTCCGCCCCGGCGAGCGCGGCTCCGGGTTCATCTTCGAGGACAAGATCACGCAAGCCCGCATCCCGCGCGAGTACATCCCCGCAATCGAGAAGGGGATTCGCGAGGCGCTGCAATCAGGCGTTGTCGCGGGCTACCCGGTCGTGGACATCCTCGTGACGCTGGTTGACGGGTCGTACCATCCGGTCGACTCGAGCGAGATGGCGTTCCAGGTCGCGGGCTCGATGGCCGTCAAGGACGGCATGCATAAGGCGCAGCCTTACCTGCTCGAGCCGGTCATGAAGGTCGACGTCGTCATGCCCGAGGAGCACCTCGGCGACGTGATGGGCGACCTTGCGTCGCGGCGCGGCCACATCCTCGGCATGGAGGGTCGCGGAACGTCCCAGAACGTCAAGGCGCACGTGCCCCTTGCGGAGATGTTCGGTTACGCTACCGAGCTTCGGTCGATGACCTCGGGGCGCGCGACATATTCAATGGAATTCAGTCACTACGCAGAAATGCCCGGCAACCTTGCGGAGGCTGTGGGCCGCCGCACCAGTGGGCGGAGTTAGTTAGGAGGAGACAGTGGCGAAGAAGAAGTTTGAGCGGACCAAGCCTCACCTGAACGTCGGGACCATCGGTCACATCGACCATGGCAAGACGACGTTGACGGCTGCAATCACGAAGGTGCTGTCAGAGAAGGGCCTGGCCGAGTTCACACCGTTTGACCGGATCGACAAGGCTCCAGAGGAGAAGGCTCGAGGCATCACGATCTCGATCACGCACGTCGAGTACGAGACCGAGAAGCGCCACTACGCCCACGTGGACTGCCCGGGGCACCAGGACTACATCAAGAACATGATCACCGGCGCCGCCCAGATGGACGGCGCGATCCTGGTCGTGGCCGCCAACGACGGAGCGATGCCGCAGACGCGCGAGCACATCATCCTCGCGCGCCAGGTCAACGTGCCCTTCCTCGTGGTGGCTCTCAACAAGGTCGACATGGTCGACGACAAGGAGTTCATCGAGCTGGTCGAGCTCGACCTCCGTGAGCTGCTCAACCGCTACGAGTTCCCGGGCGACGACATCCCGATCGTCCGCGTCTCGGCGCTGAAGGCCCTCGAAGGCGACCCCGAGTGGACGCCCAAGATCCTCGAGCTGATGAACGCCGTCGACACCTACATCCCCGAGCCCGAGCGGCCGGTCGACAAGCCCTTCCTGATGCCGATCGAGGACGTGTTCACGATCGAAGGTCGCGGCACCGTGACCACCGGTCGCGTCGAGCGCGGCAAGCTCAAGAGGAACGAGGAAATCGAGATCGTCGGCATCAAGCCGCAGAGCTCGAAGACGGTCGTCACCGGCATCGAGATGTTCCACAAGGATATGGACGAGTGTCAGGCCGGCGACAACGTGGGCACGCTGCTGCGCGGTGTCAAGCGGGAGGACGTCGTGCGCGGCCAGGTGCTCGCCAAGCCCGGTAGCATCACCCCGCACACCCAGTTCAAGGCCCAGGTCTACGTCCTGAGCAAGGAAGAGGGCGGCCGGCACACGCCATTCCTCACCGGCTACCGCCCGCAGTTCTACATGCGGACCACCGACGTGACCGGCGAGGTCAAGCTGCCCGAGGGCGTCGAGATGACCATGCCCGGCGACAACGTGGTCATGGACATCACGCTCGGTGAGCCGATCGGTATGGAACAGGGACTCAGGTTCGCCATCCGCGAAGGTGGCAAGACCGTCGGCGCCGGCGTGGTGACCGAGGTCGTCAAGTAACCGTCAGATAGATAAGGAAAGGGAAGAGGCTAGGAACGTGCGGACGGCAACTGAAGTGCTTCAAGCAACGGCCGTGGCAGATCGAGCGTTTGCGTTGCTCTGTGACGGAGAGGTGGCCTGGATGAACCAGGCCACCTGTTGCCGTGCGCACTTCGGCCCGAAATCCGCACCCCAACGCCGCGATTTCGGGCCGGGAAAGGTAGAGGTCTTTTAGAAGTGGCGCAGAAGATTCGAATCCGGCTCAAGGCATATGACCATCGAGTCCTGGACCAGGCGGCGGACAAGATCGTCGACACCGCCCGGCGTACGAATGCGCGCACTGCCGGCCCGATCCCGCTTCCCACCGAAATCTCCAAGCTGACCGTCATCCGCAGCCCCTTCATCGACAAGGACTCACGCGAACAGTTCGAGATGCGCACCCACAAGCGCATCGTCGACATCCTCGACCCCAATCCGAGGGTCGTCGACGCCCTGATGCGTCTGTCCCTTCCGGCCGGCGTGAGCATCGAGATCAAGAGCTAGATGAAGGGACTGCTCGCCAAGAAGCTGGGCATGACCCAGCTCTTCAACCCTGACGGCACGATCAGCGCCGTCACCGTGCTCGAAGCCGGCCCCTGCAGGGTGGTCGGACTGCGCACGACCGAGAAGGACGGCTACAGCGCCGCCCGCATCGCCTTCCAACCCGTCAAGGAGACTCGCCTGAACGCAGCGCAGCTCGGCGAGTTCAAGAAGGCAAGCCTCGAGCCGCACCGGCATGTCGTCGAGATCCGCAACTACGACGGAGTCGAGGCCGGCGCGGAGCTCAAAGCCGAGATCTTCAAAGCAGGGGAGCTGGTCGACGTCACGTCGACGAGCAAGGGCAAGGGCTTCCAGGGCGTGGTCAAGCGACACAAGTTCAGCCGGGGCCCGGAAAGCCACGGCTCCATGAACGTTCGGCAGCCCGGCGCGATCGGCGCCACCGACGCCGCGCGTGTCTTCAAGGGCGTGCGAATGTCGGGCCAGATGGGCAACGAGCGCACGACGGCCCGCGCCTACAAGGTCGTCAGGGTCGACGCTGACAGGAACCTGGTCATGGTCCGCGGCGGCGTACCCGGCGCGAAAGGCGCGCTGGTGCTCATCCGGGAATCGACCAAGAAGGTCAAGGCCAAGGGTCCGGCCGGCAAGCCGAACCCGAGGAAGGTCTAATGCCGGCAGCCAAAACGAGGGACCGAACGAAGAAGTCGGACGAGGCGGCTGAGACCAACCCCCTGAAGGTCCCCTACTTCGATGCCCTTGGTGAGCGCAACGGCGAGGTCGACCTGCCGAGCGCGATCTTCGCGGAGAAGCCAAACGTCCCGGTCATGCATCAGGCATACCTTCGACAGCTTGCCAACGCACGACAGGGCACCGCGAGCACCAAGACAAGAGCCACGGTTCGCGGAGGCGGCGCCAAGCCGTATCGCCAGAAGGGCACCGGACGCGCCCGCCATGGCTCGATCCGCGAGCCGTCGATGAAGGGTGGAGGGAACGTCTTCGGTCCCAGGCCACGCGACTTCTCGCAAAAGATGCCGAAGCAGATGCGCCGCCTCGCCCTCAGGAGTGCGCTCAGCCAGAAGGCGATCGACGGCCAGGTGCGCGTCATCGAGAGCTTCGTGTTCGACGAGCCGAAGACGAGCCAGGCTGCCGAGCTCCTGGAGGCGATCGGCTTCGACAGCACGGCGCTCGTCGTCCTGCCGGCGCCGAACTACACGGTGAGCCGTTCTTTCGAGAACCTGGCCGGCGCGAAGATCGTGCTGGCCCGCAACCTGAACATCCGCGACCTCTTCTCCCACACGTACTTGCTGCTCTCCAAGGAGTCGATCGAGCTGCTAGAGGAGAACTTCAGGCCGCGCGGCAAGGAACCAGAGGAAGCGGAGGAATGACGACCAGAGCCGCGAGCGAGATTGTGATCGGCCCGGTCATCACGGAGCGCACGTACCTGCTCTACACGCTCGGCCGGTACACGTTCAAGGTTTCCGCGACCGCGAGCAAGACTGAGATCAAAAAGGCGCTCGAGGAGCAGTACGAGTCGCAGAACATCCAGGTGAAGACGATCAACACGGTCACGATGCGAGGCAAGAAGCGCCGCAGCTTCCGCCGCGTCGGCTCCGGCACCGTCGGCAAGACGAGCGACTGGAAGAAGGCCATCGTCACCCTCGGCGAGGGCCAGAAAATCGAGGGACTCTTTGGAAGTGTGTAGATCAACGTCATCGGCTCTGTTGCGGGGTCCCCGCGAAATCGAAGATTTCGTGGGGTGCAAAATTGAAGGGCTGTTTGGGTCGGTCTGATGCCAGTTAGAAAGTTCAAGCCCACCAGCCCCGGACGCCGCTTCATGTCGATCTCCGGCTTCGACGAGATCACGACCGACAGCCCGGAGAAGACCCTGCTCGAATCGCTGCCGACGCATGCCGGCCGCAACAACCAGGGCCGGATCACGACGCGTCATCAGGGCGGGGGTTATCGGAAGCTCTACCGCAAGATCGACTTCAAGCGCGACAAGGTCGGTGTGCCGGGCAAGGTCGCGACCATCGAGTACGACCCCAACCGCAGCGCCCGGATCGCGCTGATCCACTACAAGGACGGCGAGAAGCGCTACATCCTCGCGCCGCTCGGCCTGAAGGTGGGGGATCCCATCGAGAGCGGTCCGGAGGCGCCGGTGCGGATCGGCAACGCGATCCCGCTCCAGCACATACCGGTGGGCTCGACGGTCCACAACATCGAGCTGACCCTGGGCAGGGGTGGGCAGCTCGTCAGATCCGCCGGGGCAAGCGCGCAGTTGCTCGCGAAAGAGGGGGATTACGCCGTGATCCGGATGCCGAGCGGTGAGCTGCGGCGGATTCACATCCGCTGCCAGGCGACCATCGGCCAGGTCGGTAACATCGAGCACGAGAACGAGTCCGGCGGCAAGGCCGGCCGCGGACGCTGGCTGGGCCAGCGGCCCGAGGTGCGCGGCTCGACGATGAACCCCCGCGACCATCCGCACGGCGGAGGCGAGGGCAAGACGGGAACCGGCGGCAACCCGAAGACGCCGTGGGGCAAGCCTGCGCTCGGCTACCGCACGCGGAAGGCGAACAAGGCCTCGAGCAAGCTCATCATCCGTCGCCGTGAGAAGAAGGGAAGAAAAAAATAAGTGTCTAGGTCAACGAAGAAGGGTCCGTTCATCAGCCAGTCGCTCCGCGACAAGATCGAGAAGATGAACCAGACGCGCGACAAGAAGGTGATCCGCACCTGGGCACGCGCGTCGGTGATCTATCCCGACATGGTCGGGCACACGATCGCGGTTCACGACGGGCGCAAGCACGTACCGGTTTTCATCAGCGAGAACATGGTCGGTCACCGGTTGGGCGAGTTTGCGCCGACCCGTCACTTCCGCGGCCACGGTACACACGTCGAGAAGACGACGACGGTGAAGTAGGCAAGTAGAGAAGTAGTGGCAACGATGGAAGTCTCCGCAGTTCAGAAGTTCGTTCGCAGAGCGCCTCGGAAGGCGCGGCTGGTGGCCGACTCCGTGAAGGGCATGAAGGTGACGGAGGCGCTGAACTACCTCGAGTTCTCACCCAAGCACGCGGCCAAAGACGTCGCCAAAGCGATCAAGTCTGCGGCGGCCAACGCGGAGCACAACTTCAACCTCAACCGCGACGACCTCGTGCTCAAGCAGCTGTTGATCGACGAAGGGCCGACGTTCCGACGCCGGCGACCCGTCAGCCGCAGCATGGCGCACGAGTACTTCCACCGCACCTGCCACATCACGGCGGTCGTCGAAGACCAGCCACAAGGAGCTCGGTAATTGGGTCATAAAGTCCACCCGAACGCATTTCGTCTAGGCGTCTTCCGTCCGTGGGAGGCGAACTGGTTTGCCAACCCCAAGGACTACACGAAGATGCTCCACGAGGACCTGGAGATGCGCCGGGTCATCCTCGCGCGCCTGCGCAACGCCGGCATCGCGAAGATCGAGACCGAGCGCTCGTCCAACGCGCAGCTCACGGTAACCATCCACACCGCCAAGCCCGGCATCGTCATCGGCAAGGGCGGTTCGTCCGTCGACCAGCTGCGTGAAGATCTCGAAAAGCGTTTCGGCAACCGCGTCCGCATCTCGATCCAGGAGATCAAGCAGCCGGAGCTCGACGCGCAGCTGGTCGCGGAGAACATCGCCTCTCAGATCGAGCGGCGCATCAGCTACAAGCGTGCGATGAAGCAGGCGATCCTGCGCACGATGCGCTCCGGCGCCAAGGGCGTGCGCATCTACTGCGGAGGCCGCTTGCGCGGCGCCGAGATGGCGCGACGCGAGTGGGACCGCGAGGGCCGCGTACCCCTGCACACGCTTCGCGCCGACATCGACTTCGGCCGCGCCACCGCGAAGACGACGTTCGGGGCGATCGGCTGCAAGGTCTGGATCTACAAGGATCAGATCTCGCCGGCGCAGCGCCGCCCGGCGCCGATCGCCGAGGAGACGGTGCCGCTGGTAGAAGCCGTGGCCCCGCGGGCCGACCTCGTCGGGGCGGCCACCGCCCCCGAGCCGGTCGCCGAACCCGCGGCCGCCGAACCTGTCGCCGAGCCCGCGCGCGCCCCGCGCCGCACCCGGACGACAGCGGCACCGAAGCCCGCCACGGATGCCAAGCCCACCACCAGGACGGCACCGACTACACGGGGCAAGGCGGCTCCGAAGGCCAAGACCGAGACGGCTGCTAAGGCTCCGGCCAAGAAGACCACCACGCGTGAGAAGAGCGCTGGAGCCACGCGGTCTACGCCGCGCGGGTCCACTGGTGCGGACAGCTGATGCTGATCCCCAAGCGCGTCAAGTACCGCAAGATGCACCGGGGCCGGCGGACCGGCATCGCCACCCGCGGCGCCACTGTCGCGTTCGGCGACTTCGGCCTGCAGGCGATGGAAGCGGCCTGGATGTCCAACCGCCAGATCGAGGCCGCCCGGCGCGCCATGACCCGCCACGTCAAGCGCGGCGGTCAGATCTGGATCCGCGTGTTCCCGGACAAGTCGATCACCAAGAAGCCGGCGGAGACTCGAATGGGCTCCGGCAAGGGCAATCCTGAAGGCTGGGTTGCGGTGATCAAGCCAGGACGCGTGCTGTTCGAGATGGGCGGCGTCACCCCGCAGGTGGCCAAGGAGGCGATGAAGCTCGCCGCGGCCAAGCTGCCGATGAAGACGCGCGTCATCAGCGCCAACGACACGACAGGCGGCGGAGGTCCAAGATGAAGGTCGACGAGCTGCGCGTCCTCGAAGCGGACGAGCTCGGCATGCGGCTGCGCACCGCGCGCCGCGAGCTCTACGAGCTCCGGTTCAAGCACGCGGTGGGCCAGCTCGAGAACTCAAGCGAGATCTCCAAGGTCCGCCACGACATCGCGCGAATCATGACCGTGCTCCGCGAGCGCGACTTCGGCTTCGGCCCGGTGGCCGAGGAGCCCCAGCTCGCGGCCGTCGCCGAGGCCGAAGCAGAGCCCGTGGCAGAAGAGCCTGTTGCAGAAGAGGAAGCCCCCAAGCCGAAGCGAGGGCGGGGCCGCAAGAAGGAAGAGACAGAGTGACCGACACAGCCACCATCACCCCTGCGCGCGGCCGTCGCAAGGTCCGCCTCGGGACTGTGATCTCCGACAAGATGGACAAGACCGTCATCGTCCAGGTGGGCTCGTCCAAGGCGCACCGCCTGTACCGCAAGACCGTGCAGCAGCGCACGCGCTTCAAGGTCCACGACGAGAAGAACGAATGCGGCGTGGGCGACCTCGTCCGCATCGCCGAGACGCGCCCGATCTCGCGCGAGAAGCGCTGGCGCGTCCTCGAGATCGTGGAGAAGGCCAAGTAATCGTGGAGTTGGCGCCCGCAATGCCCGTCCGAATGCCCAATGCCAAACCGGCGGCTGGCTCCACCGCTTCGGTGAGGCGTCCTGGGGCCCGCGAGACCCAGGCCGCCTGGCGCCAAGTCCACTTCGGTCCGAATTCCGCACCCCAGCACCGCGATTTCGGACCGGGAAAGGATGGGTCGGTTAATTAGTGGTTCAGCAAGAAACGAGGGTCAAGGTCGCGGACAACTCGGGGGCGAAAGAGCTCCTGGTCATCCGCGTGGCCGGAGGCCACTACCGCAAGTACGCCTCCGTCGGCGACATCATCACCGCCACCGTCAAATCGGCCCAGCCCGGCGGGCAGGTCAAGAAGGGCGAGGTGGTGAAGGCGGTCGTCGTCCGCGTCAACAAGGAGTACAAGCGGCCCGATGGCTCGCTGATCCGCTTCGACGAGAACGCGGTGGTGCTCCTCGCCCAGGCCAACAATCCGCGCGGCACCCGCATTTTCGGGCCGGTCGCGCGCGAGTTGCGCGAGCGCAACTTCATGAAGATCATCTCGCTCGCACCGGAGGTCCTTTAGGCGTGACGATGGCGCCTGCTGTGTATTTTCGAAACGTCGACGGCACCCGCACGGGGTTGCTTTCCTCGGCGGGGATGCGGCCCGGGGCCCACGAGACCCAGGCCGCATGGCGCCATGGTCACTTCGGCCTGAAATCCGCACCCCAACACCGCGATTTCAGGCCGGGAAAGGTAGGAGACAACAAGTAGGCAGATGCTCAAGAACAAACCGCAGCCCAAGCGCCGCTGGCTCGACCTCGCCCCGGGGGATCCCGTGATCGTGACCGCAGGCAAGGACAAGGGCAAGCAGGGCGAGGTGCTGCGCACCATCCCCGACCAGCACAAGATCGTGGTCAAGGGGGTCAACATCCTGAAGCGCCACACCAAAGCGGGCCAGCGCCGAGGCGGCGTCCAGGTCGCGCAGGGTGGGATCGTCGACTTCGAGGCCGCGCTCGACTACTCCAACGTGATGCTGGTCTGCCCGTCCTGCGGACGGCCGACGCGGGCCAAGCACACGGTGCTCGAGTCCGGCGCCCGAGCCCTGGTCTGCCGCCACTGCGGCGAGCCGTACGAGCGAGTCCGCAAGACGGAGGCTCAGTAGTGGCGAAGGCCAAGCAGCAGGCTCCGAAGAAGGAGGCCGCTCCGAAGGCGCCGGGTACGAAGTCGGACCAGCCGCCGCGGCTGCTGAAGGCATATCGAGACACGGTCGCACCGCAGCTGACCAAGGAGTTCGACTACGGCAACGTCATGCAGGTGCCGCGCCTGAACAAGGTCGTTGTCAACATCGGCATCGGCGAGGCGAAGGACAACGACAAAGCGCTCGACGCGGCGGTTGGCGACGTGACGACGATCACCGGCCAGAAGCCACAGCTCGTCAAGGCGAAGAAATCGGTTGCCGCCTTCAAGCTCCGCGCGGGCCAGACCGTCGGCATCAAGACGACGCTTCGGGGCCGGCGCATGTGGTACTTCCTGGACAAGCTGCTCAACGTCGCGCTGCCCCGCATTCGCGACTTCCGCGGCGTGAACCCGGACGGGTTCGACGGTCGCGGCAACTATTCGCTAGGCCTGCGCGAGCAGGTCGTGTTTCCGGAGATCGACTACGACAAGATCGACAAGCTGCGCGGGCTGGAGGTGAGCATCATCACCACCGCGCGCAGCGACGACGAGGCGCGGAGCCTGCTCACGCGGTTGGGGATGCCCTTCAGAAAAAGGTAAGAGGTAGAGAGAGTTTGGCCAAGAAATCATCGATCGAGCGCTGGAAGCGAATACCGAAGTTCAAGGTGCGGTTTCACAATCGCTGCCGAATCTGCGGGCGGTCGCGCGCTTACCTGCGCAAGTTCGGAATGTGCCGTATCTGCTTTAGAGAGATGGCCGCCGAGGGTCGAATCCCCGGCGTGACGAAGTCGAGCTGGTGATGGCTACAGCAGTCGCAAAGTCGAACAGCGGAAAGCCCGCGAAGCCCGTGAAGCGCCCGTCGGCGGCGGTCATGACCGATCCCATCGCCGACATGCTCACGCGCATCCGAAACGCCAACGCAGCACGGCACGCCGAGGTCAAGGTCCCCGCCTCGCGACTGAAGCTCGAGATCGCGCGCGTGCTCAAGGACGAGGGCTACATCGCCGGTTACGACGTCGAGGCCGATGGCACGACGCAGACGATGCGTATCATCTTCAAGTCCCGCCCCGATCGCAGCCGCGTGATCTCGGGCGTGAAGAGGATCAGCCGCCCTGGCCTGCGCGTCTACGCGCGCAAGACCGAGATCCCGAGAGTCCTCGGCGGTCTCGGCATTGCGATCCTCAGCACATCTGAGGGAGTCATGAGCGGAAGGCAGGCCACGCGCCAGCAGCTCGGCGGCGAAGTGCTTGCGTATGTCTGGTAGGAGTTAAAGAAAAAGAGTTGTCGCGGATCGGAAAGCTGCCCGTCCAGGTGCCGACGAACGTGAAGGTGACCCTGGCGCCGGGCAAGGTTGCCGTGGAAGGCCCCAGGGGCCGGCTCGAGCGCACCCTGCCGGCCGACATCACGGTCAAGCAGGCCGACGGCGAGCTCGTCTTCGAGCGGCCCTCCGACGACTACCGCCACCGCGCCCTCCATGGCCTGGTCCGCAGCCTGGTCGCCAACATGGTCGAGGGCGTAGACAAGGGGTTCATCAAGCACCTCGAGCTGGTCGGCGTGGGCTACCGCGTCGCCAAACAGGGCGAGGAGCTGGTCCTGAACCTGGGCTACTCACACCCGATCCGCTTCAAGCCACCGCAGGGCATCTCGATCGACGTCCAGGACCCGACCAAGTTCTCGGTGAGCGGGATCTCGATCGAAGACGTCGGGCAGGTGGCGGCCAACATTCGCGGGCTGCGGCCGCCCGAGCCGTACAAGGGCAAGGGCGTGATGTACCGGGGCGAGAAGATCCGGCGCAAGCCGGGCAAGGCGGGCAAGGGAGTCAAGGCGACGGCATGATCAAACGACAGGACCGCAAGGTCAACCGGCTGAAGAGGCACAGGCGCGTCCGCGTGCATGTTGCGGGCACGTCCCAGCGGCCCAGGCTCGCCGTGTTCCGCAGTCTCAACCACATCTACGTGCAGCTGATCGATGACACGGAAAGCCGCACCGTGGCCGCTGCTTCGACCGTGGAGCTCAAGGCCAAGGGCAATGGTCTTGCCGAGGCGCAGGAGGTCGGCAAGTCGATCGCGGCCAAGGCCAGGGCGGCGGGCGTCAACAGCGTCGTGTTCGACCGAGGCGGTTTTCTGTATCACGGAAGAATCAAGGCGCTGGCCGACGCCGCGCGGGAGGCAGGTTTGGAGTTCTGATGTCTAGAAACATGGGCGGAGGCCGATATTCGTCGGGCGGTGAGCGTTCCGAGCTGGCCGACCGCGTGGTCCGCGTCAACCGCGTGGCCAAGGTCGTCAAAGGCGGCCGCAAGTTCTCGTTCAGCGCTCTGATCGTGGTCGGCGACATGAACGGCCGCGTGGGCGCTGGCATCGGCAAGGCCCGCGAGGTCACGGAGGCCATCCGCAAAGGAATGGAGGTTGCCAAGCGCAACATGATCACCGTGCCGATGGTCGGCACCACGATCCCGCACGAGGTCCATCTCAAGTTGGGCGCGGCGCGGATCATGCTCAAGCCGGCAGCGCCGGGCACAGGCGTGATCTCAGGCGGTGCGATGCGCGCGGTGATCGAGACGGCCGGCATCAAGGACATCCTCACCAAGTCACACGGCACGAACAACCCGATCAACACCGTGCGCGCCACTCTGGCCGCGCTGCAGCAGCTCAAGACCGCTCCTCAGGTGGCCGAGCTGCGCGGGCGCGAGGTCGAACAGATGGTCGGCAAGCGCCTGGCGGCTGCCTACAAGGGAGGCGAGCCGCCGGCCGCGAACGGAGCGTCCGGTGGCTGACAAAACCCTCAAGGCGACCCTCATGAAGTCCGCCATCGGCGCGCGGCCCGAGATCCGCGCCACCGTCGAATCCCTGGGCTTCCGCCGCATGAACCAGACGCGCGAGCTGCCCGACAATCCCGCCGTCCGGGGCATGCTGAGGCGCGTGAGCTTCCTGGTCGCAGTTGAGGGCGAGCCCTACGAACGCCCGAAGCGCAGCCGGTACAAGATCTGGCGAGCTCGCTCGACCAAGAAGCATCAGAGGGGCAACTAGGCGGCGATGCAGCTTCACGACCTCAAGCCCTCGCCCGGTTCGCGCCGCCGCGCGCGTCGCGTCGGCCGCGGTACGGGATCAGGGCGAGGCAAGACCTCTGGCCGCGGCCAGAAGGGACAGAACGCGCGCAGCGAAGGCTTCCGCCTAGGCTTCGAGGGAGGCCAGATGCCTTTCGCTCAGCGCATCCCGAAGCTGCCCGGATTCAAGAACCCGTTCAAGAAGGTCTACGAGGTGGTCAACCTGTCCAAGCTGAGCCGGTTCGCCGATGGCACCAGGGTCGACGCCGAGGCCCTCATCGAGGCGGGGCTGGCTCGCGCCGGCGCCGAGATCAAGATTTTGGGCGCGGGCAGGATGAAGCGCAAGCTGACCGTGGAGACCAATGCGATCAGCAACAGCGCGCGAGAGGCCATCGAGAAGGCGGGCGGTTCGGTCACCGTGCTGAACAAGAAAGAGAAAGCACAGAAGCCGGAGAGCGAGTCTCCTCAGGACGAGTAACCGATGAACCTCATCGAGGCCCTCATCAATGCGATCCGGCTGCCGGAGCTCCGGAACAAGATCCTCTTCACTGGCGGAATCCTGATCATCTTCAGGCTGTTCGCCAACATCGCGATCCCCGGCGCGAAGCAGTCAGCGCTGGCCCTGCTCTTCAACCAGCAGGCGCTGCTCGGACTGCTCGACCTGTTCTCGGGAGGCGGTCTATCGCGATTCAGCATCGTCGCGATGGGCATGAACCCGTACATCAACGCCACCATCATCATGCAGTTGATGACGGTGATCTCCGAGCGCATCAAGGAGATCCAGAAAGAAGGCGAGATAGGTCGCCGCCGGATCCAGCGCTGGAGCCGCTACCTCACCGTCGCGCTGGGCGCCGGCCAGGCCTATGGATTCACCGTCCTGTTCCAGAACACGAACCCCGCGATCCTCGGACCGCTGGACTGGTTCCAGCGCCTGCAGATCATCCTCGTCCTCTCCGCGGGCACCGTCATGCTCATGTGGTTCGGTGAGCTCATCACCGAGTACGGCATCGGCAACGGCGTCTCCCTGATCATCTTCGCCGGCATCATCGGCCGCGGGCCGCAGGGAGTCGTGTCGGTGTTCAGCGCGCACTCGACCGGCGGCGGGCTCGCCGACTACGTGCCGTTCATCCTCTTCGGAGTGATCGCGTTGATCATGACCGCGGTCATCATCGAGGTTCAGCAAGCGGTCAGAAAGATCCCGATCCAGTCGGCGCAGCGAGTCGCGGGCGGGCGCGAGGTGGGGCGGAGGGCGAGCTTCCTGCCCCTGCGCGTGAACCACGCCGGCGTCATCCCGATCATCTTCGCGATCTCGGTGATGTTCCTGCCGACGATCATCGCCAACTACTTCAACGCCGCGCCGCCGGCCTCGTGGTACTACCGCACCGCCCACTGGATCCAGGGCAACTTCGCGCCCGACACCGCGAACGTTCCGATGGCGGTCACGTACAACGGCCTCTACTTCCTGTTCACGTTCGGTTTCACGTACTTCTACACGGCCATCACGTTCGACGTGAACGACGTGGCCGACAACCTCAAACGCTATTCGAGCTTCATCCCGGGAATCCGCCCGGGACGTCCGACCGCGGACTACCTCCAGGCGGTGATGAACCGCGTCACTTTCGTCGGCGCGGTATTCCTCGGTTTCATCACGGTGATCCTGCCCATCGCGACGGCGAAGATCTCCGGCATTCCGCATCAGCAGATGTACCTGGGTGGCACCGCCATCCTGATCGTCGTCGGCGTGGCGCTGGACACGATGAAGCAGCTGCAGACTCAGCTCGTGATGCGTCAGTACCGGGGCTTCATCAAGTGAACCTGCTTCTTTACGGCGCCCCTGGATCCGGCAAGGGGACCCAGGCCAACATGCTGCGCGCGCACTTCGGCATCCCGCACATCGCCACCGGCGACATGCTCCGCGCGGAGATCCAGGCCGGGACCGAGCTCGGCCGCCAGGCGCAACCGATCCTGGCCGCGGGCAAGTACGTCTCGGACGACATCATGATCGGCATGATCCGCAACCGGGTGCGCCGCCCCGACTGCGAGCCCGGATTCATCATCGACGGCTTTCCCCGCACGGTGCCCCAGGCGAACGCCCTCGACACGCTGATGGTCGAGCTCGGCAAGCGCTTCAACCGCGTGATCTACCTGAGGGTCGGCGTCGACGAGCTCCTGCGCCGGCTGTCGGGCCGCCTGGTGTGCCCGGTCTGCCAGCGCACGTATCCGCCCGGCACGGCCGCGTGCGAGGCCGACGGCGGCGTCCTGGTCCAACGGGAAGACGACAAGCCGGAAGCGGTCCGCCCGCGGATCGAGATCTACCTCGAGAAGACGGTGCCGGTGCTCGACCACTACCGGGCGTCGGGTCTGGTTTCCGAGATCGACGGCCGGGGAACAATCGACGAGATCAGCCGCCAGGTGTTGGCTGCTGCCAACGGAGAGGTGGCGAAGGCCGCGAAGAGATGATCAACCTGAAGACCGCCCACGAGATCGACCTCATGGCCCGCGCGGGCAGCCTTCTCGCGTCCGTCCTGCCGCCGCTCGAGGCAGCATGCAAGGCGGGCGTCAAGACGATCGAGCTGGACGCGATCGCCGACCGACTCATCCGCGCGGGTGGGGCCACGCCCGGTTTCCTCGGCTACAACGGGTTCCCGCGCTCGATCTGCGTCTCGATCAACGACGAGGCGGTGCACGGCATACCGGGCAACCGCAAGATCGCCGACGGCGACCTCGTGAGCCTCGACCTGGGCCTCGTCCTGGACGGGTTCTGGGCCGACGTGGGGGTGACCGTGGGCGTTGGCAAGATCACCCCAGAGGCGGCCCGCCTGCTGAAGGTAACCGAGCAAGCCCTCTACGTCGGCATCAACAAGGCCCGCCCTGGCGGCTACCTCGGCGACATCTCGTCGGCCATCCAGCAGCACGTCGAGGCGGCCGGCTTCTCGGTCATCCGGCAGTTCGTCGGCCACGGCATCGGCCGCCAGATGCACGAAGACCCGCAGGTCCCCAACTTCGGCACGGCGGGGACCCCGCCACGGCTCAAGCCGGGCATGACCCTGGCGATCGAGCCGATGGTCAACGCGGGCGGCCACGAGGTGTACATGAAGCCGGACGGCTGGACGATCTGCACCGGCGACGGATCCCTGTCCGCCTACTTTGAGCACACCGTCGCTATCACAGAGAAGGGCCCTCTAGTACTCACGAAAGGGGGTCTCGATCCGCTCCCCAAGGTGGTTGGAGGGTCAAGAAGAGGGGTCCGATCCTGAGTTTGGTACAATCGCGGTTCGTGCCCCAGCGCCCCTCACTCGTGAAGGGGGTCGTGGTGGAGCCTCTTCCTAACGGTGTTTACAGGGTTGAGCTCGAGAACGGGGCGAAGGTCCTCGCTCACGTCGCCGATCGCGCTGGCACCCACTTCACCCGGCTTCTCGCCGGAGACAGGGTGGGCGTCGAGCTTGCGACGAGCGACAGGTCGCGAGGGCGCATTCGAGAGATCTGGAGATGAAGGTTCGTCCGTCCGTCAGGAAGATGTGTCCCAGCTGCAAGGTGATCAAGCGCAACGGAGTGGTCCGCGTGATCTGCTCCAAGACGCCCAAGCACAAGCAGCGGCAGGGTTAGGAGAGTAAGTGGCGAGAATCGCCGGCGTCGACATACCCCCGCAGAAGCGCGTCGTCATCTCATTGACCTACATCCACGGGATCGGCGACACCACCGCGCAGAAGGTCCTGAAGATGGCCAACCTCGACCCTGAGAAGCGGACCAAGGACCTCTCCGACGAGGAGGTCGCCCGGCTGCGCCAGGTGATCGACCGCCTCGCCACCAACAAGGACATCCTGATCGAGGGTGACCTCCGCCGCGACGTCGCTACCAACATCAAGCGGCTCACCGAGATCGGCTCCTACCGCGGCCAGCGGCACCGCCGGGGCCTGCCCGTGCGCGGCCAGCGCACCCGCACCAACGCCCGCAGCCGGCGCGGACCCAAGCGCGCGGTGGCCGGTAAGAAGAAGGTCAAGGCGGGCAAGTGATGGCCAAGCAGAAGAAGGTCGTGCGGACAAGGCGCCGCGAGCGCAAGAACGTGGTCAACGGTCAGGCGCACGTCCAGAGCACGTTCAACAACACGATCATCTCGATCAGCGACGTGGACGGAAACGTGATCGCCTGGGGCTCCGCCGGGGCGCAGGGCTTCAAGGGCAGCCGCAAGTCGACCCCGTTTGCCGCCCAGCAGACCGCCGAGGCCACCGCCAAGAAGGCGCTCGAGCACGGCATGCGCTCGATCGAAGTCTTCGTACGCGGCCCGGGCGCAGGCCGCGAGGCGGCCATCCGTTCCCTGCAGGCGACCGGGCTCGAGGTCAGTGCGATCACCGATGTGACGCCCATCCCTCACAACGGCTGCCGCCCACCGAAGCGGCGCCGCGTCTAGATGGCCAACTACAGCGGCCCCGTCTGCCGCTTCTGCCGCCGCGAGGGCGCGAAGCTCTACCTGAAGGGCGAGCGCTGCTACACGCCGAAGTGCGCCATCGAGCGCCGTGCGTTTGCACCCGGAATGCACGGGCAGGCGCGCAAGCGCAAGACGTCGGACTACGGCCTGCAGCTGCGCGCGAAGCAGAAGGCGCGCCGCATCTACGGCCTGCTCGAGAAGCAGTTCCGCAACTATTTCGACCAGGCGTCGAACGAGCCGGGTGTCACCGGTCTCAACCTGCTGCGGCACCTGGAGCTTCGCCTGGACAACGTCGTCTACCGGGTCGGGCTTGGCGCCTCGCGCAAGCAGGCGCGCCAGCTCGTGACCCACCGGCATTTCGAGATCAACGGCCAGACGGTGAACGTGCCGTCCTTCCAGCTCAAGCCCGGTGACGAGGTGAAGGTCAAGCCGGCAAACGGAGTGTTCGACGTGGCGCTGGACGCATCGAAGGTGCGCCCGGTGCCCGCATGGCTTTCCTTCAACGCGGACGACAAGTCCGCCAAAGTCCTCGCCAGGCCGGACCGCCACGAGATGGAGTCCGGGGTCGAGGAACAGCTGATCGTCGAGTTCTATTCAAGGTAATCGGAGGTAATTACGACAGTTGGCGATTGACACGCAGATGACAAAGACGCCCCAGGTGACCAAGCTCGAGACGAGCGCGAACTACGGCAAGTTCGACATCGAGCCGCTCGACCCGGGGTTTGGGACCACCCTCGGCAACACGCTGCGCCGCGTGCTGCTGTCCTCGCTCTGGGGCGCCGCGGTGACGTCGATCCAGATCGACGGCGTCGCACACGAGTTCACCGCGATTCCGCACGTGAAGGAGGACGTGACCGAGGTCATCCTCAATTTGAAGAAGCTGCGTATGAAGAGCTTCACCGAGGACCCGATCACGCTGCTGCTCGACGTCAAAGGCCCGGCGGAGGTACACGCGTCGCACATCCAGGCCAACTCCGACGTCGAGATCGTGAACCCCGACCTCTACATCTGCACCCTGGCCGCGAAAGGCCACCTGCGGATGGAGCTGAACGTCGACAAAGGCAAGGGCTATGTCCCGGCCGAGCGCAACAAGCACGAAGGCCAGCCGATCGGCGTGATCCCGATCGATTCGATCTTCTCCCCGGTGGAGAAGGCGAACTTCGTCGTGGAGAAGACCCGTGTCGGCCAGTCGACGGACTACGACAAGCTGATCATCGAGGTCTGGACCGACGGCACGATGTCGCCCGAGGAGGCGGTCAGCCACTCCGCCGAACTGTTCACGCAGCACCTCAAGCTCTTCGTCAGGTTCAACGAAGCGATCATCCTGCAAGAGCAGGAAAGGAGCGGCGAAAAGACCAGCCAGAACCGGCTCATGGACACGCCGATCGAGGAGCTCGACCTTTCGGTGCGGGCGTTCAACTGCCTGAAAGCAAATGAGATCCAGACCGTCGGCCAGCTGCTCCAGAAGCGAGAGGAGGAGCTGCTCGCTTTGCGCAACTTCGGGCGCAAGTCGCTCGACGAGATCAAGGAGAAGCTCGTCGAGAAGCAGTTCATCAAGCCCGAAGACATGGGCACGGTCCTGCGCGGCTAGGCGATTCCATTGCGTCACCAAACCACCCCACGAAATCTGCGATTTCGTGGGGACCCCGGTTACGTTCTTAGTGAGGAAGTCGAGGAAGTGGATCGGAATTGAGACACCAGAAGAGCGGCCGCCGCTTCAACCGAGACACCGACGCTCGCAAGGCGCTGATGCGCAACCTGTGCACGTCGTTGCTGGAGAGCGGCCGCATCACCACCACCGAGGCGCGCGCGAAGGAGCTGCGGCGCTGGGTCGAGAGGTTGATCACCACGGCGAAGGACCAGGACGTCAACGCCCGGCGGCGCGTCAGCCAGGAAGTGTCGAAGCCGGAGGTCGTGGAGAGGCTGTTCTCCAACCTCATTCCTCGCCTCGCCGAGCGCCCGGGAGGCTACACCCGAATCATCCACAAAGGCCCGCGTCTGGGCGACGCGGCGCCGATGGTGATCATCGAGCTGGTCGACTGATAGTTCGCCGGAGCGTTAACAACTGAATATTCGAGTTGTGTTGGAGTACGACGGGACGAACTTCGCCGGCTGGCAGCAGCAGGCGAAGGGCAGGACGGTCGAAGCCGAGCTGAAGAAGGCGTTGCATTCGATCACGGGCGGTGACATGGTCTTGTATGCGGCGGGGCGCACTGACGCGGGCGCGCATGCCGAGGGGCAGGTGGTCAATTTCAGGACGGACGGGCGGATCTCGCCGCAACGATTGGTCGCGGCGCTCAACGCCCGATTGCCCGAAGACGTATCCGCCCTGTCCGCCGATGCGGTGCCCGACGATTTTCACGCCCGGTACTGCGCTCGCTGGCGTCGCTACCGCTACCGCTACCTCGACAGGCCTTCGCGACCCGCTCTCGAGCGACGACGCTGCTGGCACGTTCGGGAAAGGCTCAATGTCGAAGCCATGGCTGAGGCGGCGGCAGTGCTCGTCGGCAAGCACGACTGGACCAGCTACTGCTCGGCCTCCGAGCCGGCCGGCGCGAGAGTGCGCGATATGCGCTCCGCGCGAGTCAGACGGCGCGGGGAGTTCGTCGAGGTGGAGCTGGTCGCGGAAGGGTTCCTCCGAGGCATGGTGCGCAGCATCGCGGGCGCGTTGGCCGAGGTGGGACGTGGCAGGAGGCCGCCGAAGTGGGTGGGAGAGGTCCTCCGGGCGCGCGACCGCCGCCAGGCGCCCCGCACCGCGCCCGCCGGAGGGCTGACATTGATGGAAGTGATTTACTGAGGAGCTTGTGAGCAAACAGAAGACGTGGACCGCGAAAGCGGCGGACTTGAAGCGCCGGGCGCGCGCAGGGCGCATTGTTTAAGGACGAATGAGCAAACAGAAGATGTGGACAGCAAAGGCGGCGGACTTGAAGCGCCGGACGCGCGCAGGGCGAATTAATTAAGGACGAGACAGCAAAGGCGGCTGACTTGAAGCGCCGGGCGCGCGCAGGGCGCATTAATTAAGGACGAATGAGCAAACAGAAGACGTGGACCGCGAAAGCGGCGGACTTGAAGAGTGACTGGTATGTCGTCGATGCGACAGACCAGGTGCTCGGCCGCCTGGCGTCAGGCGTGGCCGCGATCCTGCGTGGCAAGCACAAGCCGACCTACACGCCGCACCTGAACAGCGGCGACCACGTCGTGGTCATCAACGCCTCCAAGGTGAAGGTCACCGGCAGCAAGCTCCAGACCAAGGAGTACACGCGGTATACCGGCTACCCGGGAGGCCTTCGCCGGCGCTCCCTGCAGCGCGCCCAGGATCTGGACCCGACGTTCCCCGTGACGACGGCGGTCCGCGGCATGCTCCAACGCAACACCCTCGGGGCCGATATGCTGAAGCGCCTTCGCGTGTACGCCGGCGCGGAGCACGGGCACCAGGCGCAGAAACCGAAGGTGCTGACCTTCGACTCCAAAGGAAACATGAAGATTGGCTGACATGCTGAATCGAGGGACCGGCCGGCGGAAGAACGCGGTCGCGCGCGTGCGTCTGCAGCCTGGAGAAGGCCGCGTGACCGTCAACGAGAAGGATCCGCTCGCCTACCTCGGCCGGCGCGTGCTGGAAATGGCCGCGCTGGCGCCTCTGCGCGTGACCGGAACACAGCGAAAGTTCGACCTCTCGGTCAAGGTGATCGGGGGCGGGACGAGCGGGCAGGCCGGCGCCATCGCGCATGGAATCGCTCGCGCGCTGATCCGCTACGACCCCGACTACCGCCCGCCGCTGAAAAAGGCCGGGCTCCTGACTCGGGACGCGCGCATGAAGGAGCGCAAGAAGTACGGACTGAAGCGGGCTCGGAAAGCTCCCCAGTACACGAAGCGCTAGAGGAGACTCGCCGGCTCGAGTGGCCGGAGTGCTGGAACACTCGCGACCTGGGCGGGCTTCCCCGTTCGGGTGGCGTCACGCGGTCGCACGTCCTGATCCGGTCTGACAGCCTCGTCCATCTCAACGAGGCGGGACGGGATGCGATGGCGGCCTATGGCGTGAGGACCGTGCTGGATCTGCGAAGCAAGGGTGAGACCTTCAAGACTCCGAGTCCCTTCGCCGATGCGGACGGCGTGCGCTACGTACACCGCGAGCTCATCGACGACGCGAACATGACCAACATCGGCGACTCGCAGAGCATGCTCGACCGATACCTCTTCATCATCAACAAGCGACCGCACGCGTTCCGCGACATCTTCGAGGTCATCGCCCAGACCGACGGCACGGTGATCTTTCACTGCTTCGCCGGCAAGGACAGAACGGGCCTGATCGCGGCGATGCTGCTTTCGCTGGCCGGCGTGGCGCCGGAGCACATCGCCGCCGACTATGGCGAGACCGACCTCCAGCTGGCGCCCCAGTACGAAACCTGGATTGCCGAAGCCCCAACCGACAAGCGCGAGGCGTTCATCGACGAGCTCCGATGTCCGCCCCAGCGCATTCTCGGCGTCCTCGACCATCTGCAGCAGGGGTGGGGAGGGGTGGAGGGCTATTTGGAGGCGGCCGGAATGGCCTCCGCAGACATCGACCGGGTCAGCGCAAAACTGTCTTAACGTGCTGGGTTGGCGTGGTGCCCGGCGCCACTGACAATCGTCCGCATGAAAAACAAAACATCAGTCGTCAAGCAGCTCTACCGCCTCAGCATCGAACCCCGAGTCATCGATCAGATCAGCAAGCTCGCCGCCCGAACGGGGGAGCCCAAGAGCCGTCTGGCGACGCGGCTGTTCACCGAGGCCGTGATGAGCTTCAAACCGAGCCCGGCGAAGAAAAACGGCGCTAAGGCTTAGGCCCGCCGAGCCTCAGTCGCCGCCGCGGCCGAGCGCTCGTCGCGGGAATACATGCCTTCAATCTCGCCGGCGTATTTCTGTGACACCACGCGCCTCTTAAGTTTGAGAGTGGGGGTAAGCTCTTCAGACTCCGCTGTCCATTCAACGGGAAGGATGGTGAATCGCTTGACTCCCTCGACCTGAGACACGTGGCGATTGCACTCGTCGACTGCCTTCTGAATCTCCGCCAGGACGGCCGGATGCTCCGCCAGCTCAGTAGTCGAGGTAAACGCAATCCCGGCCTTGCGCGCCCAGAGCGGCGCCACCTCCTGGTCCAGCACGATTAGTGCGCTTACGTAGGGCCGCCGGTCCCCAAACACGCATGCCTGACCGACCAGCGGGTGCTGCTTCAGCAGCGCCTCCAAATTGGCCGGCGAGATGTTCTTGCCGCCGGCAGTGATGATCAGCTCCTTCTTGCGGTCGATGATGCGAAGGTAGCCCTCATCGTCGATCTCGCCGACGTCCCCGGTGTGCAGCCAGCCGTCGGCATCGATCGTATCGGCCGTCTTCTCCGGTTCTTTGTAATACCCGCGCATCAGGTTCCCGCCACGGAGCAGCACCTCTCCGTCGTCGGCGATCTTCATCTCAACGCCAGGATCCGCGATACCCACGGTCCCGTTCTTGATTCGATCGAGCGGGTTATAGGTCGCTCCGACCGTGCACTCGGTCATGCCCCAACCCTCCCACAGCAGTACACCAATCGCCTGGAAGAACTCGATCACCTCCGGGTTGATGGGTGCCGCTCCCGTGATGGCCCATTCGACCTCTTCGAGCCCGACCTTGGCCTTGATCGCCATCCACACCGGTCGCGCGCGCTCGGCGGCCGCAAGCAGCTCTGGTGGCGGCTGCTGTTGCGCCTGCTCCAGCTTGACCAGCTTGCGGCCGGCTTCGATCGCCTGAAGGATCGCACCGCGGCGCTGCTCATCCGGATCGGCCTGGATGCCGGCAGTGAGCGCCGCCTGCAGCTTCTCCCACACGCGCGGCACGCCGATCAGGAAGGTTGGTTTTACCTCTGTCGCATACGCGAAGAGCTTGGTTGGATCCGGGCAGAAATAAGTCGTCGTCTGTTGAGGGGCGGCTCCATAGTGACCGACGAAGCGCTCGAACACGTGCGCGAAGGGCAGATAGGAGATGTGGCGATGCCCGGTCCGGTTGAGGAAGGACCGCGCTGATTCGCCCATCCAGCAGATGTTGCTGTGCGCCTGCATCACACCCTTGGGCGGCCCGGTCGTCCCCGACGTGTAAACCAGGGTGGCGAGGTCATCGGGCGTCACCTGGCGCCAGTCTTCGAAGGCGGATGGATCGCGCTTGTCGTCCGCCTCCCCGCGCGTGATCAGCGCCTCCCAGCTGATGACCCGGTCGTCCAGCTCGACGCCTTCCGGGTCCATGACCAAGAATGTCCGCAGCTTTGGCAGCTGGTCGCGAACTGCCTCGAATTTGGACAGGAACGCTGCATTCTCGACAAAGGCGACGACTGCATCACAGTGAGCGGCGATGTACTGAACCTGCTCGGGCGCAAGCGTGTTGTAGAGGCTGACCGGGACTCCACGGGCGTGCAGCACGCCGAGGTCTGCGACGAGATGCTCAGGCCGGTTGCGCGACATGATCACCGCAAACTCACCAGGCTTGAAGCCGAGGCCCTTCAACCCCGCGGTGACAAAACGCACCTGCTGCCGGTACTGACTCCAGGTCAGGGTGTTCCAGGCGCCTGAGGCGTCCTTCCACTTGAGGGCTTCCCCGTCGGGTACGGCCTTGCACGTCTGCTCGAAGTTCGTCAGCACGGTCCGGCCGTGCGCGGCTCGGTCGATCTCAGTCCGTTCGGACTTGAGGTCTCGCGCCATCTTCGGGAATACACTACTCGGTGGTGGTGGGGCGAGTCTGATTTACGTTCGATCGCGCCGATCGATCGTGACCCTGGGGCTTGCGGCGCTGGGCTGGGCGGCGTTCTTCGGGACCCTCGGGGTAGGCGCGTTCGCCCTGGCGGGAGGTGCCGTGGCCGGGATCGCGCTCGCGGCGGGCGCCATCGCCGGCGTCGGTGTCGTCGCGTGGTGCGTCATCCAGCTCGTCGGATGGCCTGGCGCCCGGCTCGCGATCTTCCGCGACCGCCTGCTGGTGATCGAGGGGCGGACGGAGATGCGCGCGCTGTGGGGTCGGATGGAGTCGGTCACGCTGACCGATCCCAATGCCTGGCCCAGCGTTCGGCTGACAGACCGCCTCACGATCCAGCTCCGAGACGAGCAGCCGGTGAGCTTCAAGCCCGCGCGGGTCGGCCTCGATCCCGTCGCCTGCCGTGATCTGATCCTTCGGCTGCGCGACGATCCCAAGCTGCGGACGAGGCTGCCCGAGTTTGATTCTCTGCGCGACCTTGCAATCTCGCCGGTCGTGGCGGGGGAGCTTATCGAGCCCCGCATCTAGGCCGGAATTGCGCCCCGCGCCCGGCGCAAGCGATCATGATCGCTCCTGTGATTTCGCTCAAGGGACGCGATTTCATCGACGTGGCCGACCTCAGTCCTGGCGACCTGCGCCGCCTGCTCGACCTGGCCCATGACATCAAGTCGGGCCACTGGAACGAGATGCCTCTCAAGGGCAAGCACGTGGCGATGCTGTTCCAGCGGCCGTCGCATCGAACGAGGATCTCGTTCGAAGTGGGCATCGCCCGCCTCGGCGGCACCACCACGACGCTCACCAGCCAGGACGTGCAGCTCGGGTTCCGGGAGTCAGTCCCTGACGCGGCTCGCGTCCTCGACCGTTACGTGAACGGGGTGGTCGCGCGTTTGCGCTCTCATGCCGACCTGCTCGAGCTGGCCAGGGCATCCGCGAAGCCCGTGATCAACGCGCTTACCGATCGCTCGCACCCCTGCCAGGTGCTCGCCGACATCATGACCCTCGAGGAGGTCGGCGGCGACCTGGCCGCCCAGCACGTCGTGTACGTCGGGGACGGCAACAACATCGCGACCTCGCTGATCGAGGCTTCAGGCCTGGCGGGGTTCGGGCTGACCGTGGTGACGCCCCCGGGCTATGACCCCCCGCCATCGGTCGTGGAGAGGGCTCGTAGCATCAACTCCGGGAACCATCAAGTCACGCTGACGAACCACATCGATGTGCACGACGCCACCGCCATCTACACAGACGTCTGGGCCTCCATGGGACAAGAGGACGAGCGCGCCGCGCGCCAGAAGGTGTTCGGCGCCTACCAGGTCAACGAGAGGCTGATGGACACGGCGCCGAAGGCGGTCTTCATGCACTGCCTTCCCGCTCATCGTGGGGAGGAGGTCACGAACGAGGTCATCGACGGCCCTCGCTCCGTCGTCTTTCAGCAGGCCGAGAATCGCCTCTACGCGCAGATGGCGCTGATGGCAGAGCTGCTGGCCGAATGAACATCGTCCAGCAGTTCTATGCCCAGCTTCTCGAGGTGCTTCGCCACCTTGGGCCGGTCGAGGTCGTCGACGTGGTCGTCGTCGCGTTCGTCCTTTATCAACTGCTGCGGCTGTTGCGCGGAACCCAGGGGACGCAGATCCTGGTCGGACTGGTCCTGCTCGCGGTCGTTGGCGTCGCCGCGACGACTTTCAACCTCATCCTTCTTTCCTGGCTGTTCCGAAACGCGACGTTTTTCATCGTGATCGCAGTGATCGTCATGTTCCAGCCCGAGCTGCGGCGTGCCCTGGACCAGCTCGGCCGGATCAGCCATATCGGTCGACCGCTGTCCCGCTTCAACACCCGGCAGTACAACGAGGCGATCTCGGAGGCGATCCGCGCGACAGAACGTCTCAGTATCAAGAAGACCGGCGCCCTGATCGCGTTCGAGCGCGACGTCGGCCTCGAGGACTACGCGGCAACCGGCGTGCGCATCAACGGTGAGATCTCGGCCGAGATGCTGCAGTCGATCTTCTATCCGAACTCGCCGCTGCACGACGGCGCCGTGATCGTGCGCGGCAACCGGATCGTCGCCGCCGGTTGCCTGCTGCCGCTGCCGGAGGAAGGCACGGTACGCGAGCGCCTCGGCACACGGCATCGCGCCGCCCTCGGCCTGTCGCTTGCCTCTGACGCGCTGGTGCTCGTGGTCTCGGAGGAAACCGGAAACATCTCCGTGATCGAAGAGGGGAAGATCAGCCGCAACCTCGACGCGGACAGCCTCCGCCGCAGGATTGCGCTGCGAGTCCCGTCGCCCAACGGCAACGGAATCTTCCGACTGCGCCGATGAGCTGGGGACTGATCACCGACTCGTGGCGACTGAAGCTGCTCGCGCTCGGGCTCGCGGTGCTCATGCTCGGCGCGGTCGCCTTCTCCCAGAACCCGCCGACGACAAAGAGCGTGACCGTGCCGCTCAGCTACACGGTTCCGCCCAACATCGTCCTGATCAACCCTCCCCGCAACACGACAGTCATCTATTCGGGCCTGGCGGACGTGATCAGCAGGGTGGACGCGAGCAACATGATCGCGTCCGTCGACGCCACTCGCGCCCAGCCCGGCAGCGCCGTGCGCCTCACCATCGTGGCGCGCTCGTTGCTCGGCAGCGGCGTCCAGGTGCAGAGCCCCCCGCCTATCGCCGTGAGGGTCGACACCCGACAGGTCGTGGACCGCCTCGTGCAGGTGAACGCGCGCTCTGCGCCGGGCTGGAACATCGACCCCTCCAAAACGGTCGTCACCTGTCCTGGGGCGACGAGTTCGAATCCGTGCAGGCTCCACTTCGACGGTCCGCTGAGCTGGCAGAACGGACTCAAGGCAGTCGTCACGGTGCCGGATCCCGTGACCGGGACGAACAACTTCCTCAACCGGCCGATCGTCCTCCAGAACGCCGGCGGTCCCCTCGACCTGTCCGTTTTCACCGTGCCAACCGTGACGCTCGACGTCGACTCCGTCGACATCCACATGGAGGCGGTCACCGGGGTTACCAGCGCTCCCGTGCCTCTGGTCGACTCGCAGCCGATCCATCCGCCCCCCGCGGGCTACCGGGTGACCGCCATCACCATCACTCCGTTGATCGTGACGATCAGCGGTGACCCGGCTGCGATCGCGCGCGTGCGCAACATCGCGCTGCAGGCGGTCGATCTGAGCAAGAGCACCTCAGACGCCTCGTTCACCGTCCCGATCACCTACCCGAACGGCGTTTCGGGCGACGTCCAGACGGCGACGGTCAGATACTCGATCTCGCCCAACCCGAACGCGTCCCCATCTCCCTGACCGGGGCGGCGTAGTAACCTGACCGCTTCCGCAGCCGTTCCAACGTCCCAGCGACAGCCGAAACCAACGTCCCGGGAGTTCTAGTAGAGGTAAAGAAGATGTGCGGGATCATCGGGTACCTGGGTGACCGAGAGGCGACGCCGATCCTCATGGAGAGCCTCAAGCGGCTGGAATACCGCGGGTATGACTCGGCCGGCGTAGCCGTGCTCGAGGAGCCGAAAGCGGGCAAGGCGATCCACACAAGCGTGACCAAGTCGGAGGCCAAGGTCGACACGCTGATCGAGAAGCTCGAGGCCAACATGCCATCGGGCAAGCTCGGGATCGGCCACACTCGATGGGCGACCCACGGCAAGCCGACCTACATCAACGCCCACCCGCACACGGATTGCCACGGCAAGATCTTCGTCGTCCACAACGGGATCATCGAAAACTTCGCCGAGCTGAAGGCAGAGCTGGAAGCTGCAGGCCACGAGTTCCCGTCCGACACCGACACCGAGGTCGTGCCGCACCTCATCGAGGCCAACTACAAAGGCGACTTCCTTTCCGCCGTTCGCGCCGCGCTCAAGCGCATCAAGGGCGCGTACGCGCTGGCGATGTTCTCGAGCGACGACCCGGAGCTGCTGGTTGGCGCGCGGCTCAACGCTCCGCTCGTCGTCGGGCTGGGCGATGGCGAGTACTACGTCGCCTCTGACATCACCGCGATCATTCCTTACACCAAGCGCGTGCTGGTCCTCGGTGAGGGCGAGGTCGCCGCGGTGACACCCCTCGGCGCCGAGGTCTCGACGCTCGATGGCGTGACGGTGAAGCCGAAGATCGTGCACGTCGATTGGGACGTCGCGCAGGCGCAGAAAGGCGGCTTTCCACATTTCATGCTGAAGGAGATCCACGAGACGCCCGAAGCGGTCGCGAATGCTGCGCGCGGAAGGCTTTCCGACGATGGGGTTGTTTCGTTCCGCGAGTTCGACGTCGCCGACGAGCAGCTGCGAAGCATCCAGGACGTGCTTCTGCTCGGGATGGGCACCTCGCTGCACGCGGCGATGATCGGCGAGTACGTCATCGAGGACTGGGCCGGCGTCCCGGCCCGCGCGCAGGACGCCTCGGAGTTCCGCTATCGCCGGCCCACGGTGGGCGAGCACACGCTCGACGTGGTGATCACCCAGTCCGGCGAGACGGCTGACACGCTGGTCGCGCTCCAGCAGGCGAAGTCGCGCGGTGCTCTCACGGTGGCCGTGACCAACGTGATCGCGAGCTCCGCCGCACGTGACGCGGACGGCGCGATCTATCTCCACGCCGGTCCGGAGATCGGCGTCGCGTCGACCAAAACGCTCCTCGCGCACATGGTCAGCCTCTACCTGCTCGCCCTCCGCCTCGCGACGGTCAAAGGGCGTGTCTCGCTGGAGCGACGGCAGGATCTGGTCGAGGCCTTGCGCCGGCTTCCCGACCAGGTCGCGGGCGTCATTGGGCGCGACAAGGAGATCGTCGGGCTGGCTCACAAGTACAGCCGCTATCGCAACTTCATGTACGCGGGCCGCGGGCTCGGCTATCCAGTCGCGCTCGAGGGCGCGTTGAAGCTCAAGGAGATCTCGTACATCCACGCCGAAGGCACGACCGGCGGCGAGCTGAAGCACGGGCCGATCGCGCTGCTGGACGAGCAGTTCCCGGTGGTCGCGATCTGCACGGCGAGCTCGACCAAAGACAAGATGGTCAGCAACGTGCATGAGATCGTGGCCCGGAACGCTCCGGTGCTGGCGCTCGTGACGGAAGGAGACCGGTCGCTCGACGCCATCGCGACCGATGTGTTCGAGATGCCGGCGGTCGAGGAGGCGGCGTCTGCCGTCCTCAACACGGTGATGCTGCAGCTTTTCGCATACCACGTGGCCGTCAAGCTCGGCAAGGACGTCGACCAGCCGCGCAACCTCGCCAAATCGGTAACCGTCGAATAGGACTTCACCTCCCCATTTACGGGGAGGTCGGCGGCGGAGCGGCCGGGTGGGGAGAATTGAGTCCGTGCAGCGGATCGGCGTAGACGCCGTCTCGGTGGATCGGATCGCGCTTGCGATCAAGCGCTCCGGTTCCGGCTTCCTCCCCAAGGTCTACACGCCGGCCGAGATCGCGTACTGCGCCGGCAACGACGAGCGCCTCGCCGGCCGGTGGGCGGCCAAGGAGGCGATCATCAAGTGCTTCGACGGCACGGGCATCTGCTTTCCTCGCCGCCAGATCGAAATCCTCCCTGGCCCGAACGGCGCCCCTCGCGCCAGACTCCTCGGCAACGACCGCGGCGCCGAGGTGGAGGTGAGCATCACTCACCACAGCCGCCTCGCGGTGGCGACGGCCCATCTGGAGATCCCCGACTCGGCGGGAACGATGCTCGCCGCGCCCGACGCGGTGCTCATCCCGACACGGCCGAAAGACGCGCACAAAGGCACCTTCGGCACGGCGGTCGTGCTCGCGGGAAGCCTCGGGCTGACCGGCGCCGCCTACCTGTCGTCGACGGCCGCCGCGCGAACCGGCGCTGGTCTCGTTCGGCTGCTGGTCGCCGACTCGATCTATCAGATCCTCGCCGCGAAGTGCACCGAGGTGATGGCGACCCCGGTGCCGGAAGTCGCGCCGGGTGCTGTCGGCCACGCCGCGTACGACTCGATCCTTCGCCAGCTCGCGGCCGCCGAGGTCGGCGTCATCGGGCCGGGCCTGGGGCGCGACAGCTCGACGTGGCGGCTGGCTGTCGACCTCGCTCTGCGCGCGAAATGCCCGCTGGTGATCGACGCCGACGGCCTGAATGCGCTCGCGGATTCACAGCGTTCGAAAGGCAAGCTCGGCAAGAACCGCGTCCTGACTCCGCACCCCGGCGAGCTCGCGCGACTGACGGGCCAGACCGCAGAGGCGATCAACGCCGACCGGACCGGCGCGGCGCGCAAGGCGGCCAAGGAATGGGGCGCGATCGTGGTGCTGAAAGGGGCGCACACCGTGGTGGCGCATCCCGACGGGCGGATGAGCGAGGACCCGCACGAAGTGCCGGCGCTGGCGAGCGGCGGGACCGGCGACGTCCTGTCCGGAATCATCGGCGGCCTCATCGCGCAGGGGTCCGATCCGTACTCCGCCGCGGTCACGGGCGTTTACGTCCACGCCGCGGCCGGGCGGCGGATCGCGGAGCGGATCGGCGACTCAGGGCTCCTGGCCAGTGACCTGCTGCCCGAAATACCGCTCGTCATGAATTTCTTGCGTCAGGGCGGCCTCTGAACGAGTCGCACCGCTGGGCCGAGATCGACCTCGCGGCGATCAGCGCCAACTGCGAGCGCATCCTCGGCCACCTGCCGCGAGGCACGAGGCTGCTCGCCGTCGTCAAGGCCAACGGCTACGGCCATGGAGCGGTGCCCGTCGCGCATGCGGCGCTCGAAGGCGGGGCGACAGGACTTGCCGTTGCGACCCTGGACGAAGCCGCGCAGATCGGCGGCTTGATCGACCCGGGAAACATCCTGGTGATGGGCGGCGTCCTGCCCTTGCAAGCCGCGGCAGCGGCCGACACCGGGTTCAGCATCGCCCTGTCGAGCCGGGAGCTCGCCGATGCGCTCGCCTCATCCGACCGTCCCGTCCCGGTCCACCTGAAGATCGACACCGGCATGGGGCGCTACGGCTGTCCGCCGGACGAGGCGCCGCAGCTGGCGCAGCAGATCGAGGGAGCGCGCGGCATAAGACTGGCCGGGACCTGGACCCACTTCGCCAGGGCCGAGTCCGACGATGCCATGACGCGCCGCCAGTTCGAGCTCTTTCTCGACACGGTGTCGCGCCTGGAGGTGGGTCCAGGCTTGCGCCATGCGTGCAACTCCGCGGGCGCCCTGAACCATCCCGACTTCGCGCTCGACGCGGTTCGCTGCGGAATCGCCATCTACGGCTGCGAATGGCCGGGCACCAGACCAGCCCTGTCGCTCCGGTCTGTCGTGACTCACGTCAAGACGCTGGAGAAAGGCGCGACTGTCGGCTACGGATCGCTCTGGGAGGCGCGAGCGCAGGCGCGCGTGGCGACGGTGGCGATCGGTTACGGCGACGGCGTGCACCGTGCGCGCGCCAATCGCGGCCACGTGCTCGTGCGTGGGCATCGTGCGCCTCTCATCGGGATGGTGAGCATGGACGCGATCACGCTCGACGTGACCGACGTCCCCGAAGTTCAGGTGGGCGACGTCGCGACGCTCATAGGGCGCGATGGCGACCAGGTGATCGCGGCCGAAGAGGTGGCCGAGTGGTCGAACACGATCAGCTACGAGGTTCTGACCTCAATCGGCCCGCGGGTCGAGCGCCGGCACACGAGCTGAGCGCTGGAGGCCCGTCGTGGGCCTCCAGCTCTGATCAAGCGCCTAGCGTCTCGACCAGCCGCATGCGGCCTTGGCGGCTTCCGCAAGGCTCTTCAGCTGCGCGATCTGCGCGTCGGTCGGCCGGCTGTGCTGAGCCCACACGGCCCTGGCCGCCGCGTTGAGCGCCTGGAGAGCAGTCGCGCACGCGGGTGATTTGATGGCGTTGGACTCCGCGTTGCCCCTCACCGCTGCGATGACGGATCCGCATGCGCTCTTCACCGCAGCGAACTGCGCCTTGAATGCGGCCACCTCGGTGGCGTCCTCGGCCTGATCGGCGGCCGGGTCTGGATTCGCCTGCTGGTCCTGTCGCTCGATGGCATCTTCTGCGCGATCGTTCGCGAAGAACGCCTTCAGCGACTGGATCGCCGCCGTGCATTCAGGTGTCAGCGTCACCTGCGACGTGTGGCTGGCTGCGCCCGAAGCACTGTCCGTGGTCGAGGCCGAGTGTGCGGATGCGGTCTGCGAAGAGAATGCCAGCACCAGCACGGCGCCGGTCCCTGCCACGACCTTGACACAACCGACGAACCTGCGAATTACGAACATTCGTAGCCTCCTCGTGTTGCCCCGGTTGGGCAGCCGTAAGGGTAATCAAATCCGGCCGGAGCATGACCCACAGCGTGCGAATACGTCTTCGTGTGGGTGTTCTACTCGCCTTTTACCCGTTGACGCTGCCACGTCGCCTGTGGCACCAGCCGGTTGCCGTCCGCATCCTTCGGGTTCGCGATCGGCGTCACGGCTCCGCGTGCAACGAATGCGAAGAATGCGACCAGGAACATGTTGATCGCGCCGATCTGCTGCACGCTCATGTGCAGGACGGAGAACACGATCAGCAGGTTGACGAAGGCGAGGATGAGGCCGGAGATTGCGACCGGCTCACGGCTCCACAACTCGATAAAGGGTCGGAAGGCTGCTGACAACAGCTTCATCGCGTTTCCCCCACGACAAACCGACTCGGACTCGGGGCAACGATAACACTCGAACCTGCCTTAGCCTTCCACACCGCGAATCAACGTCGCGCTCCTCGGTGCAGGGCTCTAGCAGGCTGACTTCTCCCACTGCGATGAAGGCTCACCCCGGGCTCGACGTGGCTCTTCGCGTTTGGGGTGGGCCAACCCCAAGATCGTCCTGTTCAGCCAGCGGGAATAGCCCGGATCGCGTGCCATTTCAATTGGGTGGAAGGCAGGTGATCCTACACTGGCATTACTGATGGCGGAACCCGCCGCTCAGTCTGCCTTCGCAGAGGAGGCACTGACTCATCTCGACACTTTGTATAGGGGCGCGCTCCGGCTCACCCACGACCCCGACGAGGCCCAAGACCTCGTCCAGGAGGCGTACCTTCGCGCGCTCCGCTACCAGCACAGCTACCAGGCCGGCACGAACATGAAGGCCTGGCTGTTCGCGATCATGCGCAACCTCTTCTGGGACCGCTTCAAGGGGTCGCGCAAAGACGACGTCAGCCTGGACGACGTCGGCGACTTCGTCCTCTACGACCGCCTCAAGGACGAGGGCGCGAAGCCGGAATCGGACGTCCTGGACAAGATCGCGGCTTCCGAGGTGGTCGCGGCTGTGGACAAGCTGCCTCCCCTACACCGCGAGGTGGTGCTGCTGGTGGACGTCGAAGGCTTCTCCTACAAGGACGCCGCTCAGGCGCTCGGAGTGCCGATCGGGACAGTCATGTCCCGGCTCCACCGGGCCCGGCAGCAGCTCCAAAAATCCCTATATGACTATGCCGTCGAATCGGGTATCGTGCGGCCGAGGCAGGTGCCACAGCTATGAAGTGCGCGGAGTGTGCTGACAAGCTCGATCGCTTTCTCGACCGGGAGTTGACCAACACCGAGGCGCTGGAGGTGCAGCTGCACCTCGAGGGCTGCCCCGACTGCATGGAGCACTACGACTTCGAGTCACACCTCAAGCGCCTGGTGAAGCACTCGTGCGAGTGCGACACCGCGCCGACGACCTTACGAGAGAAGCTGCGCCAGATCCTCAGCTGATACGGCGGCTCGACGCCGCGCGGCTTTACGTGATCACGCCGGACGCATCGCCCGATCGCGTCATCGACCTCGCGACGGCCGCAGCGCTGGGTGGGGCGGACATCATCCAGCTCCGCCACAAGACCAGCGCCCGGGGCGATCTGCTGGCCCTTGCGCGGCAGCTCCGAAATGTGATCACCGGTCCGCTCTTCGTCGTCAACGACCACGTCGACATCGCTCTTCTGTCGGGCGCCGACGGAGTGCACCTCGGCCCCGAAGACCTGTCCGTCGAGTCGGCGCGCAAGGTCGCGGGCGATCGTCTTCTGATAGGTGTGTCCGCCTCCTCCGCGGCCGGGGTGCAGCCGGGCGCGGCCTACGTCGGTTGCGGCGCGGTTTTCGCCACCCCGGTCAAGCAGCGCAAGCAGGTGATCGGACCGGCTGGAGTAGCCGCCCTTACCAGGGCGCTCGGCATCCCGGTCTTCGCGATCGGCGGCATCGACGAATCGAACCTCCAGCAGCTGATCGACCTTGGCGTCCGGCGCGCGTGCGTCATCCGCGCCGTGGCCGGCGCCGCCGACCCTGAAGGGGCCACACGTCGCCTGCGTGCGATGCTGACCGCGTGAGCGTCGATGGAGTCGGCGAGCTGTCGCTGCTCGAGCGCATCAAGCCTTATCTCTCGGCGACTGCGGGCCGGGACGACGCGGCCGTCATCGCCGATGCGACTGGATTTGTGGTCGCCAGCACCGACATGTTCGTCGAGGGGGTGCACTTCGACCTCGACTGGATGACCGCCGAGGACGTAGGGTGGCGCTCGCTGGCGCTCGCGCTCGGCGATCTCGCGGCGAAAGGCGCCGAGCCGGCCTGGGCGCTGGCCTCGGTGGCGATTCCGAGGCAATGGCCGGTCCAGCAAGTGACCGGTATCTACGCAGGAATGGCCGAGCTCGCGCAGCGTTTCAAGCTTGCGATCGCGGGCGGCGACATGAGCTCCATCGAAGGCCCGGCGGTCTTATCGCTGACCGTGGTCGGACGCACCAACACCATGCCGCTCTCGCGTGCGCAGGCGGAGGCGGGGTGGTCGGTCGCTGTCACCGGTCCGCTCGGCGCCGCGGCCGTCGCGCTGCGTGACCGGCGCGCATACAGGCTTGTTCCTCGGATCGAAGAAGGTCGGCGGCTCAACGAGCTCGCCCTCTGCTGCGGCGACATCTCGGACGGTCTCGCGCGCGAGATGGAGAAGTTTGCGGCGATGGCGGGGGTGGGCTGTGTCCTGAATGCCGTCGACGTCCCGCGCGCGCAGGGCGCGTCGATTGAAGACGCGCTGACGAGCGGGGAGGAGGTGGAGCTTGTCTGCGTGGGCCCGGATCGCACCATCGAAGAGGCAGGGCTCGAGGTCGTCGGCGAGCTGACCCCGGAGAAGGACGTGAGGGTGATCGGCGCGGACCTTCAGAGCAGCGGCTACGACCACTTTGCCTGACGAAGTCACCAGCTCGCCGGCCGAGACCGAACGCGCCGGGATGCTGCTCGGCGAGAGGCTGCGACAGGGAGATGTCGTGCTGCTGACCGGCGAGCTGGGCGCCGGCAAGACGACGTTCGTCCGCGGCGTCGCCCAGGGGGCGGGGTCGATGGCGCACGTGGCGAGCCCCACGTTCCAGCTGGTCCGCATCTACCCAGGCCGTCTCCAGCTGGCGCACGTCGACCTCTATCGAGTGGAGAAGAGCTCGGAGCTGCGAGACCTCGGCCTGGACGAGCTCTCGGCAGAGGGCGCGGTCGTCGTGGAGTGGGGGGAGCGGCTGGACGTGGACGGGGCGGCGGAGATAGAGATCGATCACCTCGGCGGCGACCGCCGCCTGATCCGGACGAAGCGTGATCTTAGTCATTGACACGTCGTCGAGCACTGTCGCGATCGCGACCGTCGACGGCCGTCAGTTCCAGGCGTTCATGCCTGCTCGCAGCCCGGAGCTGCTGCCCATGCTCCGGCGCATCGCCCGCTCATCTCGAATCACGAAGGTCGCCGTCGCGACAGGCCCGGGTTCGTTCACCGGCTTGCGGGTCGGCGTGTCCTTCGGCCTGGGCCTCGCGATGGGGCTCCGCATCCCGATCGTCCCCCTGCCCACGCTCGACCTGCAGGCGGCACGCAGCGATGGCCCGGTGACCGCGGTCACCGACGCCGGCCGGGGCAGGTATTACTTCAAGGTGCCGGGCGACGAGCCGCGGCTGGGCGAGCCCGTCGACATCCCGACCGCCCACGACCTGGTGGGCATCGTCGCCGACCGCCCACCGCTGGTCGCCGCAGGGCATCGATTCAAGCCCGACGGCGAGCTTCGGCCGTTCGCGCAGGCCGTCGAGATCCTCCTCGAAAGGGTTCCTGAAGTGCCGTATCGTAGTCTCGAGATCGAATACATGCAGTCCTTTTCGGCGAAGAGGAAGTAGATGGTCCAGCTAAGGCAGCAGCTCACGCTGGAGCCGATGCGGGAGTCGGACGTGAACACGGTCCAGGAGATCGAGCGAGAGATCTTCGCCACGCCGTGGCCTCGCAACGCTTACTACCGCGAGCTTGCCTCGCGGGCCAGCGCCCACTACGTGGTCCTGCGCCACGAAGGGAACGTCGAGCGGCCGGTCGGGTACCGGCTCGCGGACTTCGACCCGTCGATCATCGGCTACGGCGGGATGTGGCGGATGTACGACGAGGCGCACGTGACCACGATCGGCGTGCGCCGCGACCTCCAGCACCGGGGCTACGGGCGGGTCATCTTCGCTGGCCTCGTCCAGGCCGCCTACGACATGGGCGCGAAGTGGGTCACGCTCGAGGTCCGCACCAGCAACGAGAACGCGATGAAGATGTACGAGGCCTTTGGGTTCAAGGTCATCGGTCGGCGCAAGGGCTACTACACCGACAACGGCGAGGACGCGATCGTGATGTGGTCGGACTCGATCCACTCGCCGCGTTTCCGGAAGGCGTATGAGGCGAACCTGGAGCGCATCGACGCGGAGGTCCGCGGCCTCCGCCGCGACCTGCTGACGAAGGACGAGCAGTAAGCCTCACGCTCGGCATCGAAACCTCATGCGACGAAACATCCGTCGCGGTGGTCGAGGACGGCCGTAAGGTCCTCGCCAATCTCATCCACTCCCAGGTCGATGTGCACAAGGAGTTCGGCGGCGTCGTCCCCGAGCTTGCGGCCCGCGACCACCTGGAGCGCCTTCCGTCCCTTCTCGACAGCGCTCTCCAAAAGGCCGCGGTCAAGCCGGCTGAGGTCGACCTGCTGGCGGTCACCCGCGGACCTGGCCTGGTCGGCTGTCTGCTGGTGGGCGTCGGGGTCGCCGAAGGCCTCGCCGCGGCGTGGAATAAGCCCATCACCGGCGTCAACCACTTGTGGGGTCACATCTACGCCGCGATGCTCGCCCAGCCCGACCTCGAGCCGCCGCTGCTGGGCCTCGTGGTCAGCGGCGCCCACTCCGACCTCGTCCGCATGCCGGAGCACGGGCGCTTCGAAGTGATCGGCAGGACGCGCGACGATGCCGCCGGCGAAGCCTTCGACAAGGCGGCGCGCATGCTCGGGCTCGGATTCCCCGGCGGACCCGCGCTCGATCGCCTGGCCCGGAAAGGCGACCCCCGTCGCCAGCCCCTGCCGAAGCCGTCGGTCGCCGGGCTCGAATACAGCTTCAGCGGCCTGAAGACCGCGCTGCTCTACCGCCTGCGCGACCTCGGCGAGGCAACGACGGAAGAGGATCGCGCGGACCTTGCCGCCGCCTACGAGCAGTCGGTCGTCGAGTCGCTCCTGGAAAAGTTGGACCGGGCGCTCGACGAGACCCCCGTGAGCGAGGTGGTCGTGGCGGGCGGCGTCGCCGCCAATACGCTCCTCAGGAAGCGGGCGGCCGAGGTGGTCGGCGACCGGGCTCGCCTGACGATGCCGCCCCTCGAGCTCTGCACCGACAATGCCGCGATGATCGCGGCCGCCGGTGCTCATGCGGCGGTGCGGGCGGCCGACGTCGATCCGTCGCTAGGCTGGGAGCCGTGAGCGTCAAGGGCTGGACCGTCGTCTATCGGGGCAGCCGAATCCAGGCCGAGATCATCGCGGCCGCCCTCCAGGCCGATGGCCTGGCGCCAGAGGTGTTCGGCGACAGCGCCTACGGGGTCGGGGTCGACCTGACCGACGCGCGGCTCATGGTCCCCGACGGCCAGGCGTCGCACGCCCGGCGCCTGATCGAACGGGCTGAGCAGGAGCCTAATGAGCCGGACGACGAGCCTGAAGAGCAGCCCGACGGGCCGGCCGAGGAAGACGTTTAGCGGCCGCTCCCTCCTTGGTACTAGAATTGGCAGTCGACCTGCCAGAGTGCTAAGCGCTCGGGGCCAGGGAGTGCTAATTCACCAACAGCTGAGGAGGGCTGCACATGAACTTGAGACCGCTGGGCGACCGCGTAGTGGTCAAGCCGGTCGAGAAAGAAGAGAAGACCAAGAGCGGGATCGTGCTTCCGGACACCGCCAAGGAAAAGCCCCAGGAGGGGATCGTCGAGGCGGTGGGGACCGGAAGGATCCTCGACAACGGCACCAAAGTGCCGATGGAGCTCAAGGTCGGCGACAAGGTGCTCTACGCGAAGTACGCCGGCAACGAGTTCAAGATCGACGAAATCGAGTACCTGATCGTCTCGGAGAAGGACGTGCTGGCGGTGGTCGGGGCGAACGGCAAGAAAGCAAAAAGCTAGAAGACTAGAAGAGGGGAACGCATATGGCGAAAATGGTCACATTCGATGTAGAGGCGCGACAGCACCTCAAGAAGGGCATCGACACGGTTGCCCAGTCCGTACGCATCACGCTTGGCCCGAAGGGCCGCAACGTGGTCCTGGAGAAGAAGTTCGGCGCCCCGACCGTCACCAACGACGGCGTGACGATCGTGCGCGAGATCGATCTCAAGGACCCCATGGAGAACACCGGCGCGCAGCTCCTGCGCGAGGTGGCGACCAAGACGAACGACGTGGCCGGTGACGGCACCACCACGGCGACGCTGCTGGCGCAGACCATGATCAACGAGGGTTTCCGCAACGTCACCTCCGGCGCGAACCCGATGCAGCTGAAGGTCGGCATCGAGAAGGCCGTGGAGGCAATCGTCGAGGAGATCAAGAAGCTCTCGGTACCCGTAAAGGGTCACGAGGATGTCGCTCACGTGGCGGCGATCTCCAGCCAGTCCGAGCAGATCGGAACCCTTATCGCCGACGCGATGGACAAGGTCGGCAAGGACGGCGTGATCACGGTCGAGGACAACCAGGCCATCGCCACCGAGCTCGAGGTGGTCGAAGGCATGCAGTTCGACCGCGGATACATCGCCGCTTACATGGTCACCAACCCCGACCGCATGGAAGCGGTGCTGGACGAGCCATACGTGCTCATCACCGACCGCAAGATCTCGGCCATCCAGGACCTGCTCCCAGTGTTGGAGAAGGTCGTCCAGATGGGCAAGCCGTTGCTGATCGTGGCCGAGGACGTCGAGGGCGAGGCGCTTGCCACCCTCATCGTCAACAAGCTGCGCGGCACCTTCACCGCGGTCGCGGTCAAGGCGCCTGGCTTCGGCGACCGCCGCAAGGCGATGCTCGAGGACATGGCCATCCTGACCGGCGGCTCCGTGATCTCCGAGGACCTCGGCCTCAAGCTCGACCAGACCAAGGTTGAGCAGCTGGGCAAGGCGCGCAAGGTCACCGTCAACAAGGACGACACCACGATCGTGGTCGACGCCGAGCAGGACCCGAAGCGAATGGCGGCGATCCAGGGCCGGATCAAGGCGATCAAGGCCCAGATCGAGGAGACCACGTCCGACTTCGACAAGGAGAAGCTGCAGGAGCGGCTGGCCAAGCTGGCCGGCGGAGTTGCGGTGATCAAGGTCGGAGCCGCCACCGAGGTCGAGCAGAAGGAGAAGAAGCACCGCATCGAGGACGCGCTGAGCGCGACCAAGGCCGCGGTGGAAGAGGGAATCGTGGCGGGAGGCGGCACCGTGCTGCTGAACGCGCAGAAGAAACTGGACGGCGGACTCGGCTTGAAGGATGACCAGGCGACCGGTGTCGCGATCGTCCGGAAGTCGCTCGAGGAGCCGATCAAGCAGATCGCGCTCAACGCCGGCAAGGAAGGCTCGCTTATCGTCCAGCAGATCCGCACGAGCAAGCCGGGCGAAGGCTACGACGCTCTCAACGACAAGTTCGTGAACATGTTCGAGGCGGGTATCGTCGACCCCGCGAAGGTCACCCGGTCGGCGTTGCAGAACGCCGCATCGATCGCCGCCATGGTGCTCACCACCGAGGCGATGGTCACCGAGGTGCCGGAGGACAAGAAGGGTGGCGGAATGCCGGGCGGCATGTCGCCCGACATGATGTAAGTACGGTCGATTGCGCTCTGAGAGCCCCTCCACGTGAGGGGCTCTCTTTTTTTGGCCGGGGAATCCCGCAACTGCCGGCGCTCGCGGCATTTCCGGCCCCAGATTTCCCGCGACTGCCGGCGCTCGCGGGTTTGGATCCTAGAAGGCGTTCGGTCGGCTACGCGCGTTTGACCTGCTGAGGATGGCCGCGACGCGGTCTCTCCTTTCCGGGCGGCTCTTCTACGGGGATGATGCCGCCGATCCCCGCGATGCGCCGCGCCGCGATCGACACCGCGAATGGGAGCGCGAGCATGATCGTCGCGACGATCATCGACAGCGCGTCGGGGAGGCGCTTCGGGTCTTTGAGCCCGAGGTAGGTGAGGTAGCCGGCGGCGCCGGCCGTGACCAGTACGATCAACACCGCGCCGCCGATCGCCCAGGCACGGTACTCGCGGAAGAGGGGAGGGGCGTTGCGGCTGGCCAGCCGGAGCAGCCACCAGGCCGTCAGGCCGTTCAGGACCAGGCCGCTTATCAGCGCGCACGCGGCAATGCCGAACCGAAACACGGTGAGGTGGACCATCACGAAGGCGGACGCGTTGACGGCCAGGATGCCGACGGGTGTGATCACGCCAAGGGCAAGAAGAACGAGCTCCCTAAGTCGCCTGGACCTCAGCATTCCTCTCCCCACGGGAGAGGGTAAGCGAGACGGCTAGTGGCCGCAGCCGCAGGCCTGGGCGCCGCCTGCGTCGTCGCCGGTGTCGAACGAGTGGCCGCAGGAGCACGAGTGCACGGCGTTTGGGTTGTGCACCGTGAAGCCAGCGCCCATCAGGCTGTCGACATAGTCGATCTCCGAGCCCTGGAGGTACGACACGCTGAAGTCGTCGACCAGTATCTGGACCCCGTCGTGATCGACGATCAGGTCGTCCGCTCGGCGCTGGTCGTCGAACGCCATCCCGTACTGCATCCCCGAGCATCCGCCGCCGCTGACGAACACGCGCAGCGCGAGCGACGGGTTGTCTTCCCTGGAGAGCAGCTCCTTCAGGCGCGACTGGGCTTCCGGGGTTAGGGAGACGAGAGCTTGTTCGATCACGACTGCGATCTTACCAAACCGCTTACTTCCGGCCCAGCTTGAACCCCTTCTTTTCCTTGACCTCGCCGCCGGTCGTACCGGCGATCATCTGGGCCAGCTGCTCGACGCCGCGCGCGATCTCGCTCTTGGGGTCGGTCAGGACCAGGATCTCGCCCTTGACCGCCGCCTCGTCCGGCTTGGTCCCGTCGAAACCGATCTCGATGGCCAGGTCCTGCTTGAGGGTCCGGACGACGTCCTCCCTCCCGACGACAGACTTCGGCACTTTGTTGTTGAGGGCGAGGATGACGCGGCCCGGCACGATGTTCAGGACGTTGGTGAAGATGTTCAGCAGCTCGCCGACGTCTTTGAGCGATGACAGCTCGGGGGTGACGAGGACCAGCACGCGCTGGGAGTGGTCGAGAACGCTGATCACGATGTCCGTGAACGCGACGCCGAGGTCGAACACGATGTACCGGAACGCGTTGACCAGGATGCCCATCGCACGGTTGACCAGGTCGACCGTGATGAGGTCAGCCTGCTCGGCGCGGAGCACACCAGGCAGCAGCATCATTCCGCCGGGGTGGTGGAGGATGGCGCCCAGGACGGCCTCCTCGAAGTTCTGCGGGGGTACCTGGCTGGCGGCGGCCAGACAGCCGGTCGGGGTCAGGTACGAGATCAGCGCCGCGTGGTTGTACGGGAGGGCCAGGTCGACGAGCAAGACCTCGCCGGGGAACCGGCGGGCCAGCGACGCGGCCAGGTTGACCGCTATGGTCGTCCGCCCCGAACCACCCTTGGGCGAGTAGACGGCGAGCGTCGAGGCGGCCTGCTCGGGCGCGACCATGCGAGCCCGGGCGATCAGGTTGGGCAGGGTGTCCTTGCGCTGCTCGACCAGCTTGGTGAGCTCGATCATCGCGTCCGACTCGGCGGGCACCGTCTCGTAGAGAGTCTTGCGGTCGAGGGTGAGGAGCCGGCAATCCTCCAGGGCGCGGACGCTGGCGGTCCGTGTTTCCTCGGAGATGAGCGCCATCTCGCCGAAGAAGTCGTCCGGGCCCATGAGCGCGATGGTGATCGTGTGTCCGGGCGACTCCTCGACGTATACCTCGCAGCGCCCGGACTCGACGATGAACATTGTGTCGCCCGGGTCGCCCTGGTGGACGATCACCGAGCCCCGAGCCGCGGAGGCGGCGGCGAGCCTGCGGGAGAGGGCGTGAAGGACGTTGTCCGGAAGCGTGAAGAAGATCGCGACCCGCTCGAGGATCTGGAACCGCCTCCGCAGCTCGTCGGAGCTGCCCTGTGCTGGACGCTCGTTGTCGCTCACGCCGCAGGGAATTATAGGTATGGGGTCTTGAACTCCCTCTCACCTTCGGGATGAGGTTTGGTCCGAGCCGCGCGGGGGTGGAATTCAGGCCGTTGGTAGACTTAGCCGCTGCCGGTCCCGTGGTGTAGCCTGGCCAAACACGCGGCCCTGTCAAGGCCGAGAGCGCCGGTTCGAATCCGGTCGGGACCGCCATTGAGCCCCGCGACTCCGGAGAGGTGGCCGAGTGGTTGAAGGCGGCGGTCTCGAAAACCGTTATGGGTCACTGGCCCATCGAGAGTTCGAATCTCTCCCTCTCCGCCAGTCTTTCTGAGAGGGGACCCTCCTCGTAGATTGAATTCAGAAAACCGGCCCTGAGGGCCGGTTTTCGTCGTCTTTGGGCACCTGTAGTCCAGGCGACGAGAGGGAGCGAAATCTGTGGAAAACCTCCAGAAACCGTTATGGAAAACGCAAACCGTAAATAGTCCGCTGGGCGGGTTTCGGCGCAGTCCTGGCCGGCCACCGAAGGTCGCGCCCTTACGGGTGGGTGGCGCCATCGTGTCGGTGCCGGTCGAAGTCGGGGTCAGAGTCCAGCCCCTGCGCGGCCTGCATCCCGTGCGGGCGCTGCTCCGCGAGTGGCTGCTCGAGCTGAAGGTGATGGGCCGCAGCCAGCGGACTATCGACTGGTATGCGCAGAAGATGGACTGGTACCGGCGCTCCGGTGGGGTCGAGAACCTGGAGGAGCTGAACGCCTTCGAGCTCAAGCGTTTCCTTGCCGAGCAGCAGGAGCGCGGCCTCTCCGACAACACCATCCACGGCTTCTTCCAGGTGATCAAGAGCTTTGCCAACTGGTGCGCCCGGGAGGAGTACCCAGTCGACCCCAGCGTGCTTCGGATGCGCCCGCCCAAGGTGGCGCTGAAGGAGATGACGACCTACACAGGGGAGCAGGTGCAGGCGATATTCGACACGGCCAAGGTCGGCTGGCCGCAGCTGGCCGTCAAGATTCTGCTCGGCACCGGGATCCGGGTCGGCGAGCTCTGCAACCTGCTGCTCGAGGATGTGGAAGACGACGACGACGCGATGATGTTCCTGAAGATCAAGCGTGGGAAGGGATCGAAGTTCCGCCGCGTGCCCGTCTCCCAGCGCCTGCGCCGGGAGATCATCCGCTACATCAACAAGAACCGGCCGGAGAGCGACGCACCCAACCTACTACTGCTCGTGTCAGGCCGACCTGTCTCAATTCTGGCGGCTTGCGACCTACTACAGCGCCTGCGACGACGGCTCGGCTTCCCGCTCCAC
>DASPXA010000073.1:0-43898 GCA_035637495.1 Verrucomicrobiia bacterium
CGGCCCAGTCTGGCAGTGCTTCCACACCAGCCACAGCTCCGAGAACGCTCCTTGGCGACCTCTACTCAGCTCTCGCGAGGCTGTTCGAGCCGGTGGGACGCCGAAATCCCCTTGCGACCTAACTCAGGCAGCCAGACCTAACCTGGATGTCTCAGTAGACCCTTTCGGCAACAGGCCCTCTGCCGGCGCCACCATCGCATGGTGCACGAGGGCGGCTGGCAGCTACTCCGTACGGAAGAGCAGCGAATCGTCGTGGTCGCGCCCACGGTCTGGTTCGGAGTCGCGAGGGGTCCGGACTAGTGCTATTCGGGGGTGACGTACGCCGCGGTCAGGCCGCCGTCGACCAGGAACGTCGCGCCGTTGACGTAGCTCGAATCGTCACTGGCGAGAAACAGTGCGGCGTTGGCGATCTCACGCGCCTTCGCCAGCCGGCCCATCGGCAGGTGCACGCGCCGGCGCTGGTAGGCGCCCGGGTCCTCATTGAAGATCCGCATCAAAAGGGGGGTCTCGACTGGTCCGGGACACAGCGCGTTGACCCGCACGCCCTGCCGCGCAAACTGCACCGCGAGCTCACGGCTCATCGAGAGCACCGCGCCTTTGGACGCTGTGTACGCGATCTGAGAGGTGGCGGCGCCCATCAGGGCGACGAACGACGCGACGTTGATGACCGAGCCACCGCCCGCTTCGAGCAGATACGGGATGCCGAACTTGCAGCACAGGTAGACGCCTTTGGCGTTGACCGCCTGGACGCGGTCCCACGCGTCAGGTTCGGTGACCAGGATCGAGTCGTCGTCGGCGGGCATGATGCCCGCGTTGTTGTAGAGGATGTTGATGTGCCCGTAGCGCCTGGCGGTTTCGGTGTACATCGCCTCCACGCTCTGCGGGTCGCTGACGTCGGCGGCGAAGAAGAACGCCTCGCGGCACTCGGACGCGGTCTTCTCGCCCGCTTCGCGGCCGACGTCCGCCACGCAGACCCGGGCACCCTCCGATGAGAAGAGCAGGGCGGCCTCGCGCCCGATCCCGCCGGCCGCCCCCGTGATGACCGCTACCTTGCCGTCAAGCCGTCCCAAGATGCTTAACCGCGCTCGAAGAGACGCTCGCGCTCGTAGTCCGTCACGACTTTGTCGAACAGCGACTGCTCGGTTCGCGCGTAATTGAGGTAGTGGTCGATCACGTCGTCGCCAAACGCAGCCCGCGCGACGGTCCCGCGCTCGAGATTTCCAATCGCCTCGCGCATGGAGCTGGGGAAGCGCTGCACGTCCGACTCGTAGGCATTGCCCTTGTACTCCGGGGGAAGCTTGAGCTTCTCCTCGATCCCGCGCAGCCCGGCGGCGAGGAGCGCGGCGAAGCAGAGATAGGGATTCACGTCGGCTCCCGGGATGCGCGACTCCGTGCGCAGGTGCTGCCCGTGGCCCACGATCCGAAAGCCGCACGTGCGGTTGTCGTGACCCCACGCGAGGGTCGTCGGAGCCCAGCTCCCTGCCGCATATCGCTTGTAGGAGTTGATGTTCGGCGCCAGGAAGATCGCGAGCTCGGACGCGTAGGCGATGTGGCCGGCGAGGTACTGCTTGAACACCTCCGACTCGCCGTCGAACGCGTTGCGCGACTCCTTCCAGAGGCTGGAGTGGACATGGCACGAGCTTCCGATCCAGCGGTGGTCCGGCTTGGCCATGAACGTCACCGAGCAGGCGGCCTGGTGCGCCATCTCCTTGATCCCGTTCTTGTAGACGACGTGGTTGTCGGCCATGGTCAGGGCGTCGGCGAAGCGGAAATTGATCTCCTGCTGACCCGGCCAGGCCTCGCCCTTCGAGCTCTCGACAGGAATTCCCGCGCCCTTCATGCCCTTGCGCACCGCGCGCAGGAAAGGCTCGTCGTAAGTGGTGGCCAGGATGTGGTAGTCGAGGATGTAGGGCACCGACGGCGTCAGGTCGAGGTAGTGCTTTGCGTGTGCCTCGGCGAACGTCTCCTTGATCAAGAAGAACTCGAGCTCGGAGCCGAACATCGGCTCCAAGCCGAGCGCGCGCGCGCGTTCGACCTGGGCTCGAAGGACCTGGCGCGGAGAAGGCCGGACCGGTTTGCCGTCGTGCCAGGCGACATCACACAGAATCAGGGCAGTCGCCTCGAGCCACGGGATGCGCCGCAGCGTGGCGAAGTCTGGAAGCAGGTCGAAGTCCCCGTAACCCCTCTCCCAGTTGGCCATCTCGTATCCAGGGACCGGGTCCATCTCCATATCCAGCGCCAGCAGGTAGTTGCAGCCTTCGACCGATTCGCCGTGGCCGGCCGACTCCATGAAGTACTCCGCATCGATGCGCTTGCCCATCAGGCGGCCCTGCATGTCCGTGAACGCGACGACCACCGTGTCGATGAGGCCCTTCTTGACGTCGGCGGCCAGCTGATCTTTGCGCAGCGACGGCTCGTGTTCGGGCTGGACCACCTTGTCCTCGGTCAACATCTCGACACCTCGATGGGAAAAAGAAAGGCTGGTGAGCGCTCTCGCACGCTCACCAGCTTGGACACAGACGAGAGGCTAGACGCTTCCGCCGGTCGGCGCCCCCGCGGGCTTGGGCGCGGGAGCCGCGCCTTCGGCTGGGATGTCCGTGACCTTGGTCTTGCCGTAGCCCTCCAACTCGGGGTGTCCATGTTCGCCACGGGTCAGAGCGAACTCCTCCTCGGGGGACAGGACAAGGCGGTGCCGGCCGACGATTGCGAAGTACGCGATGCCGACGATGAAGTAGATGAGGGTGCCTACGACACCCGGCCGGTACGCCTCGTTGAAGTAGAGGGAGATAAGGGCGACCAGCGCAATCGCGCCGGCGATGCCCGCACCCCAGACTCCGACGGGGCTGCGGTATGGACGCTCGATGTTGGGCAGCCGGCGCCGCAGCATGATGAACGAGGCGCACTGCATCGCGTACGAGATGACGGCGCCGAACACCGCCATGTAAAGAAGAGCGCCCACGACCTGGCCTGCGACCAGGTTCTGGGTCGTGCCCAGGTAGGTGATCAAGCACGCGAGTGCAAGCCCGACCACGCCGCCTGCGATGAGGGCGACGTGCGGCGTCTTGAGGGTCGGATGGGTGACCGACAGGAAGTGCGGGAAGTAGCCCGCCCGGGACAGCGAGTATGTGTTCCGCCCGTACGCGTAGATGATCGTGAAGAAGCTCGCGATCAGGCCGCCGAGTCCTATCAAGGCGAGGAGCGCGGCGCCGGCGTTGTCGCCGTAGACGGCCTTGAAGCCGTCGAACAGCGGCGTGGCGGAGATGCCGATTGCCTTGGCCCCGCCGTCGATCGCCGTGTTCAACACGAAGATTCCAATGGCGGTGATGACGAGCGTCGTCAGGCCCCACACCGCGGCCCGCGGGATATCGCGCTTGGGGTCATGAGATTCCTCAGCCGCAAGCGGTAGCTCTTCGATCGCGAGGTAGAACCAGATGGCGAACGGGATCGCCGGAAACATCCCGGCCAATCCGAAGGGAAGGAAGGAGGACTGGCCCGCCTGCGGTGCGATGTTGGTCAGAAGGTTCAGGTTCAGCTTCCCGGAGAAGATCACCGACAGGAAGAAGAAGGCCAGGATGCCGAGGGCGAGGACGTTGATCGCGACCGTGAAGCGCATCGTGGCGACGATGCCCCGGATGTTGATTCCGACGAACACGATGTACGACAGGATGAACCAGACATAGACGCTGTTCCACCAGGGATTGCCCTGGACGTTGAACAACGACTGCACGATGGCCTGGAGTAGGAACCCCATCGCGCCGACCACGACGGCGGGCGTGATGACGTACTCCATGTTCTCGGCGAGCCCCGTGATGAATCCGCCCCACGGTCCGAAAGCGGACCTGGCAAACGAATAGGCGCCGCCGGTGTGTGGCAGCGCGGGCGACATCTCGGCGATGCTGAAGACCAGGCCGTAGTACATGACAGTGATCACGATCGAGGCGATCAAGAACCCGCCCAATCCGCCGACGCCAAAACCGAGGTTCCAGCCGTAGAAGTCGCCCGAGATGACCGCCGCGACGCCCAACGACCACAGCGACCAGAACGCCGCGTGTCGCTTCAGGGCCCGCTTGGCGAAATAGGCCGGGCTCGCCTCCCGATAAGCAACCGTCCCTACCCTGCGACGCTCCTCAGACAAAGCAATTACCCCCTCCACAGTCGCCGCTCCCCGCGGCTCCTGTGCTCAAAGTTGTCTGACGCCTGGCTGTTGTGGGAATGCTAGGCGAGGCCCAAATCGAAGTCAAGAATCGCTTTTCGCCTACCAGACAACTCTTCGCCTTGACGCCGGAGTTGTCCGACAAGATACTTACGCTTGGCATGCCAAGCCAGACTCCCAGTCAGTCCACTGACGAACGCGCCCGTCCACGCAGCGTCCAGGTTCGCGAGACGCTCACCCGGCGAATCGGCCAGGGCCTCTTGCCGGCAGGATCGCGCCTACCGTCGGAGCCGGCGCTGGCTACCGAGCTGGGTGTCTCCCGGGCGACCCTGCGCGAGGCCCTCAGGGCGCTCGAGAGTGAAGGGCTCGTGCGAAGGATGTGGGGCTCCGGGACCTTCGTGGCCGATGGCCGGCGAGTCGCGAACAGCCTCGATCTCAACTTCGGCGTCACGGATGCGATTCGGGCGGCTGGCATGCAGGCAGGGATCGAGCAGGCGCGCCACTGGCTCGAACCCGCGACTGTCAGCGAGGCAACGCGCCTGGAGCTGCAGCCGGGATCAGACCTGCTCGTGGTGGAGCGCGTCCGCACGGCGGACGGCAAGCCGGTCGTTCTCTCACGCGACATCCTGCCCGCGCGGTTGGTCGCCAAGCAGCCCGACCTTGCCGACGAGATGCTGCGGCGCTCGATCTATGAGGTGTTCGAGCGTGACCTCGGCATCGTCATCCGCCATGGCGTCGCAAGCTTTCGCCCGGTTCGCGCCGAGCTGACCGTCGCCCAGCGGCTGAGCGTTGTCCGTGGCGCGCTGCTGTTGGCCATCTGGCAGGTCGACTACTCCGAGGAAGGAACCCCCGTGCTGTCGTCGTACGAGTACCACCTCGCCGACGCGTTTGATTTCACCGTGCTGCGGCGCGGTCCAGGAAGGAGGTCGTCGTGATCAGCAGCGTCGGCAAAGCGATGCGCATGAAGCGCGTCATCGATCCCGCGGGCGTGTCCATCATCTGCGCCCTCGACCACGGCATGACCTCGCCGCAGTTCTTCGAGCCGCTCGCGGACATCAGCACGCGAACCGCCGAGGCGGTGGCCGGCGGCGCCAACGTGATCATGATGTCCAAGGGCATGATCCGGATCGCGGCGCCGGCATTTGCGCCGACGACGTCGCTCGCCCTTCTGCTGTCTGCGTCCTCGAATCCCGACCGCAGGGAGCCCGAGGTCGTGCAGATCGCCGAGGTGGACGAGGCGGCGCGGCTCGGCGCCGACGCGGTCGTTCTTTTCACCGCGCTGTCGGGCACCAGTGAGCCGGGGATGATCCGCATCCTGGCCGCGGTCGGGCGCGCGTGCGAGGCGGCCGGCATCCCGTTCATCGCGGAGGCTGAGTTTCCGACCACGTACGCGTCGGTCGACGATCTCCGCGACCGCTACGGATTCGAGTATCTGCGACGGAACGTCAGGCTCTGCGGCGAGCTGGGTGCGGACATCATCAAGACGAACTGGCCCGGCGACGAATCGTCGTTTCGCAAGCTCGTCGAGGCGGCCAACGGCATTCCGGTCGTGCTCGCGGGCGGTTCGAGGCTCGACGACTCAGAGCTGCTCGGCCGGATGGAGTCTGCGATGTCGGCAGGCGCGATCGGCTGCTCGGTCGGCCGGAACATCTTCATGCATCGGTCGCCCGCCGCGATCACGCGCGCGCTGTCGAGCGTCATCCGGGAACGCAACACCGCACGCGACGCGCTCGCTGCGCTGCAGCGCGAGCTCGGCACGGTGGCGGCGCGGTGAGAGCCGCATTCATGACCGGTGTCGATGCGGTGGAGATCCGCAAGGCGCCGGACCCGGAGCTCGACCCAGAAGGTGCGCTGCTCCGGGTCGAGGCGTGCGGCATCTGCGGCACAGACGCCCGCACGTTCTTCAACGGCGACCCGCGCGCCCCAGCGCCGTGGATCCTCGGCCACGAACCGGTGGGCGTCCTCGAAGAGGTCGGACCGCACGCCACCCTGCCGCCGGGCATCGCGAAGGGCGACCGTGTATTCCTGGGCTCAATCCTCACGTGCGGGCGGTGCCGCTACTGCATGGACGGCCTGCAGAACCTGTGCGACGAGCACCTCCTGTACGGCTACCACCCGTACCCAGGCGCGTATGCGGAGTACGCCGCGGTGCCGCCGATAGCGGTCAAGAACCTCATCCCGCTGCCGCCGGACCTGCCTTCGGACCTGGCCACGGTCGCCGACCCCTTCGCGTGCGCGCTGAACGGAATCGAGATGCTCGACGTGCAGCTAGGAGACTCCGTCCTCATCATCGGCTCGGGTCCGATCGGATGCTGGCAGGCGGTGATGGCGCGGGACCGAGGTGCGAGCAAGGTGTTCATGACCGACGTGAACTCACAGCGGCTCGAGGTCGCGCTGGGCGCCGTGGGAAGCTTCGTCGACGATGCCTGGGTCGCGGGGGAGGACAACGGCGTGGCAGAGGCAATGGCGCACACCGAAGGTCGAGGACCCCAGCGGGTCATCGTCGCCGCGCCGTCCAAACAGGCGCAGCAGGCGGCGCTCGAGATTGCGGCCAAGCGGGCTCGAGTGGTTTATTTCGCGGGCTTGCCGAAGCATGATCCGGTCGCGTCCCTCGATATGAATCAGCTCCACTACAAAGAGCTCGCGATCCTTGGCGCGTACGGCGCGACGCACCGTCAGTACCGCATCACGATGGACTACCTCGAGCGGCGGCGCGACGAGCTCGCCTCGGTCGTCACCCATCGCTTCCCGTTGGAACAGATCGACCAGGCGTTCAACACCATCCGGTCGGGTTCTGGACTCAAAGTCGTCATCGTTCAGTGACCGGGCCGTACGTCATCGGCTGCGACATCGGGAGCCAGGGCACAAACACCGCGCTGTATGCGGCCGATGGAGCGCTGGTCACCTCGGCCTATGCGGGCTACGACGTTCTTTTTCCCCGCCCGGGCTGGGCCGAGCAGGACCCCCGGCTGTGGATCGAGGCGCTGCACAGGACGATCCGGCAGGTGATCGGGCAGGTGGACCCCTCGGCAGTGAAGGCGATCTCGTTCGGATCGCAGCTGGACGGGATGGTCGCCTGTGACGCAGGAGGAAAGCCCCTGCGCAACGCCATGATCTGGATGGACCGGCGCGCCGAAGCCCAGGTCGCCGCGTTGGTGGAGCGCTTCTCGCGCGAGGCGTTTTACGTACACACCGGGGCGAACCTGGATTCCTCGCACGCGGTCTTCAAAGCGCTGTGGATCAGGGACGAAGAGCCCGAGGTGTTCGCCCGAGCGGCGAAGCTGATGCCGCCTGGGTCCTACGCGGTGCAGGAAGCATCCGGGCTGTCGGTCGTCGACTACTCCAACGCGTCGTCGCTCGCCCTGCTCGATCCGCGCTCACGCGCCTGGTCTGACGAGGTGCTGGCCGCGGTCGAACTCGATCCGTCGCTGCTGCCGGAGCTGGCGCCCGGAACTCACGGCGTGGGCCGGGTGACGGACGCGTTCGCGTCGGCCACAGGCCTCGCGCGGAATACGTGCGTGGTCGTCGGATGCGGAGACGAGATGGCCGCGACGCTTGGAGCGGGTGTCTACGCGCCCGGCGAGGTGTGCGACGTGGTCGGCACCGCCGAGCCGGTTTGCGCGGTTTCGTCAACGCCGCGGCAGGACCGGACGATGCTCGTCGAGTGCCATCCGCACGGCGACCCGGACAGCTGGCTGCTCGAGAATCCAGGCTTTGTCTCCGGCGGAAACCTGCGGTGGTGGCGCGACCATTTCTGGGGCGCCGATGCGAGCTACGACGACATCTGCGCGGCCGCGGCGGATGTCGCGGCAGGCGCGGAAGGTCTCGTCTTCCTTCCCTGCATGCAGGGCGCCATGGCGCCGGAGTGGAACGGCGCGGCGCGAGGCGTCTTCTTCGGCCTGTCGCTTGCGCATACGCGGGCACACATGACACGCGCGCTGCTCGAAGGGAGCGCGTTCGCGCTCCGCGACATCCTGGAGGCGATGCAGAACGCCGGCCTCGAAGTGCGGCGGCTGACCGTCGTCGGCGGTGGCGCCAAAGGCGCGCTGTGGCGCCAGATCAAGTCCGACGTCACCGGGCTGCCCGTTCGGGTGCCCGAGAACGTCGAGACGACCGCTACCGGTGCTGCGATCCTGGCCGCTGTCGGCGCCGGTGTGTTTCCCGACGTCGGCTCGGCGGTGAATGCTTTCGTGCGCTACCGGCCAGAGGAGCACGCGCCTGACCCCGGGAGGCGTGCCGTCTACGACGAGGCGTATCGCCGCTACCGTGACGTCTACTTCGCGCTGAAACCGGTCTTCGATGGCTGATCTGCTGGTCGCGAGCGACGCCACTCGAGTTTTCCCGCTGGAGCTCGACCGCAAGTACCCGGTGGTCGTCCGCGGCGAAGGCGCATGGGTCGAGGACTCGAACGGAAAGCGGTACCTCGACGCGATGAGCGGCGGTTCGATGGCCGCGACCCTGGGCCACGGGCGGCGCGAGATCATCGCCGCCGCAGCCGCGCAAGCCGCCGGCCTGTCGTACGTGCACAACGAGCGGCTCACCAATCCGTGGCGCGAGCAGCTCGCGGCCGAGCTCGTCGAGGTCGCGCCGCCCGGGATGACGCGCGTGCGGTTTGTGACCGGCGGCGCGGAAGCCAACGAGACGGCGATCCAGATCGCGCGCGCGTATCACGTGGAGCGGGGCGACACCAGGCGCTGGCAGGTGATCTCGCCTGCCCAGGCCTACCACGGGCCGACCATGGCGACGCTCGCCCTGACCGGCCGGCCGGGCCTGCAGGCTCCGTTTGGCCCATATCTCGCCGAGCACCGGCACATCCCGCCCAGCACGTGGCGCTTCGACCCCAGCGGCGAGGCCGCTCTCGCCGCGCTCGACAGTGTCCTCGAGGAGGTCGGACCCGAGAACGTGTCCGCCTACTTCTGCGAGCCCATCACGGCCGCGGCGCTGCCCGCTTACACGCCGCCGGAGCGCTTCTGGCGAGGGCTTGCCGAGCGGCGCGACCGCCACGGTTTCCTGATCTGTTACGACGAGGTCGTCACCGGGATCGGCCGCACGGGCCACTGGTTCGCGGCCGACAAGCTGCCGCTCGTTCCGGACCTTATCGCCGCGGCCAAGGGCCTTGGCGCGGGTTACGCCGCCATCGGCGCGGTGCTGTGCGCCGACCACGTGTACCAGGCGTTCGCCCACGGCTCTCGCCGCTTCACGCTCGGCCACACGTGGGACGGCGCGCCGCTTTCATGCGCGGTCGGGCTCAAGGTGCTGGAGGTGCTGCGAGCGGAGAGGCTCATCGAGCGGGTCCGCGAGAAGGGCCCTGGCCTGCGCGACGAGCTGGCCACGGCGCTGGCGGGCATGCCGCTGGTGCGCGAGGTGCGCGGACACGGCTTCCTTCTGGGCGTGGAGTACGTCGACCCGCGCGACGGCAAGTCGTTCCTGCCCCCGGAGCTCGGCGTCGCCCGGCGGGTCGACCTGACTGCGATGGAGCAAGGCCTCATCGTTTACTCCACCATGCCGACGCGAGACGGATTCGCGGGTGACCAGACGCTGTTCGCGCCGCCTTTCACCACCTCGGACGCAGAGCTCACGCAGATGGTCGAGCGATTCGCCGAGACGATTCGCGCTGTCGCGCGCTCAATCGAAGGAGAGCTCGGGTGAGCGCCTCCTGGAAGCCCCGAGCCCTCATCCTCCAGCACGAGGCCGCGACTCCTCCGGGCCTTATGACGGCATGGCTGCACGAGCAGGATGCGGATGTGGAAACACTGCGCATCGACGAGGAGGATCGCCCGGTCGACCCGCGCGACTACGACCTCATCGTCTCGCTCGGGTCCGAGTTCGCCGCGTTCGACGATTCAATTCCCTTCGTGCCGCGCGAAGCCGAGCTGTTTCAAAAGGCCCTCGATGCAGACGTTCCCATCCTGGGCCTGTGTTTCGGCGGCCAGATGCTCGCGCGCGTCCTCGGCGCGCAGCTTTATCGTTCCGACCGATCGGAGATCGGCTGGCTTCCCGTGCGCACGCACGACCCCGGCCTCGTGAGCACCGGGCCATGGTTCCAGTGGCACTTCGACAGTTTCACGGCCCCACCCGGTGCGAACGTGATCGCCGAGACCGACGTCGGGCCGCAGGCATTTGTCGCCGGGCGCAGCCTGGGTCTTCAGTTTCACCCGGAGGTGACGCCGCAGATCATGGAGGAGTGGGTCCGCGTATACCCGCACGAGCTCGAGGCGGAGGGAGTTGATCCGCAGGGACTGCTCGAGGAGACGCGCAGCCGCGCCACCGACGCCCGGCGCACGACCTGGCGCCTCTTTGATTGCTTTCGCGACGGGATCGCGACGCGCGGCGCATGATCACCGCGGACCAGACGAGCACGTTTCCACGATTCCTCGATCTCGCCTATCCCAACATCGAGCGCGGCGAGGGTGTATGGCTCTACACCACCGCAGGCAAGAAAGTCCTCGACGCTTGCTCTGGAGGAGCGATGGTCGCATCGCTGGGGCACGGCGCGCGGGACATCGTGGAGGCCGGCGCGCGGCAGGCCGAGAACATCGCCTACTTCTACATGGACCACTTCACCAACGAGCCGCAAGAGCGACTCGCCGAGCGATTGATCGACGTTGCGGCGCCCGAGATGGCCCGCGTGCGTTTCACGTCGAGCGGTTCCGAGGCAAACGAGACCGCCCTGCGCCTTGCGCGCGCCTATCACGTGGATAGAGGCAAGCGTGGCCGGTGGCGCGTCATCTCGCCCGCGCAGGCCTACCACGGCTCGACGATGGCGACGCTCGCGCTCACCGGGAGGCGCCGCTCGCTGCAGGAGCCGTTCACGCCATACCTCTCGCCGCACCTGCACATCGGCACCGGTGAGACTGCGTTGCGCGAGCTCGACGCCCGGCTCGAGGAGGCCGGGCCCGAATCAGTCGCGGCGTTCTTCTGTGAGCCGATATCCGGCGCGGCGCGGCCCGCTTACTCACCGTCAGCGTCGTTCTGGCACGGCCTCGCCGAGCGGCGGGAGAAGCACGGGTTCCTGGTCTGCTTCGACGAGGTCGTCACGGGCATGGGCCGCACCGGTACATGGTTTGCCTACCAGCAGCTGCCGATCGAGCCGGACATCGTCACCATCGGCAAGGGCCTGGGCGCGGGTTACGCGCCGATCAGCGCAGTCCTCTGCAAGCAGCATGTCTACGACGCCGTCGATCACGGCTCGCGCTACTTCGACCTCGGCCATACGTGGGACGGCGCTCCGGTCTCGTGCGCGACGGGGCTGGCGGTGCTCGAGGCCCTCGTCGAGCGCAGGCTGGTCGACCGCGTGCGCGAGCGTGGGCCCCGCCTGCTGGCGGACCTCAAGTCCGCCCTGAGCGGCAATCGCGTCGTGGCTGAGGTCAGAGGCCATGGTTTCCTGATCGGCGTCAGCCTGATCAGCCTCCCCGATGAGGCGCACATGGACGAGGAGGTCGAGCAGGTCGCGTTCGACCACGGCCTGCTGGTGACGACGACGCACTCGACGGCCGACGGATACGCGGGTGACGAGATCACGGTCGCGCCCGCGTTCACGAGCACGGACGAGGAATTGCGCCTGATGGTCGAGCGCCTGGCGGCCACGCTGCTGGAGGTGGCGCGATGATCAGGACGGAAGCCGACGCGGTCGCCTCGGCGATGAGCCTGCGACCGAGCGAGCACATCGAGTTCGTGCTGCTGGTCATCCCCGACGTGAACGGCTCGCTGCGTGGCAAGGCGCTTCGGCCCGATGCCTTCGAGTCGGCGCTGCGCCACGGCGCGGTGATGACGGACCTGTTGCTCGCGCTCGACCCGCTCGACACCCCGATCGCCGATTACGAGAAGCTCGGCATCCGCTCGGGCGCGGCCGACCTGGTGGTGTACCCGGAACCATCGACCCTGCACGACCTGCGCTGGCGGCCCGGATGGCGCGTGTGCCTGGGCACGCCAAGGTGGCCGGACGGCCGGCGCTGTGACCTGGCCTCACGTGAGGTTCTGCGCGGTGCGCTCGCACAGCTCAAAGAAGCCGGCTACGACGCGATGGCAGCCGTCGAGTACGAGGTGCGTCTGCGCGATGCGGAGGGCCGGCCGGTCACCAGCGGCCTCAGCTACAGCGCGACCGAGATTGCCGCGCTGGACTCGTTCGTGAGCGAGCTGCGCCCCGCCCTGGATGAGTTGGGGGTCGAGCTGAGCGCGGTGCACACGGAGGCGGCGCCGGGTCTCGTCGAGCTCAACCTGGCGGCGCGCCTGGCCATGGAGGCGGCGGACGACGCGACGTACGTCAAGTTCGCGGTCAAGGAGCTGGCACGGTCCTTGGGCATGAGCGCAAGCTTCCTGGCCAAGACTGCGGCCGGCGAGGAGGGTTCGAGCGGGCACGTCCACTTCTCTTGCTGGCGGGACGGCGCGAACGCCTTCGCCGCCCTCGATGGGCCGATGAAGCCGGCCGTCGCGGGCGTGCTCGCGCACCTGCCCGGCGCTTCGCTGCTGCTCAACCCGACGATCAATTCCTACAAGCGGCTCGTCCCGGGCTGGTTCGCCCCCACCAACGTGAGCTGGGGATACGAGAACCGGTCATGCGCGGTGCGCGCCATCCGTTCCGACCGCTCGGAGCTGAACCGATTCGAGTGCCGCCGGCCGGGAGCGGACGCCAATCCGTATCTCGCGCTGGCCGCGATCGCGGTTTCTGTCGCGGACGGGTTGCGGGGCAACGCCCTGCCGCCGGAACCTGTGGTCGGGGACGCCTACTCGCGCGGCGACCTCGCTTTGCTGCCCGCTTCGCTGGAGGCGTCGATTCGCGCGTTCGAAGCCGACGACATCCTGCGACGCGGCCTCGGGGAAGAATTCAGCGACTACTACGTGACGTCACGCCGCTGGGAGTTGAAGGCGTGGCAGGGAACAGTCACCGACTGGGAACGAAACCGCTACGAGCGGAGCGTCTAGCTCTTCGAGCGGCGCCTGGCCCGATCGACGAACCGCTCGAAGAGCGTACGGGCCCAGGGAAGATCGGTGGTCAGCTCCTCGGGGTGGCACTGGACTGCCACGATCAGGCCGTCTGAGGTTTCGACCGCTTCCACGGTGCCGTCGTCGCCGCGTGCCGTCTGGACCAGGCCCGGCGCGAGCTTGTCGATCGCCTGGTGGTGAAGGCTGTTGACGCGGATCTGGTGCTCTTTTGCGGCGCGGCCGAGCTCCGAGCCCGGGTCGACCTCGATGGTGTGGGCCAGATGATCGCGTCCGAAGGACCTGACTTCGTGTCCCTCGAGGTGCTGCACGAGCGACCCGCCCATCGCGACGTTGATGACCTGCTGGCCGCGGCAGATGCCCATCACCGGTAGGTTTCCCTGTCGCGCCTCCGCGAAAAGCCGGAGCTCCGTGTCGTCGAGCTCCCGGTCGATCGGCCCCACCTTCTCGTCGGCCTCCTCGCCGTAGAGGGAGGGGTCGACGTCCCAGCCACCCGGGAGCAGCAGCCCGTCGAGGTCGGGGAGGGCCGGGGTGCCCGGCGGCAGGTGCACCGCCTCGGCGCCCGCAGCCTCGACCGCGCGCCGGTAGGGGATGTAGTACTCATCACCTCGCCGCGGGCTGGTCGTGATGCCTATTCTTGGACGGGCCCTGGAAATCACCTTCGACAGATTGTACGGAACGCATCACGAGGCGCCGAATTGGAACGAAATGTAATGGATGAACCGGCTGGTCGCCGAGTCGGGGAGGTCGTCCGGCAGAGCCTGGACAGCCTCAGCCCGGCCGAGCGGCGGCTGGCCCGCGTGCTCCTTGCTTCCTATCCGATCGCCGGACTCGAGAGCGTGGCGAGGTTCGCCGAGCGCGCGGGCGTGAGCCCGCCGACCGTCACTCGCTTCATCACCAAGCTCGGCTTTCGCGGTTATCCCGAGTTCCAGGAGAGCCTCCGGACCGAGGTGCAGGCGCGCCTCAGCTCGCCCCTGGCGCGCTATCGCGACGAACCTCACCACGAATCGGCCGTCAACACGGCGCTCGACGCCTCCGCCCACAACCTGAGGGCGACGCTGGAGCTCCTGTCCCACCGCGACGTGAAAGAGGCGATCGACCTCCTGGCCGACGTCCGCCGGCGCGTGATGGTGCTGGGCGGTCGCGTCAGCGCTCCGCTCGCGCGCTACCTTGCCGGACAGCTGCACCTCTTGCGACCAGGCATCGGCCTGGTCGATGCCGAGCGCAGCGCGCCCGCGCAGCAGCTCATCGACATGCGCAAGACCGACGTGCTCGTCGTCTTCGACTACCGGCGCTATCAGCCGGACACGATCGAGTGCGCGCGGGTCGCGGCGGCACGTGGGTGCGACGTGATCCTGTTCACCGACCCATGGCTGTCGCCCGCCTCCGCATTCGCGCGTCAGGTCCTGGTGACAAGCGTCGAGACCGTCGGGCCGTTCGACTCGCTGGTCGGGGCGATGGCGGTGGTGGAAGCGCTTGTCGCAGCTGTGCTCGGCCAGCTCGGATCGCGAGCTGAAGCGCGGATGCAGAGCCTTGAACGATTGCGGGCCGGCGACGTCCTAGGCGGTGGCTAGCGTCTTTTCGAACGAGGCTTTGCAGCCCGCCGAGCAGAACCAGTAGGTCTTGCCGCCGGACTCGAGCTTGTGAGCGGTCGTCAGCGGGTCGACCGTCATGCCGCATACGGGGTCGGTGACGAACGTGACAGGGGCTGGGTCGGCAGCCGGTATGGAGGCTCGGTTGCGCCGTGCGGCCACGATCTCGGCCAGGGCCATGAGCGCGATCTCTTCCTGAGTCCCTCCGCGGACCTTGCCCGCAGGCGTCCTGACGCGAGCGATCGTGTGCTCGCCGAGACCCTGGCCAAGGAGCGCCTCGCGCACCGCTACCGCGCGGCGCCTGCTCGCGATAAGGCTGACGTCGAGGTCAGGGTGGCCGAGCGCGGTCTCCAGAGCCAGCTCGTCGTAGTGCCCCATCGTCGCCACCACCGCGTATGCCTCGCCCGGCGGCAGCTCGAACGTCGCGAGCTCCGCCTGGCTGACGTGCCGGGTTCGGAAGCCGGTCACTGCGGCGAGCCGGCCCAGCGCCACCGCCGCGGGACTCTCACCGAAGACGACGAGGACGGGCTTCGGCAGGCGCGGCTCGATGAAGATGTCGAGCGAGCCGCCGCTCGGACACGTGGTGGCGATCATCAGCTCGCCGTGGGTCCGGGATTCCTTGACCTCGTCCCCCCCGACGATGTGGATCAGCTGCGGCGTTCCCTCGGCGAGCGCCCGCAGCGCCTCGCGCCGCACGGTCGGCTCCGAGCAGCTGCCGCCGATCCAGCCGCGAAGCCTTCCGTCAGCGGTGACGACGGCCTTGTCACCCGGGCGCGCCGAGGTGGGCGCCTCGCACCGCACGACGGTCGCGAGCACGCACGGCGTGCCCGCGGCCTCGTACTCCCTCAGCAGGTCCAGAACGTCGTCGCCTATTCGTTCACCCCAGCCGCTCTCAGCGCGGCCCAGACCTTGTCCGAGGTCACCGGCATGTCGATGTTGGTCACACCGTACGGCGACAGCGCGTCGATGACGGCGTTCACGTACGCGGCCGGCGAGCCGACCGTGGCCGACTCTCCGACTCCTTTCGCCCCGAGCGGATGGTGCGGTGATGGAGTCACGGTCTCACCGAGCTCGAAGCTGGGGGTCTCCCATGCGGTCGGCAGAAGGTAGTCCGTGAAGCTCGAGCCGATGCAGTTGCCTTCTGCGTCAAACGTGATGAGCTCCATGAAGGCGATCCCGAATCCTTCCGTGAGCCCACCGTGGATCTGGCCCTCGACGATCATCGGGTTGATGCGCACGCCGCAATCGTCCACCGCAACCATGCGGCGCACCTTTATCTGGCCCGTGCCCTTGTCGACGTCAACCACGACGGCGTACGTGCCGAACGGGTACGTCATGTTCGGCGGGTCGTAGTAGTGCACGCCTTCAAGTCCCGCCTCCATGCCCTCGGGCAAGTTCGTGTAGGCGGCGAAAGCGATCTCCTGGATCGTCTTGGCCTTGTCGGGTGAGCCTTTGACGTAGAACTTGCCGTTCTCCCACTCGAGGTCCTCCTCGGCGGCCTCCAGCAGGTGGGACGCGATCTTCTTCGCCTTGTCGCGCAGCTTGCGAGCCACCATCGCCGTGGCCGCGCCGGCCACCGGTGTGCTGCGTGACGCGTAAGTGCCGAGGCCGTAGGGGGCGGTGTCGGTGTCGCCCTCTTCGACCGCGATGTCCGCTGCGGGAATGCCGAGCTCCTCGGTCACGATCTGGGCAAAGGTCGTCTCATGGCCCTGCCCCTGTGACTTGGTCCCCATTCTGAGCATGGCCTTCCCGGTCGGGTGCACGCGCAGCTCCGCGCTGTCGAACATGCGCAGCCCCAGGATGTCGAAGTCCGCGCCGTGGCCGGCGCCGACCACCTCCGTGAAGCTCGCGACTCCGATGCCGGTGATCTCGCCTTTCTTGCGTCGCGCCTCGACGTCCTTGCGCAGCTCGTCGTAGCCAAGCTTCTCGAGCGCGACATTCATCGCCTTGGGGTAGTCGCCGCTGTCGTAGATCCATCCTGTCGCCGATTGGTACGGGAACTGCTCAGGCTGTATGAAGTTCTTCATCCGGAACTCGGCCTGGTCCATGCCGAGCTCGATCGCCGCGTTGGTCACGAGCCTCTCGATCAGGTAGCTCGCCTCGGTGACGCGGAACGAGCAGCGAAAGGCGACACCGCCGGGCGCCTTATTGGTGTAGTAGCCGTCGGCGGTGACGTGAGCGGTGGGAATGTCGTAAGAGCCGGTGACGATGTGGAAGAGCCCGGCCTTGAACTTGCTCGGCTGGGCGTCGGAGTAGAACGCGCCGTTGTCGCTGTCGAGGTGGACGCGGAGGGCGAGCATCTTGCCGTCCTTGTCGACCGCGAGATCGCCCGTCATATGGAAGTCACGGGCAAACCCGGTCGAGATGAGGTTCTCGGTGCGATCCTCAACCCATTTCACCGGGCGCCCGATGAGAAGGCTCGCGGCGGTGGCCACGACGTAGCCGGGATACACAGGCACCTTGTTGCCGAAGCCGCCGCCGATGTCCGGCGAGATCACGCGGATGTTCTGCTCGGGCAGGCCGGTCACCAATGCGAACACGGTGCGAATCGCGTGCGGCGCCTGGCTCGTCATGTAGACGGTCGCTTTGCCTGTGGCGCCGTTGACGTCGGCGATGCACCCGCACGTCTCGAGCGGCGCCGGGTGACAGCGCGGGTAGAAGGTGTGCAGGCGGACGACCTTGTCGGCATTCGCAAACGCGGCCTGCGTCGTCGCCTGGTCGCCTGACTCCCAGTGATAGATGTGGTTGTCCTTCTGGCCTTCCTTGTCGTCGCGGATGAGAGCTGCGCCGGCCTCTTTCGCCTGCTGTGGGCTGGTCACCGCCGGGAGCACGTCGTAATCGACGACGATCGCGTCCCGCGCGTCCTCAGCCTGGTACTTGGTCTCTGCAATGACGGCCGCGACCTCCTGACCCTGGAACCGAACCTTGTCGGTGGCGAGCACCGCCTGCGTGTCGTAGCTGAGGGTCGGCATCCACGCGAGCTTGTGCTGTGCCATCAGCTCGCCCGTGACGACCGCGATCACGCCTGGCATCGATGACGCCGCAGCAGTGTCGACGGAATTGATCCGGGCGTGCGCGTGCGGGCTGCGCAGGATGGCCATGTGCAGCATTCCCGGCAGCTCGATGTCGTCCAGGTAGTTGCCCTTGCCGCGTATGAATCGCGCGTCTTCCACGCGCTTGATCGACTCGCCGATCCGGCCGTGCATGTGCGTCTGTGTGGCCATCTATTCGGCTCCCGTCGCAACGCCTGCAGGCACCGCGGGTTTCTCCGCGGCCGCGGCGCGCAGGCTGGCGGCGTGCCGGATCGCCTTGACGATGTTCATGTAGCCGGTGCAGCGGCAGATGTTGCCGCTGATCGCCCACCGGATCTCCTCTTCGGTGGGATCCGGGTTGCGCTCCAGCAGCGCCGTACCGACCAGCATCATGCCCGGCGTGCAGAACCCGCACTGCAGGCCGTGCTCCTCGTGAAATCCGACCTGGATGGGCGCGAGGGTCGCCCCCTGGGCGAGGCCTTCGACCGTCGTGATGCTCCGGCCGTCAGCCTGGACCGTGAGCATCGTGCAGGACTTGACGGGCTCGCCGTCGAGGAGGACCGTGCAGGCGCCGCAGCCGGACGTGTCGCAACCAACGTGCGTGCCGGTGAGGCGAAGGTTGGTGCGCAGGAAATCGACCAGCAGCACTCGCGCCTCGACCTCGCCGGCGCGTTCCGCGCCGTTGACCGTCAACAAGACCTTCATGACCGTCCCTCCCTGGCGCGACCGATGGCCGTCTTGAGCCCGCGCTGCACGAACACGCGGACCACGTCCTTCTTGTAGGCGGCGGTGCCGCGAATGTCGTCCTTCGGCTCGGCGGCCGCGGCCGCGAGCCGCGCCGCCTCAGCTATCACCTCGTCCGTCGGTTCCTCGCCGAGCAACACCTTCTCGGCTTCGGTCGCCTTGATGTTGGTCGGGCCGACCGCCGTCATGCCGATGCCGGCGGTCTCGACCTTGTTGCCGTCGAGATGCAGGTGCACCGCCACCGCGACCGTCGCGAAGTCTCCGACCTTGCGCTCGAGCTTGAGATAGGCGCCCCCACCACGGCCCTTGCCCACCGGGACTCGGACTTCGGTCACCACCTCGTCCGACTTAAGGGCGGTCTCGAACGGGCCCTTGAAGAATTCGGTGGCGTGGATGACGCGCTCGCCGGACCGCGAACGAGCCACGACGTCCGCGTGCATTGCCAGGAGGACGGACCCCCAATCGCCTGCAGGGTCGGCGTGGCAGATCGAGCCGACAAGCGTGCCGCGGTTGCGCACGAGCGGATCGGCGATCCACCGCGCGGCTTCGACCATCATCGGCGCCGACCCGGCGAGCTCTTTGCTCTGCTCGACGTCGACGTGGCGCGCCAGCGCGCCGATCGCGACGTGCCCATCGTCCTTCTTGATGGTGTTCAGCGCGGGGATGCGAGCGATGTCGACGACCAGCTCCGGGCGTGAGAAGCGGAGCTTCAGCAGAGGGATGAGACTCTGGCCGCCCGCCATCACCTTTGCCTCGTCGCCGCGCTCCGCAAGAATGGCAAGCGCCTCGTCCAGGCTGGTGGGGGCGCGATAGTCGAAAGCGGCGGGAAACATACCTTCCTCCCCAGAAAAACGGCGGACGGACCCGCACGTCATAGCACTGGCCAGAGGGGTTGTCAAACATCCATCCGAGTACGATTCGAACGTGGTCCTCGAGGCGGTCAAGGCCCTCAGCCCGGCCGAGATCACCGAGCTGTGCCTCCGCCACACGCTGTACGACTGGGGTATGCAGGCTGGTTTGAAACCGATGCCTGTGGTGGGCGCGAAAGGCGTCTACTTCCACACCGCCGACGGCAGGCGATTCATCGACTTCAACAGCCAGCTCATGTGCGTCAACGCCGGCCATGGCGATCGCCGGATCATCGAGGCGATCCAGCGGCAGGCCGAGCAGCTTCCGTACATCAGCCCGTTCATGGCGCACGAGGCGCGGGCGCGACTCGGTGCGAAGCTCGCATCCCTTCTACCGGGTGACATGGAGAAGGTGTTCTTCACGCTTGGCGGCGCCGACGCCAACGAGAACGCGATCAAGATCGCGCGCGCCGTGACCGGGCGGCCCAAGATCCTTGCCCGCTATCGCTCCTACCACGGCTCGACGGGGTCGGCAATTCAGGCGACCGGCGACCCGCGGCGGTGGCCGAATGAGTTTGCCGGCGGAGTCGTGCATGTCCTCGACCCGTACCACGGCATCCAGCGCGGATGGGACACCGTGGAACAGGCGCTCGCGAACCTGGAGGAGGCAATCCAGCTCGAAGGTCCATCGACGATCGCAGCGTTCATCCTCGAACCGATCTCGGGGACGAACGGCATCCTGGTTCCACCCGACGGATACCTGCAGGGCGTGCGCGCGATCCTCGACCGCCACGGCATCCTGATGATCTGCGACGAGGTCATGACCGGGTTCGGCCGGACTGGCCGGTGGTTCGCGGTCGACCACTGGGGCGTCGTGCCGGACCTGATCACGCTGGCCAAGGGTCTTACTTCGTCCTACGTGCCTTTGGGCGCGGTGGGAATGGTGCCGAAGGTCGCGGCCTATTTCGACGACCACGTGTTTTACGGCGGGCTGACCTACAACAGCCACCCGCTGGGCTGCGCCGCCGCGCTGGGAACGATCCAGGCGTACGAAGAGGACGACATGGTGGGCAACGCGCAGCGAATGGGCGCCGTGCTGGCGCGGCATCACCGGCAGCTTCGAGAGCGACATCCCTGTGTCGGCGCGACGCGGTCGATCGGCCTGTTCGGATGTCTCGAGCTGGTGCACGACCCGCAGACGCTGGAGCCGCTCGCGCCGTTCAACGGCACGTCGGCGGAGATGAAAGCGATCGCGCAGGCGCTGCTCGACGCGGGGATGCATACGTTCGTGCGCTGGAACACGATCATGACCAACCCACCGCTGTGCATCACCGAAGCCGAGCTGGACGAGGGCTTCGAGATCCTTGATGGCGCGCTCGAGATCGGCGACCGCGCGGTCCGCGACTAGGTCCTCGGGCCCGTCAAGCCCGCCCGGCTCGCTCGACGAGCTGAGAGCGCTTCAGCTCGGCAAGCTGCGAGCAGGGCTGACGCAGGTGCTCGCCACCAACACGTTCTGGCGGGAGCGTCTTGACAGCGTGGGTGGTTGGGACGATTTCGCGCGCCAGCCGTTCACCTCCAAATCAGAGCTCCTCGCGGACCAGGCCGCCCACCCACCTTTTGGTACGAATCTCACCTTTCCGGTGGATCGCTTCGTGCGCATGCACCAGACGTCAGGGTCGAGCGGAGATCAGCCCCTGCGGTGGCTCGACACGCCCGAGTCGTGGGAATGGTGGCTTCGGATCTGGGCGGAGCATGTTTACGGCGCCGCGGGCGTGACGTCCTCCGACCGGGTCTTCTTCGCCTTCTCGTTCGGTCCCTTCATCGGTTTCTGGTCGGCTTTCGGCGGGGCGCAGAAGCTTGGCGCGCTGTGCATCTCGGGCGGCGGGATGACGAGCGAGCAGAGGGCGCGCAGCCTGTTGGACGTCGGCGCGACCGTCCTCCTGTCCACCCCGACCTACGCCCTGCGGCTCGCGGAGGTGGCGAAGAAGATCGGGATCGATGTGGCCGGGGCCGGCGTGCGCGCGACCATTCACGCCGGCGAGCCGGGAGCGAGCATTCCCGCGACGCGGGACGCGATCGAGGCGGCCTACTCGGCGGTCGCGTTCGACCACACCGGGATGACCGAGCTGGGACCGACCGGCTTCAGCTGCTCCGCCCGAGACGGAGTGCACCTCATCGAATCGGAGTTCATCTTCGAGGTGGCCGAGGATGGCGAGCTGATCGCCACCAACCTTGGCCGATGGGGAATGCCACTGATTCGCTACCGCACGGGCGATCGGGTAGTGGTATCTCGCGAGCCATGCCCGTGTGGAAGTCCCTTCGTGAAGGTCGTCGGCGGCATTCCCGGTCGCGTGGACGACATGTTCACGGTGCGTGGGGTGAACCTCTTTCCCTCCCAGGTGGAGGACATCGTGCGCAGGCATCCCGCGGTGGCGGAATTCGTCATCGAGCACCGCCGCGAGGGACACATGGACGAGGTTGCCCTGCTGGTTGAGACTTCGGTCGATTCGTTTCGTGCGGATCGGCTCGAGGCCGACCTCCGGCAGGCTCTGGGCGTGCGGATCGAGTGTCGAATCGTGCCGGCGGGGTCCCTTCCCCGCTCCGAGCTCAAGGCACGCCGGATCATGCGCGCCGGCGGGTCACAGCCGTGAGAGACGAGGCGTTCGAGCCGCCACGCCGCGAGACGGCATTCCCTGCCTAAACCTCAACAAATCTCAGCCTCGCACGCGTCGACCTACAGATTTCATTAAGCTGTCGCCATGCCTACGTGGCTGAGCCTGGACGAAGCCGCCAAGAGGCTGAGCGTCCATCCCGCGACTCTTCGCGAGTGGGCGGACAAGGGCCGGATCCGTACGTTCCGCACTCCAGGCGGGCACCGCAGGTTCAGCGAGTCGGACGTCACCGAGCTTGGAGCGCACCCGAAGCCCGACCTTTCGCTGCTCATGCATGCGACCGTCGGACACGCCAGGATCGCGACGAGCCACGGACGGCTCGCGTCCGAAGGCTGGTACAAGCGATTCGACGATGCCGCGAAGCAGCGGCAGCGCGACCTCGGGGTCGAGCTCGTCCAGATGTTGGTCTCGTTCCTCGGAGACGCGGAGCACGATTGGAGCGGTCCGATCAAGGAGCTCGGCGAGCGTTATGCGGAGCTGGCCGTGGCGGTCGGGCTGTCGAGTGGGGACGCCCTGCGAGCCTTCCACGTTTTCGAGGAGATAGTTCGGGCGAGCGTCAGCGAGCTTGGCGCGGCAAAGGTTGGGCGTTTGGACCTGGAGGAAAACGTCGGCTGGTTCTTGAATGAGGTGAGGGTGGCGATGGTGGAGTCGTTCGCGTGAGCGTGATGAACGTGGTGCTGCCGCTGGGGTCATCGATATTGAGCTTTGCCTTTGCGGCGTTGGTCTTCGACCAGTGGTGGCAAAGGCGCCACAGCTTTCAACTGGTCTGGGCGATCGGCCTGTTGTGGTACGGCATCAGCGCGGGCACTGAATTTCTCGGTGGCGCGTTCGGCTGGAGCGAGCCTCTCTATCGCACCTGGTACCTGATCGGCGCGTTTTTCGTCGCGGCGTATCTGGGAGCGGGGACCATCTACCTGCTCGCGAAGTCTCGTTTCGGATACTTCGCGGGGGTCACGGTCTTCATCGGCGGTCTGCTATCCCTCTTGTTCAGTCAGTCGGCTCGCTACCCGGGAGCGGGGACCGCGGGCACGACCACTTTTGTGATCGCGGTCCTGGGAGCGATTGCGATCATCGCGGCGACCGCGACGCGACGGCCGCTGGCTGCGCACATCGCGATGACCGTGCTCGTGGTCGGTTCGCTGGGCGTTGCGTACCTGGTGCTCAGCGCACCGTTAGCGGCGCCCGGTTGGGCGGTCGATCCCAACACTCACGTCCCCGTCGGGTCGGCGTTTCCCGGGTACGTGCGGGTGCTGACCGGTCCGTTCAACATCGCGGGTGCGTTGTGCCTGATGTTCGGGGCCATCTATTCGGCGTACATCTACATGCCGAAGAAACGGGTGGTGGCTGCTCGCCTCGGCGTGCTGGCGGTGGCGGTCAACTTCTTCGCTTCACTGCCGGGTGCGACCCGCGCCCTGGTGCAGGGCAAGCTCAACTCTCGCGTGCCGGCGACGATCCTGATCGCGATCGGCGCGTTCATCCCGGGCCTGACCAGCGGCCTGAATCGCTTCGGCGTCACATGGTCGTTCTACCTGGGTGAGTTTCTGGGTGTGCTGCTGATCTTTGTCGGGTTCCTCGTCAGTGAAGACGTGTTCCGCAACGTCCGATTTGGGACAACGCTGTGGTCGCGGCAGGCCTCAGCACCGCTCGAAAGAGAGGCAGGTTAGCCGCCCCTTCCGCAATGCCCCGTTGACCGCCGTGGGACCAAGCGCTCTACTAGTGCGCGAATGGAAGCGGTTTCGAGGACGCCGGCAACCCTCGACCAGGTGGCGAGGGCGGCTGGTGTTTCCCGCAAGACCGCTTCGCGAGTCTTCGGTGGCAGCGCCCAGGTCAGCGACGAAACCCGTCGCGCCGTGGAACGCGCGGCGGCCGAGCTGGGCTATGTCCCGGTACGCGCGGCCTCCGGTGCCCGCGCGGGCCAGAGCGAGTCGGTCGGAGTCGTGGTTCCTGAGCCGGGATCGCGACTTTTCACGACCCGATGCTGGCGAGATTGTTGCGTGGCATCGCCGACGAGCTGGCCCAGCACGGCCTGCAGATGGTGCTGTTTGCTCCCCAGTCGGCAGGCGATATCGAGCGGCTCGAGCAGTATCTCCTCGGCGGCCACGTCGATGCGGTCCTGCTCCTCGCACTGCACGAGTCCGATTCGCTTCCGGCGAGGTTGCAGGCCCACGGCATCCCGACCGTGTTCGGGGGCCGCCCGAGCAGCCTTCACGAGGTGAGCTACGTGGCGGTCGACAACCACGCAGGCGGGCGCGCGGCGACCGAGCATCTCATCGAGATGGGCCGGAAGCGCATCGCTCATATCGCTGGTCCCCGCGAGCTGTCAGTGGCCGGTGAGCGATTCCAGGGCTTTCGCGAGGCGATGTGCAACGCGGCGCTGCGCTCAGATCTGGTGGAGCACGGGGAGGTGGACCGCGACGGGGGCGAAATCGCGATGTCGCGGCTGCTCGCAAACGGGGACACGATCGATGCTGTGTTTGCCGCAACGGACGCGATGGCGGCGGGCGCCATGTGGGCGCTGCAGGTCCTGGGGCGTCGAGTCCCCGACGATGTCGCCGTCATCGGTTTCGACGACTCACCGATCGCGGCCACGACCCAGCCGCCCCTGACGAGCGTGCGCCAGCCCGCCGAGGAGATGGGCCGTGAGATGACGAAGTTGGTGCTCAGCCTGCCCTCGACGCGAGACCAGGTGCCGTACCAGCTGATCCTGAGCCCGAAGTTGGCGGTTCGCGAATCGACCCTGGTCACGCGCCAGACCGCTACGCCAGGGAATGCAAATTGGTGGACCCGAGGGGATTCGAACCCCTGACCTTCAGACTGCCAGTCTGACGCGCTCCCAACTGCGCCACGGGCCCACGTCGCGCGAGAGGTCCAGATAAAGGATACCGTCAGCCACCGCTACCATCTTCAACTGACCCCTCCATCACATGCAGACACGAGACATCACGACCCGTGAGCTGAAGGGCGGCGGTTATCTGGCCGTGCCGGACGGACCAGGCCCACACCCAGCGGTCGTCGTGATTCACGAGGCGTACGGTCTCAACGCAAACATCAAGCAGATCTCGAACCGATTCGCCGAGACGGGTTACGCCGCCCTTGCGGTGGACCTCTTCACCGACCGCAACCGGGCGATCTGCATGGCGCGCTACATGACTGGCCTGCTGGTCGGATCGGTCAATCGCTACGGCATCGACCACCTGAAGAGCGCATTGACCTTTCTCGCCAGGCTGGACGAGATCGACGCGCACAGGATGGGCGCGGTCGGTTTCTGCATGGGTGGAGGTCTGGCCATCGCGTGGGCCTGCACCGATTCCCGGCTGAAAGCGATCGCTCCCTTTTACGGCACGAACCCGCGTCCGCTCGAGGTTGCCAGTCGACTGTGTCCGGTGGTCGGTTCCTATCCCGAGAAAGACTTCACGTCCGGCGCCGGGCGCGCCCTCGACCAGGTCCTGACGCGCGAAAACATCGCGCACGACATCAAGGCGTATCCCAATGCTCGGCATTCGTTCTTCAATGACACGCGCCCCTCGTACGACAAGGCCGCCGCGGATGATGCATGGCAACGGGTCATGTTGTTTTTCGGCGAACGGCTGGGCGCCAACAGCACCGCGAGGACGTGAACGTACTCGTGACCGGTGGCACGGGCACGCTTGGCCGTCACGTTGTGACCGAGCTGCGCAAATCCGGTCACCGGGCTCGCATCTACAGCCGCAGATCGCGGGGTCACGTCGACGCGGTGCGGGGCGACCTGAGGTCGGGCGCCGGGCTCGACCGGGCGCTGGCGGGAATGGACGCGATCGTGCATGCGGCATCGGCGACGCGCGAGCCGCTCGCCGGCCGTGCAACCGACGTGCGCGGCACGCGAAGACTGCTGATGCTGGCCCGGGACGCGCAGATCAGCCACGTCGTTTACGCGTCGATCGTCGGCATCGACGGGGTTTCGTATCCCTACTACCGGACGAAGGTTGGGACCGAGGCTGTCGTGCGCGAGGACCTGGTGCCGTGGAGCATTCTTCGTGCCACGCAGTTCCACAACTTCATGGAGATCGTCCTTGGCGCGTTCTCGACCTTGCCCGGCGTGACCGCGATTCCGTTCGCATGGCAATTTCAGCCAGTTGATGCAAGGGATGTCGCGCGTCGCGTCGTCGAGGTGGTGCTGGGAAAGCCGTCGGGCATGCTGCCGGACTTCGGCGGGCCGGAAGTCCGCGACCTCAAGAGCATCGCCGAGGCGTGGCTTGGCGCCCGCAAGCAGACGCGCCGGTTGGTCAACCTCAAGCTCCCGTTCAAGTTCAGCCGTCAGTTCGCCGCCGGCAAGCTGCTGTGTCCTGACCACAAGGACGGCGCGATCACCTTCGACGAGTACTTGTTCGAGAGGTACGCCGTTTGATCGGGCGGCTGGTGGATCGATTTGGGCGCACCGGATTCGCGGCGCTGAGCAGCCTGATCTGGGCGCTGCCGATGGCCGCGTGGGCTGGGTCGGCCGACCTTTCACCGATCGACAAGACGGCCTATCCGTGGATCGCGCTGACGATCGGCCTGGTGATGCTGGTGTTGTGGCTCTTCCTGCTCAGTCGGCTCGGCCGGGTTACCGTGGTGCCTCGGCAACGCCGGTTCGACCTGCAGCAGATGTCGCGATCCGAAAAGCGTTGGACTCTCGCGCTGGCCGCATTCGCCACCGGGCTTATCGCCTGGCTGAACGGGGCGGCGACCGTCGACTGGTCTCCGCTGGTGACAGCGATCGCCGCCGGCAAGATCGGACCTACTTTGCTGGCCGTGGCGCTCGCGATATTTCTGATCGCGATGCTCGCGGGCATCGGCTTCAGCTGGCGCCGCGAAGGCGCCGCGTTTCGCAACCGCGCCGCCTCGTCCTTATCTAATGTGGGCTAGACCGACTCAGCCTTCCTGGCGAGGTTCGCGAGCAAGGTGCCGAATTCCTTCGAGACCTGCGGCCCGAGCATTCCGCTCATCACCGGTCCCAGCGGACCGCCGACCTCCACGGTCTGGCTCACGCGAGTCTTGGGCCCGGGCTCAATGCGGCAGTTGAACCGGAACCTCGTTCCGGGCACGACGCTCGTCAGCAAGGCGAAGCTCCGGCCGGGCTGCACGTCGACCAGCTGCATGTTGTGGTGCTGGCCAGCTCGCGTGTTCATGAAGCCGGTCGATCCCGAGACAAAGCCACCGCGCCAGTCCATGGTCGACACGTTGGGGTTCCACTCGCCCCAGGTCGACATGTCAGACCAGATCTGCCACACCTTCTCAGGCGAAGCCACGGTCTCGACCGATGTGCCGTACTCGCGAGCCATCTCGTCTCCTCTAGTCTCAGCTCTCAGCGAGCTTGAGCGCGCCCTGGCGTGGGACCTCGGCCACCCTCTCTTTGGTCAGGTTGAGAAAGATGATGACGCCGATCAGGAGTGCAGTACCGACGAGCTGCACACCGTACAGCGGCTGGTTGAAGCCCCACGGGGCAGGCGCAGATGCGATGAGGGTTGCAGCAACCGGGTAGGCCATCTCGGCAATGGTCGCCAGCGACGCCGGGGTACGCGAGAGCGCGCGGTAGTAAAGGAGCAGCGCGAGCAGGCCGGGGACCAGCGCGATCGCGAGGAGGTTCGGAACGAAGTCTCCGACGCTGTAGTGAGAGAACCCGGAGATCCCGAACTGGACCAGCACGATCACGACGAGAAGCGGTAGCGCGAGCGTGAAGCGAAGCGAGGTCATGCTCCAGAAGCTGATCCGCGCCAGCGCAAAGCGGCCGAGCACTGTCCCGCTGGCCCAGAACGCGGCCGCGCCCAGGGCGAGGAGACCTACCTCGACGCGTCCGTTTTGCAGCGCGGACACCGGCGCCCTCGGATCCTGTGCGAAGACCACCAGGTAGACGCCGATGATGGCAACAATCACGGCGGGCCAGAACCATGGTCGCCGCCGCTCGCCCAGGATGATCCAGGCCAGCAGGATGGCGATCAGAGGTTGGGTCTGCTGGAGGACGAAGGTCTCCGCGAAGACCTTGTAGGTCGCTGCTTGCTGGAATGAGGCGGTGAAGAGGATGGTCGCCAGCGACTGCGCCCCCACCGCGATGAGGCCGACCGCCAGCCAGCCCTTCGCGCCGAGGTGGCGCAGCTCGCCTGCGCTGCGGACGAGCACGGGCAGCAGGAACAAGGTGATCAGGGCATCCTCCGCGACCACGATCTGAGTGGGCGACAGATGGCTGACCAGCTGGTTGCGGAAGTAGGCATCCGAGGCCCACAGGGTCGCCGCGACCGCGACGAGTACGACGGAGAAACGGTCGACAGTGACCCCGCCCGCCCTGTTGTTCGTCTGCGCCATCAACTCAATTCAACGCCATTTGGCCACCGTGCCTTCCACGGCCGCCCAAAGGACACACCCCTGGCGGGTTCCCTCCCTCCGAAAACCGGTCCCTCCCCCGCCGGCCTACCGGCCTCAGCGTACTGGCGGTGTCAACCCAGCCCGTTAATTTTCAGGGGAAGAAACCTAAGAAACCACGCGGAACCCGACACCGGGACCCTCGTCCTCCGCCACCTCGATCTCGAGCGTCGCGTCCGGGTGCTGCACCGCGTACACCACCTCGGGCCGGTCATGCCCCTCGAGCCGCCGCTCCCCCACCAGGATCAACCGGATGTCCTCGCGCAGGATGTCGGTCACGATCGAGTGCGTCGTCTCTGAAACCAGGATCTGATTCCCGACCGCGCGCCGCCGCAGCTTCGCGCACCGATTCACCGCGGGCGAACGGTAGTCCCGGTCGTGCGCATCCGCCTCGCCGGTCAGGATCGCCATACGCACCGACAGCGACAACCGGTCCGGCCACGTCTCCGCCTGCACGGCGCGCTGCGCCTCCACCGCCGCCACGACGGCGTCCGTCGCTCGCAGAAACACGGCAAAAAACGAGTCGCCCTCACCGCGCTCCTTCAGCACGATGCCGCCGTTCGCCGCGATCGCTGACGTCAGCACCTGGTCATGCCGCCGCATCGCCTGGTACATCGAGGCGCGGCTCTGCAGCCAGAGCGGCGTGGACTCGACGACATCCGTCATCAGGAACGTCACGACGCCGTCAGGCAATGACGCTCCCTCCTCCACCTTGAACGCGGTCCCAGGTGACGTCGTGGTCGTGCCCTCAAGTGCCGTGCGCGGCTCCAGCATGCTCTCCACCACCAGGAAGTCGTCGATCGTGTGGACGCGGCGGAAGAAGTGCACGTTGTAGGACGGCAGGAAGGTCCACTGCGAATAGTCGGGCGCAAACTCACTCTCGCGGCTTACTTCTGAGGCCGTCGCCACCAGCCGGCCCAGTTTCGTCACCGCCAGAGCGTCGAGGCCCAACGATGCAGAGATTGCAGCGCTCTCCACCGGCCGGTCCTCCTGGTCCGCCACCACCGCGACCTGCATCAGCCGCAGGAAGTTGTCGAGATCAGGCTGGGGTTCGACAAAGCGATGCAGCTGCTCGATGGAAAGAACCAGCTCCTCACCCGACCCGTTGCCCGACCTATTTGCGTCGCCTTTGGGCCCAAGCAACGAGACCACCGTCTCGTACGAGTCCGTGACCGCAAACTCTCGCGTGGCGCGTCTATATACCTCGTCCACCGTCGGCCACCGACCGTTGGCGGCGAAGTAGTTGGCGGCGACGTGCTCGTAGAGCCAGGTCGAGTCGCCCAGCAACAGGTCGAGATTCAGCGCCGTCTGCAAGAAGCCGACCGTGGTTCGGTAAAGCTCGGTCACAAAGACGATCGGCTCGATCTCGGCCATACGTATGTCCCGGTCCAGGCCGGCGCCGGGATTGGGTCGTGCGGTCCCGGCCGCGAAGGTGAACAACTCGGCCTCCACCACGTCGCCGTGGTTTCGCAGCCGGATCCGTGACTGCGACACTCGAGGCCCCGGCCCGCCGATCTCGGGTGAATCCACCACGTGCACGTGCCCGCCCGACCCCCATACGCGCTGAATGGGCGCCCGCAGGTCGGAGATCAGGCCGTACACGCGCTGGATGAACACGAGCGCCTCGCGGCCTCGACCCATGTCGAAGGTGTCCTGGCGCACCGCACGCAGGTCGTCTTCCCACGCGGCCACCAGCGCCCCACGCAAGCCGATCACGCCTGGCTGCACGGATCCTTCCCTCAGGTCGGCCCAAATTTCCCCCGGCGGGCCTTCCTTGGCATGAAGGTTAGACCGTTTTCGGCCACCCGCAGCACCCCTGACGCGTGGCAAGGCATACTGCTTTCGGGATCGAGTTCGAGCTTCGAGCTTTCTACTTCGAGGAGGCGTGAATGAGTGAAGTGCCGTCTGGCGGCCATGCCATCGAGACGCTCCAGGTCGAAGAGCGCCGCTACAAGCCCGATCCCGAGTTCAGCAAGCAGGCCAACGCGAAACCTGACATCTACAAGCAGGGCTTCGACGAGTTCTGGATCGAGGAAGCAAGGCGAGTCACCTTCTTCGAGCCGTGGACCAAGCTCTACGAGTGGAAGCCCCCGTACGCAAAGTGGTACCTGGGCGGCAAGCTCAACGTCTGCTACAACTGCGTCGACCGCCACGTCGAGTCGGGCCTGAAGGACAAGGTCGCTTACTACTGGGAGGGCGAGCCGGAGGACGACCGCCGGGAGATAACCTTCGGCGAGCTGCAGAAAGAGGTTGTCCGGTTCGCCAACGGGCTGACCAAGCTTGGTGTCAAGAAGGGCACGCACGTCGGCATCTACATGGGCATGATTCCCGAGCTGCCGATCGCCATGCTGGCCTGCACGCGAATCGGCGCCCCGTTCACCGTCGTCTTCGGCGGATTCAGCGCCGAGGCGCTCGCCGGCCGCCTCAACGACATGCAGTGCGAGCTCTTGATCACCCAGGACGAAGGCTGGCGCCGCGGCAACAAGGTGCCCCTCAAGTCGAACGCCGACGCGGCCCTGGACGAGTCCCCGTCGGTCAACCGATGCCTGGTCGTCAGACGCACCGGCGAAGCCAAGATGCTGCCTGGGCGCGACGTCTGGGCCCACGACGTGCTCGAAGGACTGAGCGACGACCCGAAGACAAGTCCCTGTGAGCCGATGGACTCAGAGGACCTGCTGTACCTCCTCTACACGAGCGGCACCACCGCCAGGCCGAAGGGCATCATCCACACGACCGCCGGATACCTCGTTGGAGTCTCCGCGACCCACCACTACATCTTCGACGTCAAGCCAAAGTCGGTTTACTGGTGTGCGGCCGACATCGGTTGGGTGACCGGCCACAGCTACATCGTCTTCGCCCCGCTGGCCAACGCAACGACCGGGATCATCTACGAGGGAACGCCGGACTTTCCGGACAAAGACCGCTGGTGGAAGATCGTCGAGCGGTACAAGCCCGACATCCTCTACACCGCGCCGACCACCATCCGAACCCACATGAAGTGGGGCCACGAATACGCGCAGAAGCACGACCTCAGCTCGCTCCGCCTCCTCGGGACCGTGGGCGAGCCGATCAACCCCGAGGCCTGGGTCTGGTATCGGGAGCACATCGGCTCCAACAAGACGCCGGTGGTCGACACGTGGTGGCAGACGGAGACGGGGATGATCCTGATCACGCCCCTGCCCGGCATCACCACGCTGAAGCCCGGCTCGGCGACCAAACCGTTCCCCACCGTCGACGCCGCCGTGTACGACAACCAGGGAGAGACGGTCCCGCCGGGAGGGGGCGGCTATCTCGTCATCCGCAAGCCGTGGCCAGCGATGCTGCGAGGGATATTTGGCGACCCCGAGCGATACCAGCAGACTTACTGGAGCCGCTGGAAGGACACTTACTTCGTCGGCGACGGGGCTCGTGTCGACGAGGACGGCGACTTCTGGCTGCTGGGACGGGTCGACGACGTGATGAACGTCTCGGGGCACCGCATCTCGACCATCGAGGTCGAAAGCGCGCTGGTCAGCCATTCCGCCGTTGCCGAGGCTGCGGTCGCCGGCCGCAACGACGCGCAAACCGGTCAAGCCATCGTCGCGTTCGTGACGCTCAAGGGCGGCCAGGACGGCTCACCGCAGATGCTCAAGGAGCTGCGCGACCACGTGGGCAAGGTGATCGGCAAGTTCGCCGCGCCGGCGAACATCGTCTTCACCCCCGAGCTGCCGAAGACTCGCTCCGGCAAGATCATGCGCCGCCTCCTGCGAGACGTTTCGGAAAACCGGCCCCTCGGTGACACGACCACGCTCGCCGACCCTGCGGTGGTGGCCGAGATCGCAAGACGGGGAAAAGAGGAAGCAGGCAAGGAAGAGCAGTAGGCTTTTCGCGGCTGAATGCGCCGCATTGCGAATCTAACCGCCGCGGTCCTCGTCTCCGCGGCGGTCTTGTATGCAGCGTTTGCAGGCGCCGGCCCCCTGCCCGCGCTAGGTCCGACATTCAATCCCGCCACCGGCGCCTGGACCATGGCCGCCGACGCGCAGGTCACCGACCGAATGCTCCGCCTCGACGGGCTGCAGCAGCAGGCGCGCGTCCTCTTTGAGAAGGACGGTACCGCCCACATCACCGCCCAGACCGACCACGACCTGTTCCTGGCGACGGGCTACGTCCACGCGAGGTTCCGCCTCTTCCAGATGGACCTGCTCCGCCGGCAGGGGGCAGGCCGGCTGTCCGAGATCGTCGGCAAGGAAGCGGTCGACACCGACAGGTTCGAGCTCGAGCTGGGACTGCTCCGCACTGCCAAGGCGGAATGGAACGCCCTGCCCCACGGCGACGATTCGCGCGCCGCGCTGATCGCCTACGCGCAGGGCGTCAATGACCGGATCTCCGAAGCCAGATCGACCCACCAGCTCGACGCGATGTTCAAGCTGCTCGGCTACGAGCCCCAGCCGTGGACCCCGATCGACTCGCTGCTGGTCAAGGGCGACATGACACAGACGCTCAACTTCACGGACACGCCGCTTGTGATGTCGCTGCTGAGCAAATCGCTGGGCGCAGACCTCGCCGCGGAGTGGTTTCCGATCCTGCCGCCAAACGCGCAGTCGCCGTACGACCCGGGTCCGTATCCCAAGCCGACGGTCGCGCCAATCGAGACCATGCGCCAGGTCACCGATGCCGAGGCTGAATCGGCGAAGGCCCTCTACCAGAAGCTCGCCGCGCTGCCGCAAGGACTCGTAGCCACCGGCGGCGCGAGCAACAACTGGGCCGTCGCGGGGGCGAAGAGCACGAGCGGCGGCGCGCTCCTCGCTGGCGATCCGCACCTTCACCTGACCCTGCCCGCGATCTGGTTCCAGCTGAGCATGGACTCGCCGAGCTACCACGCGGCGGGCGTGAGCATCCCCGGCACTCCGGTGGTGCTGATCGGCCACAACGAGCACATCGCGTGGAGCCTGACCGACGCGCAGAACCAGCAGACGTTCTTTTACGTCGAGAAGGAGGATCCGGCTCACCCGGGAACTTACTCGTGGAACGGCGGCTGGAAGGAATACACCACGCTGTCATTTGACATACCGGTGCGCGGCGGAACAACCCAGCATGTAAAGGTCAGGTCGACCGTCCACGGCCCGGTCATCTCTGAGCGAGGCCAGACGACGTCAGTGTGGTGGGCGGGCAATCTCCCGTCGCAAGACCTGAAAGTCCTGCTGCAGGTCGACCGCGCCGGCAGCTGGCAGGAGTTCCGGGATGCCCTTCGTGGCTGGCTGTCGCCGACCCACAACTTCGTCTATGCAGACGACCGCGGCAACATCGGACTGATCTCCGCCGGCTATTACCCGCAGGTGGCCAAAGGCCAGCCCTGGTTGCCGATGGCGGGCACGGGTGAGTTCGACATCAAGGGCACGATCCCCTTCGACGACATCCCACAGGACTACAACCCGCCCGACCACATCATCTGGTCAGCGAATCAGCGTCAGGTGACGAAGGACTACCCGTACTACATCGGCACGGCGTCGAACTTCTTCGATCCGGGCTACCGCGCCAACGAGATCCATCGCGTGCTCAGCGGGCCAGGCAAGGTGAGCGCCGCCGACATGATGGCACTGCAGACCGACACCCGAGATTTCCTCGCGTCACAGGTCGTGCCGGTGCTGCTCAAGTCGCTGTCCACCGAGCAGCTGAGCCCTAACGAGTCCGCCGCAGTCCAACTGCTTCGCACATGGGACTACGGAATGGATGTCAATTCCGCGGCCGCGTCGGTGTGGTGGTTTTTCTGGCAGGCGTACATGTCCGAAACCTTCGGGCCATGGTGGAAATCGCGCGGAGTCTCCCTGACGGTCGACGAAGACGAAGAGGTGAACAACGCGTTGACGCAGGATCTCGAGGCCTGGACGCTGCGCGATCCAGCCAACCGTGTCTTCAGCGCACCCGGGGTAGGCTCGCGCACCGCCCCCGACGCCCAGCGCAAGGCTTTTCACAGCGCGATGCGCCACTTCAAGGGCGATCCGAACTCCTGGACGTGGGGCAGGTATCACACCAGGGAGCTCGAGAACCTCGCCCAGATCAGCGGCCTGAGCTACGGCCCGCACCCTGACCGCGGCGACGCCTACACGCCCCTTGCCGCGCGCGACTTCCCCTCCACCCACGGCCCGAGCTGGCGGATGGTTGTGGACTGGGGATCGCACACCTTCCAGGGCGTCTACCCCGGCGGCCAGAGTGAGAACCCGGCGTCGGACTGGTACACGAACCGTGTCGACACGTGGTGGGCCGGGCTGCTCGACCCCATGCTGACCGCCGAACAGGCCGCCGGTTCCGGCGGCACACGCACCTGGAGCATGCAGCCGTGAGGCGTTCCGTGGCCATACTGTTGGCCGTCCTGGTGGCCCTGGCTGGCGTGCTGCTGGGGCTGTGGTGGGCGCCGTTCCTGGCCGGCCTGGCGCTGGGGGCCGTCCACCCGCGCGCACGAATCGCGCTCCCCGCGGGAGCTGCGACCGGCCTCATCGCCTGGCTCGTCCCCCTCGGCGTCGCCCACAGCCGGTACGGACTCGAGCCAACCGCCCGCAGCCTGGCGGCGATCATGGGCTTCGGCCACCAGGCGCTCTTGCCCACCGTCCTCACCCTGCTCGTCGGCACTCTGCTTGGGCTGGCCGGCGCCTGGTTGGGCAGCGCTGCCCGGTCCCTAGTTGCGTCCAACGCGCGCGTTGACGCAGCACGCAACCGGTGATAGTTTCCGGCACCAAACAGACCGACTCGGTTTAGTCAGGGGAGGGGAGCCCATGGAGGACCAGTCACACCACGACGTAGCGGACCTGGCCAGGTTCGGTTACAAGCAGGAGCTCAGGCGCGCGCTGGGCGTCTATTCCAGCTTCGCCGTCGCCTTTTCCTACATCTCTCCGTCGACCGGCATCTTCACTCTGTATGCGCTTGGGATCGGCATCGGCGGTCCAGCTTTCTTCTGGAGCTGGCCTTTGGTCGCAGTCGGGCAGTTCATCATCGCCTTGAACTTCGCCGAGGTCAGCTCGCATTTCCCGGTGGCCGGCTCCGTCTACCAGTGGACCAAATACCTTTCGAACCGCCACTACTCGTGGTTCACCGGCTGGATCTACCTGTTCGCTGGAATCCTCACCGTCACCGCGGTTGACGTAACGATTCCCATCGTCCTCATTCCGCTCCTGAACAACCTGGGCGTGCAAGTCGAAAACAACGCGCAGAACCAGGTCATCATCGGCGCCCTGGTGCTCGTCAGCACCACCTTGCTGAACATCTTCGGTGTCCGCCTGGTCGCGATCGTGAACAACACCGGTGTCGTGTTCGAGATTCTCGGCATGGTCGTCTTCGCCCTGGTCTTGCTCATCTTCTTTGCCCACCAATCGCCTGGCGTCGTCTTCGACGCCAGCGCCTTGAGCGCCGGCGGCGCGAACCCTTACGGAACCTTCTTCGCAGCCATGTTCATGTCGCTGTTCGTGATCTACGGTTTCGACACCGCCAGCACGCTCGCCGAGGAGACGAAGAATCCGCGCCGCGAGGCGCCTCGGGCCGTTATCGCGGCCGTGATCGGCGCGTTCATCATCGGCGCGATCTTCCTTTACTCGACGATCATCGCCATCCCCGGCAACATGAACGACTACGTCACCGCGGTTGGGGGAGGCAAAGCCGCCCCACCCGTCGACATCATCGAGCAGTTGCCAGGCTGGGCGGCAAACCTTTACCTGTTCGTGGTCTTCGCGGCGATCTACGTATGCTGCCTCGCCATCCAGACATCGACGATCCGGCTTGCGTTTGGCATGGCGCGCGACGGCAAGCTTCCCCTCGGCCGCGTCTACAACAAGGTAAGCACGACACTGCACACCCCTGTGGGCACATGCATCGTGATTGGCGGCCTGTCGGCAGTTCCGCTCTTCTACTACGCGGGCGCCGGGCTGATCGCGATCGCGGCGACCGGGATGATCTACCTCTCGTACATTCTTGGGAACCTCGCGATCCTCATCGCCCGGACGAAGGGTTGGCCGAAGGAGAGCGCGCCGTTCAAGCTCGGAAGCTGGGGCACTCTGATCAACGTGCTCGGGCTTGTCTGGGGCGGCAGCATGCTGATCAACTTCCTCTGGCCACGCTCGTCGAGCAACCCGCCACTCAGCGCGCTCCCGAACCTCGGCCTCTCCGGTGCGATCGGAAACATCCCGATCTTCGAAGCGACGGTCGGGGTCATCGTGATCGTGGGTGCCATCTACTGGGCGGCAGCACAGCGGCGGATGCCACAGACGGCCGCGATCGCACCGGCGGAAGCGCGAGCATAAACATCGTGTGAGGACCCACGCCCGCGCCGTCGTCATCGGCGGAGGTGTCGGCGGCGCGGCGATCCTCTACTGGCTGGCGCGTCTCGGTTGGACCGACACGGTCCTCGTCGAGCGCGCCCGAGTCACGAGCGGATCGACTTTTCACTCAGCGGGGCTGGTCGGGCAGCTGCGCGGATCGCTGAGCCTGACCCGGATGATGATGAACTCCGTCGACCTCTATCGAAATCTGGGTCAGGAGGTTGGCCTGGAGACCGGGTGGCACGAAGTCGGCTCGCTGCGCCTCGCGTCGAGCCCGGAGAGGATGGAGGAGCTGACGCGCCAGGCCGCGTGGGCGAAGACGTTCGGCCTGCCGCTCGAGCTCGTCTCCGCGAAGGAAGCCCAGGGGATGTTTCCCCCGATGTCGATCGACGGAGTGCTGGGTGCCGCCTACCTGCCCACCGACGGCTACATCGACCCGAGCCAGCTCACCTTCGCGCTGGTCGAGGGCGCGCGTCGTCGCGGCGCGGAGATCTGCGAGGACACGCGGGTCACCGGGATCGACGTCAGGGAAGGCCGCGTTCGAAGCGTCACCACGGACAAAGGCGATATCGCCACCGACCTGGTGGTGAACGCAGGCGGCATGTTCGCTCCCGAGATCGGCCGCATGGCCGGCGTCAACGTTCCGCTGATCCCATTTGCGCACGAGTACCTCATCACCAGGCCTTCTGGGCTGCCCCTCGACATGCCGACGATGCGCGATCCATCGCTGCTCGTCTACTACCGGCCCGAGTCGGGTGGCCTGATCATGGGCGGCTACGAGCGCGAGCCCGCGCCGTGGGGACTCGACGGCATCCCAGGTGACTTCAACGGCCGCCTGCTCGAAGCCGACTGGGACCGCTTCGAGCCCCTGATGACCAACGCGGTCGTCCGCACCCCGTCACTCAAGGACGCGGAGGTGGTACGGCTGGTCAACGGGCCCGAGGCGTTCACTCCCGACGGCGAGTTCATCCTCGGACCGAGCGAGGTGCACGGCTTCTGGGTCGCGGCCGGCTTCTGCGCCCACGGCCTGGCCGGCGCCGGCGGGATGGGGCGACTCGTTGCGGAGTGGGTCGTCAACGGCCGGCCCGGGCTCGACGCCTGGGAGATGGACTCGAGGCGCTTCGGCAGCGCCTACAAGAGCCGGGATTACACGCTCGCACGGACGCACGAGGTGTACTCGACCTACTACGACGTCAAGTACCCGGGCCACGAGCGCTCCGCCGGGAGGCCGCTGCGCGTCTCTCCCGTGTACGCGCGGCTCAAGGACCTCGGCGCGGCTTTCGGCGAGAAGTCCGGCTGGGAGCGCGTCAACTGGTTCGAGCCCAACGGAGCGCACGGCGACCAGGCGCTTCGCCCGCACGGATGGGCAGGCCGGCTGTGGTCGCCCGCCATCGGCGTCGAGCACAAAGCGTGCCGGCAGTCGGCCGCGATCTTCGACTTCACATCATTTGCCAAGATCGAGATCCGCGGGCGTGGCGCGGCCGAGTTTCTCGAGGGACTCGCCGACAACCGCGTCGCTCGCGCGGTGGGCGCGCTGACGTACACGCAGATGCTCAATGAGGGTGGCGGGATCGAGTGCGACTTCACCATCACGCGCCTCGCCGAGAATCGGTTTCGCGTCATCACCGGCACGGCCTTCGGCATGCACGACCTGTCCTGGATCCGCGACCACGCGCCTGGCGACGGGTCGGTGGAGGTCGAGGAGGTGACCTCGGCGTACGCGTGCATCGGCCTGTGGGGGCCCGACGCACGATCGATCCTGCAGCCGCTGACGCCCACCGACGTTGGCAACGCAGCCTTTCCGTTCATGACCGCGCGGGAGCTCGCGGTCGGATCGGTGCCATGCCTGGCTTTGCGTGTGACTTACGTCGGCGAGCTGGGCTGGGAGCTGTACTGCCCGTCGGAGTTCGGGTTGCGCCTGTGGGACACGCTCCGGGAGGCCGGCCACGGCCGAGGCCTGGTGGCGGGCGGATACAAAGCCGTGGACTCGTTGAGGCTCGAAAAGGGATATCGCGTGTGGGGCGCCGACATCACGCCCGACGTCGATCCATACCAGGCAGGGCTCGGCTTCTGCGTCAAGCTCGACAAGGGCGATTTCATCGGTCGCGCCGCGCTGTTGGAGAGGCGCGACTCGCCGGCCGACACGAAGCTCGCCTGCATAGCGCTCGACGAGGCGCGGTCGGTCGTGCTCGGCTCGGAGCCCGTGCGCATCGACGGCGATGTGGTGGGGCGAGTGACCAGCGGCGGCTATGGCTACACGGTCAGCCAGTCGATCGCTTATGCCTACGTCCCTTCGGAGCATGCGGTCGGCACGCCGGTCGAGATCGACATCTTCGGGACCTGGGTCACCGGACGGGTCGCGAAGGAACCGCTGTACGACCCGACCGGCGCCCGCGTCCGAAGCTAGCTACTTTCCGAGTGCTTTCCTTGCCGCCGCCGCGATGTCGGCGTTGGTGTTCGCGTGTCCGGCGATGCCCCAACCGCCATCCGGCGACTCCACGATCTGGACCCAGGTGCGCTCCTTGAGCGAGTCGTCGCCGGCCGCTGCAGCGACGATTTCAGTCAGCTCTTTCACGACGCCGAGCTGCTTGTCCCTGCTGAGGACGCCTACCGGCGTCAGCACCTGAACGCGCGCGTAGTTGCTGTCGCCAGAGACATTGGAGATCGCTTCCGCCGGCAGGACGTGGATGAAGGCGGCGGTGTTGTCTTTGAAGAGATCGAGCGACGGCACCGCCTCCCACCGCATCACCGCGGCGGCGAGGTCGTGCGCCAGCGCCTTCCTGTCCTTGAAGGTGCCCTCGGCTGCGTACACGTCGATCATCGGCATGGCGGGATCCTCCCTGAAAATATGACGATCACCATAGTCGCTCCGCAACCTTACCCTATGCTGATCGTCATAGTCAAGGCAGCAGCATGACCAGGGACAGCCGAGCAGACATGGTGAGGAGCGCGGCGTCGCTCATTCGCGCTCGGGGAGTCAGCGCAACGTCGTTTTCGGAAGTCCTCGGAGACAGCGGCGCGCCGAGGGGGTCGATCTACCACCACTTCCCCCAGGGCAAGGAGCAGCTCGCGGGCGACGCCATCAAATGGACCTCGGAAAGGGTCCTCGCGCACCAGCGCGAATGTCAGGCGAAGACTCCGGCCGGCGTGCTCGAGTGCTTCATCGACATGTGGCGGCAGGTCGTCATCGCCTCCAACGGCACCGCCGGCTGCGTCGTGGCCGGCGTTGCAGTTGACACAATGCCCGACGCCGAGGACCTGATGCGCCTGGTGAAGGCGACGTTCCAGTCCTGGATCGAGCTCCTGGCCGATCAGCTCAGGCGGGCCGGCCTCCACGAAGATCGCGCAGGGTCAGTCGCGGTGGCGACCCTGGCGGGCATGGAAGGCGCATTGATCCTCTGCCGGGCGGAGCGCAGCGTCAGACCGCTCGAAGCGGTCGCCGTTGAGCTGAAGCGCCTGGTTGCCGCTAGCAGCCGACCCAGCCGAACAGCTGCTGAACCTTGATCCGGTCGAGCCCACGGACGATCGCGTGGTTGCCCATCCTCAGCACGGGCACCCGCTCGCCGTCGAGCTGCTCCCACTCGCGCATCGCCGACGCGTCGCGGTCGACAGGCCGAAAGCGAAACTCGATCCCGAGGTCGCGCAGCAGCGCTGCCATCGCCTTCGACTCGTCAGAGTCGTCCGAACCGTAGAGAACCGCTTCTCCCTCGCCCATCGTCACTGTGATAACGCCAAGCTAGTCTTTTTTCGTCGATAGAAGGGATCAATTGTTTTGATCCGATCCATAGGCTGAATCGATCAACCGAAGGCATCGTTCGAAGTCCGGCTCGGCAGCCGTCTGCAGCATGCGCGTGAAGTGCTTTGCCGCGTAACCGGTGAAGTCGAAGTCAAGGTCCGAGATCCCGCTCTGCAGCACGCCCCACATCGCCTCGCGAAAGTCCGACATCAAACGCATCAGCCGCAAGGACGCCAGGTCGGCCTCGCGCACCTCGCCGAAGTAGGCACGCAGCAGGCGCCGGTCGTCCTCGACCTCGAACTCGTGGTTGACGGAGAAATTCGCCAGGTCGAAGAACCGATCCCCCATTCCCGCGTACTCCCAGTCGACGATCCGGATCGATCCGTCGTCGAGGAAGTTCGCATTCAGGAGGTCGTTGTGGCAGGGCACGAGTTCCTGCTCGCCGCGGGCGGCGCCGATGCGGGCGGCTATCCCGTTGGCGTCGTCGAACTCCTCAGGGATGGCAACCCCGTACGCCTCGGCCGTCGCCCGGTAGTCACTCACGACCGACCAGGCGTCGAAGCGGCCCGGAATGCGTAAGGCGCCGTGGAAAGCCCGCAGCGCACCCGTCACGCGAGTCAGCGCCACGGGCTGCCGCATCTCCTCGAGCGGGATCGGCCGGCCGTTGATGAACCGTGCGACAAGCCAGCCCTCCTCGGGCACGAAAGCGGTGACCTCAGGGCCCACCCCCACCTCGAATGCGCGCTGACCGGCCGCGTGCTCAACCGACCGATCGATGCCCAGGAGCTCGGTCCTGGCGCCGCCCATCCGGAGCACGTACGCCTCGCCGGCGACGATGACTTTGAAGTTGCGGTTGGTGATCCCGCCGCCCAGCTCGTAGACCTGGGCCTCCTGCCCCGGCCAGAGCCTTTCGACGGCGAGGTCGACCGCCTTCACAAGCCCCGGATCGTATCTGCTTCCGTCGCCACGAATTCCGAGGCTTGGCCGTGAATTCGTGGGGGCCCCTAAGATGGCCGCGTGACGGTGGGGCAGTCAACGACCGAGACCGAGCTCGCCGAGCTTCGGAGCAGGTACGTGCCGCGCGGCATCACCAGCGCCCACCCCGTCACGGCCGACCGGGCCAGAGGCTCCGAGCTGTGGGACGTCAGCGGCAAGCGCTACATCGACTTCGCCGGAGGCATCGGCGTGATGAACGTCGGCCACGCCCACCCCCGCGTCATGAAGGCGGTCGAGGAGCAGCTTGCCAGAGCGACCCACACGTCGTTCCAGGTCGTCCAGTACGAGTCCTACCTGAGGCTCGCCCAGCGTCTGTGCGAGGTCGCCCCGATCGGGGGGGACAAGAAGGCGATCTTTTTCTCCACCGGCGCGGAGGCGATCGAGAACGCGGTCAAGATCGCCCGAGCCGCAACAGGCCGCCAGGCCGTGATCAGCTTCCGGGGCGGCTTCCACGGCCGCACGCTGCTCGCCCTCAGCCTCACCGGCAGCGTCCAGCCCTACAAGCAGAACTTCGGCCCGTACGCGGCGGAGGTCTACCAGACGCCTTTCCCGTACGCCTACCGGGGCTGGACCACCGAGGCGGCGCTTGCCGACCTGGGCAACCTCCTCGAGTCCGAGGTTTCCCCGAACCGCGTGGCCGCGATCGTGATCGAGCCGGTCCTCGGCGAGGGCGGCTTCGTCCCCGCGCCGATCGACTTCATGCGGAAGCTCCGTGAGCTCTGCGACCGCCACGGAATCATGCTCATCGCCGACGAGATCCAGACCGGTTTCGGCCGCACCGGCAAGTTCTTCGCCATCGAGCACTCGGGCGTGGAGCCTGACCTGATGACCGTCGCCAAGAGCCTGGCCGCCGGCTTCCCGCTGAGCGCCGTCGTCGGCAAGGCCGGTGTGATGGACGCGCCCGACCCCGGCGGCCTGGGCGGCACGTACGGCGGCAATCCGGTGGCGTGCGCGGCCGGCCTCGCCGTGATGGACATCATGCGCGAAGAGAAGCTGCCCGAGCGCGCGGCCCGAATCGGTTCTGCGGTCGAGGAGCGAATGCAGTCGTGGGCCGCGGAGCACGAGATCATCGGGGACGTCAGGGTCGTCGGCGCCATGGCGGGCATGGAGCTGGTCCGCGACCGCGGCACGAAAGAGCCGGCGGACAAGGAGACGGCCAGGATCCTGACCGCCGCGCGCGAGAAGGGACTGATCGTTCTTCGCTGCGGCGTGCACCACAACGTTGTGCGCACGCTGATGCCGCTCACGATCCCGGACGACCAGCTCGAGGAAGGACTCGACATACTCGGCGCCTCGCTCGGCGCATAACAGGGAGGCGGTATGAGCACCACGCTGCGACGTCACGAGATGTTCATCGGCGGCGAATGGACTCCGGGGTCAGGCGGTGATGCTCAGGAGATCGTCAATCCCGCGACGGGCAAGGTGATCGCCCACGTTCCGAAAGGAACCGAGGAGGACGTCAACCGCGCCGTGGCCGCTGCGCGCAAAGCGTTTGACGGAGGCTGGTCGGACACCACTCCGCGCGAGCGCAGCGAGCGCATGCTCAAGCTCGCCGAGGCGATCGAGGCCAACGGCGACGAGCTCGCCCGCATCGAGTCGGAGAACGTCGGCAAGCCGCTTGCGGCGACGAAGTCCGAGGAGATTCCCCCCATCGTGGACTGCATCCGCTTCTTCGCAGGCGCCGCTCGCGCACTCGAGGGGCGCGCCACCGGCGAGTACATGCAGGGCTTCACGAGCATGCTCCGCCGGGAGCCGATCGGCGTCGTGGGCTCGATCGCGCCCTGGAACTATCCCCTGATGATGGCCGCCTGGAAGATCGGCCCCGCGCTGGCCGCGGGCAATACTGTGGTGCTCAAGCCGTCGGAGTGGACGCCGCTCACCGCGGTCAAGCTCGCGGAGCTCGCCGCCGACATCTTTCCGGCGGGCGTCTTCAACGTCATCACCGGAGACGGTGAGCCCGTCGGCGCCGGGATCGTCCGTCACCCGGGCGTGTCGATGGTCTCGCTGACCGGCGACGTGGCCACCGGGAAGGAAGTTGCGAGGGCGGCCGCCTCGACGCTCAAGCGCGTCCACCTGGAGCTGGGCGGCAAGGCGCCCGTGATCGTTTTCGACGACGCAGACCTCGACAAGGTCGTGGAGTGGATCAGAATCGGCGGCTACTTCAACGCCGGCCAGGACTGCACCGCGGCCACGCGGGTCATCGCGGGACCCCAGATCGAGGAGAAGCTGCTGGCCGACCTCGTGCCGGCGATCAAAGGCCTGAGGGTCGGCGACCCGCTGGACGACGACACCGAGATGGGCCCGCTCGTGTCGGAGGAGCAGCTCGCCCGGGTCTCCGGTTTCGTCGACCGAGCCAGGAAGGAAGGCGCGCAGGTCCTCACCGGCGGCGCCCGGATCAAGAAGGCGGGCTCGTGGTACGAGCCGACCGTGGTCGTGCCCACGGGCCCGGACGAAGAGATCGTGAAGAAGGAAGTCTTCGGCCCGGTCGTCACGGTGCAGCGCTTCCTCGACGAGGAGGAGGCGAT
>DASPXA010000074.1:0-1974 GCA_035637495.1 Verrucomicrobiia bacterium
CTGGCACGAGCTCACGCACATGTACCTGGCCGGCTACATGGTCACCGGCTTCGTCCTGGCGAGCGCCTACGGCTTTGGGCGGCTTCGAGGCCGCTGGGGCCGGTACGAACGCACAGCGCTTGCAATCCCGCTCGCGGCCGCGACACTCGCCTCGGTTGCGCAGGTCTTCATCGGCGACTGGAACGGGCGCGAGGTCGCGACCAACCAGCCGACCAAGCTCGCCGCCTTCGAGGGGCTGGGCGAAACCACCAAGGGCGCGCCCGTGCACATCCTCGGCTGGTACACAGACGGCCACGTCGAGTACGGGATCCCGCTTCCGCATCTGCTCTCCCTGCTCGCCTTCCACAGCACCGACGCCACAGTGCAAGGGCTCGATGCCGTCCCGCCCGCAGACCGCCCGCCGGTGAACGTCGTCCGCTACGCCTTCCAGACCATGGTCGGGATCGGCACCGGGCTCGCGCTGCTCTCGGTCGTCTACTTCGCGACGCGCATCCGACGGCGGCGGCTGCCGGAGTCGACCTGGTTCTACGGGGCGCTGGTGGTGGCGGGGCCGCTCTCCGTCGTCGCGCTGATCGCAGGCTGGGTGACGACCGAGGTCGGCCGCCAGCCTTGGGTCGTCTACCACGTCATGCGCACCTCGGAGGCGGTGACCGGGGCGGACGTGATTCCCGTTGGCTACGCCACCCTCGCGCTCGTCTACCTCGCGCTCGCCGCCGGAGTCGCCTGGGTCCTCCTTCGCCTCTCGAGGACGCCCGTCTAATGCATCTCTACGAGGTGCCACTCTGGTTCGCGCTCGTGGGGCTCGCGCTCTACACGGTGCTCGGCGGCGCCGACTTCGGCGCCGGCTTCTGGCAGCTCGTCGCCGGCAGTGGCAAGCAGGCCGACGAGGTTCGCGACGAGGCCCATCACGCGATGGCGCCGGTTTGGGAGGCCAACCACGTCTGGCTGATCTTCATCCTCACCGTCGTCTGGACCGCCTACCCGGCCGCCTTCGGCTCGATCGCGTCGACGCTCTCGATCCCGCTTTTCATCGCCGGCGTCGGGATCGTCATGCGCGGGGGTGCCTACGCCCTGCGTGCGGGAACCAGGAGTGCCGGTGAGCAACGCCGGGTCGACACCGTCTTCGCGCTCTCGTCGGTCCTGACGCCGTTCGCGCTCGGCACCGTGATCGGCGCGATCGCCTCCGAGCGCGTGCATCTCGGCAACCCGGGCGGCAGCCTCGTAACGAGCTGGCTCAACCCGACCTCGATCGCAATCGGCATGCTCGCCGTCGCGAGCGGCGCCTATACCTCAGCCGTGTTTCTGAGTGGCGATGCTGAACGCCAAGGCGACCGCGCCCTCGCCGACCGTTTCCGTGCCAGAGCGCTCGGCGCGGGGCTCACCGCCGGCGCCATCGCGATCGGAGCGCTCATCGTCCTGGACTTCGACGCAGAGCGCATCTTCAGGCGACTCACCCAGGGCGTGGGGCTGCCCGCGCTGGTCGCCTCCGTGATCGCCGGTATAGCGACGCTCGCGCTCCTTTGGCGACGGCGCTACGAACCCGCGCGGTACCTGGCCGCGGTGGCCGTCGCCGCGACGATTGCCGGCTGGGCGCTGGCCCAAAACCCGGTGTTCCTGCACGGGCTCACGATCCACGAGGCGGCGGCCGGGCACGACACGCTGGTCGCCGTCGTCGTCGCGGTCCTCGTCGGCGCGCTGCTGCTCTTCCCGTCGCTTGCGCTCCTCTTCCGGCTGACGCTTGGCGGCAAGCTCCGGGACAGCGGGCCGAGCTCGGTCGAGGCCCCGGTCGGCTCCCGGCGCCGAGGGCTTGTGAGCGTCCGGTTGGACACACGGCTCTCGGTTGCCTTCCTCGTCGCAGGCATTGGCTTCCTCACGGTCGCGAACGCTGGTTGGGCTCACGCGATCGGCGTTGCCTGCTTCTTCGGGTTCATCCTCTCAGGCTTTCGGGCTGCCTTGCCGCCGGACATCGTCGAC
>DASPXA010000075.1:0-20117 GCA_035637495.1 Verrucomicrobiia bacterium
GTAGCCCCGGCGGGATTCGAACCCGCGATCTCAGCCTTGAGAGGGCTGCGTCCTAGGCCACTAGACGACGGGGCCGCTATTGGTGGGCGGCGTTGGGTTTGAACCAACGACCTCTTGCGTGTGAGGCAAGCGCTCTCCCACTGAGCTAGCCGCCCATGGGAGGTCTCATTCTACCCACCCACGTAGCATGGTCAGCGGGATGGCGACGCCTCTCGCCGAGCGCCACTGCGTGGTCTGCAAGCCCGGCACCCCGACGCTCCCCCGCGGCGAAATCGACTCCCTCCTCTCCCAGCTCGAGGGCTGGAGCGTGGCCGAAATCGACGGCCGCCTGTCACTAACCAAGACCTTTAGGTTCACGGGGTTCATGCCGGGTGTCGACCTCATCAACCGGATCGCCCTCATCGCCGAGGCCGAACGCCACCACCCCGACCTGCACCTCAGCTACGGCTTATTACGGGTCGACCTGACGACCCACGCCGCCGGCGGCCTGACCGAGAACGACTTCGTCCTGGCCGCCAAGATCGACCGGATCCACCCGGCCTGAGCGCGTTTCACAAGTTCTTAACTGCAATTCCCTCGCTTTGTCGGCGAAGAGCCGATACATTCTTCGGGCTCGATGCATTTCTTCATCTGCTGGGCCCTCCATCGAAAGGAGCGCGAGGTATTGCTCAAAGGGATTCTGCCCTGGGGAATCGACGCTGTCGTGTTCTGCTGGCGGTGTGACCGCATGCGGGGCCGCGCGGTTCGGGTGCTCCAGCTAACGCCTCAAGGCATGCACGCCTGCACCGGGCACTCATCTTTCTAGAACGACCGCCGGGTAGTAAGCGGGCAGCGTCGTAAGTCGCGGAAACTCCTGCGCCGCCTGGTCGCGCAGGGCCAGGTCGATCCCCCAGCTGACCACCACGACCGCGTCGCATCCCGCCAGCTGGTCGGCTCGGGTCACGACCGTGAAGTCCGAGGTGTAGGCGCTCAGGACCTGCTCATCGCTGTGGATCACGCATGCCCGCCCGCCCGAGGCGTGGATGCGCTCCACCACCGCGGCCGCCTGAGGCAGCGCCAGCGGGTCCTGGGTATAGCCGGAAGCCTGGCTGAGAACCGCGGCCGCCGCGCCGAGGATCACCACAGGTGCCAGCACCCACCAACGGGCGATGGCCGCGGCCATCAGATATCCGCAAGCCGGGACCAGGAAGAGGAAGAAGCGCGGGTAGAGAAACGCCGGACGCAGCCCGAGCCACAGGACCAGCACGACGACCGCCAGCACCGCCACGGTCGACCACAACCACGGCTCGCGGCGCTTCAGCCAGAGACCCAGCCCGGCGCTCGAGAGCCACAAGCCCATCGGCAGCAAAACCGGCGCGCCGACCAGAAAGAAGATCGCGTCGCGCGGAAACGTCGGGTAGAACTGCGAAGCGGGCAGGCCGTGCTGCGTGAACTCTGTGACCTGGATGTTCGCGCTGGCGCCCAGCCCGATCGCGGCCGCCGCGATCCAGGCCGGCGCGACGTGCATCAGCTCGGTTTGGGAGCGCCGGGTCGCGATCCAGGCGATATGACACAGGAGGACGACCACGGCGAAGAGCTGGGCCGCGATCGCGAGCCCCATGATCACGGCGTAGGCGATCAACCGGCCGCGCGTCCACCGGCCGCTGAGGCTCAGGGTCGCCACGACCGAGCCGAGGGCCGCCAGGCTGTAGCCGCGGAGGTCGCGGCTGTTGTCGACGAACAATGGGTCGGTGGCGATGTAAAGGCCGGCGCTCAGCCCCGCGAGCAGGCCGAACCGGCGGGCCAGAAAGGCCGTTGAAATCCCCACCGTTCCACCGGCCGCCAGGGCGGGCAGCACACGGTACACGACCTCGCTGCGCGAGCCGGTCGCCGAGAAGATGAGGTGGCTCAACAGGGAAAGGAGGACGTGGTCGTTGGTCGCGACCTGGGTCACCGGGACGGTCGGGATCACCGACCGAATTGCAAACGCGTCCCAGATCGACGGGGTCGCGATGAAGTTGGCGAAGGTGGCGGCCGCGTCGTAGCCGAACGAGCGGTTCGAGCCGATCATGTAGAAAGCGAAGGTGGCGACGCCCAGCAGGGCGCCGCTCAGCAAAGCCGGCCTAGCCGACGTCCCCGACAAGCTCTTCGATGTCTTCGCCGGTGTAGGCGGCGGCCTGCATGCGGAAGAGCCTCGCATAGCGGCCGCCCAAACGCATCAATTCCTCGTGCGTGCCTTCCTCGACCAGCCCGCCGTGCTCGAGGAAGATGATCCGGTCGGCTCGCCGGACCGTCGAGAAGCGGTGCGAGATGTAGACCGCCGTCCGGCCACGGGTCAGCGAACGCAGTCTTTCGAAGAGGTCGTACTCGGCCTGCGCGTCGAGCGCGGAGGTGGGCTCGTCGAGGAGCAGGATCCGAGCGTCCTCGCGCATGAACGCGCGGGCCAGCGCCACCTTCTGCCACTCGCCTCCCGACAGGTTGACCCCGGCGTCGAACCACTTGCCCAGAGCCGTGTCGTAGCCGGCTGGAAGCGTGGCGATGAGCTCGTCCGACCCCGCCTGCTTGCTTGCGCTGACCACAGCGTCGCGGTTGGCGATCTCGGGCACGTTGCCCAGGCCGATGTTCTCGCTGGCGGTCGCCTGGTAGTCGACATAGTCCTGGAACATCGCGCCGATCTGGCGGCGGATGTCGTCTGGCTCGTAATCCCGGATGTCGACGCCGTCGATCAGGATCCGGCCGCCCGTCGGGTCGTAGAGGCGGCAGATCAGCTTGAAGAGCGTCGTCTTGCCCGCGCCGTTGCGACCGACCACCGCGAGCGTCTCGCCCGGCTTGATCGTGAACGAGACCTCCGTCAAGGCGTGGGCCTCTGCACCCGGGTAGGCGAAGGTGACGTTCTCGAAGCGAATTTCGCCACGCAACGGCTTTGGCACCGGCTTCGGGTTGGCGGCCACCGGCAGCGACGGCTGCTGGGCCATGAGCTCGATCAGGTTGTTGAGGTAGAGGTTGTGCTCGTACATTCCGGAGAAGCCGCCCAGGAGGCTCTGGATCGAGTTCTGCACCTGGACCGCGGCCTGGGTATAGGCCGTCAGGGCGCCCAGCGTCAGCCGGCCGGCGATCGCCTGGAGTGCGATGTACAGGTACGTGATCGAGGTGACGATCGTGCTCAGGTTGCCCAGCGCGAAGCCGGTCATGTACCGGCGCACCACCTGCGCGCGCTGGCTGGCGTAGAAGGCGTTGGCGACGAGCCGGTAGCGGTCAATGAAGTAGTGACCGAGCCCGAACAGCTTCACCTCCTTGGCGAAGGAATCAGTCGTCACGAGACTGACCATGTAGTTCATGCGCCGGAGCAGCCGCGAGCCCCATCGCGCGATGTTGTAGCCGCGCCACCCATACCTGGTGTCGGCGATGAAGGCCGGAACGGGCGACAGCAGCACGATGATCGCCAGGATCCAGCTGACCCCGAAGATGAACGCGATCATCGTGACGAGCGTGAGGATCGTCTGCAGGAGACCGAAAGCGGTCGCGATCATCAGGACCGGGCGGTTGATGGAATCGTTCTGCGCGCGCCGCAGCAGGTCGTATGAAGCCGGGTCCTCGTAGAACGGAAGGTCGAGCGACGCGGCCTTCTCCATGACCATCAGCTGAATGCGCATCGAGACCGAGTTCTGCAGCAGCTGCTGAGTGATGTTGCGCAAGGTGTTGAGCAGCGCGGTGACGGCGAAGATGACCAGCTGAACGGCGGCCAGGAAGACGATCATCCCGACCGCGGTGAAGGTCAGAGGCGGCAGCCAGGCGACGCCGAGCTCGGAAAGCCTTACGTGGTCCGGGAGGTGGGACGCGTTGATGACGATCCCGCGCACGACCGCGTTGGTCAGCATCAGGGTGATCCCGACCGAGATGGTCGGGATGATGCCCGCGATGGCGGTCGTGATGAAGAGGCCGATGGTGATCGGGCGGCTCGCTTCCCAGACGAGGCGCAGCACCTGCGGCAGGGCCGCCGTGGTGCCGACAACGGACTGCTTGAGGCTCTCCCAGCGGCCCCGCAGGTTCTTTGGGCCCTCGGGCAGCTGCGGCGGCTCGATCGTCGGATCGCCGGTCAGGCCGCTGTTCGCGGGACCGTCCTCGGGCTTGCGCCGGCGGCCTCCCCATCCTCCCCACCAGATCACGGGCCCGTGGGAGCCCGGCGGCATCATTCCCATGTGACCGTGAGCTTACGCGAGGTTGTCAATGAGTCTTGTTGTCCCCCTTGACGTGGCATCTTTAACAGTGTAATTATGTAATCCATGGATGACAAGGAACTCGGTTCGATCAAAGGTTGGTTTGCCGGAAGGCTCCCGGACGGCTGGTTCACGGGGGTAGAGGTAGCGGTCGAGGACGACCAGATCGTGGTCATCGGCACGCTGCCGGAGGTCAACGTCGGTTCGACTCCGGAGGAGAAGGAGGGCGCAGCGGCCGGCCGCATCGCGCGCTTCCGCGAGGAGACCCGAGGGCATCGGATCGGCATCGCCCGGGAGGCCGAAGAGCGCTTCAAGAAGTACGTCACGTGGGGTGCCAAGCTCGACGGCGTGACCAAGCGCTTCAACCCGGGCGGCGGAGGCCGCTCGGTCGACGACCGGCGGAGCGTGATGATCCGGCGCTGGATGCGGCGTCACCGGGGGCGGCACATGCAGGAGGCCGAGAGACAGAGCCAGGTCTTCTAGGCCTCGCTCACGGCCGAGTACATGCTCCCCAGCCAGCGGCTCGGGACGGTTTTCAAGAGCCTCGTGTTTTTGAATCCCGCCCGAGCCGCAATCGTTTCCCAGCGCGTGTAGGTGAATGGATACGGCACCCACGGGTTGCCGCGGTCCGCACCGTACTCGACGATGATCAATCTGCCTCCCGGTCGCAGCATCGCGCGCACCGCTCTAAGCACTGGTTCCTTGTCCCGCACGTAGTGCAGCGAGTTCGCCATCACTACACCCTCGAGGTCGTGGAGGTTCAGTGGTCGCGTGAAGTCCGCGACTCGAGTTTCGAAGCGACCACGCAGTTCTCGGAGCGCGCGCGCGTCCTTGTCGACGGCGATGATCTGGGCGTCGGGACCGGCGAGGTCCGCCAGTGCGAGCGTGAATGCTCCATCGCCCGCGCCGAGGTCGGCCCACCGGCCTCCCCGCTCCCCCACCCCGCCTTCAATCAGCGCGACGTGATCGGCGTGATTCAACTTGTTCTCGAACCCTTGGTGCGACCTCAGCCATGAAGGTCCGCATCTCGTCGGGGTCGTTGGTCACGAGGAATGTGTCCATCCCCACATTCGTAACGAGCTCAACCAACTGATTCGCATCCATGTAGCCGGCGTTGAGCACCCGCCGGATCGATTGCGGGTCGCGGCCCGCCTGCCGCGCGGCCTCGTCGATGCGTGCGTTGGCTTCGAGCAGCTCGGGCTCCTTCACGTAGCCGTAGGAGGGCACCCAGCCATCGGCCAGGCGACCGACCAACGACAGCATCCGCGGCTTGTAAGCGCCGAGCCATACGCCGATCGGATGCGCAGGCGCCGGGCCCGAGTGCGCCCCCGCCAGGTGGTAGAACTTGCCGTCGAACCGGATGCCGTGCTGTCCGCTCCACAGCAGCCGGATCACCTGGATCGCCTCCTCCATGGCGGACACCGACTCGCCAGGCGTTCGCACTGGGCCGTCGTACGCCGCGATCGCCTCCCAGAATCCACCGGCTCCCAGTCCTAGCTCGAGGCGGCCGCCGCTCAGGATGTCGAGCGTCGCGGCCGCCTTGGCCAGCATCGCCGGCGGGCGAAGCGGCAGGTTCGCAACATCGGGAAAAACGGTGATGCGTTCGGTGCGCATCGCGATCGCTGTCAGCAGCGTCCACGTGTCGAAGAACCGGCGCTGGTATGGGTGGTCCTGGACGCCGATGACGTCGAAGTCGAGCTCGTCGGCGATCAGGGCCTGCTGCAGCGGCCTTTCGGTTGCCTCCGGGATGACAAACACACCGAAACGAACAGGCTGCCCGTAATCCATCCGTGGGTTACAAGACGGCGACGGGACTGGCTATTTCCCTCGACGAAAGACGAGTCGCCAGATGAGGAGAAGAAGCACCGCTCCGACGAACGCGATGATGATCTGGTTCACGATCTGGACGCCCACGTTGATGGAGATGTGGAGCTGACTCGCCAGCCAGCCGCCGATCACCGCGCCGAGGATGCCGATGATGATGTCCATGAGCCAGCCGCGGCCCTTGCCGAGCACGATCCGGCTGGCCAGGAAGCCGGCGATCAGGCCGACCACGATGAAGATGACGATGTCTTCCAGGTGCATTTCCGTGTCTAAGCCTCCATTGCTCGTTTCCTTGCCGCCTAGATCGACGCGGCCAGCCCGCGGATGGTGGCGATCTCCTCGAGGCTGACCATGTGCGCCATCCCGGGATAGAACCGGACCGTCACCTCCCCGCCCATCCGCTTCAGCACGTCGCCCGCCTCCACCACCCGACGCATCGGTATGTGCGGATCTACGTCGCTGCAGCCGAGAAATACCGGAGTGCGGTCGAGGCTGCCCGGATAATCACGCTGGGTTCCATCCGGACCGATCAGGCCGCCGCTCAGGCCGACCACCGCGCCGAAGCGGCGGGCGTTGCGCGCGACCCACTCGAGGGTCAGGCAGGCACCCTGGGAGAAGCCGAGCAGCATGATCCGCTGCACGGGCACGTCCATCTCGACGCGCTCAACCAGGCTGGAAAGCATGTCCAGGGCTGCGCTCAGGTGCGGCTCGTTGCTCTCGAGCGGAGCTGTGAACGGGTTCGGATACCAGGTATTACCGGCCGCTTCCGGCGCCAGGTACGCCCACCCGGGAAGCTGGATCTCCGACGCGACGGTCATGATGTCCTCTGCGGTCGCGCCGCGGCCATGCAGCAGGATGCACACCGCGCGGGCCGCGCGGAGCGGGGCGCCGGCCTCGACCACGCGGTGACCGTGGGCGATGCTCAATGCTTGCGTAGTATGCCGACCGGCGTCTTCGCCTATTCGAATCCGCGAAGCGTTCACTGGGGCCCCGGCTCGGTCGCCCAGCTTGGCGCGGAGGTGCAGCGGCTGGAGGCGCAGCGGGTCGCCCTGGTCACCACCAGGTCGCTGCTTTCATCGGTCGAGCGGCTCCCGCTGCAACCCGCCGCCACGGTCCTGATCGGCCAGCACGCTCCGATGTCGCAGATCGACGCTGGCGTCGAGACTGCCTCGAGCAGCGAGGTCGATGCGATCGTCAGCTTCGGCGGGGGCAGCGCAATCGACGCCGCAAAGATCATCTCGCTGCGCCTCGCCCGGGGCGACGGCCGCGCCGTCCCCCACATCGCGATCCCGACCACGCTGTCGGTGGCGGAGCTCGCCGCCGGAGCCGGCTACACGAACGAGGCCGGTGACAAGGCGGGGATGCGCGACCCGCGCCTGATGACGCAGACAGTGATCTACGACGCCGAGCTCACGCTGGCCACGCCCATACAGCTGTGGCTGTCGACCGGCATTCGCGCGCTCGACCACGCGGTCGAGGGATTCATCGCTGAAGGTGACCATCCGTTCAACGACGTGATGTCGCTCGAGGCGATCCGCCGGTTGCTCGACTCGCTGCCACGGGCGAAGGCGTCGCCCGGGGACGTTGATGTCCGGACCGAGAACCAGCTGGCGGCGTGGTTCTCGTTCACGCTGCCGGGCGCGTCCGCCGCGGGGTTGAGCCATACGATGGGTAAGCAGATCGGCGCGAGGCACGGCATCCCGCACGGGGTCACATCGTGCTTGCTGCTGCCGCACGTCATGCGGTACCTGGCGCCGCGGATGCCCGACAGGTTCGCCGCCCTGCCTTCTGCCGACGATGTCTATCGGCTGACAGCGTCGCTCGGCCTTCCGCAGCACATCGCCGCCTACGGCATCGGAGAACCGGAGCTGCGCAAAGCCGCCGGTGAGCTGGCCGGCAAGCACCCCGCGGAGGAACTGCTGGCCGTGTACCTGGCGGCGCTCTAGCGGGCCGCTTTGCGGATCGCGGCAAGAATCGGCTCGGCCAGCTCGCGACGGCAGACCAGCAGGTCAGGCAGCTTGGGATCCGGGCGGTTGTAGACGAGAGCTGAACCGTCGACGCGGCTCGCGTGAAGGCCGGCCGCCTGCGCGACCGCGACCGGAGCTGCCGAGTCCCATTCGTACTGGGAAACGCGTCGGAAGAAGCGCAAAGCGCCAGGGCGATTTGGGGCCTGGGCCGCCGCAACCGGTCGAGCCTAGACCAAACTGCCGCCTGTCTTCACCATGAGGCCACCAGGCCCCACCGGCGCCGGATTGCCTTGTCGGCCCAGCGCATCTCATTTATGAGATGTAGCGAAACCAATGTCATGGTCTGGACGCACTCGGCGTCGCGAGCGTTTGCATGGCCTCGGCCAGGATCGGCAGCGCGCGATCGACCATCGCGTCGGTCGCGGTCAGCGACAGGCGGAAGTAGCCCGGCCGCTCGAATGCTTCTCCGGGCAGCGTGTACACCCGCCGCTCCGCGAGCCAATCGCAGAACTCGGTCGCGTCGGCGATCGGAGTCCGCGGAAACAGATAGAACCCGCCTTCAGGTGACCCGACCGAATACCCCAGGCGGGTCAGCTCCGCGATCATTCGATCCTTCCTGCGCTGCAGGGCAGGGATGTCGATGATCATTTTCTCCAGCTCCGGTATCGCATGCTGCATCCCGGTGTCGGGCACCGTGCCGCTGCCTATCGACCCGAGCATCAGCGCCATCCGGACCTGCTCGCGCGCCGGCATCGATCGCGGCATCGCCATGTAACCCGCGCGCTGACCTGGCGCCAGCAGCGTCTTCGAATAGCTGTGGAGCATGACCGTAGCCGGGTAGAAACGCGAGGGCGTGATCATCCGGTTGCCATCGAACAGGATGCGTGCGTATGCCTCGTCGCTCAGCAGATAGATGCGGCGGCCATTCCGTTCCGATCCCCGCTCGAGGACCGACGCGAGCTCGCGCAGCTGATCCTCTGGATAGATGCGCCCACTCGGGTTGTGGGGAGTGTTGACGATGACAGCACGCGTGCGCGGCGTGATAGCGCGCGATACCGCCTCCGGGTCGAGGTCGAATTTCTCTTCGGTCAGCGGCACTCGAACCGTCTCGACGGACTCCGCCGAGAGCATCGCCTCATAGAAGAACCAGGGCGGCGACATCATGATCACCTCGTCGCCGGGGTCGAGCAGCACGCGGAGCAGCAGGCCGAGCCCCGAGCTCGCTCCGCGTGTGAGAAAGACGTCATCGGGATCAAGCTCCAACCCGAGCCTCTCGCCGAGCGCGGAAGCAACAGCTTGAGCGGCCGGTCGCCACGGAGGTCCATAGGCGTAATACGACGGTGAGTCCGGCACCAGCGCCCGTTGGACGGCTTCGATGTAGGCCGGCCGGGCCATCTCCTGGGGATTGCCGGCCAGAAAGTCGCACGCCTCGGGATGTGCGAGGTCTCGCGGCTGCATCAGGAAACGGAATACCCCACCGGCAGCGGCCAGTGAGGCGGCCGACCTCCGAGCGATGGGCGAGTCCACAGGCGAAGGGTAAGCCTCTAGTGCTGGCGGCGCTGGTGCCGCCGGACGTATAGGCCGGGCAAGACGCCGACAACGCGCGCCGCATCCTGCACGAGGGACGCATCGCCGGCCGACTGGACGCGCAGGGCGTGCAGTCCGGCAAAATTCACCGCCGCGAAATGCAGCGCGGGTCGAAAGCCCGAGGGACCGACCGCCTTCTCGGCCGGGATGGCGACGCTGCCGATCCACAGACGCCTGAGGCCTTCCCGACGTGCGGCCTCCGAGATGCCCACGATCACGGATCGAAACACGCCGCGACGGCGATGCGCGGCAACGGTGGCGCAGTTCCAGATGTAACCCTCGCCGGGTCGCGGGATCATCTCCAGCTGGATCTCACTGATCCATTCCGGTCCGGTCGACAACCATCCATACCCTCCCACCGAGCCGTCGACCATCACCGCAAAGCACCGGCTCCCACGCGCCAGCCGCGGCTCGACCAGGTCAGCTTCCGGTCCCATCGCCTCCTTGATGAGATCGGAACGGTCGGCGCGGATCTCCTCGACACGAAAAAGCGGCGGACCCGATGGCGCCAGGTCCGCCGCCCAGAGAGTGCTTCGGATTGGTGTCTAGAAGCGGAAGTGCAGCTGCCGGATGTTCTTGATGACTTCCTCGTCGCCGCTTGCGGATCCACCCGGGAAGCGCTGGAAGAACGTGAGCACCGCGTCGGCGACGTTGTTGAAGTGGATCAGCGCGTCAGAGCCCTCGAAGTTCCCGCTTTCGGGCTGCGCCGACCACTGTCCATCCTTCACGGTCACGCGCCACTTGCCGCCCCAGGGTCCGTCGACCTGGATCCCGTAGGTGTAGTTCTGGTCCTTCGCCGCCTTCTCGTCGACGGTGTACTGCCAGAAGATGAAGGCAAAAGGCCAGATCAATCCGGCGGTCGCCTCATCGATCGTGGCGAGCTTGTTGCCCAGGCCGTACTCGATGTCGTACGGGTGCACGCCGTAGTCCATGATCTGGAACGTGCCGTAGAAGCCCGCCGGGACCGGTCCCGCGAACGGGTGATAGACCATGAAGCTCGTCCACTGCTCGGGCGTGAGGTCGCTCAGAAGCTTGTCGAGCTTTTGCGCGTCCTTCTTGAAGCGTTCCAGCGCCTCCTCGCGTGACAGCTTTCGAAACTCGAGCGCGTGGTCGTTCAGCGTCTCGCCCATCACGGGCAGGCCGAGCGACATGCCGTCCTTGCCGGCCACGGCCGCGTCCCAGTTCTTGAAGTAGCCCTCCATGACGTCGATCATGTGGCCGACCAGGTCGCGCGTCTCCCAGCCGGTGCACCGCGTCTGGACGTTCCAGTTCTTCGGGTCCGAGACCATGCGCGTGAAGTTGTCACGGTCGCGGCGCATCACCTGCATTACGGTGTCCTTGCCTTCGGCCGACATCGGGTTGACCGGCGCAATAACTGCGGTGCTCATTCAGCGCCCCCTCTTTTCTGGTTGACCACGACCTGATGGGCGCCGGTCGTCGTGGTGGTCGGCACGACAATCGGCGGCAAGATCTCGTCAAGGCGTTCGCGCCGCACCTGGAACCAGGGCGGCAAGCTCAATGTGGTGCCGAGGTTCTCGGGCGGCTCGTCGACGGTGAAGCCGGGCCCGTCGGTCGCGATCTCGAAGAGGACTCCTCCCGGCTCGCGGTAGTAGATCGACTTGAAGTACCAGCGGTCGATCACCGGCGTCACGTTTCGTCCCGCGGTCACCAGCGCGTCGCGCCATGCCTTTTGCGAATCGGCGTCAGGTGTGCGCCACGCGACGTGATGCACGGTGCCGATCGACTCCTCGCCCTCCGGGCCTTCGGGCGCCTCGACCACGTCGAGTGTGGCGTGCTCCCCGCCGGCGCCGGTCTCGAAGCGCGTCCGCTCGCCCTCCTGCGAGACCATCCGGAAACCCATGACGGAGGTCAGGAGGTTGAACGTGGCCGCCATCTCGGCCAGGGTCATGGTCACGGAGTGAAAGCCACGTATCGCGTGATCCTCACTCACCGAGGACTCAGGCCACGGCTTCCAGCGCTCGTCCGACGCCTGGGCCACCAGCTCCAGCTCGATGCCGTCCGCGTCCTGCAGCGAAAGCGCGTCGCTGTCGAAGCGGCTCACCATCCGGTGGTCGACGTCCAGGCCCTTGAGCCTAGTGCTCCAGAAGCCAAGCGACCCGGCGGGTACCTGGAAGGACACCGTCGTCACCTGGCCGCTGCCGGTTCTTTGCGCGGGCCACGTCGGCCAGCCGAAAAAGGTCATCGCGGTGCCGGGTGTGCCGAGGTAGTCGCCGAAATAGATGTGATAGGTGTCAGGAAGGTCCTGGTTGATGCTCTTTTTCACGAAGCGAAGCCCGAGCACGCCAACGTAGAAATCGACGCACTTCTGCACGTCGCCCGTGATGCACGTCACGTGGTGTATGCCGGGAATGCTGGCTGCCACGCTTCCCCCTTCCGAGATTACGTGCGCACACCCATATTAGCCGTGGTCTGAGCCCTGCGCCTCTCCCTCGGAACGAGCCCAAATCTCGCCCGCCATCGGCTCGTCCATCTCTTCTTGCAGGTGGGCCACAAGGCCGATCGCACGGGCCATCACAGCGAGCCCGCGGCAGATGCGCCACGAGATCTCCATCTCGCTCGCGATCGCCGCGATCGCACCCGTGGCGTTGACCGGCAGGTCCCGGCCGTAGGCAGCCGTCGCCTCCTCGGCGACCAGCTTCATCAGGGCCACATGCCGGCCCGAAAAATCGTTCTCGGCCGCCAGCTCGAACAGGCGCACGGCACGGGGGTCGGCCGGCTTGTGGACCGGGTGCCCGATTCCCGAGATGACCTGTTTGCCGGCTCTGTGCAGCTCGACGATCTCCCGGGCGATCTCTCGGAGGTCATCGCCCGGCGGCGCCTCCTGGAGCATGCGGGCCGCCTGCTCGATCGAACCTCCGAACCGGTCGCCCATCCCCAGCAGACCGGCGGCCACCGCCGCCTGCAGCGCCTCGGGTGCTCCGTAGTAGGTGAGCCGCGCGGCGATCGTGCTCGGAGTCAGGCCGTGCTCGACGAGCGTGACGACGAGCGCGTTGAACATCACCGACTCGTGCCGCGAGGGCAGGCGTCCCTTCAGCTCCAGGAACGCGAAGTCGCCCAGGGAGACCTTGCCGATGAGGTCGGCCGTCAGGTCGTGGCCGCGTACGAAGATCTGGTCGGATGTGCTGCGTCCGAGCGACGACTTGAGCTTCTTGCTCACCGCCGCACGGTCAGCTTCGTCTTGTAGCCGGCTTCACCGAAGTCAGACTCTGGAACGAGCGTCACCTTGCACCGGAACATCAGCCTGGAGTGGATCGCGTCTTCGATCTCTGCGATCAAGGCGGGGTCCGACTCGTGGCGCTCAGTGACCTCGACCTCGACCGGGATCGGGGGCTCGATCGAAGTCTCCGGGCCCTTGCGGACCACTCGCGCCCGGCCCGTCACGCGCGGCCGGAAATCGCCGACCACCGCGAGGATCGCGGTCGGATAGACATTCACGCCGCGAACGATGAACATGTCGTCTCGCCGCCCGATCACGCGCTGCCGGAAGCTCGTCCGCCCGCACTCGCACGACGTGCCTTCGATCCGCGCGATGTCACCGCCGAGAAAGCGAACGATGGGCATCGCCTCCCGGGTAAGGGCCGTATAGACGAGCTCGCCCACAGCCCCGGTCTCGATCTCCATCGGTTCACGCGAGTCGGGATCGATCAGCTCGACCCAGACGTGGCCCGAGCCGCAGAAGTGCATGCCCTGCTGGTGCGGGCACTCACCGAACAGCGAAGGCGCGATGTCCCCAATGCCCATCACCTCGGTCACCGTGACTCCGAGCACTCGCTCGATGTGGCCGCGGATCGCCGGGATTCCACCTCCCGGCTCACCCCCGGTGACGACATGCATCAGCGGCATCGCGGTGCGCTCGGGGCCGTCCTTCTCGAGGCGGTTGGCAAGGTACTGCGCAAACGAAGCCGTGGCCAGCAGCGTGTCGGCAAGTCCGGCGCCGAGACCAAAGAGCACCCTCTCGGTGTCGCCGGGTGCGACCGGGACCGAGCGCGCGCCGATACGCAGGAGGACGAAGTGGGTGTGGCCCGCAACGAACGGGCCGGCGCCGAACGTCGTGAGCACCGAGCTGTGCTCGTGGATGCCCGTCGCGTAGTAAGTCCTTGTGCCCATCACGGTCCATGTCTCCATGTCGCCGCGCGTCAGCGCGAGAACGCTGGGCACGCCTGAGGTGCCGCTCGTCTGGTACACGCGCTTCACCTGGTCGGGGGTGACGCACAGATTGCTCCCGAACGGCGGGTCTTCGTCCAGCGCCTGCTTCAGCTCCTCTTTGGTGGTGAAAGGAAGCTGGGTCAGGTCGGCGAGGCTGACGAACGAGCTGCCGACGCCCGCCTCGCGAAACTTACGCGCGTAAAAGGGCGAGGATTCGCGGATCCGCCTGAACTGGCGCTCCCACGCGGCAACCGACAGCCGGCGCGTCTCCTCCCACGGCGCGGCCTCGATCTCCCGCTCCCAGATCCAGTCTCGATCGCAATTGTCGCCGCGGAGCCGGCTTGCCAAGTTGAAGCACAGATTACCCTTGCCGCCATGCACGACCTGCTGCCGACGACGGTCGTGGGCAGCTATCCGCAGCCCGACTGGCTCGTCGACCGGCAGATGCTCGGCAGCCGCCTGCCGCCGCGCGTGCGGGCCAGAGAGATCTGGCGGGTGGCGCCCGATCTGATCGAGCAGGCGCAGGACGATGCGACGGTAGTGGTCATCCGCGACCTCGAGCGCGCCGGGATCGACATCCTCACCGACGGCGAGATCCGCCGCGAGAGCTACTCCAACCGCTTCGCAACCGCGCTCGAAGGCATGGACCTCGACCACCCGGGGACGGCGCTCGACCGGACCGGCCACCCCAACCCCGTGCCCCGCGTGGTCGGTCCCATCCGCCGCGCCCGGCCCGTCGAGATGCGAGACGTCGAGTTTCTGCGCGCCAATACCGACCGCCCGATCAAGGCCACCCTTCCAGGTCCCTTCACGATGTCGCAGCAGGCGCAGGACGACTACTACCGCGACGAGGAGGCGCTGGCGATGGCGCTGGCCGAGGCGGTCAACGAAGAGGTGCGCGACCTGTTTGCGGCTGGCGCCGACGTCGTGCAGCTCGATGAGCCCTACCTGCAGGCGCGGTCAGAGAAGGCGGAGCGTTTTGCGATCAAGGCGATCAACCGGGCGCTCGAAGGGGTCACCGGAACGACCGCGCTGCACACATGCTTCGGCTACGCGCACATCGTCCACAACCGGCCGAACGGCTATCCATTCCTCGAGCCGCTGGCGGACACGACCGCGCGCCAGATCTCGATCGAGTCGGCGCAGCAAAACGTCGACCTGAGCGTGCTGAAGTCGCTCGGCGGAAAGCAGCTGATGGTCGGGGTGATCGAGCTGTCGGATGAGAGCCCGGTCGAAGACATGGACGTGGTCGCCGGCCGGATCAGAAATGCGCTGAAGTTCGTCGACGCGGAGCGTTTGATAATCGCGCCCGATTGCGGGATGAAGTATCTGCCGCGCGAGAAGGCGTTCGGCAAGCTCGTCGCGATGACGAGGGCCGCCGAAAGGGTAAGGGCTGAGCTCTAGGCCCTGACTCGGGTTGCGACCAGGGTCAGCTCTTCAATCGCCAGCTGCGCCAGCTTGACCGCGCGCGTGTAGGCGGCCTTGCTCGGCGCCTTCGAGTGCCCTTTCAGCGACGCGTCGATGAACTTCCTCGCCTGCTCCGCCGGGTCCTTCGCCAATGTCAACCTCCTTTCACCTCCGACCAGAAACGGTCGATGATCAATTCTGCGAACCACTCCGACCAGTATTTCTGTTTCAGCTTCTTTTTCGCAAGGTAGTTTCTGAATTCGGGTGTCACCTCCAGCTCCGCGATCAGCAACGCGGTGACGTCGTCGGGCCTGATCTCCTTTATATATGCATGCGTCGCGAGGTACGCGTGCCGCGCCTTCGCCTTCCACGACGCCGCGTCGTCCTGGAGAAGGGACGTGAGGCTCGCATCCTTCAGGTCCTGCAGCTTCTTCTGGGTCAGCGCCATAACACCATCCGGGTCGTCCAAGCGGCGGAGGCAAATACGGCGACGAGTTGGACCGCGAAAAGGCTGACCGCCCAGTCGTACAGCCCAACCGGGCCGCCGTTGATCAGCCAGAGCAGGCTCACCGCTACCGTGATCAGGCTGAGGGCGAAGCTCCCAAGTAGGGCCGCGCCGCTGGCCCGGTAGGGCCGGACGACCTGCTCCGGCACGCCTCCCGAGTACGACTGGTAGGAGGCGATGATCACGCCGAGGAAGACGAGCACGAATCCGGCCAGGGCCGCCGAGGACCCAAGGACGGCGATCACGACGTCTTTTGGCTCGATCAAATCCCGCCAAGGATAAGGCGAACGGGCGTACGAGCCGCCGCCCAGCTTAGTTAACGAAATGTTCGGTTAAGAATGTGAAGCGCGCTCGGGGGCGTGAGAGCATTTGGGCCTATCGCATCTGCCCGGAGGGTGGCCGGGCCAAGGAGAGTTGGGTTGGGTTCTTGGGTGTGGCGCCGGCTTCAAGCCGGAAGGCTTTTTTGTGCCCTTTTTGCTTCGCCGATGCTGCTCGGTCCGTCAGCAGCCGTCATGCCTTACACGGCCCATCTCATGGTCCCGGCGGTCGCCAACGACCTGTACTCGGATGAGCTGGCCGACGTCCAGGCCGACGGCATAGTCAAGTTCCCGTCGTGCCAGAACAACTCGACGACGATGCCGTGCTACGGCCCCGACCAGATCCGCGTCGCCTATGGCGTCCAGCCGGTGCTGGAGGGCGGAATCACCGGAGCCGGGCAGACGATCGTGATCATCGACGCGTTTCAGGACCCCACGCTCCAGGCCGACGTAGAGACGTTCAACACAACGTGGAGCCTGGCTGCCACCGACCTCACGATCTCCGCGCCAGACGGCCTGACAGCGTTCGACGGCAGCGCCGAGCAGTCGATGTGGGCCAGGGAGATCGCGACCGACGTGGAGTGGGCGCACGTGATCGCTCCCGGCGCCGCCATCCACCTCGTGCTGGCCAGGAGCGGAAGCGATGCAGACATCCTGAGCGCGACCAGATTCGCGGTCGACAACGAACTCGGCGACGTCATCTCCCAGAGCTTCGGCGAGGCCGAGAGCTGCGCCGACCCGCAGATCCTCGCCGAGGAGGGTCGCGTTTTCCGGGCCGCGCATGCGAAGGGCATGATCCTGCTGGCCGCGTCAGGCGACTTCGGCGCCGCCGAGCGCGACTGCAGCGGCAACCTGGTCCGCGGCGTCTCGACCCCCGCCTCTGACCCGCTCGTGACCGCGGTGGGAGGCACTGCCCTTCACGCGAATGCGGTGTCGGGCGCGTATCTGCATGAGTCGGGCTGGGGCAACGGCGTCCAGGCCAGCGGTGGAGGCTTCAGCGCCCTGTTCAAGCGGCCCGGCTACCAGGCGCCGTTCTTCAAGTCCAACGCCGCACGCGGCCTCCCCGACGTCGCCTGGAGCGCCGACAAGAACGCGGCGATCATCAGGGTGATGGGCAAGACTCTTCGGGTCACCGGCACGAGCATCGGAACGCCGCAGTGGGCCGGCGTGGCGGCTCTCGCCAACGAGGCGGCCGGTCACCGCCTGCCGCCTTTCAACGTGCGCCTGTACCACGCCGGCAAGAGCTCCGCCTACCCGACTCTCTTCCACGACATCACCGCCGGCAACAACACGGTCACCAGCCCTGCCGGCCCCGTGTTCAGCGGCTTCTCAGCGGGACCAGGTTGGGATCCGGTCACCGGCCTGGGTACACCCGACGTGGCGGCCCTGCTGCCGTTCCTGAGCGAGACACCGCCCGCCGACGAGTGACCCGCGTTTACAGAAAAAAGACAAGAGGCCCGGTCGCCCGGGCCTCTTTTTTACGGGTTTGACTTAACGCGGCCTACCCGTTTGGGTTGACCTCGGAGATCCTGGTGTCCCAGTTGGCCAGCGCCGTCCGGGTGCCGCCACAGCTGGCGCCGGTGGCGAGGTACTGCGCCAGGTTGCAGGTCTGTCCGATGTACTCGGACGCGATCCAGATGTTGTTTCCGTCGACCACGGCCGCGCCGTAGTCGCCCCAGCGCGGGCGCGCCGGGTTGGGCGCGTTGAAGACGGCCGTTCCGCTGAATCCATCCGCAGGTCCGGCCCCCGCCGCTGCCAACTGCACTGTGCCAACACCGTTGGCAGTGATCGAGGCAAAGGCAGCGCTCGGATAGAAGTTGCGGCCGACGAGGGTGAACGCCATCACTCCCTTGCCGTCCGGTCGAACCGCGATGGCCGGGTAGATGACGTTGTTCTGGCTTACGGCGAGGTAGCCCTGGTTGACGACCGATCCGTTGCCCGAGGGGTCGACGACGAACCACTCGATGCCGGCCCGTGTGTTGGCGGATGAGTTGACTGCGGTGTCAAGCGCTCCCCAGAGCTTGCCGTTGGCGAATACGACCTGCTGCATTCGGGTGTCGTTGCTGTCGACCGGGTATTCGTGCTCAGGCGCAAACGGGTCAGGAAAGCCAAGCAAGAAGTTGGTGGCGCACGAGTGCATGTTCAAGCAGTCGATCATCGGCGTGTCCCCAACCTTCTGCTCAGAGCGCGCCGGCACGACGTAAAGGCCGACCGCAAGCGTGTTGTGCGACAGGCTGAGGCTGGGCGTCGCGTTGGTGAGCGTCGAGGTGTGCGTGAGCTTCCAGACAAGGAGCTGAGTCGACCGCCGCGGGCCGACCGCGACACCGTTTCCATGGGCCTCGTCGGCAGCGTTGGAGCTCATGAAGTACTCGGTGCCGCCGTTGGCGCTGGAGTTGAGGCCTGCCGGAGCGGTCGCGGGCCAGATGGTGAAGCCCGAGTTGCCGTTGTCAAGGCCGTTGGTGTCGAACTGGGTCACGTTGAGGGTCGCCGCGGCGCCCGCGAGGGCAAACTTGTCGAAGGCGTAGATCTGGGCGCCGTGGAAGTCGTTGCCGAACAGCGAGTACTCGTTGGTTGTGATGTAGAGGCCGTTCGCGTCGGCCCCCAGGTGCGGGTAGTCACCGAGGCACGCGTTCGGGTTGGTTGGCGTAGTGGCCTGGCCGAACGGCGCGATGCCGTGGCAGTGGTGGTTCGGGGTGCCCTGGGACCCGTCGTCCTGCACCGGAAGGTGGTAGATCGTCCACGCCCCGGTCGGATCGCTGGTCTGGCTGACCGCCAGGTCGAGGTGGTTGGTGCCGATGAAATCGCCGCCCGCGATGTGATGGGCCGGGTCATCGGTGGGGAAAAGGTCAAGTGTCAGCACGTCGGCAAACCAGCGGTTGGTGTCATGGTCGAAGTAGCAGCTCGGGTCCGTCACGAAGGGTCCGAAGACAGCCGGGTGCCCGGGCGTCGCGCGGATGACCTGCGGCGCGTAACCAAAGAACGTGTTCAGGTCCTCAACCGGCTTAGTCGGCGTGCCGCTGGGCGTATAGACGCGCATGACGTCGTTGATGATCTCCATCACGACGCCGTTGCCCGTGCAGAGTCCCTGGTCCGGGGGCTCGAGCGAGAACTGCCGCCCGCCGTTGGCAAGGCGCTGCTGCCGGTGGTTCAGGCCGTCGAACGTGCTCAGCACCGAGAGCGGACCGCTGCTCGAGACTCCGACCCCAGCTGCGACCGGCGTGAGCCCCACTCTGGGGGCGGTGTGCTCGATCGACCGGCTGCGGTTGACGCCGGTGTGGTTTGAGTTCGAGACCGGCCCCGCGGTGCCGTCCACCTGCCCGGGTCCGAGCTCGGGCTGTTCGATGCCGACGTCGCCGGCCGAAGCGGCCGGATTGAACGACGTCGTTCCGGATGCCGAAATCTGGCGCGTCGATCCGCTTGTCTCCGAGGATGCTCCGGCAATCGGCGCCAGGAAGACGCTGCCGGCGAAGATCGCGCCCGCCAGCGCAACGATCGGTACGCCGAGTCTGCGAAACGTCATACACACCCCCACTTTCAAGTCCCGCCGGCACACACCCCCGCTGACCGGCCGCGGGGTTTCAAGCCATCGTGACACGGCACCGCGTCGATGGCAAAAACGAACTCGATCGCCTCTAATTTAATGCTTTCGTAAGTCCGAGAAAATGGGCAGGTTGTCCCCGTCCGATCGGTCGGCTTGCCCACGCATGCGGTGGCGTCCAGCCACCGAGACCCCGATCATGGCCGCTTCGATCGGTTCGGCTAGGCTCATTCCAGGACATGCCGCCGTAGCTCAATTGGCAGAGCAGCTGTTTTGTAAACAGGTGGGCTGCCTCTGAGATCGAAATCGGCCCAAAAGGGCCTTATGACCAGCTGTTTAAGAACAACTGAACAGCCCCTTGTGCTGCGTCGATAAGGATACCGCCTGAGTCTCGTCTCGGACCGAATCGCTCCCTCGGATTACGCAGTTAGCCGAATAATCAGCCTGTTCTGGCATTGGTGCGAACGCCATCACGTCCGCGCTCGCTGCGATGGTTCGAACCACCCATGCCGTGGGCGCCAGTATCGCTGAGCCGGGCCATAAGCTCCTGCCTACGTTCGCAGGTCACGGGAAAATCAGGCGGCGTCACTGCGAGAGAAGGCGATGCGC
>DASPXA010000076.1:0-14149 GCA_035637495.1 Verrucomicrobiia bacterium
CAACCAGATCAGAAGGCCGAGCACGAGTACAACCACCCCGGCCCCAATCCACGAGACAGTGGGGTCGATGTTGGCCCACATCAGGTTGTAGATGAGGTGCAGGTTGTCACTCTGGCCGATGAGGTTGGGATAGCCGGAGAAGGGTCCCAGAAGAAGGATGAAAAGGAAGAGTCCGTTGCAGACGAGGTAGCCGGCGAGGGTGACGATGAAGGACGGTAGCCGCAGCCGCGTGATGAACAGGCCCTGGATGCCACCGAAGACGAGGCAGAACGCAAGTCCGGCGATGATCGCCAAGGGCCATGACCAGTTGGTGGTTGCGGGCTGGATCAGCTGAACGGTGATGGCGGCGCCGCATGCACCGACAAAGCCCACCGAAAGATCGATCTCACCGAGGACGAGGGCGAAGCACTCCGCCATCGCCAGGACCATGATCACCGCACTCTGCTGGAAGAGGTTGACCAGGTTGCCGGCCGACAGGTAGACCGGGCTGAGCACCGAAAACACGATCACGATGACGACCATCGCCACGATGACCGGAAGAACGCCACTCTCGCCTGCCCGAATCCGCGCCAGGTACCCGCGCGCGTACTGACCCAGCGTTTGGGCGACTACCTCCGGTGGAACCTCGGCGACTATTTCCGGCGCCGCCGTCAGGTCGGGTGCCAGCTCGGGCGCCACCCCGACGAGGTCAGCTCCCTTTGGTATGTCTGCCACCGGAGCGGCCCAGACCTCCCGTTGTCATGTACTCGACCACGCTCTGGCGGTCGAAGCTCGAGGCCTTGTCCTGCACCGCCATGCGTCCGAGATAGAGCACCGCGATGCGGTCCGCAACCTCGAAGACGTCGTTCAAGTTGTGTGAGATGACCATGACTGCGATGCCTTTGTCGCGCAGGCGCCTGATCAGGTCGAGCACCATCTTGGTTTGCACGACACCGAGCGCTGCGGTCGGCTCGTCCATGATCACGAGCTTGGAGTTCCACATCACCGCCTTCGCGACCGCCACCGACTGGCGCTGGCCACCAGAAAGGGATGCCACCGGTTGCCGGATCGACCTGACGGTCGTGACGCGCAAGCTTCCGAGTGTTTCGCCGGCCGCGCGCTCCATGCTGTCCTCATCGAGGAGGCCATAGCGCATGCGCTCGCGGCCGAGAAACATGTTCTGGACGATGTCGAGGTTGTCCGACAGGGCCAGGTCCTGGTAGACCGTCTCGATGCCGAGCCGCGACGCGTCGCGCGCATTGTGGATGTGAACCGGACGGTCCTCCCAGAAGACCTGGCCGTGGTCTGCCTGGTAGACGCCGGCGATGCACTTGGTGAGGACCGTCTTGCCGGCGCCGTTGTCGCCGCACAGGGCGGTCACCTGGCCGCGCGGAAGGTCGAGGTCGACGTGGTACAGGGCCTGGACAGGACCGAAGTGCTTGTCCAGCTCCCGGACCTTCAGCAACGGCTCCTCTGTCGCGACGCGCTCTGCGACGGCAGCCGTCATATCGATCGCATTATCTCCCTGCAGAAAAAGTGACGCCGCCACCCGCGGTGGCGGCGTCGCGTCGCATGTCCGTTACGAGATGCCGGCGGCCGAGCAGACCGCGGCCGTGACTTTCTGACACAGCGCTGACTTGTCGACGAAGTTGTCCTTGATGACCGTGTCTTTCACGTTGGCTTTGTTGACCCAGATCGGAACCAACAGGATGGCCGGCTGCTGGCTGCCCTGCTGACCCGACGGTGGCGCGGTGGTCCCGTTGACCAGGGCTGACGGCGGCGTTGCGCTCGCGCGGAGAACTGTGGCCAGCGCCACCGCGGCCTGCGCCTCCAGGTAGACGGCCTTGTAGACCGTCCCGCACTGGAAGTCGGTCAGCACGTTCGCGATACCGTCCGGTGTCGCGTCCTGCCCTGTGGTGGGAACGCTCTTCGCCTTCACGCCCTTGCTCTTGAGGACCGTGACCACCGCGTTGCCCAGGCCGTCGTTGGCCTCGACCGTCGCGTTGATCGCAGCGTTGGCGGTGTAGGCCTGCTGGAAGATCGTCTGGCCGACGTCGTTCTTCCAGTCGGTGGCTACCTGCTCGTCCACGAGCTTCATGCCCTGGCTGTTGGTCGTGCCCTTGTCGACGTGCGCGGCCTTCTTGCCCCAGATCGCATCGTTATACCCCTGGGCGAACGAAACGGCGTTCGGGTCAGAGTTCTGGCCGCCGTCCAGCTCGAATACCTGTGGATTCTTGACGCTCCAGTCGGTGACGCACTGGACGAAACCCTTGCCTATCAGCTCGCCCACCTGGACGTTGTCGAAGCTGACGTAATAGGTGTTGGTCCCCGTGAACGTCGCGCGGTCGTAGCTGACGACCTTGACGCCCTTCGACTGCGCGAGCTGCTGAATCTGTGAGCCGACGGTGCTGTTGAGCGGGTCCATGATCAGGACGGTCGCGCCGTTGGCGATGTCGGCCTGGGCGAGCGACAGCTCCTGGGCCTCCTGGCCCTGAGCGTTGCCGATCGTGTAGTCGGATGTCTTGTAGCCCGCTTTCTCGAACGCCATCTTCAGGTAAGGCTCGTCGAACTGCACGTACCGCACGGATGACGTCGTGTCGGGAAGGATCACACCCACCTTGCCCTTGCCGGCCGCGGCGAGGTCTTTGAGCTTGGGCATGTAAGTGAAGTTCGCGTCGAACACAGAGATGCTCAGGTCCGACGGAACCGTGGCGGTTGTCGTCGTCCCACCGCCCCCTCCTCCGCAGGCGGTGAGAATCACGCCTACGGCCGCGACGGCCGGTAAGAGCCGAGATGGCTTCATGTAGACCTCCTGTCGTCCACACATGCCCTGCTGCCTTCTTCCCGGCGGGTCGGGGCGAGAGTGCGCCGGCAGACAGGTTTTACTCAGCGAGCAGCCGCTGCCAAAGCATTCCTTACGGCCGCGCATTTGTCAAGAAAACGGCATCCAGGCGCGGCCCCTTTGTTTGGGGTCTTGACAAACTGCCGTGCGCCGCGATCATGAGGCGACGGTGAAGAATTCCGACGGGACACTCGCCTGGCTCCGCGACCGCAACCGCCAGCGAGTGATGGAGATCCTGCGGATGCAGAGCCAGGTCAGCCAGGCCGACATCGCGCGCGCGACCGGTCTGTCTCGCACGACCGTGTCGAGCCTGATCGCGGAGCTCAAGGACGCAGGACTCGTCCTCGATGCGGATCCCACCCCCCGTCAGGGGCGTGGAGGGCGCCCAGGCGTGCAGCTCGTCTTGCGGGATCCGTCGCTCGTGGTGGCGGGCATCGACTTTGGCCACAGCCACGTCGGCGTCGCGGTCGCCGACCTTGGCCACAACCTGCTTGCCGAGCGTCGCTTCGAGCTGGACGTGAACCGGCAGGCGGTGCAGGCCCTGGACGCTGCCGCGCGCATGTTTGCGGAGGTGCTGTCGCGCGCGGGCATGGACCGCAGGAGCGTGCTCCGCGCCGGCATCGGGATCCCGGGCCCCGTCGACAGGGCGCGCGGCACGGCCGGCTCGTCCACCATCCTCCCCGGCTGGGTCGGTCTCAGCATCGCGTCGGAGATGGGGGAGCGGCTTGGGGTCCCGGTCGAGATCGAAAACGACGCCAACCTGGGGGCGCTCGCCGAGCTGACATGGGGGGCGGGCCGCGACTGCTCGAACTTTGCGTACGTCAAGGCCGCGACCGGCATCGGCGCGGGCATCGTGATCGAGGGCCGGCTGCTGCACGGTGTGACCGGGACGGCGGGTGAGATCGGCCACACGACCCTCGATGAGGCGGGGCGGCTCTGCTACTGCGGCAACCGCGGATGCCTGGAGACGGTCGCCTCTGGGCCTGCGATCGTCGAGCTCGTGGGCGCTGTCAACGGCGGCCTGCTGACCCTGACTCAAATCGTCGAGCTGGCGTCAAAGGGTGACTTGCGGTGCAGGCGCGCGGTGGCGGATGCAGGCCGCGAGATCGGCGTGTCCGTGGCCGGCCTCTGCAATCTCATCAACCCTGAGCGCGTGATCGTGGGCGGGTTGCTCAGCCGAGCCGGCGAGGTGCTGCTGCGCCCGATGCGCGAATCGATCCGGCGGCATGCGGTTCAGGCGGCGGCAGAGACGGTTGACGTCCGAGCTGCGGTGTTCGTGGAGCGGGCCGAGCTGCTGGGCGCGGTCGCCCTGGCGCTCCAGGGCTCACACGACAGGTTGATGGCGCACGGAAAGCCTTCGGGCCCGGTGGCCTAGAGCGAATCCTTATCTTGCCCAGACTATGATCGAGCGCGATGCGCAGGGCGCTCGCTCCGGTGCTGGCGGTCGGCATTCTGGGCTCGCAGGCCGGTCATCTGCTCGTTTTTCAGCTTCGCTTCGGCGCAGCGGCGCAGCAGGTTCAAAGCTCTGGCGCACACGCTTACTTTCCGGCGCTCGCCAAGACGATGCTCGGCGCTGCGGCCGCGACGCTCATCGCGGTGCTGCTCGTCATCGCGCTGGCAAGGATCCTCGGCAAGCAGGCCGAGAGGGACTCCGCGCCGCCGTACCTGGCGACGCTAGCGGTTCTGTTCACCGTGCAGCTGGCGATCTATGCCGTCCAGGAAATCGCCGAGTCGGCGCTCACGGGCGGGCCTTCGATGCTGCTGCTGTGGGGCACTCTGGGACAGCTCCCGGTCGCAGCCGCCGGTGCGCTGGCGCTGCGCTGGCTGCTGGTCCATTTGCGCCCGGCCTTCGCGCGGCTGCTTTCGGGTTACGCGCCGGCCTTCCAGCTGCTCCCTTACGCGACCGCGATCGTCCTGGTGCCCGTCGCCGCGACGACCGTGTCGACGTGCGGCGCCCCGACCGGCTCCATCAACAGGCGAGGGCCGCCCTCCTTCTAGCGTTCAGCCTCTTTCGTCGCTGACATAGACAAAAAGGAGGAGTTTCGCGTGAGCAAAACTCGCGCTCTGATCGTGGCGGCAGTCGTGGTTCTTTTCGTGGTTGCCGGCGGCATCCTGATCTACGCCAACCAGAGCCGCGGCGGGCAGGCCGTGACCATCAACCTCAACCTGGCCGGCGGCACGAAGATGACGCCGGACAACCCGGCCGCGCATCAGAACGACAAGGTGACCGTCAACATGACAAGCGACACCAACGGCGAGGTTCACCTGCACGGTTACGACATCCCGTTCGAGGTCAAGGCCGGCGAGACCGTGTCGCACACCTTCACCGCGGACAAGACGGGGAACTTCCTCATCGAGTGGGAGGCGACGGGCAAGGAGCTCGGCCACCTCGTGGTCACCTGATGCTGGTCGGGATCCTGCAGCACGGCTTTGGCCAGAGATACGACCTTCCGATCGGGCTGGCCCTCTACCTGTTTGCGGCGGGCGGCGTGGTCTTCATCTCGTTCGTTCTCATCGTGCTTTTCGCCGGCGACCAGGTCGGCGCGAAAGCCCTCGAGTATCCGCGGCGGGAGGTGCCGTGGCTGCTGCCGATCGCCCGCTCGCGCTGGCCGCGCCTGATCGGCGGAGCCATCGGCGTTTTGGCTCTCCTGGTCGTCGTCGTCGCGGGGCTTTTCGGCTCGACCAACGCCTTCTACAACCCGGCCGAGTACGTCGTCTGGGTCTACTTCTGGGCGGGAACCGTAATCGCGTCGGGGATCGTCGGCAACCTCTGGCACCTCCTCAACCCATGGGCGGCGATCTTCGACGCTCTCGCGAGATTCGTCCCCACGCGGCCGCTTCGCAAGCTGCCGGACGTCGGCGTCTGGCCGGCCGTGCTCGCGTACTTCGCCTTTGCGTGCCTCGAGCTGACGAGCGGGATGGCCAGCAGGCCGCAGATGGTCGCGATCGCCGCCATCGTCTACACGGCCATCACCCTGGCCGGGATGCTCGTCTTCGGCCGTGACCAGTGGCTCGAGCACTGCGAGGGCTTCACGGTGCTCTTCGGCATCGTCGGGCGCTTCGGCCCGGTCGAGGTGGAACGCGATGAGCGCCGGCAGATCAAGAACGTCTACCTGCGCCCCTGGGGCGTTGGGCTGCTCAACACGGGCCAGTCCGGCTGGGACCGAGTGGTTTTCGTGATCCTGATGCTCAGCACCCTCGCGTTCGACGGCATCGTCGCGACGCCGGCCTGGCAGGACTTCAACATCGCACTGGAGCCGATCTGGCTGCCGATGGGCGGCCTCGGGTACTTTTTCGTGCGCACGCTCGGCTTGCTCCTGCTGACGGCCGCATTCCTGCTCGTGTTCGTGGCCTTCATGGAGGCGGTCCTCTATCTCGGCCAGCGCAAGGTGGACCTCAAGTCGACGCTGACGTCCTTCGCCCTGACCCTAGTTCCGATCGCGCTGGTCTACAACGCGGCCCACAACTACAGCTACGTGATGCTGTCGGCGCAGCTGCTGATCCCGCTGCTCGACGATCCTCTGCGGAAGGGCTGGCACCTCTTGCCGGCCGTCGCCAACTTCAAGCCGAGCTTCGCACTCGTTCAGGCGGCAACCGTGTGGTATGCCCAGATCGTGCTCATCGTGCTCGGCCACATCGTGGCCGTCATCCTGTCCCACCTGCGCGCCGGCGAGCGCTTTCGCACCGCCCAGCGCGCCCTGCTCAGCCAGTACCCCATGCTCTTGTTGATGGTTCTCTACACGATGACCAGCCTCTGGATCCTGGCCCAGCCCATCACCCGGGAGAGCTGATGAGCTCCCGTCGTGTGCGGCCCATGCGCAAGCCGGTGGCGGGTACGCCGGCCTGGGTCATGCCATCCGCGGTGGTCGGAGGACTCGCCCTCCTGATCGGGATCTTCCTGGTCATTCGCTGGTACACCACACCGGTCGCCCCGCCCGCGCTTGCACCCAACACGACAGGGCAGGTGGTCGCGACGGTCACAGGACTCCCGCCCTCGGAGCTCGAAACCGTCGGCAAGGGCACCGCCAACAACCTGATCAAACCCGTCTCGGGCACTGCGCTTGTCGGCGCGACAGGCAAGCCTGAGGTGTTTTTCTACGGCGGAGAGTTCTGCCCCTACTGCGCGGCTGAACGCTGGCCGCTCATCATCGCCCTGTCCAGGTTCGGCACGTTTTCCGGACTCGAGACAACGAGCTCATCGTCCAGCGACGTCTACCCAAACACTCCGACCTTGACCTTCCGTAATGCAACGTTCACCAGCCAGTACATCGACTTCCGCTCCATCGAGGGGACCGACCGCGACCACAACCCGCTGCAGCCGCCGACCGCCGCCGAGCAGCAGCTGATCGACCGCTACGACACGGGCGGCACGATTCCATTTATCGATTTCGGCAACCGCTACGTGCTCAGCGGCGCGACCTACGCGCCGGACGTGATCGGTGGCATGAGCTGGCAGTCGGTCGCCGACTCATTGAAGCAACCGGATTCGACGCAGGCCAGAGCGATTCTGGGCTCGGCCAACCTCGTCACCGCCGCTATCTGCAAGATGACGGGCGATCATCCGGCCTCGGTCTGCTCCAGCGCTGCGATCCAGGACCTGGAAAAGAATCTGAAGTAGTGCCTCGCCTCCAGGCGGTCGCGATTCTCGTCAGCGCGGCGGGGATCGCCGTCTCCATCTACCTCACCATGCTCCATTACGGCGGTGTTGTGCCGGCCTGTCCGACCTCCGGCACGATCAACTGCGAAGCGGTGCTGTCGAGCCGGTACGCGCTCATCGCGGGCACGTCCATCCCGACCTCGGCGGCGGGGATCGTGTGGTTTGCGATCAGCGCCGGGTTGTGGACGCGCGCGCCCGGATGGGTCCAGGTGGCGTGGGCACTGGTCGGCCTCGCCACCGTGGTCTATCTCCTGTTCGTGGAGATCGTCCTGCTCGGCGCGATCTGCCTCTGGTGCACGGCCGTCCATGCTCTGGTGGTGATCCTGGTGGTGATTGCGCTCGCCTCGCGCGGCCGATCCCAGGACGCGTGATGGATCGTTCAGCTCGCGGGGCAGTGCCGCTCGCCGGACACGGCGCATACTGAGCCGGCCTGATCACCTGGCCGTTTGACTGGACCGTCTATGTGGGCCTGGTCGTCCTCTTCTTCGGACACGCCTGGCTCGCCCGCGGTGTGGCTGACGCGGAGCGCAAGCACGCCGTTTACTTCCTCGCCGGCCTCGCCGCAATGTGGGTCGCGCTCGAGACGCCCATCGACACCATCAGCGACCAGTACCTCGACAGCGTCCACATGCTGCAGCACGTGCTGCTTGGGTTTGTTGCGCCACCACTGTTGCTGCTCGGCCTTTCGCCGGCGATGGCCGGGCGTCTGGCCCAGGTTCCCGCGGCCCGCGCGCTGACCGAGCCGCTGTCCGCGCAGGTCATAGCGGCGGTGGTGATGGTGGCCTGGCACCTGCCTCCGCTTTACGACGCCACGCTTCGAAACGAAGAGCTCCACATCGTCGAGCACCTCACCTTCATCGGTGCGGGCGTCGTCCTTTACTGGCCGGTGCTCCAGGCCACCTCCGAGCACGCAAGATGGCGGATGTCGCCGGGTGCAAAGCTCGTCTACATGCTGCTCGCCACGCTGCCGCAGGACGGCGTCGCCCTGGCGCTGATCTTCTCGCGCGTCCCTTTCTATGAGTACTACGCGCACGCGCCGCGCCTGATCGAGGGTTTCAGCGCCCTGATCGACCAGACCATCGCCGGAGCGGTGCTGATGATCCTGGGCAAGGTCACCCTCGGCATCGCCGCCGTGGTGGTGTTCTTCCGCTGGTTTGGCGTCGAGCACAGCGCCGACCGAGGGATAGAATCGGCGATGAGGGTGCGCCGCAGTTGAGGTTCTCTGAAAGCATTCTCGACCTTGTCGGGAACACACCCATGGTGCGCCTGCACAAGGTCACCGCCGGTCTCAAGCCGACCATCCTGGCCAAGCTCGAAGAGCTCAACCCGGGCGGAAGCGTCAAGGACAGGATCGGCCTGACGATGATCGAGGAGGCAGAGCGGACCGGCCAGCTGCGGCCTGGCGGCACGATCATCGAGCCGACCTCGGGCAACACCGGACACGGCCTGGCGATGGTGGCGGCGATCAAGGGCTACAAGATGGTCTTCGTCATGCCGGACAAGATGTCCGCCGAGAAGATAAGCCTGCTCAAGGCATACGGCGCGGAGGTCGTCGTGTGCCCGACCAACGTCGAGCGCGAGTCCCCGCAGTCGTACTACTCGGTGGCCGACCGCCTGACGCGCGAGATTCCCGGTGCCTTTCAACCCAACCAGTACTTCAACCCGCGCAACCCGGAAGCCCACTACCGCACCACCGGTCCCGAGATCTGGCAGCAGACCGAGGGCCGCATCAACGTCTTCGTTGCCGGCATGGGCACGGGCGGGACGATCAGCGGCGTCGCCAGGTACTTGAAGGAGCAGAAACCCGAGGTCCACATCGTCGGCGCGGACCCCGAAGGCTCGCTTTACTCAGGGCGGATCGCGCCTTACAAGGTGGAAGGTGTCGGCGAGGACTTCATGCCGGGCACGATGGACATCAAGATCGTCGACCGGATCGTCCAGGTGACCGACAAGCAGGCGTTCATCGCGGCGCGGAGGCTGGCGCGGGAGGAGGGCATCCTGGTCGGCGGATCGTCGGGACTGGCGCTGCACGCGGCGATCGAGGTTGCACGCGACCGCGACCCGGACGATGTGATCGTGGTCCTGTTTCCCGACACCGGCCGCAACTACCTGAGCAAGTTCTTCAACGATGAGTGGATGCGTCAGAACGGGTACCTCGCGCGGCTGGGTGCGGTGCGAATCCGCGAGGTCCTCGCCTCGCACCCGAAAGGCCTGCCGCAGCTGGTCACCGTCGAGGCGGCGCGGTCGGTGGGCGAGGCCATCGACCTGATGCAGCGCTACGGCATCTCGCAGCTGCCGGTGGTCGAGGAATCAAACGGCCGGGGCGTGGTCGGCACCCTGCAGGAGCGAACGCTGCTCGATCGCGTCTATCGCGACCCGGGAGTGGTGACGACCGCGGTGTCCGCCGCGATGGACGCGCCCTTGAGCCAGGTCGCGGTCGATTCGTCGCTGGACGACGCCTTCGAACCGCTCCTGCGCGGCGAGCAGGCGGTGCTCGTGGTGGAGGATGGCACGCCTGTGGCCGTGATCACGCGGGCGGACCTACTCGAGTTCGTCGCCCACCGCGGGCAGGGCTGACTTGCCGGAAGAAAAAGAGAGCTGGGGTTTTTCCACCCGGGCGGTGCATGTCGGCCAGGGGCCCGACCCGGCGACCGGCGCGGTCGTGCAGCCGATCCATATGGCGACCACCTTCGCCCAGCAGGGCGTCGGCAAGCACCACGGCTTCGAGTACTCGCGCACCGGCAACCCGACGCGCGGCGCGCTGGAGGAATGCCTCGCCGCCCTCGAGGATGCAAAGCACTGCCTGGCCTTCGCCTCCGGGCTCGGCGCCGAGACCACGCTCATGCTCCTGCTCAACCCGGGCGACCACGTCGTCTACATGGAGGACGTCTACGGAGGCACCTTCCGCCTCTTCGACAAAGTCCTGAAGCGATTCGGCCTGGACTTCAGCGCGGTCGACGCATCGGACATCGACGCGGTGGAGAGGTCGATGAAGGTGAACACGCGAATGGTCTGGCTCGAGTCGCCTACCAACCCGCTGCTGCGCATCGTCGACATCGACGCCGTGAGCGAGGTGGCGCACAGCCACGGCGCGATGGTGTGCGTCGACAACACGTTCGCGACCCCTTACCTGCAGCAGCCGCTGCACCTCGGCGCCGACGTCGTGGTGCACAGCTCGACGAAGTACATCGGCGGACACAGCGACGTGGTCGGCGGCGCGATCATGACCAACGACGACGAGCTGGAAAAGCAGCTGCGCTTCCACCAGAACGCCGTCGGCGCGGTGCCGTCGCCGTTTGATTGCTGGCTCTTGCTGCGTGGGGTCAAGACGCTTGCGCTCCGCGTGGAGCGGCAGAGCCTCAACGCGGTGGAGATCGCGTCAGCGCTTCAGGCCAACAAGGCTGTGCACCGCGTGTATTACCCGGGACTCGAATCCCATCCCAATCGCTCAGTCGCCGCGCGACAGATGCGGATGTTCGGCGGCATGGTGAGCTTTGAAGTCGCGGACGAAGCAGCCGCGTTTCGCGCGCTCGAGCGCCTGAAGATATTCGCCCTGGCGGAATCCCTCGGCGCCGTCGAATCGCTGGCCGAGCATCCCGCCCGGATGACGCACGCGTCGATTCCGCCGCAGGAGCGGCAGCGGGCCGGAGTGGGGGACGGTCTGATTCGCCTCTCGATCGGCGTGGAGGATGCGGCCGACCTGATCGCCGATCTCGAGTTCGCACTGGAGTCGAGCTAACCGGCACCGTTCGGCCTTGACTCGCCCCGTGACCGATCCCTACATTGGTCGCCTTTCCCAGGCCAAAGTCAATGCAAGGGTCCCGCCACTTCGCATTTGCCCTGGCCGTCGCGATCACTTTGGTCGTGGCTGCTCCCGGCGCCGTGCCGGCGTCCGCGTCCGCCTCCAGGACGGTTGCCGCCGTCCAGGCTCATCCGAGTCGGGAGGTGTTCGGCTTCGCTCTCGCGAGCAGCCTCGCCGACCCGAGCATCGGCTATCCGAGCTGGAACTTCAATCTGCTCTCGACCGTCGCGTTCTTCGGCTTGCACGTGAACGGCGGCGGCCAGCTTGTCGGTGACGCCGGCTGGAACACGTGGAACTCATCGGCCCTCAGCAACCTGGTCTCGGTGGCGCATCAACACGGGACGAAGGTCGTGCTCACCGTCGTCTTGCAGGACTTCAGCCCCAACACGCCGACGATGTGCTCGGGTTTGCAGCACGCCGACACCACGGTTGCCCAGACGGTCACTGAGGTCAGGGCGAGGGGCGTCGACGGCGTCAACATCGACTACGAAGGACTCGACGGCAGCTGCGGCACCGCCGATCCCTACTGGGCCCAGCACGCCCTGACCGCGTTTGCGGCGAAGATGCGCGCCGCCCTCGGCTCGTCGTACTACCTGTCGATCGACACGTACGCGTCGTCCGCATCCGACGGGTACGGCTTCTTCGATGTCGCGGGCCTCGCCGCGTACGTCGACTCGTTCTTCGTGATGGCTTACGACCTCGAGTACTCGAACTACTCGCGGCCACCGGCAAGCTGCCCGACCTTCTGCCTCGGACCGACCGCGCCGCTGGCGGGCTACTACTACAACGACACGGCGGTCGTCTCGCAGTACCTCGCCGTCGTGGGTGCGGGCAAGGTCATCCTCGGGGTGCCCTATTACGGCCGCAAAGCCTGCGTCGGCGCGGCCGTGACCAACGCGTTTCCGACGTCGTCGGTCGTCGCGGACAGCTACCTCGACGCGTCCGGGGAGGCGACGGACCCTGCGGTCCAGCCTGGCAGCTTCGTCAGCCATCGAGACGCCAACTCGTCGGGACTGGAGCGGTGGGACACCTGGTACAACGCGAATCTTCACTGCACGCGCGAGCTCTATTGGGATGACGCCGTCTCGCTGGGCAAGAAGTACGACCTCGTCAACGCCAACCGGCTGCGTGGGGCCGGTATCTGGAACCTCAACTACGGGGGAGGCGCGCCGGAGCTGTGGGCTGCGCTCGCCCGGCACTTCTCCGCCTGCACGAGCGTCGCGGTCTCGGCCAGCCCGGCCTCGCCGCAGCTGGCGCGAGCGCAGGTGGTCACGTTCACGGCCACCTCGACCGGGTGCACGAGCCCGCTCTACCAGTACTGGCTCTGGAGCGGCGCCGCCTGGCAGGTGGTCCGGGCCTACTCGGCGAGCGCGACCTTCACCTGGAGCACGAGCGGTGTTCCCGCCGGGACCTACACCTTTGGAGTCTGGGTCCGCGATTCAGGCAGCTCGGGGATCGTCAACTCCGTCCTCGGCAGCGTCGACGCCTTCACCTCGACGCAGTTCAAGCTGACGCCCTTCTGCGCGTCGGTCACCGGCTCGGTCGCGCCTCCGTCACCGGTGGCCACCGGGACCACGCTCACCATGACCGGCGCCGCCGCCGGGTGTGCGAATCCGCTTTACGCGTTCTGGGTCCTGCCGCCGGGCGCAAGCGCGTGGCAGCTCGCGCGCGCCTACTCCGCAAGCCCCACCTTCACGTGGGCGACAGCCGGCAAGGCGCCCGGGGCGTATCGGTTCGGGGTGTGGGCGCTCGATGGGGGAAGCAGCGGAGTCTTGTCCACCCCGATGGGCGGGGTGGACGCGTACGCGGCGATGCAGACGACGCTGTTCAATCCGTGCAGCTCCGTCAGCGCGACCTCCCCGGCTGCTGCGGTCGTGAGCGGCGGGACTGCGACCTTCACCGCCAAAGCGACCCGCTGTCCGAGTCCTCTCTATGAGTTCTGGGTCAGGCAGGCGACCTCGGGCACCTGGCAGCTCGCCCAGGCCTATTCGACCAACCCGACGCTGCAGTGGAGCACCGCGGGCAAGACACCGGGTGCCTACTACATCGGGGTCTGGGCCCGCGACGCCGCAGGGAACGGCGTCGTGAGCACGGTCCTGGGTCGAGCCGACGCATTCGGCTCGAGGCTGATCGACGTCTACACGCCGTGCGCGAAGGCAGCGCTCGCATCCTCGCCGGCTTCTCCGATCGCGCACGGCACGGGCGCCCACGTCACGTTTTCCGCAAGCGCGTCGGGGTGCTCCGACCCGAACCCCCTCTATGAGTTCTGGCTCTTCAACGGCACGAGCTGGCAGGTGGTCCAGGGCTGGTCGACGCGATCGACGTTCGACTGGAACACGGGCGGCTTGCCCGCCGGAACCTGGCGCTTCGGCGTGTGGGTCCGCGACGCCGCGAGCCCGGGTGTCGTTGACGGCGGTGCGATGGGGCGCTACGACGCTTACGCGCCGGGCGCCTTCACCTTGACCTGATCCAGGCGCACGCCCGATCCCGCCCGCAGCGTTGACAGCCGCGGAGCAAGCGCCAGGTAACCGATCAGCAGCACGAACGCCAGCACGATCGTGTTGTAGATGAACACGTCGACGACGAAGCTCCACAGCGTGGCCGCATAAAAGGCGGCAAGCAGTCCGGCGAAGCGAATGTCGCCAGAGCGCACGCGACCGTATGCGAGCTCTGCGCCGAACCCGACGAGGGCGAGAAACACGAGCGCGCCAGGGATGGTGAAGTCCTGGATCAGACCGCGAAACGCGGTGTAGACGTTGTACTGCGCGCCGTTGATGACCACCTGGTCGGTGTACAGGCCGGCCACCCGTGAGTGAATGTGGAGCAGGTCGAAGACTCCCGCGAACGTGTACTGGCCAAACGTGAGGTG
>DASPXA010000077.1:0-12182 GCA_035637495.1 Verrucomicrobiia bacterium
GGTTGGAAACTGACTACTGCCCGACCAGCTCAACGCGCCGTGGTTGCTAAGGATCGATAGGCCGCCGCCGCTCGACCACACACCGCCGTCGGATGCCGCACCCCAACCCGACTGGTTGGGGCGCAGGAAGCTGTCCTGAACTAGGACCGCGTTGCCCGCCCGCGCAGCTCCCGACGACAGGAGGCCGGCCAACACGACGGCTGCGAAGGCGCCAGCCAACCCTCGCTTGTGCCGCATCATTCAAGCCTAGGAATGGCGCGGTCAGGCAGGAATAAGCAATGCGTCCCGGCGGTCGCTCGAAATCGCCTACAGTTGAATGGACTCTAATCGCGCTCTTTGACTCGCGCCTTGATCAGCTTTCGTATTCGCGCGATCGGCAAGCGCTGACCAATCGGGAATCGCAGCGTGGACTTCTGGGTCAGATAGACCTCCAGGCCGTTCGCGTCCCCAGCCGGGTAGAGTGCGACGTGCTGTTTGTGGGCGGCGATGTAAACCAGGCGTCCCCGGTACTCATAGAAGGGGATGCCATAGCTGATCTTTTCTTCAGCATCTGGCGCTTCCTCCCTGATCATCTCTCGAAGCTGCCGGAGCAGCGGCTGTGCCGCCTTCGGCGCAGCCGCAATGTACGCGTCGACTGCTTTCTTGCCGTCCCGTTCGCTCATTTCTTTGTGTAGGTCAGGTCGAAGTCGACTTTCCAGCTTTTGCCATCTTCTGAAAACTCCCACTGACCGGTGATCGTCTTGTCGTCGTCGCTAATGCTGCCGATGTAGCGCTGGTTGAATCCTGGCGCATCTCGCCACATCTTCCAGACCCTGTCGACGAAGCTCATCGAGTACACGCGATGGACGCCTCGCGCGTCGTAGTAAAGAACGGTGCATATGTCGCGCGATTCGTCGGCTCCCACGAGCTGCGTGCTCTCCGGGAATCGCGCATCTTCCTCACGCGACGTAATGCGCATGAACTTGCCGTCCTCGGTGGGCGCGACCGTGGTGTGGCCGCGCCCCTCCGAGTATTTCCCGCTGGCGGACGTCCATTCGCCGACCAGGACGTCCAGCTGCTCGAGTCCTCTGCTCACTTGCCGGCCTTCATCTTGTCGAGAAGCTCCACCAGCCGCTCGACCGACTCGTCGGCGCCTTCCTGCATGCCCGAGGCGACCATGCCGTCGCGGTCCATGACGGACTCGAAGATCGAGTGCTCGACCACCCTGGTCTTGTTGCCCAGGGCCTCGAACGTCGCGGTCTGCAACGCGACGTGCCCGGGCACGCCTTCGTACTCGAAGGTGGAGCAGATGCGCTCCGGCGCCACCACGTCGTGGTTGACGCCGCGAAACGCGTGCTCCTCACCGTTGGCGCCGATGTTGCGCATGCGCCACGAGCCGCCGGCCCGGGCCTCGAAGGTGTCGATCTTCGTCTCGTACCTGCGCGGTCCCCACCACTGCGCCAGCAGGTTGGGGTCGGTGTAAGCCTTGAAGACGAGCTCGCGCGGGGCGTCGAAGACGGTCGTCGAGAGGATCTCCTGCTTGCCAGGCTCGATCACGTACTCAGTCCTCGCCATCGCCGTCTCTCCTTTTGTCGCCATTGCCTTTCTCCTTCTTGATCAGATCCTGCAGCACGGTGTCGATGCGCTGGACGCGCTCGTCCCAGAACTGCCGGTACTCACCCACCCAGTCGGACGCCTCGTGGAGACGCCCTGGCTCGAGGCGGCACGGCCGCCACTGCGCGTTCCGGCCCTGCGTGATCAAGCCGGCGCGCTGCAGCACTTTCAGGTGTTTGGAGATGCCGGGGAGGCTCAGGTCGAACGGCTTGGCCAGTTCCGTGACCGAGGCCTCTCCCTCCGCGAGACGGGCCAGGATCGCTCGCCGGGTGGGATCGGCGAGGGCTGCAAACGTGACGCTCAGCTGATCATTTGCCACTGTATTTTGCCAATTAGCTAATTAACTGATCGGTAGAATACACCGCCGCCAAACCGGCTGTCAAGGGAGTCTCCTCTAGCGCGAGTGCGGTTGCGGGCGAGGCGCCGTGATCAGCAGCGCCGCCACCACCCCGCCGGCGACGAGGATGGCGGCACCCCAGGCAGTCGCGACCGAGAAACCGTGGACGATCGCCGCCGCTCGAGCGCCCGCGAAGCCCGCCGTGGCTGAAGTGGCGATCGTGTTGAGCACGGCGGTGCCGAGCGAGCCCCCGACCTGGTTCGCCGTGTTCACGGTCGCCGACGCGATGCCGGCCTCGCGTGGGTCGACTCGCTGCGTCGCGGTGCTGAATGCCGGCACCATCACGCACGAGATGCCGAGGCCGAGCAGCACCTCTGCCGGCAAGACCAGGGTCAGGTAGCCGCTGTCGACGTTGAGCTGCGTGAGCAGCGCCATACCCGCGGCCGCAACGAGCGCGCCGGGGGCCATCAGCGCGCGCGGCGGCACACGAGGCATGAGCCGGCTCGCGATCAGCCACGACCCCGCCTGGGAGGCGATGGTCATCGGCAGAAACGCAAGGCCGGCGTGAAGCGGCGTGTAGAGCAGGACGACCTGCATGTAATAGGTCAGGAAGAGAAACGCGCCGAACATCCCCGCGATGGCCAGCGCCACGGCGACGTACGTGCCGCCGCGATTGCGGTCGAGGACGATGCGCAGCGGCAGGAGCGGGTTGCGCGTTGTCGCCTCGCGCAGGACAAAGAGCGCGAGCATCACGACGCTCGCAGCGAGCAGGCCGAGCACCGTGGTCGACGACCAGCCCGACCGGACGGACTCGGTGCATCCATACACCAGCGCGACCAATCCGCCACTCGCCAGGACGACGCCCGGCAGGTCGAACTTCGGCCGCGACGCCGCGCCTGCACGTGGCAGCATCAGCCATCCTCCGACCGCCGCCACAATCGCCACCGGGAGGTTTACGTACAGACACCAGCGCCAGGAGAGGTACTGCGTCAGCGCGCCGCCGAGGAGCAGGCCGACGGCCGCTCCGCTTCCCGCGATGGACCCGTAGACGGCGAACGCGGTCGCGCGCTCGCGCGGCTGCGTGAACGTGACCGCGAGCAACGAAAGGGCGGTCGGCGCGAGCACCGCGGCAAAGGCGCCCTGCAAGGCCCGAGCGGTGACGAGCACCGCGAAGGTGGGGGCGGCGCCGCCCATCACGGAGGCGAGGGCGAAACCTGCAAGGCCGAAGAGGAACGCGCGCCTGCGGCCGGCAAAGTCGGCGATCCGGCCGCCGAGAAGCAGCAGACCGCCGAAGGCCAGCGTGTAGGCCGTGACGACCCACTGCCGCTCGGCGTCGCTAGCACCGAGCGCAGCCTGCGCCGACGGCAGCGCGATGCTGACGATCGTCGCATCGAGGGCGATCATGAGCTGCGCCAGCGCGATCACGGCGAGTGCCGTCCAGCGCCTGGATGATGGCTCGGGAACGAACGACTCCCGTTCTCGCTGGAGCACCTCCGCGCTCATGCCGGCACCACCCGGCGGCTGACGATGCGGCCGGCCGCCAGACCCAGCAGGGCCCCGGCCAGAACGGCGAGCGTGGCCAGGACGAGGTCGGGCTTCACGGTCATGATGAAGACCACGCCTGTGGCCAGGCCGACCCTGATCGACCAGGAAAGCGAGGCGGTCCGCACGCTTATCCGGCCCCGCAGCACGCTCACTCCCGTGATCGCGCCCAGCACCGCGATCAGGACCCAGCTCGCGATGCCGACCGCGATCCAGCCTTTCCAGCCCCAGGTCGTCGCGACCATGTAAAGCCCGGGAAACAGCACGAACACAGCCGAGATTGGCCCCGCGACCTGATTGAAGCGCGCGGCCGGCATGCCGAGGCGAAGGCTGAAGCCCTCGACGGTAAGCAGCACGAAGAGAAGCAACGCACCGACGATGTGCAGGAACAACGCGGCCGAGTAAAGAGTCATCGACTTACCTCCTTGGTCCCAACCCGTACGGTTAGGCTACCATAAACTTATGGTGACTTAAAATATTGGGCTGCCTAACTTATTCCGATACAATGTGGCGATGGCGGTTGCGCCCGGGCTGAGAGAACGCAAGAAGCGGCAGACGCGCCAGCAGATCTACGACGCCGCGCGCCGCCTGTTCGAGCAGAAGGGTTTTGATCGCGTGAGCGTGGCGGAGATCGCACGCGCTGCCGAGGTGTCGGAGGTCACCGTCTTCAACTACTTTCCGACCAAAGAGGACCTCTACTACGGCGGGATGCAGTTCTTCGAGGAAGAGCTGATCGAGTCCGTGCGGGATCGGCCGAGGGGCACGAGTGCCTTGAAGGCGTTCCGGCAAAGGCTCCTGGAGGGCGTGGAGCGACTGGGCTCAAGGGAGGGCGCCGAGGCGATCCTGAAATCAGGTCGGGTCGTCTCGGCCAGTCCACCTCTCGCGGCTCGGGAGCGCGAGATCGTCGAGCGCTACACAGCCCGCCTCGCCGGCTTGCTGGCCGAGGAGACCGGCGCCGGCCCGGACGACGTGGAGCCGCTGGCGGCCGCGGCCGCCCTGATGGGCACGCACCGGGCGCTGGTCGGATTCGTCCGGCGCCGCGTGCTCGCCGGCCGGCGCGGCGCCGGCCTGGCCGAGGAGTACCGCGTCCAGGCGCGCCGGGCCTTCGCCCGGCTGGACCGCGGACTCGGCGGTTACGCGGTCAGGCCCTGACTTTGAGCGCCGCCTTAAGGTCCGAGACTCCGAAGTAGGCGTTCAACTTCCTCGCGCTCCGTGCCGAGCCCGTATAGGCAAAGAGGATGTTGACACCCGCCTTCCCGAGCTTGGCGGCGAAGCGGCCAAGTGAGCCGGGCGAGTCGGACAGGCTGACGGCAAGAACCTCATCCTCCGTCGCATCCCATCCCTTCTGGGCGAAAACCTTCTTGGCCGCGGCCGTCTTGTCGACGACCAGCCAGATCATTCCGCGATCGCCCTGCTTGGCGCCGCAGAACCCGACGATGTTGACTTTCTTCTCACCCAGGGCGGTCGCGATCTCCCCCAGCGTCCCCGGCCGGTCGGGTACCGAAAGTGTCAGCTGCTTTGCCCGCGGCATACCCCTGCCTCCAACTAAGCCCACCGAAAATCGAGGCAAGTGTATGCATGTTTACCTGGCCGACGCCAGCGCCTCGGAAGTCACCCGCAGGCCCAGCGTCACGAGGACCGCTCCCAGGATCGCGTCCATCCCCCTGCGCACGGAAGACCTGCGCAGCCAGCGCCCCATCCTTTCGACCGCGAACGCGTAGCCGACGAGCCAGGCGAGCGTGAGCACGCAGAAGTTGAAACCGAGTGCAAGCAACAACAGGAAGCTGGGATGAGGGCCGGCGAATGGAGGGAGCAGGCTGATGAAGAACGCGACCATCTTCGCGTTCGACAGGTTGCTGAGGAATCCCTGTATGAACGCCGCGCGGACCGAGAGCCTTCCGCCGCGACCCGGCGCCGTATCTTCCGCGTTTCCTTTGCTCATCGCGCCGAGTAATGAGCGCACGCCCAGATAGATGAGATAGGCGGCCCCTGCGAGCCGGATCGCGACGAACAGCGGAGCCGAAGCGACCAGGATCACAGCCAGCCCTGCGCTCGTCGCCAGGGTCCAGGTCGCCTGCCCGGCCGACACGCCCAGAGCGGTCGCGGCTCCGGTACGCCGGCTGCCGAGAAGCGTGTTGCGGATGGTCAGCGCGGTGTCCTGGCCGGGCGTGCAGATCACGAGAAGTGAGACGCCGAGGAACACAAGGTACTGGCCGAGCCCGATCACGGGCTCAGATTAGTTCGCGGAGTAGGCTCTCAGCGCCTCCGCGCGGCCGGTGCGGCGCAGCTTATCCAGCGCGTGCCGCTCCAGCTGGCGGATCGTCTCCCGGCTCGTGCCGAGCCGGCGGGCGACCTCGTCGAGGGCCCGCTGGTGCCCGTCTGTCAGGCCGAACCGGAGCTGGATCACCCGGCGCTCTCGCGGCCCGAGCGTGTTGAGGACATCGTCGACCCGGTCCTTGAGGTCAGACTCCAGCGCGACCGACGCCGGCGATTCGGCCGCTTCATCCTCGAGTAGGTGCCCGAGCTCCATATCGCCGTCTTCGCCGATCGGCGTCTCGAGAGAGACGGTGTCGCGCGAGGTCTGGCGCAGCCCTTCCACCTCGTCCGCGCTCAGCCCTAGCTCCTCGCCGACCTCCTCGTCGGTCGGCTGGCGGCCGAGTGAGTCGCGGAGCTTGTCCGAGACGCGGACCAGCTTGTTCGTCTGATCGCCGATGTGGATGGGCAGCCGGATGGTCCGCGCCTGGTCGCCGATGGCGCGCAGGACGGCCTGGCGGATCCACCACGTCGCGTACGTCGAGAACTTGAACCCCCGACGGTGGTCAAACTTGGCCACCGCGCGCATCAGGCCCACGTTGCCTTCCTGGATCAGGTCGAGCAGCGGCAGGCCGCGGCCCTGGTACTTCTTCGCGATCGAGACGACAAGGCGCAGGTTGGCCTCGGTCATCCGGCGCCGGGCGGGGTCGGAGCCTGCCTCAATCGCCTTGGCGAGCTCGACCTCCTGCTCCTTGGTCAGAAGCGCGCCGCGGCCTATCTCGCGGAGGTAGGCGCCGAGGGCGTCATCGGCCTCGGCCTGGCCCGGCTCGGTTTCGGCTCGGGGCTGACGTTCGATCTCGGAGAGCACGTCCGCGAGCTCGCGGGCGACCTCTTGCCGGGCGGTCCGCCCATCGTCCTCCGAATCGTCTGGCCACGCTGAAGCGGTTGTCTGGACTCCCATGCACTATGGATCTACCCATGAAGCCCGCGGGGCAAACCCGCTCCTGGATACTGGAGGCGCGATCGTGAGCTGGGTCAGTTTCGAGGTGAGGACCGGGCGGCGCGCCCAGCTGGTCGACATCACGGACCGCGTGGCGGAGGCGGTCCGACGCTCAGGCGTCGCGGAGGGCACTTGTCACGTGTTCATCCCCCACACGACTGCAGGCGTGACAATCAACGAGGGCGCCGATCCCGATGTCGCGAGCGACATCGAGTCTCATCTGCAGGAGCTCGTGCCGAAGGAGGCGGCTTTCGAGCACGTCGAGGGCAATTCCGACTCGCACATCAAGACGGTCCTCGTCGGTCCGTCGACCATGGCCCCGGTCCGCAGCGGCAAGCTCGCCCTCGGAACCTGGCAGGCGATCTTTCTATGCGAGTGGGACGGGCCGCGGACCCGCCGAGTCGAGGTCGCCGTAAATCGGCTCGCTTAACACGTCAAGTATTGTTGCCTCGTGGATTGGGAATGTCGATGACACGCGACTACCGCGCGCTCATTGGCCCGGCCACCGACGGCCGCGAGGCTCTCGTGTTCCACCTCGTCAGGGATGGCGCGGAGGCGTCCCTGTGCGGAATCGCGGAGTCGACTCTGGGACCGGGAGACGCCGAAGGCCAGAAAGTCTGTCCGGAGTGCATCGAGTGGCTGCGCAGACGAAAGGACACGGGGGAGTTCCGCCGCGTCGCGACCAGCTAGTTCACCAGCTCCAGCTCGCGGGCGGTCACGACGGTGTTCACCATCGACCTCGTCCCCAGCTTGCCGCTGATCGATCGCACGTGGGTGCGCACCGTCGAATAGCCGATGCCCAGGCGCTGCGCGATCTGCCGCGTGGCGACCCCATCGGCCAATAGCTGCAGAACCTCGCGCTCTCGCGGGCTGAGGCTTACCCGGATGTGCTCCCTGTCCTTGCCTCGGCTCACCAGCCGCGCGATCATCGTCGGCGAGATCAAGCTCGCGCCCTGCGCGACCCTGCGGATCGCCGCGATCACCTCGGACGCGGGGCTGGACTTGTGCAGATAGGCGCTCGCGCCGGCCTCGACGGCGGCGAGGCGGGCGTCGTCGCTGTCGTCGCGGCTCAGGAAAACGAACCTCGCGTTCGGAAACGGCTGCCGCATCGCAAGCGCGGCGTCGTGGCCCGTCCCGTCGTCCAGGTGGAAGTCCATCACGATCACATCGGGTGAAAGCCGGCTGGGCAGGGACGCAGCCTCCAACACCGAGGTCGCCCGGCCCACGACCCACATGTCTTTTTGACCGTCGATGAGCAGCCCCAGGCTCTCGGACACGAGCTGATGGTTTTCGACGATGATCACGCGAGTCGGCCTTCCATTGCCGTCGAGAGCAACGGAGGGCGACCCGTTTTGGGAAGTGTGCTGGCTCATCGCCCGAGTCAGACCGGCTCAGCCCGCCTGGTTGAACCGTGAGATGGCAAAGGGGCCAGGCCCTCCCTCAGGGCCGTGGCCCCCTGCCCGGTCTTTGCCCCCCGGCGGTAAATTCGAAGCGAGCTGCGCTCCGCAGCCATTGCGGGCTCACGTTAGCCCCCCGAGCGCAAAATTCGGAGTCAAAATGACTCGCTGAACTCGTCCAGGAGTTGTAGATTCATAGTGGAGGCGAGTGCCATGTCGGAGTCACAGCGCGATTGGGGCGAGCTTCCGGGCGAGGACCTGACAACTTCCGCCATTCCGGAGGTGGCGGGGTGGATCTCGATCTACGAGGAACTGGTGTCAGTCCTGCGCTCGGTAATAGCGCGCGCCGATGGAGCGCCGGAAGGCACTGCCCTGCAATTCAAGCTCGCCTGGGTCGAAGACCGGCTGGCCGCATGGCGTGACCGCCACGCCGAGTTGGCGGGGGTCGCGATCAACCGTCAGGATCACACGCTCACGTACGCGGGCAATTCGCTGCGCCTTACCCGGCGCGAGGCCGACCTGCTCGACTTCCTGCTCCGCCACCCCAGACGACCATTCACGAGCAGGCAGCTCGCCACCCTCGCCTGGCAGAACTCGAGGCTCTCCGACGCTCAGGTCCGCACCTACATCATGCGGCTGCGGGGCAGGTTGCGAGACATCGGGCTGGAGGAGGTGATCACCGTCAGCCGGAACCGCGGCTATGGCATCACCACGGCGCTGGGTGGAGGCAAGGATCGATGAGCAAGATCGAGCGCAAGCGCCCGTCCATCCCGGAGAGCCTCATCTCCGCCCGCCTGCTGATGCTCCAGTCCAAGCGCCTGATCCTGGCGACGCTCGAGCGCCGCCTGAGAATGCGGGAGCTCGAATCGATGCGTGCTCGGGTGGACCGTTTGCGCGCGGAGACCGAAAAGGCCCATGAGCAGTACTGCTCGTCGCTGCTGAGATGGGGGACGCCCGAGACCCCGGATTACTGGCCTGTGGCCTACGCGCGGCTCGTCGAAACCGCGGAGCGGCTGTCCGCCAAGTTGCGAGGCGCGGCGGTCGAGCTGCCGCCCGCGGAGAGATACCAGCTGGCGGCCGAGGTGGAGATGCTCGAGGTGCTCGTTGATGGATGGCGGGAATCCATTCGAGCCTCCATGATCGGCGCCGCGTAGCCTCTCAGCGGTTCAGCTCCTCCATCACCACCGCGACTCCGGTGGGATTGTCGCGGTGACCAAGCGTATGCGCCATCACTCGACACTGAATCTCTCGGCCTTTCCGGGTGGTCGCGCTCACAACCAGCTCGTCATGCAGGGGCTTGCCGGCCATGGCGGCCCGGATCAGCTCGCGCAGCTTCTGCGCGGGCAGCCCGATGTCGAGATCGAAAAACGAGCTCCCCACGACCTCATCGGACCGCACGCCCCATAGGTCAGCGGCACGCTCGTTCCACACCTGAACCCTCATTTCCCCGTCCAGCACGGCGGCGCCCACCTCGATGTTGCCCGTGATCGCGAGCAGCAAGATGTTCAGGCGCTGCACCTCGCGACTTCGCAGCTGCAGGTCGGTGTTGATGCTATTCAGCTCCGAGTTGGTCGACTCGAGCTCCTCGTTCAGCGTTTCCAGCTCCTCGTTGGTCGACTGAAGCTCCTCGTTCGTAGTCTCCAGCTCTTCCACGGTGGATTGGAGCTCCTCATTGGTCGTCTCGAGCTCCTCCTTGCTCGACTGCAGCTCGTGCGCCAACCGCTCCAGCTCGGAGCGCAGGTGCATCGATTGGGTCACGTCGACGAAGTTGACGACGCTTCCGACGACGGAGCCGTCCTCATCGATCAGCGGTGCGACCTGAACGTCAAACAGCCCCGGCGTGCCGTCAGCCCTCCTGATCTCGACGTTGGGCAGAGAGCTGGGTTGGCGATCGCGTCCGGCCCGATCGATCGGCGTCCGGAGATCGACGGGTCGATAGGAGATGTCGAGGTCCCGGAGCGGACGCCCCACGTCCGCAGGTGGGACCTCGAACAGCTGGCGAGCGGGCTGGTTGGCGCTGACCAGGACGCCCGTGGCGTCGACGACGATCTGCGGGTAGGGGACGCCTTCGGTTGTCAGCTCACGCACGCGCAGCTGGCGGGCGATGGAATTGTTGGCTTCGAGACTCCCCGACTGCGCAAGGACCATCAGCCGCTCCCGAAGATGCAGCCGCGCCACCTTGGAGAAGACGCGCTCCTTCAGATCGACAGGGGTGAACAGCGCGGTGTGGGTGAGAAGCATCTCGGCCCGACCCAGAAACAGGTAACCGTCGTCGTTCAATGCGTAATGAAAGCGCGCCAGGATCCGGCCCTGGGCCTCCGCCGTGAAGTAGATGAGCGTGTTGCGGCAGATCAAGAGGTCGAGCCGGGAGATGGGCGCATCCTGCGTCACGTCGTGCCGGCCGAAGATCATCGCCCGGCGCAGCGCGGCGCGAAATGTAAAGCGCTCGCCCTGACGATCGAAGTACTTTGACTTCAAACCGTCGTCGAGCGACTCGAGATCCTTGGTCACATACCCGGCGCGTGCCTTGCTCAGCGCGTCGTCATCGACGTCGGTGGCATAGATCTTCACCCTGTCGACGAAGCTCTGCTCGCCCAGCGCCTCGCAGAAAAGAATCGCGGCCGAATACGCCTCCTCGCCGGATGACGTTCCCGAGCTCCAGATGCGGATGTCGCCGGTCTTGGCCACGATCCGGGGGACGATGTTCTGGGCGAGATAGTCCCAGGCCTGCTTGTCGCGAAAGAACTCGGTGACGTTGATGAGAATCTTGTTGAAGACGGCACCGAACTCGTCGGCGTGTACCTGCAGGTAGTCGAGGTAGGAGCGGAAGCTGTCGATGCCGACCTCGGAGCCCCGCTGGGCGATCCTGCGCACCAGGCTGGCGCGCTTGTAACCGGTGAAGTCAAAGCCTCGCGAGTCGCGAAGGTACTCGATCAGGCGCTCAAAGTCCGGGCCGGCCTCGAACGTCAATCGGGCGCCTTGCTGGCAAGCAGCGTCTCAAGCGCGGATGGGATCGCGTCGAGCGACAGCACGAAATCAACTGCGCCTGTCTTGATCGCGGCGGATGGCATACCGAAGAATTCTGAGGAGGCCTCGTCCTGCGCGATCACGGTGCCGCCCCGTTGCTTGATCGCGGTCACACCGATTGATCCGTCATGGCCGGTGCCGGTGAGCACGACCGCGATCGCCCGTTTGCCGTAGGCAGCCGCCACGGATTCGAACAAGAGGTCGGCCGAGGGCCTCACGAAGTTGACCAGCTCGGTATGAGTCAGAGTCACCGTCCCGTCGCCGTTGATCAACAGGTGCTCGTCAGGTGGCGCGAGGTACACGTGGTCCGGCTCCAGCTCCATACCGTCCTGTGCGTGCCGGACTGGGAGCCGGCTCTGACGCCCGATGACCTGAGGCATCAGGCTGCGGTGGCGCGGGTCGACGTGCTGGACGATGACGACGATCGCTCCGAAGTGGGCGGGCAGGCGGCCGAGAATCTCGGTCAGAGCTATGACGCCGCCGGCCGAGGCGGCGATCGCAACTATGTCGAAGGGCGGGGTCGACCTGCTTTGCTGGAGCCGGTCAGTCAGCGCCACCGCGCCGCCCGTTTCCGGCCAGTTCGGCTGCGCGCCACGTCTGGTCCTGACCACCCCACGCATTTGCGGCACAGCTCGAGCAGCTCTTGCGCACGCTCCCTGCCGGCCGTGCCGCCACAGGCCAAATGCTAACCGCGGCGCGGCGCCACGTAAACGGAACGCTCGAGGCGGTGTCGCTCCGCTTCAAAAGGCTCGCGGAGCCAGTCTGCAAAGATCGGAGAAGGAGGCTGCGATGGACTACCCAAAAAGAGGTTCCGGCCAGAGTATAGTACATTTGTTCGGTGCCTGAGCCGTCGGCCGAGGCGGTCGAGCTTGGCCTGAACACAGCGGATCCGGCGACGCTCGTCATCGACCTGAACTGCGCCTTTGCCTCGATCGAGCAGCAGCACGACCCCTCTCTGCGTGGCCGCGTCCTTGCGATCGCCGCATACGCCACCGACGCCGCGACGATCGTCTCCTCGTCGCGGGAGGCTCGG
>DASPXA010000078.1:0-30489 GCA_035637495.1 Verrucomicrobiia bacterium
CATGTGGCCGGCGTGGCGCATCTTCACCGCCATGACCGACCACGACGCCCTCCACACGGGGATGATCGGCGGGCTCCGCGACCTCTACTGCTGGACCACCCGGAGCTGATTCAGGAAGGCAAGCGACTTCAAGCGGCGGTCCAGGTGATGCTCCAGCTGCGCCTGCAAAACGCCCTCGATCGAGGCCATCAACGATGCGTCCAGCTTCAGCCGCCGGTAGGTCTCCACGTCGCCCGACGCCATCAGGCGGAGCACCTTGATCGTGGCCACGGGAACCAGGTCCATCGCCGGCAGCGCGCACGTATCGCAAAGAAATCCACCCGCCTCCGGACTGAAGGCGGCCGGCCGCGCCGCCAGCGGCCGCTCGCACGACGCGCACGACATCAGCTGCGGCGCATACCCCAACAGATCAAGCGCGGTCATCAGGAACCACGCCGACGCGCGGCGAGGATCCGATTCGTGGGAAAGCTCCTGAAGAGAAGCGACCGCCAGCTCGTACACCCCGTCGATCGGGTGCCGGTCCTCGCACACCCGCTCCGCCAGCTCGGCGATCAGCGCGGCATGCGCTATCAGCTCGACGTCACCATCGATCCGGTACCCGGGCACGCGCTGCACCTGCGCCACCACGTCGAGCTCGCCTCGTCCCTTCGCCAGCAGCACGTCGACGTGCCCGTACAGCTCCAGCGACGGTCCCAGCTTCGACGATGTCCGCCGCGCTCCTTTCGCGATCGCGCCCACCTTGCCGTGGTCGCGGGTCAGCAGCGTGAAGATTCGGTCCGCCTCGCCGTAGTCGAGCTTGCGCAGGACGACGGCCCGGTCACGATAGGTGGCCAGTCTCTTCCTCCACCGGGGCTTCCTTCGAGCCGTGAGATCCGTCGACGTGCCCGAACGCCTCGGCCGGCCACGGGCGATCGGCTGTGAGCCGCACGATCTCGATCCGGCGGCCCTTCACCTTCTCCACCATCCACTTGATGTGTTCGGTCGTGAACGTGTCGCCTTCCTCGGCGATCTTGCCCAGCATCGCGTGCACGTACCCGCCGACCGAGTCGTAATCCCCCGACTCCTCGATGCCGAGGTGCAGCCGCTCGTTCAGCTCCTCCAGCGGGAACCCCGCGTCCACGCGGGCTTCGTGATCGTTCAGCAGCGTCAGCAGGTCCTCTTCCGCGGTGTCGTATTCGTCGCGGATCTCGCCGACGATCTCCTCGAGCAGGTCCTCCAGTGTCACCAGCCCTGCGGTGCCGCCGTACTCGTCGACCACGATCATCATGTGCTGCTTCTTGACGCGCATCTCGTTCAGCAGCTCGTCGACCTTCTTCTGCTCCGGCGTGAACTCGATCGGCCGCAGCACCTTGTCCATGTCGAACTTCCGCGAGCTCGCGAGGGTGTAGTAGAGCAGCAGGTCCTTGACGTGGATCAGGCCGATCACATGATCGATGTCGTTCTCGTACACGGGCAGCCGCGTATGCCGGTCCTGCTTGAAGAGCTTGACGAGGTCACGCAGCTGCGCGCGCTTCTCGACGGCCACGATGTCGGTCCGCGGGATCATCACCTCGCGCACGGTCTTGTCTCCGATCTCGATGATGCCGTGGATCATCTGGTGCTCCTGCTCCTCGATCACCCCTTGCTCTTCGGAGACGTGCAGGACCGTGAGCAGCTCTTCCTCGGTGAGGTATGGGGCGCGAGACCCGCGCCCGCCGGTGATGCCTCGGGAGATGATCGTCACCGCCCAGAGGATCGGACTCAAGAAGGTGGCGATCCGGTCGACTGGTCCGGCCGCGGCGAGCGCCACACGCTCCGCGTTAGCGATCGCAAGCGTCTTGGGCGTCACCTCGGCCGCGATCAGGATGACGATCGACAAAAAGAACGACACCAGCAGCGTGAGCCACAGCCGCCACGTCTCCGGCACTCCGGCACGCGTCAGTATCGAGTCCGTCATCAGCGCCGTCGCCGTCGAGGCCACGATCAGGGCCAACGTGTTCGTGAACAAAACGGTGGACAGGAATCGGTTCGGATCGGAGCGCAGGCGCTGCAGGATCGCGGCGGCCGGGCTCCCCTGTTCGGCGAGGAAGCGCACGCGCAACCGGCCCACCGACGTGAGCGCGGTCTCGGTGCCGCTGGCGAGGGCGGCCACGACAAAGCACACGAGCAGCGTGATCAGCTCGATCAGCTCTTGGCCGTTCATCGAGAGAGGGCTATCGGAAGAGCTCGCTGACGCTCCGGTTCTCGTGCACCCGGATGATCGCCTCAGCGAGCAGAGGCGCCACCGACAGGACCGTCAGCGGCGGGCCCAGCTTCTCCGCTGGGATGGGGACGGTGTCGGTCACGATCACTTCTTCAACGTCGGCCTTTCTGAGTCTTTCCACGGCGTCGCCGGACAATACAGGATGGGTCGCGGCCAGGAGCACTTTATTCGCGCCTTGCTGGCGCAGGGCGGACGCGAGGTTGGAGACGGTGCCGCCCGTGGTGATGATGTCCTCGACGACCACGCAGTCGCGGCCTTTCACATCACCTGAGATCGCGATCACCTCGACCAACTGCTCGTCGGTGCGCCGCTTGTAACCGAACGCGATCGGCGCGCCGAGGTCGTTGGCCACGGCCTCCGCGCGGCGGCCTCCGCCCGCGTCGGGCGCGACGATCGTGAGCTGCTTCAGATTGAGCCTCTTCAGGTACTCGGAGAAGATGCGGTGCGGCGACAGGTGGTCGGTCGGCACGTCGAAGAAGCCCTCGATTGCTTCGGCGTGCAGGTCGAACAGCAGCAGCCGGTCGGCGCCGGCCAGCGTGATGAAGTTGGCGACCAGCTTGGCCGAGATCGGCTCGCGCGGCTGCGTCTTGCGTTCCTTGCGCGCATAGCCGTAGTAGGGGATGACCGCGGTCACCCGACCGGCCGATGCGCGGCGCAGCGCGTCGAGGATGATGAACAGCTCCATCAGGTGCTCGTTGACCGGTGGGCTCGTCGGCTGGATGACGAACACGTCGTGGCCCCGCATCGAGTCCTCGATCTTCACGTTGATCTCGCCGTCCGGAAAGTGGCGGAGGCGCGGATCGGTCAGCGGGACGTCCAGCGTCTCGGCGATCCGGCCGGCCAGCATCGGGTTCGCGCCGCCGGAGATCAGCTTCAACTCGCCCCATGGCGAGGCTTCGGTCCTGGTGTACTCGACCGCGGTCTGCAGCCTCCCGATCACCTGTCGCCTGGGCTCGAATCCGGCGAATCCAATGGTTTCCTCCGTACCACCCTAGCTGGAACTCCCACGGCTGTCGCGCCGTCCGGCACGTCTTTCGTCACCACGGACCCGGCCCCGGTCCGCGCGCCCTTGCCAAGTTTGACCGGAGCGACGAACATCGTGTCCACGCCGACGAACGCGCCGTCGCCAATCTCGGTCCGGTTCTTGTTGGCGCCGTCGAAATTGGCCGTAATCGTACCCGCGCCGATGTTGGCGTCCTCGCCCAGGTCGGTGTCGCCGAGGTAGGAAACGTGAGGCACGCGGCTGCGCCGGCCGACCTTCGTGCGGACGAGCTCGACGAAGCTGCCGATGTGGACGTCCTCGCCGATCACGCTGCCGGGTCGAAGCTTGGCGAACGGACCGCAGTCGGAGCGGTCGGCGATCCTCGCGTCCTCTATGTAGACGTGCGGTCCGATGCGGCACTCGGCGCCGATGTGAGTGTCGCCCTTGAGCACGGTGAACGGCTCGATCACCGTGTCCTGACCGACCGTCACGGTCGCATCGATGAAGGTGCTGTCGGGGTCGACGATGGTGACTCCGCTCAGCATGCACTGCTCGAGCAGACGCCGGCGCAGGATGTCGGTCGCCGCGGCGAGCCGCACGCGGTCCTTGACCCCCATCGCCTCGTTCGGGTCGTCGAGCTCCACGATCGTCACCGGCTTCAGGTGCGGGAACACGTCCGTGAGGTAGAACTCGCCGGCCTTGTTGTCGTCGGAGACGTTCTCCAGGGCCTCGACCAGCTTGCTGCCGTCGAAGCAGTAGACGCCGACGTTGAACTCGTGCACCTTGGCCCGCACTTCGGCCGTCGCGTCCTTCCGCTCGACGATCCTCTCGAAGGCGCCTTTGGGACCGCGGATGATTCGGCCGTCGTCGCGCGTCGGATCCTCGACGCTGGCGATGGTTGCCGGTGCGCCGGAGTCCCGGTGTGCGTCGATGATTTTCTGGATGCCGGCTGCGGTCAGCAGCGGTGAGTCGCCATTGACGACCAGGACCTGCCTGCCCCGAAGCTCACCGGCCGGGACCTGCTGCACCGCGTGGGCGGTGCCCTTCGGGTCGCGCTGGTAGACAAGCTCGGCACGTCCGTCCAGGTGAGCGGCCACCTCGGCGTGGTGGGGGTTCGCGATCACCTTGACGTCCTTCGCGCCGGCCCCTTCCACCGCGAGGAGCACCCAGTCGACCATGGGGCGGCCGCAGAGGGGATGGAGGACCTTCGGAATCCGCGACCGCATCCGTGTGCCGTGGCCGGCGGCGAGTATGACTGCGGTCAGGGTTTGGCTCAGCTCAGTTCGATTATGCCAGCTAAGCTCGAATCTGCCTTGCCCTCAGAGAGCCACCGCGAGCAGGACTTCGAGCGGGGGGTGCTGCGCCGCAAGACCGCGGCCGGCCGTCGCCGAGCACAACCTCTGAACTGCCCGCGGTCCGCGTGACCGAGTAGAACTGCGGCCGGTTCCAGTTCGCGCTGTCGATCGTCGCGATGGGACCGGTGTTGTACAGGAAGGTGTTGGCGTCCCTCACCTGCGTGCGGAACCTGAACCTGTAGGCGACGTCTGGCCAGGCGTCGCGGTTGTTGTCGATGTAGATGGCGTAGAGGACGTCGTCACGAGCTCGAAGAAGTTCGGCCTGCGATCGGGACCCTCGAGCTTGATGTAGTTCGCGATCAAAATGACGGTGCCCGCGGCGTGGGGACTGACGAACGCGTAGAGATCGGTGCTCTCTGCAACCGGGTCTTTCGCGATTGCGGGGGTTTCGCGACGCGATGACATCTCCTACCTCTCTGACGGGACCAAACCGTCAGCTCGCGCCGCCTTGTACAGGCGTGCAGCCAGCTCCGGGTCCCGGTGAACGATGTGGTCGGCGCCGACGAACACCGAGATCTCCCCGCTCGTGAGCGGTCGCCGGCCGAACTGTTCAGCGCAGGGCGTAGCATCACCTACTTGATGAGCGAAGTTCCCGCCCCCAACCTGGAGGGCGCGGTGCCTTCCCACATGCCAGTCCTGCCGTTGAAGTCGACGGTGGTGTTCCCGCGCATCTTCATCCCGCTGTCTGTTGGACGGAAGAAGTCGCTCCAGCTCCTCGACGACCTCTCCGGTGTCGAGCGCCACATCGCCGTCGCGACCCAGCTCGACGAGGCCGCCGAAGAGGTCGCTTTCAAGGACATTCATCACGTGGGGACGATGGTCCGCGTCCAGCACCTGCTGAAGCTGCCGGACGGAACGGTGCAGCTCGCCGTGCTCGGCCTGCGCCGGATCCGGCTGACGAGTGTGCAGTCGGCCGAGCCCTACCTCACCTGCGCGGTGGAGATGCACCCGGAGATCACCGAAGACATCCTCACCATCGAGCGCGAAGCGCTCATGCGGCGCGCAACCGCGTCGTTCCAGCAGCTGGTCTCGCTGGCGCCACACCTGCCGGCCGAGCTGGCCGGCGCCGCCGGCGCGATCGACGACCCGCTGCACCTCGCCTACTACATCGCCAACCACATCCGGCTCACCACCGAACAGCGCCAGGAGATCCTCGAGCTCGACTCGTCCAAGGCCAAGCTCGAGCGCCTGCTCGGCCACATGTCGCACGAGCTGGAGGTGCTGGAGCTCGGCCGCAAGATCCAGACCCAGGCTGAGGAGCAGATGGGCAAGGCGCAGCGCGAGTACTTCCTGCGTGAGCAGCTGAAGGCGATCCAGCGCGAGCTCGGCGAGCTCGACTCGGAGCACGCGGAGCTCAGCGAGCTGCGCGAGCGCATCGAGAAGGCGGGACTGCCGCCCGAGGCCAAGCGCGAGGCCGACCGCGAGATCGCGCGCCTCGAGCGCATCCCGTCGGCGTCACCCGAGTCGTCGGTGATCCGCACGTATCTCGAGCTGATGGTGTCGCTGCCGTGGAACATCTCCACCGGCGGCGAGGTCGATGTGAAGAAGTCGCGCGAGATACTCGACGCCGACCACTACGACCTCGACAAGGTCAAGCAGCGAATCGTCGAGCACCTGGCGGTGCGGCGGCTGAAGCAGGTACGCGGTTCGACCGACCGCGGCCGCGAACCCATCCTGTGCTTCGTCGGCCCGCCCGGCGTCGGCAAGACGTCGCTCGGCCAGTCGATCGCCCGCGCGATGGGCCGCAAGTTTGCACGCGCCTCGCTCGGCGGGGTGCATGACGAGGCGGAGATCCGCGGCCACCGCCGCACGTACATCGGCGCCATGCCCGGCCGCATCTTGCAGGCGATCCGCCGCGCCGAGTCGAACGACCCCGTGTTCATGCTCGACGAGGTCGACAAGATCGGCGCCGACTGGCGAGGCGACCCCTCGTCGGCATTGCTCGAGGTGCTCGACCCGGAGCAGAACAAGGACTTCCGCGACAACTACCTCGACGTGCCTTTCGACCTGTCCAAGGTCATGTTCATCACGACCGCGAACTCGCTGGAGACGATCCCGCCCGCATTGCGCGACCGCATGGAGGTGCTGCACCTCTCCGGCTACACCGAGGAGGAGAAGGTGCAGATCGCGGAGATCTTCCTCATCCCCAAGCAGGTGCTCGCGCACGGCCTGCGCGCCGGCGAGGTCACCATCTCGGAGGAGGCGATCCGGCTGATCATCCGCCAGTACACCCGGGAGGCGGGCGTGCGCAACCTCGAGCGAGAGATCGCGTCGGTGATCCGCCGCGACGTCGCCGAGATCGCCTCTGGCAAGCGGCTGAAGCGGATGGACGACACCAAGAAGGTGCGCGCGGCGCTGGGCAAGCGCCGCTTCTTCGACGACGTCGCCGAGCGCATCGACCGGCCGGGCATTGCGACCGGCCTGGTGTGGACCCCGACCGGCGGCGAGATCATCTTCGTCGAGGCGACGCTCACGCCGGGCAAGGGCGAGCTGAAGCTGACCGGCCAGCTCGGCGAGGTCATGAAGGAGTCGGCCGCAGCCGCGCTCTCCTACCTCAAGTCGCGCGCCATCGACATCGGGATCGACCCCGCGCTGTTCGACAAGAACGACATCCACGTCCACGTTCCCGCGGGCGCGCAGCCCAAGGAAGGACCTTCCGCCGGCGTGACCGTGCTGACCGCGATGGCCTCGATCCTCACCGGCCGCCCGGTCCGCGACGACGTGGCGATGACTGGAGAGATCACATTGCGCGGCAAGGTGCTTCCGATCGGCGGGATCAAGGAGAAGGTGCTCGGCGCGCACCGCGCCGGCCTTCGCCGCGTCCTGATGCCCTCACACAACGAAGCCGACCTGGACGACATCCCCGCCGACCTGCGCAAGGAGATGCGGTTCGTGATGCTGGAGTCGATCGACCAGGTGCTGCGTGAGGCGCTGGTTGCGCCGCGGCCGGTCGCGCTTAATGGAAACGGCGCCCGGACTACCGTCGTTGCGCGCGCCGCAGCATCCAGTCGTGGGCGGCAAGCTCCGCCGAATCGTCGAGGGGTGAAAGGCCGCCGCCGTCCCGTCGCCTGAGCGCTCGGCCGATCAGGTGATCGGCCAGCTGCGGGTTCTTCGGCAGCAGCGACCCATGCAGGTACGTGCCGATGATGCCGCCCTGCACGCATCCTTCCAGGCGGTCGGATCCGTTGTTGCCCTTGCCCTGAACGACTTTGCCGAGCGGCTTCGCCGCCGGCCCGAGGAACGTGCGGCCGCTGTGGTTTTCGAAGCCGACCAGCGTGCGCGGTGTCAGGCCCTCGATCTCCGTCTCGACCACGACGTCGCCGATGAAGCGCTTCTTTCCCGCCTCGGTCTTGACGTCGATCAGGCCGATGCCGTCGTAGCGCTCGCCGTCCGCGGTCTGGTAGTAGTGGCCGAGGAGCTGATAGCCCCCGCACACGGCCAGCACCTGCGCGCCATTCGCCACCGCGCGCTGGAGCGAGTCCTGCTTGTACTGCCTGAGGTCGTCGTAGATCAGCGCCTGCTCGCGATCCTGGCCGCCGCCGAAGAAAAACACGTCGACATCCTGCATCTCGCTTGCGGCACCGCGTCCCAGCTCGATGAGCTTTCCCTCCAGTCCGCGCCACTCCGCGCGCTTGAGCAGGGTCAGGATGTTGCCACGGTCGCCGTAGATGTTCATCAGGTCGGGGTAGAGCCAGCCGACCGTGAATTTCCCGCTCACGTTTCCCAGTATGGCTGCGCCCATCCGCGCCTCACGAGCTCGGCGCGCAGGTCGAGCATCGCGGTGTACGTGCAGAGCACGTAGACGGTGTCGCCTTCGCCGGTGCACTTGATGAGCTGGTCGAGCGCCGCGCCCGGATCGGTTCGCGGCGGCTCGGCGTCCACGCCCGCGTATTTGAGCCGGACCGCGAGGTCGTGCGCCCGCACGCCCGCGGGGATGACGACGGTCGCCTTGCCCTTCAGCTGCTCGAAATCGACGTCCCAGATCCAGGACACATCGGTGCCGTCGGCCTTGCGGTCGTTGAGGCCGATGACGAACTTCGTACCGTGCGCGAGGTCGACGGCGGTGCGCACGGTTTCGTTGAAGCCCGCGGGATTCTTGGACAGGACGAGGACCAGGTGCCGGCCACGAAATTCGACCCTTTCCTGGCGGCCGAACGCGGCCTCGAAGGTGCGCAGCCGGTCCGCGATGTAGTCGGCCGAGAGATCAATGGTTCGCGCGGCGCTGAAGGCGGCAAGCACGTTGTAGCAGTTGTAGAGACCGCCAAGCGGCATCTCGATGCGCGCGCCGCCGACCGACATCGCGAGGCTGTCGAATCCGTTCAGCGTGATGTCGGTCGCCTTGATGTCGGGGTCTGGGCGGGCAAAGTCCTGCTTCGGACAGTGGTACACACCGTCGTGGCCGACGTAGACCGCGTCGAAGATCAGGCTCGAGCCGCATCGTGGACAGGTCCGGGCGTCGGCTGCGTGCGGCAGGGTCTTCGAAGCGATCGAGGTGTCGTCGAGGCCGTACCAGAGTGGCGGGCGCGGAAGGCTCAGGCCGATCTCTGCCACGCGGGGATCGTCTGCGTTGAGGATCGTGCGCGAAGACTCGGGCTGGTTGGCGAGCGCCCGCTCGACTTTCTTGGCGATCGACTCGAGCTCCCCGTATCTGTCGAGCTGGTCGCGGAACAGGTTGAGCACGAGCGTGACGCGCGGCCCGATCTCCTGGACCGCACTCGGCAGGCTCGCCTCGTCGATCTCGAACACGCCCCAGTCCGCCCTCAGTCTCCCATCGGGACTTGCGCGTCTGAGGGCCGCGGCGGTCGCGCCGAAGATCAGGTTCGCGCCTGCCCGGTTGGACACCACCCTGTGGCCGGCGCCTTCGAGGAGCCAGCTCAACAGGCGCGCCGTCGTGGTCTTCCCGTTGGTCCCGGTGATGACGATCGAGCCGTAGGTCAGGTCCTTGGCGAGGCGCGTGAGGATCTGCGGATCGATCGCCCGCGCCACGTCGCCCGGCAGGGTCGTCCCCCCGCCTCGCCTGGTGACCCGGCTCAGCGTCCCGGTCGCCTTGCCCGCCCAGACCGCGGCGGTCTTGCGGATCACGTCCATTCGCTCACCGCACGTGTAACGGCGCTCCAGCCAACCAGTTTTGCGGCCGCGTTCCCGGCCGCCTCCTCGGTGCCGGCCCGTTTGAAGAACGCAGACCCGCTGCCCGTCATCTGCCAACCGGGCCCGAGGCTCTCGGCGAACTGCTTCAGCCGCGGCTCCACGTGCTCCGCTGCTCGGCGCAGATGGTTCGGGCCTTCCCCCTTCACCTGGTCCCACGCACCGTAGACCGCGGCCGTCGAGAGCTCGATTCCCGACCACGCGACCGCGAACCAGGCGGGCTCGTGCGGGAGCCGGGTCAGCCGATCGCCACGCCCCTCCGCGTGCGCGCGCCCGCCGACGAGGAAGAAGGGCACGTCGGCACCGAGCTCCCTGGCGATCGGCATCAGATCGACGTCCAGCCTGTAGGTCGTCTTGAGCGCTTTCAACATCGCCGCCGCGTCGGAGCTCGCGCCTCCCATGCCCGAGCCCGGTGGAATCCGCTTCTCGATGTGAACCCGCGCCGGCAGCTCCCGCCCGCATGCGCTCTGCAGCGCGTGTTGCGCGTCCAGCACAGAGTTGCTGGACTCGTCGATTTCGAATCCGGATGCCGTCATCGTCGTTTGGTCCGCCCGCTCGATCTCGAGCAGGTCGTGCAGGTCGATGGCCTGAAACGTCGTGCGCAGGTCATGGAATCCGTCCCGGTTGCGGCCCACGACCTCGAGGTCGAGGTTCAGCTTGGCTCGCGCAGGGAGCGCGAGGCTCAATCGGTTATCGGCTTCAGGCCGGCGCGATACCTGAGCGCGCGTTCTTGATAGTGGCGAGCCGACGATGCGACCCACGCATCGGACGATCCGCCCAGGGGCTTTTTGACCTTCGCGGGTACGCCGGCGGCAAGATGCCCCGCGGGGACCTCGCTGCCCTCGGTCAGCACCCCGCCCGCGGCCAGCATCGACGCCGCGCCGAGGCGGCTGCGCTGCAGCATGGTCGCGCCCATCCCCACCAGCGCGCCGCGTTCGACGACGCACCCTTCGAGCTGCGCGGAGTGGCCGATCGTGGCGCCGTCCTCGATGATCGTCGGCAGGTTCGCGGCGCAGTGGATCACGACGTTGTCCTGAACGTTTGCTCCCGCGCGGACCGTGATCCTGGACTCGTCCGCCCGCAGCACCGCGCCAAACCAGACGCTCGCTCCGGCTTCGATCTCGACGTCGCCGATGAGGACGGCGGTGGGTGCGACATAGGCGTCGGGGTGCACCTTCGGGCGCTTTCCGCCGAGCTCGAATTCCACTGGCCCCTATAATCCTAAATTCGTGGCTATTGACTCCCAGCTGGTGATGGCACGTGGCTAAGCGAACCGCCTCGGCGAAGAAGCAGGCGCGAGCGGGCGCCAGGCGCTCGGCGCGCAACCGCGCGACGCGTTCCGAGGTCAAGACGCTGATCGTCAAGGCGCGCCGCTCGTTGACCGACGCGTCGGCCGAAGAGTCGGAACGGCTTGCGACCGCGACCGATGCGCTCCGCGCTCTCGACCGCGCCTCGGCCAAAGGGGTCCTGCATCGGAACAACGCCGCCCGGCGCAAGTCGCGCATCGCCCGGCAGGTCGCCAAGATCGCGAAGGCCGCACCCGCCCCCGCGAAGGGCAAGAAGGCCTCCGCTCCCGCTCCGAAGAAAAAGTAGCGGTCGTCTAGAGCCGGGTCAGCAGCACATCGAGTCCCAGCTCGGCGTCGACCTGGCCTGACTTGACCTCCCACTCGTAGTCGCGGATCCGCTTCAGCGCCTGCTCCAGCCCGTCGGAGGTGGCCTGCTGGGCGGCGTCGAAGGCCTTCTGGACCACAAAACGGTGCTCGGTCATCTCGTTTTGGACCTGCGACAGGGACTCGCCGCGTTCCTGGCGCGCTTTGACCTCGAGCACCATTGCGATGTGCCGCGCCATCCGGTAGGCGATCAACGTCCCTCCGACGCCTGACCGCGTGAGGTTGCGCGCAAGGTCGAGGGCCTGCGGCGACGGATGCGGAAGCAGGTTGTCCGTCAAGCGGTAGATCTCGTCCTCACGACCGCCCGCAAGGAGCTCGCTGAGGACCTCGGGGGTCAGTTTTGCCCCCGAGGCCTTGTACGCGCCGATCTTGGTCAGCTCGGACTCGATCACGCTGAGGTCGGGTGGCGAGGCCCTCACCACCTGCGCCGCCACCGCGGCCGTGAGACCGTGCGTTTCCACCGCGCGCCTGGCCGCCCAGTCGCTGAGCGCGCGGCGGTTGAGCCGCTGCATCTCCTCGACCTGGCCGCCCGCTGCATTGATCGCCTTCACGAGCTTGTTCCCGGCGCTGATTCGCCCGGCGACCGTCAACACGAGACGCGTGGTCGGCGGGATTTCCGCCAGGGCACCCGCCAGGCTTTCAGTTCGGTTCGGCGGAACCATACGTGCAAACACGAGCCGGAATGGATCCAGGAACGGAGCCTGCAGAACTGCGTCGCGCAGCCGCGCGGGCGCCAGTCCGACTCCCTCCAGGACCTCGAGGCCAAAATCGGAGACCAGCTCGGTCCGCCAGCCCTCGACGGTGGTGCGCGCCTTCTCTTCGACGAGAAAGCGCTCCTCGCCGTGGAGCAGGACGCTCAACGCGCCGGCGCGCCCAGTCGCTCGCGGCATGGATCGATCGTAGTTACAACGGCATGGCGATCGTGCCCTCCTGGTCGGTACGCAGCACACTGGGCGGGAATCCGATCGCGAGTCTCCCCGGACCGCGCGAAGCGACCAGATGCGTGGATTGATCCATGGCTGCACGTTCCAGCTCGGGTGAAAGACGGCTCCGTCCTCCGAACGGGAGAAGAAGAACTGAGCACTTCGCGGGAAGACGCGCCGCGGCGACCGTCTGAGCATCGAGGTCGAGGTCGCTGAAGTCACAGAAGCTGCGTCCGTCGGGCGCGACCACGCGCAGCGCGACATAAGCCGCGCCCACCTGGTCGCCAGGCGCGCCGGGCTCGGGCGCAAGGACCTGCACGTCAAAGCCGGCGATGCGCTCGAAACCTCCGGCCGACACACGCTGCACGGCTGCTCCGCGGGCGACGGCCTCGAGGGCTGCAGTCCGCCAGGCCGATCCGGTCAGCGAAGAGGCGGGAACCAAGACTTGGGAAGCCGGCCGATCGAAGTCCACGAAGCCACCGACGTGGCCGAGGCCAGGCGCCGTGATGACGATCGCGTCGAGCTTGCGCTGCCACGGCGGAAGGCGCGAGCCCAGCTCGTCTTTGAGCTTCACGGGGCTCGGCCCACCGTCGATCAGGATGGTTCCCTGCTGGCCGCGGAGCAGGACCGCCTGGCCGTCGCCGACGTTCATCACGACCACCTCGGGCGGAGAGTTCGCCCACAGCGCCAGAGCGACGATCGAGATGCAGGCAGGCCCAACCAGGCCGATGGTCCAGGCGATCTTGCGGCGGTTGCCGCGCGAGGCCGCACCCGCCACGGCCGGAGCAAGGGCGGCGTAGTAGGCGGCGCTCATCCAGGTGGGAAAGCTCGGGATCGTGATCGCCGATGCCGGGACGCGGGCCAGCACGTAACCAACCTGTTCGACATACGCGAGCATCCCCGCGATTGGGATCGCCGCGAACCGAGCCAGCTCCGGCACAAAGGACATCGCGCCTATGGCGAGTCCGGCGACCACCAGCGCCGGGAGGATGGGCAGCGTGAGCGCGTTCGCGATCGGCGCGACCGGCGAGAGGACATGAAAGTCGGTGGCCATCATGGGAAGGGTTCCCACCTGCGCCGCGCAGGTGACAGCGAACGGCTCGCGCAGGAAATGCGGCAGGAAATCGACGCGCCGCGCTATCGCGGGCGTCAGCAGGATGATCGCGGCGGTGCCCGCGAACGAGAGCTGGAAGCCGACGTCCCAGGCGAGATCTGGATGCCATGCCAGCATCGCCGCCGCGGTCAGGCTGAGTGACGTCCACACGTGCGTCGGCCGGCCGAGGTGCGCGGCGGCGATGGCGAGGCCGCCCATCGCGGAGGCGCGGACTGCGGCCGGTGTCGCGCCGCCCACCATGGCGTAAAGCGCGATCAATCCCACCGCGGGCCAGGTCGCGTGGCGGCCGAGCACCGGGTTGAGCGCACCCTGCACGATCCGTCCGAATACGGCGACCTTCAGGCCGCTGAGGACGAGCAGGTGGATCAGACCTGTGGCGATGAGCGCGTTCTGCAGCTGTGACGGGATGCCCTCGCGGATGCCGAGCACGATGCCCAGCAGGACGGCGGCGTGAGGCGGTGGGAGGGCGTCGTTCAGCGCCGCCGTGAAGCGAGCTCGCAGCCAGGACGGCACCGCGCCGATACCGGACTGGCCCGCGGTGACGTTGAACGACGACGCCTGGAGCTCGAGATAGACCTCGCGCTGCGCGAGGTACGCCCGGCGGGCGAATGCTGGAAGGTCGCGAGGCAGGGTCAGCTTGCCGGAGGCCGACACCACGTCTCCGAATGCGGTGGTGGCCGGGCCTCTCCACCGAACCAGGAGGTTTCCGATCCCCGCCACCGGCGTTCCGTTGGCGAGCATCGAATTCGGTTCGACGAGGACCTCGCTGCCGCCGGCGACCGGCTTGCTGTCGTCGGCCACACGCCCGACCACCACCGCCGTACCTCCGGCCACTGCGGCCGCGCGGATCGGAACAGTCGGATCGACCGCGGGCAGCTCGGCTCGACCGACGCCCAGCAGCATCGTCGCGAGCGCCAGCGCGATCAGCGCCGGCCGCAGCAGGAAGGCAAGACCGACCAGCGGCACGGCAGCGGCGACGGCGATCACTCCCAACATGGAATGGGATGGATTCAGGACGACCGCCAGAGAGACGGCTATACACCAGCACGTGGCAAGGACGAGCGCCGGGTAGCGGATCATGGCGTCAGGTAGTGACGCGCAACCACATAGTCCGCCTCGCTCATACCGAGGACGTCGACGAGCTCGCGCGTGTTCTGAAAACCACCGAAGTTGGTGCGGTAGTCGATGCACTCCCGGGCGAACACCGCCGTGAAGCCGGGCAAGGCCTCGAGCTCCTCGAGGGTGGCCTGGTTGAGGTTGACGCGCACCACCAATGTGCCCGAGCTGGTCTTCGCAAACGGAACCTTGATCTGCTCGCCGTCCCTGAGACGGCCGGCCAGGTTGGGCAGGCGCGACATGTCGGCGTCGTTGCTGAATCCGCCGGCAGCGGCGATCGCATCGAAAACGCGGTCGCCGCGTGGGAGCCGATACAGGCCGGGGTTCTCGACCGCGCCCACGACATGGACGAGAAGGCCCGGTTGCGATGGGACGTCGAGCACCGGGTTCGCGACAGGCGGAGCGGGCGTCGCGGCCGTGGCGGACGAGTTGTAGACGAGGGCGCCGACCATGGCGGCGATGCCGAGGGTGAGGGGCGCCGCGAAGAGCAGGAATCGCTTCCATCCCGGCACGAAACGAAGTCGAAAGGGCATGTCCCGAGCCTAGGAAGCGGAACGCGGAGATGGAACCCAGACTGTTAAGGGCTGGTTCCGCGGGAAGGATTCGAACCTTCGGTCAAGGATCCAAAGTCCTTTGCCTTACCAACTTGGCCACCGCGGAGCGCGCGTAACAACAGTACCTCGGGGGTTGCGGGGTGTTCCGTGACCTGGCGCCCGTAACAGGCGTTCAGTCCGGGTGATGAGAAACACGATCCTGGCCGTCGTCCTGCTCTTGACGGCCGGCTGCGGCGCGTACCAGTTCCCCGGCGGTTCGGAGTCGCCAGAACCCGCGACGGGCACGGTCAGCGGCCGGGTGGTCGCCGTGCCATGCTCGCCCGTCGAGCAGCCCGGCAAAACTTGCGCCGGCCGGCCGGTGCCGAGCCTGGAGCTCGACTACATCGACGGCGGGGGAGCTGCGAGCCGGACGGTCACCGATGCACAGGGCAACTACTCGATCAATCTCAAGCCGGCGAGCTACGCCGTGAAGATCAATGCCTACACGCGCGTCATCAGCGGCCCGCTCAAGCTGCAGGTCGACGCGGGCTCGAATATCGTCGCCAACTACGTGCTCGATTCCGGCATTCGGGTGCCGGTCCAGCAAGACTAGGACGCGACCTGTTCAAACCCACCCACTAACCCCCCACCCACCCTGGGGAAGCGATGTGCGGGGTGGACTGTACTCGGCCAGGCGAACGCCGAGTCAAGCCTGGTGGTTAAGGCACCAGGTTGATCAGCCGGTCAGGTTTGTAGATCACCCTCGACGGACCGCGGCCATTCAAAGCAGCGCGCACCTTCTCGCTGGCGAGCGCGGCCTTTACAGCCTGCTCTTCGGACAGCCCCGCGTCCACCTCGAGCCGGTCCCGCACCCGCCCGCCGACCTGCACTACCAGCACGATCGTGGGCTCCGCGGCCGCGGCCGCGTCAAAGGCCGGCCACGACGCGTCGGCGAGCATGCCTTGCTCGCCAAGCCGCTCCCACATCTCCTCGCACACGTGCGGCGCCAGCGGGTTCAGCAGCTTGACCAGCGTGCGAACCGCCGCATCCCATTCCGCGTCCCGCTTGCCCGAGCCCTGCAGGTAGTCCTGCATCGTGTTGGCGAGCTCCATCAAGAATGCGACCGCGGTGTTGAAGCGCAGCTCGTCGTAGTGCTCGGTGACTTTGCCGACCGTCTGCGCGACCTTGCGTCGCAAAGCAGTGGCGTCGACGCCAACCCCTGGCGCCGAATCCTCGGCGGAGATCGAATCCGCCTCGAGCACCAAACGCCACGCGCGCTGGAGGAACTTGACGACGCCGTTCAGGCCGGCCTCCGTCCACTCGACGTCTTCCTCGGGCGGCCCGATGAACATCTCGTAGATCCGGCCCGCGTCCGCACCCTGTGCACCGGCCAGCTCGTCGATCGAGACGCCATTGCCGGCGGACTTCGACATCACCTGGCCGAACCGCTTGACCATACCCTGGTTGAACAGGCGCATGAACGGCTCGGTCACCTGCACCATGCCCGCGTCGTACAGCACCTTCGTGAAAAAGCGCGAATAGAGCAGGTGCAGAATCGCGTGCTCGACGCCGCCCGTGTACTGGTCGACTGGCATCCAGTGGTTCGCCAGCTCCGGGTCGAAAGGCTCGCGGTCGTCATGCGGACTGGCGTAGCGCAGGAAGTACCACGACGAGTCGATGAACGTGTCCATCGTGTCGGTCTCGCGGCGAGCCGGCCCGTCACCCAATGGACATGTCGTCTCGTAAAAAGACGGATTCTCGGCCAGCGGCTTGTACTCGGGTGGCAGCTCGACCGGCAGCTGGTCCTTCGGCACCGGCACTATCCCGTGGTTTGGGCAATAGACGACCGGGATCGGGGCGCCCCAGTAGCGCTGCCTGGAGATCAACCAGTCGCGCAATCGGTACTTGACGGCGCGCTTGCCGACCCCCTTCGCCTCGAGCCAGTCACAGATCCGCTCGAAGGCGACGGTCGAGTCGAGCCGGTTGAACTCTCCGCTGTTGACCATCACCCCTGGCCCTACGTACGCCTCGCGCAGCACGCCCTGAGCGCCAGTCGGAGGAGCGATCACCTCGCGGATCGGCAGGTCGTACCGCATCGCGAACTCGAAGTCGCGTTCGTCGTGCGCGGGCACCGCCATGATCGCGCCGGTGCCGTAGGTGACCAGCACGTAGTCAGCGACCCAGACCGGGATCTTCTCGCCGTTGACCGGATTGATGGCGAACCCACCCGTCGCCACCCCGGTCTTCTCGCGCTCCGTCGACATCCGCTCGATTTCCGTCTCTTTGCGCGCTCTTTCGGCGTACTCGCGCACTCGCGCGCGATGCTTTTCAGTCGTGAGGTGCTCGACCAACGGGTGCTCGGGCGCGAGCACCATGAACGTCGCGCCAAACAGAGTGTCCGGCCGCGTGGTGTAGATCCGGATCGACTCGTCCGGCATTCCGGCGACAGGAAAGTCGACCTCCGCGCCCATGCTGCGCCCGATCCAGTTCGTCTGCATGACGCGCACCTTGTGTGGCCACTTGTCGAGAAGCGCCAGGTCGTCGAGCAGGCGGTCGGCGTAGTCGGTGATCTTCAAGAACCACTGCTCGAGGTCTCGCTTCTCGACCTCGACGTCGGGGTGTCGCCAGCAGCGTCCGTTGATGACCTGCTCGTTGGCGAGCACCGTCTTGTCAACGGGACACCAGTTGACCGGCGCCATGGCGCGATACGCCAGGCCACGCTCCAGCATCAAAAGGAACAGCCACTGGGTCCAGCGGTAGTAATCAGGCTCGCAGCTGGTGACCTCGCGGTCCCAGTCGTAGAGGATGCCCATCATCTGCAGCTCGCGCTTGCCCTTCACGATGTTGTCGCGCGTCCACTTCGAGGGATGCAGGCCGCCGCCGCGTTTTATTGCCGCGTTCTCGGCCGGCAACCCGAAGGCGTCCCAACCGAAGGGGTGCAGGACCTCGAAACCCTGCATCCGCTTCATGCGCGCGAGCACGTCGCCCATGACGTAGTTGCGCGCATGTCCGACGGTCAGGTCGCCCGACGGGTATGGGTACATGACGAGGTCGTAATACTTCGGCTTGTCGGAGCTGTCGTCCGCCTTCATCACGCCGTGCTCGACCCAGGACTTCTGCCACTTGGGCTCGATCTCCTGGGGCACATAGACGCTACGGCGGGGACGGCTGACCATGGTCCTCAAATTTTAGGGATGCCAATTCATGGCCCACAAATGCCGCCAGCATGAGCGCCGCACCGACGGCCTGGACCAAACCGAAGCGCTGACCTGCCAGCACGACCGCGGCGACGAGCGCCCACGCGGGCTCGGTGACGAGGATCAAAGCGGTCCGGTTGGCGCTGATGTGGGCCTGGGCCCAGGTCTGCACCGTGTAACCGAGTGCAGACGCGAACAGGCCGGTGATGACGATCGCAAACCACACCGAGGCGTTCGGCCACCGCAGTGACCACGTCCCCCCGAGGCTGAAGAGCAGCGTGCTCATGCCCATCTGGACCATGGCAAGGGTCGGCGACGACGTTGCGGGCGACCATCGGCCGAGCAGGACGACGTGGAGGGAAAAGAACACGGCGCAGGCCAGCACCAGGAGGTCCCCGGCGTTCATGCCCGAAGGCCCGCCAGTCAGGAAGGCGAGTCCCGCCAGCGAGACCAACGTCGCGACCCAGGTCCACCAATGGATCGGAGTTCCGAAGAGTCGGTTCAGCAGCGGGGTCAGAACGACGAAAAGCCCCGTGATCAGGCCCGCATTGCCAGGGCTCGTGATGGCGAGGCCGGCCGTCTGTGTGAGGTAGCCGGCCGCCAGCACCGCCCCGATCGCCGCGCCGACCCGAAGCTCGCGCCGCGTCGGCAGGCGGTGGACGACCAGCGCCATCACGACCAGGGCGAGCCCAAACCGGATCTGCAGAAAGGGCAGCGTCGGGTACTGTGTGACAGCGTCTTTGACCAGGACGAAGGTCCAGCCCCAGACTGCCGTGACCACCAGCAACAAGAGGACGTAGTTCAATGGAGCGACTGTGGGCGCCGTGGCGCATGCAGTACATCGGCGCCGAGCAGAAACCGGGCTGCCTGTTCGACCGCGTGATCGAGCACCCGGACGATGAGGACGCGCGGCTCGTCGTGTCGCGGCCGGAAGGCGCGATCGTGTTGCTCAACAAGTTTCCCTACAACCCGGGGCATGCTCTGGTGGCGCCGACCGCGCACATCGGCAGCCTCGAAGACCTCGACGACGCGCAGACCGCGGACCTCATGCGCGCGGTCCGGCGCACCATCATCGTGTTGAAGCAGACGATGAGCCCTCACGGATTCAACGTCGGCGTGAACATCGGGCGCGAGGCCGGCGCAGGGATCCCTGACCACGTTCACTTTCACGTCGTGCCGCGGTGGAACGGCGACACGAACTTCATGGCCGTGATCGACGACGTGAAGATCGTCAACGAGGCGCTGGATCTGACGGCCGAAAAGCTCAGGCAGGCTTTCGCCGCCACGTGACGCGGCCGCCGGCGACGGTGGCTAGCACCCGGCCGCCGTCGACGACTGCCATGTCGCACAGCTTGCCCGGCCGAAGGGCACCGAGGTCGGCTTCCATACCGGCGGCGTAAGCAGCGCCGGACGTGTAGGCGCGCAGCGCCGAAGCACGCGTGACTGCGAGCTCCGGATGCCATCCGGCGCGACGCCTCCACGCCGTCGCTGCATCGATCCCAGCAATCGGATCGGCGGTCTCGACCGGCGCGTCGGAGCCGAACGCGAGCCTGACCCCGGCCCGTTCGAGCGCGCCCCACGCATACGCGTGCATGGCGACGTCCGGCCAATCCGCGTCGGCGAGCTCGCGATCTGCGACCGCGTGGATCGGCTGCATCGAGGCTATGACGCCGATCTTCGCCATCCGCGGCACGTCTTTCGGGTTGACACACTGAGCGTGCTCGATGCGTGGCCGCCACCTCGACCATGCCTCGTGGTGCGGCGCCAGAGCGTCGAGCGCCCGTCGGACCGCGCCATCGCCGATCGCGTGCAGGCACACGTTCAGCTCCGCCTGCGCGCAGCGTTCGACCACGTCGACCAGGTCCGGTTGGGGAAGAAGTTGCGTACCTGATCCGTCGAGCATCTCGGCGGTGCGGCTGCCCAGCGAACCATCCAGGAAGGCCTTCACGCCCCAGATGCGGAGCCACGAGTCTCCCCACCCGGATCGCACGCCAATTCGCTCGGCGTGCGGAAGGTCAGCAAGCGGAAGGTTGTAGGTGACCCGAACCGGCAGCGGACCGCGCGAGCGCAGACGCTGAAGCGATCCCAGTCCGCGCGCGCCGTCCATCGAGTGCACAGAGGTGACGCCAAGGCGGGCGAGGTCGTTGAGCACCCGCGCCATGGCTCCATCCAGCGCCGCCTCGCGCGGGTGAGGCAGAAGCTGTGACACCAGCTGCATGGCCGTCTCGCGGAGGATCCCGGTTGGCTCGCCCTTGTCGTCGCGGTCGATGTGTCCGCCAGAGGGGTCAGGCGTCCCGCGCTCGATGCCCGCCGCGCGCAGTGCCGCACTCGAAACCCACGCCGAGTGTCCGTCCTTGCGCCGCAGATACGCGGGCCTGCCGGCGGACGTCTGGTCGAGGCGCTGCCGGGTCGGGAAAGCCCGGTCCGGCCACGCATCGTTGTACCAACCGGACCCGATGAGCCAGCCGTCCTTCGGCAAACCCTTCGCCCACTCCTTCACACGGGCGAGCGCCTCACGGAGATCCGACGCCCCGGTCAGGTCGACCGTCAGCTTGCGGTCGGCCATCCCCTCTAGGTGGATGTGCGAATCGATCAGGCCCGGCCACGCGACGCCACGCAGCTTGACTACCTCAGCCCTGCGTCCCGCCGCCTCGCGCGCCTTCGGCCCGACCGCGATGATCCGGCCGTCGAAGGAAGCCACTTCAGGCTCACATCCGGCAAACAGCACGGGCGAGATCACCAACGGGGCCCCCGCGAAATCACGAGCGCAGCCTCTGATTTCGCGGGGTTTTCAAAGGCCGTACGACTTGGCGATGATCTCCTTCATGATCTCGTCGGTCCCGGCGCCGATACGGGCGAGCCTCGCGTCGCGCCACGCGCGCTCGACGGGAAACTCGCGCATGTAGCCGTGGCCGCCGAGGATCTGGATCGCGTCATCCGCGACCTCACATGCGACCTGCGTCGCCAGCAGCTTGGCCTGCGAGATGTCGCGAACCGGATACTCGCCCTGGTCCCACAGCTTTGCGGTCTGGTAGACGAAGGCCTGCACCGCGGCGATCTTCGTGCCCATGTCGACGAGCTTGTGCTTGATGACCTGGAAGTTCGAGATCGACTGGCCGAACGCCTGGCGGTTCTTCGCGTACTCCATGGTGTACTCGAACACGCGCTGCGCCCCCGCGATCGCTCCAGCGGCGGCGATCATGCGCTCGCCCTGCAGCTCCCACATGAGGTTCTTGAAGCCATCGCCTTCGTCGCCGATCAGGTTTGCGACCGGAACGCGGCAGTCCTCAAACAGCAGTTCCGCAGTGTCGGATGAGTGCATGCCGAGCTTCTCCAGCTTGCGCGTGACCTGGAAGCCTGGCGTCCCTTTCTCTATCACCAGCAGGTTGAACCCGGAGTGTCCTCGGTCGCGCTCCGATTTCGTCACGACGAGGGCCCAGTGGCAGCGCGCGCCGTTGGTGATGAAGATCTTGCGGCCGTTGATGACGAATTCGTCGCCGTAGCGCTTGGCCACCGTGGTGATGCCCGCCACGTCCGATCCGGCGTCGGGTTCGGTGATCGCCAGGGCCGCGATGTGCTCGCCCCGGATGGCCGGCACCAGCCAGCGTCGCTTCTGCTCCTCGTTCCCGAACCGGAACACCGGCGGCGTGGCCATCTCCGCCTGGACCGCCACTGCCATGCCGAGCCCACCGCTGCCGGCGCGCGCCATCTCCTCGGAGAGCACCACTGCTGAGAAGTAGTCCCCGCCCTGGCCGCCGTACTCCGGCGGATAGCGGAGGCCCAGGAACCCCAGCTCGCCAAAGCGCCTGAAGATCGAGTCGGGAAAGGTCTTTTCCTCCCACTCGTCGAGGTGCGGTTGGACCTCTTTCTCGAGGAACTTGCGGATGTGAAGGCGGAGCTCCTCGTGGGCGTCCGTGAAGAACATCGCCGCCTGAGCTTACGGTATGATTCGCGGCCGGTACCTCAACCGCTGGATCAAACGCGCAGTGGGAGTTGGATTGGGCTCGGTAATCAAGAAGCGGCGCAAGAAGATGCGCAAACACAAGCACAAGAAGATGCTTAAGAAGACCCGCTGGCAGCGTCGCGCGCACGCCTAGGAGGTAGGCAATGGAGTGGGTGGTCCTCGGCGTAATCGTCCTGGTCATCCTCGGCTGGCTCGTCTTCACCTACAACGGCCTTGTCACGGCCCGAAATCGAACCCAGGAAGCCTGGTCTGAGATCGACGTCGAGCTCAAGCGAAGGCACGACCTGATCCCCAACCTGGTCAACACGGTCCAGGGGTACATGGGCCATGAGCGCGGCACGCTCGAGGCGGTCACGAACGCGCGCGCGGCCGCGGTCGCCGCGGGCGCCACCGGCGACCCCACCAAGATCGGCCAGGCCGAGAACATGCTGTCCCAGAGCCTGCGCAGCCTGTTCGCGGTGTCGGAAAACTACCCCGACCTCAAAGCCATCTCGGCCTTCACCAACCTGCAAGAGAACCTGACCGCGACCGAGGACAAGCTCGAGTTCTCGCGCCGCTTCTACAACGGCAATGTGCGGGACTACAACACCAAGCTGCAAACCCTCCCCACATCACTCATCGGGAGCGCGCTCGGCTTCAAGCCCTTCGGCTTCTTCCAGGCGGACGAGGGCGACCGGGCGGTGCCGCAGGTCAACTTCGGCAACATGCCCTCGGCGGGCCAGGTGCCGCCGGCAGCGGGTCAGGGTGGGCCTCCGCCCGCCGGCTCCGCCGGGCCGCCACCTCAGAGCTAAAGGAAAGCCTCAACCCCGCGACCTCGCCCAGTCGGCGTCAAACCTGGCTGCGTACTGCTGCACGGCCCGAGGATCGCTCGTCTCGATGTCCAGCTCGTGGTTCACTCCGAGGCCGCTGAGCGTCCAGTTTGCGGAGCCCAGCACCAGCTCGGCGTCGAACAGTCCGATCTTCGCGTGCAGCAGCACGCCCCTCGGCACCGGGTACCAGCGCACCTCGACACCACCCGCGCGCAGCACCACGAACGCGTGCAAGTTGTAAGCCTGGTTGGGATCCAGGACGACGCGAACCTCGACCCCGCGGTCGTGCGCCATCACCAGCTCTGCGATCAGCGCGGGATCGGTGAGGGTATAGACCTCCGCGAGGACGACGTGCATGGCGCCATTCAATGCACCTTCGATCATCGAGCGGATCTCACCTCCAGGTGCGGTCTGGGCGACAGTCCCCACAAACATCGGCAGCGGTGAGGGATGTCCGCCGGCCAACACCCAGTCCTGATCGAAGATGCGTGTGAGGCGCGCGACCTCTGCGGCGATCCGCGTCTCGAGCACGTAGTCGTGGTTGCGGTCGCTGTGGCGGCCCCAGTTCATCCCGCCGACCGCGCCGTCGTCGTCCGCCACCAGCAGCTTGACGTGGTCGATCTGGTGGCGATTGTCATCGACCTGATACGCACGCACTGACACATCAAGACCGCGAAGCCGGGCCGCGGCTGCGCGGCTCGGCTTGACCGTCGGGTCGATGATGACGCGCACCTCGATCCCGGCCGCACGAGCCGCGCCCAAAGCCTCGACAAGGTCATCGCGACCCAGCTCGTACATCTCGACCATCACACGTTGCTTGGCGGACGCGATGAGGTCGCGCACGAGGGTGAAGATGTCGCCGTCCTGCCACAGCCGCACCCCGTCCGCGCCGAGCGAGCCGGGACGCGCTGCGACAGAGGGGTACGTTGATAAGGCCGTGCTCGAGCAGCCCACCAGGGAGAGGAGGAAAAGGAGCAGGCAGGCCACTCGAACCACAGCGCGGGCAAAGCTACGCCCGTCAAGTCAACAAACCAACCCAGCCTGTTAAGGCCGAGAAGACCTAGATCGTGTCGACCCGCATTCCCGGCCGCGCGCCCAGGAGCTTGTCCGCCCGAGCCTCGCGCACCCCAACTTCCAGGTAGCCCATGCTCCCGACGTAAACAAAAGCCTCGCCTTGACGCGCGTCGGAGTAGGTCTTGGCGGTCGCCACGATGTCGTGGTTGTGGATGCGCAGGCGCCGCACCGGCGGCTTGAGGTTGGTCACCAGGTTGCCGAAGCCGTCCGTCCACAGGACGCGGGGTCCGGTGTCTGGGAGACCGATCGGCGGGTCGGTCTTGGGGCCGAGCGAATCCAGGGGCACGCCCGAGGCAATGGCCGCCGCCGCCGGAGCGAACACGTCTCGCCCCTCGAAGGTCGGCGCGCCGTGGGGGCGGGGCGCAAGCTCGTGCACAGCCTGCACCCCGACCTCGTCGATGACGATCGCGAACAGGCCGTTGTCCGGTCCGATGTAAAACCTGCCGCCCGCCTGGACGATCAAGCGCCGGCGCGTGGAACCCACGCCGGGGTCAACCACGGCAAGGTGCACAGATCCCGGACCGAAGTGGCGTGTCCCGGCGAACAACATGAACGAGCCCGCGAACACATCGAAGCGAGGCACCTCATGCGACACGTCGACAAGGACTGCCTGCGGACACCCCAGCAGCACCACACCCTTCATCGCTGCGACCAGCGGTGAGCCAGAGCCGAAGTCTGACGTGAAGGTGACGATCGGCGGCCCGGTCAGGCCGCTACCAGTACCTTGTTTCCTTCCAGGGGTCTGCTTCGTCGTGATAGCCACGTTGCTCCCAGAAACCTAGCCGGTTGCGTTCCATGAACTCTAGCCCGCGTAGCCACTTCGCAGACTTCCAGAAGTACTTCGAGGGCGCGAGGAGCCGAAGCGGCCAGCCGTGGTCGGGAGTGAGGTCTTCGCCGTTCCACGCGTAGCAGAGCAGGTTGTCTTCGCCGTCCAGGACGCCGAGCGGCACGGAGGTCGTGTAGCCGTACTCGCAGTGCGCCATCACGTACTTCGCCTCGGGTTTGGGTTTGACCCGGTCGAGGATCTCCCGAATCGCGACTCCGGTCCAGGTGTCGCCAAGCCGGCTCCAGCCGGTGACGCAGTGGATGTCGGCGACCACCTCTTTTGAAGGCAGCGCTCGCAGCTCGCCGTAGTCGAGGACCAGCGGATTCTCAACGGCTCCGAACACGCGGAAATCCCACCTTGCGATGTCCACCTTGGGCACCGGCCCGAAGTGCAGCAGCGGCCAGCGGTCGGGCGCGGTGAGCGTCTGCCCGGGCGGGATTCGCGCGGGGTCGACTCCCTCAGGAAGGCGCTTGCTTTTGAAGAAGGAGGCCACGGAGGGCGAGTATAGGAGCGCGGGTATACTGCCCTTCGGCCTGCGAACCTGATGCTGTGGGCCCGTAGCTCAGCTGGGAGAGCGCGTGAATCGCACTCACGAGGCCAGGGGTTCGAATCCCCTCGGGTCCACCAATCTCGCCTTAGGGCCTGCGAAGCAGATTCGTTCCGAGGACTCGTTGGGGCGATCCTTGATGACCCTGTCCGGCAGCACCGATGCTCGAGATCGTGTCCAGACTCACGCCTAACTGACCATCGGGTTGGCCGATCGAGGTAAGGCTGCGCGTTATCGAAGCGAGATGCCACCTGCCGCAGGTGACCGACAAAGAGCAGCGCATGTACGAGCACGTCAAGGAGAGCGAGCTCGAGCGCGGCCGGCCCATCAGGAGGGCCAAGGCGATCGCCGCGGCGACGGTCGTCAAGCACCACAACACCAAGACACGGCGCCCTACCCGGTAGCGTTTCAGATCTCGGGGCGGGCCGAGTAAGTCGTGCGGTACGCCCGCGGGGTCGTTCCCGTCTGGACCGCGAAATGCCGCCGCAATGTCGGCGCATCGGGAAATCCACAGTTTCGCGCCACGGTCTCGACCGTGAGCGTGGTCGTTTCGAGCAGCTCGCAAGCGAGGGCGACCCGCTGCGCGCGCACCCACTGCAGGGGCGTCATGCCGGTCGCCTCACGGAAGCGGCGGCTCAAGGTCCTGACTGACGTCTTCGACTCCCTCGCCAGCACCGCGAGGCTGATCCGCCGGTCGAGATGCTCCCGGGACCACGACATCGCTTCGCCGAGTGGACTTTCCCGCGTCCCTTCCCAAGCCCTCGCCTGCACGAACTGAGACTGCCCGCCATCGCGGTGTGGCGCCACGAGCGTGTGGCGCGCGACCTGCGCCGCCGCGGCAGCGCCATGGTCTTTGCGCACGACGTAGAGACACAGGTCCAGGCCGGCCGCGACTCCGGCGCTCGTCAAGACGTTCCCGCTGTCGATGTAGAGCACGCTGGAATCGACGTCCACGCGCGGGAACATCTGGGCGAGGATCTCTGCGACGTACCAATGGGTCGTGGCCCGGCGCCCATCGAGGAGTCCAGCCCACGCAAGGGTGAACGCTCCCGTGCAGATCGACATGATCCTGGCTCCGCGACTGGCCGAGCGGCGCAAGGCCCGGAGCAATCGATCTGAGGGGCGCCGGCGAACGGCGGCATAGCCTGGCACGATGATCGTGTCCGCGCGGCTCAGAAGCTCGAGGCCGCCCTGGGTCGCCAGCGGAAAGCGGCCCAAGCTGGCCAAGCTCACCGGGCCGTCGCTCACCAGCCGGTGCTGATAACGGCCATGCGAGTGGTAATCGAAGACGTGGATCGGAATGGCCACGTCGAGGAGAACGGCACCTTCCTGTGCGACGGTGACGACGCGATGCCTGGCCATTGGCCAAAACTAAACCATCAGTGGCAATCCGGCCACTGGTGCTGACATCCATCTTCGTTGTTGCATGGTCTGTAGAACTATGGGAAAAGTGATCGTCTACGAGTGGATGACCCTCGACGGTGTGGTGCAAGCGCCTCGCGCGTCAGACGAGGATGCGAGCGGTGGGTTCCGACATGGCGGCTGGCATCTCCAGTTCTTCGACGACATGTCGCGTTCGTCGGTTCTGAAGAACCTGACCGACGCCGGAGGTTTTCTGCTGGGACGGCACACCTACGAAGGTTTCGCGTCGCATTGGCCGAGCGCGTCGGAGGAGGAGCAGCCGCTCGCGCAGCCGCTGAACGCCAAACCGAAATATGTCGCTTCGACCACGCTCCGGGAACCGCTCGAGTGGGAGAACTCGACGCTTCTCCAGGGCGATGTGGCCTCGGCGGTGACAAGCCTGAAGGCCCGCGCCGCCGGCGATCTGCTCGTCATCGGCAGCGCGCAGCTCACCCGGCACCTGTTCGAGAACGACCTCGTCGACGAGGTTCGTCTCATGATCGATCCGATTCTGGTCGGCGGTGGCAAGCGAGCCTTCCCTGATTCAGGGCCGGTGACGAGATTGCGACTGGTCGAGTGCCAATCGACTACCACAGGCGCCCTGCTCGTGAAGTACGTTCGCGACGGCCAGGGGCCGGGAGGCAAACATGCATGACGAGAACAAGCGCCTGGCCAAGCGCGCGCTTGACGAGGTGTTCTCGGGGGGCAGACTGGACACGCTCGATGAGATCTTTCACCCCGACTTCATCAATCACGAAGCCGGTCCTCAGACTCCGCCGGGGCGGGACGGGCTGAAGGTCACTCTCCAGTGGATGCGGAGCTCATTCAGCGACCTCCGCTATGAAGTTCAAGATGCGATCGCAGAGGACGACAAAGTCGTGCTGCGAGTGATGTCGAAGGGACGGCACACCGGAGAGTTCATGGGTTTCCCGGCGACAGGCAGGGAGTTCGCCGCCAAGCAGATCCACATCTATCGAATCGTTGACCGAAAGATTCGCGAACACTGGGCGGTGCGAGACGACCTGGACCAGGGAATCCAGCTCGGATTCATTCCGGCGCCGCCAGCGCGAGCGCGCTAGGCCCGATTGAACAATCTCAGTCCAGGTTGCCGCCGATGAAGCAAATCACCGTTGTCCGCGGTGCTCTCGCGCTGCAGATGGCGATTTTTCTTGTGGCGGTTTCAATTCATTTCGGACTGCTGTTGCGCGGCTACAGCCACCGCGCCGCCGGAACAGCTGAATCGATCATCGCGGTCGTACTTCTGGTGGCGCTGGTTGTGACCCTACTCTCACCCTGGCGGGCACGGCCAGTTGCCATTGCGGCGCAGAGTTTCGGCATCCTTGGCGTCGTTGTGGGACTCTTCACGATTGCAATCGGCGTTGGACCGCGGACGGGTCTCGATCTGGGACTCCACGCACTGATGCTGATCACCCTCATTGCAGGGTTGATCATCACGATCCAATACAAGGCCCGGGCGGTCGCGCCGTGATCAGCGGTGGTGGGTGGCCGTAATTCCCTCGTGTACACGACGGTAAATGTGCAGCCACCCTAGCCGTCGGGTCCCAGTGAGGATGGAGCCCTATGTCGAAGCAAAGCGCCGCACAGCGGCCGGGGCTTCAGTGTCGCGTCCGTTGGAAGGAGCAGGATCCCAGCGTACCCGTCGCCCTTCGAATAGCCCACGGGTGTTCGCATTGTGGGAACTCGGGTCCACTAAATTGCCCTCTTTTGCATAATGCCGATCCGCATAACGCGGATTCGCATAATGCATGTCCGCGCGACGTATCCCGCACCGCTCGGACGACTCGGGCTACATCGAGGTGTTGGCGACGTGAACGTGCCTGCCGACGTGCATATTCGGGGTCGCGTGGATCGGTTGAAACTCTCGGACAAGGTTGGGGGAGTGCATGGCCCAATCGACGACATGAACACCGTGCGGCGCCGACCTGGCGCAGCACGACGGTCGAGCGGCGCTCTAGATGGGCCAGTCGGCGCCTCGAGTTGTGATCCCCTACGCGGGCGATGGCCTTAAGGCAGGATCTCGACGTACCCGTCTGTTCCATGCACGCGGATCCGCTGCCCGTCCCGGATCAGCCGGGTGGCTTGCTCCACCCCCACGACGGCCGGCAAACCGTACTCCCGTGCGATGACTGCGCCGTGGGTCATCAGGCCCCCGACCTCCGTCACCAGGCCCGCGATCGCGACGAACAGGGGGGTCCAGCTCGGGTCCGTGCAGGCCGTGACCAGGATGTCGCCCGGTTCGAGATCTGCCTCCGCCATGTCCAGGACGACTCGGGCCCGCCCCTCGATGGTCCCGGCCGAAACCGGTAAGCCAACCAGCGCACCCGTCGGCGCGCCACCCCGTCGGTACGCCCCGGCAATGACCTCGCCATCCGACGTGAACACCCGGGGCGGCGTCAGCGCTTGATACGACCTGAACGCGTCCTTGCGCTGGGAGATGAGCTGTTCATCCACTTGGCCCGTGCGCACGACGTCATGGAGTTCCTGAAACCTGAGATAGAAGATGTCTTCCTTCTCAGAAAGCACGTGCGCCTGCAGGAGGCGCCCGGCCTCTTCCAACAAGGCCTGTTTGTACACGAAGTAGCGGCTGACCATGCCGTACTTCGGATATTCCCGGTACCCGATGAAGGTGCGGACGCGGTCGATTTTCCGCTTGACCTCTTCGGCTTTCTGCTCTCCCTCCGGCTCGGCCCGCAAGCGCTCCAGCAGCTCCTGTTCCTTCGTCCGCGCCTCCTGCCACCCTTGCTCGAAGCGCTGTGCGCCGGCGCCCGGCTCGAAGTTCTTGATGTTGCCGAGGATCACGGATATGAGTGTGGCTGGGCGTTCGCTCCAACGCGGCCTAGTGATGTCGATCTCACCGACGCAGCGCATGCCGTACTTGTCGAGGAAGGCCTGGATGGCGTCGCGCGCTTCCTCACCGCCCGCCAACGAGGGCATCTCGTCCAGGAAGCCATCGTCCTCGACGCATTGCAGAAAAGCCACCACCTCCGGATGCGGTCGGATCACGTCCGCGACGTCGAGAAGCGCGAGCCCCATCTCTGACGTGACGTTGTGGGCGACGGACTGCGTGAGCACGTCGGCCGCGTTCTTCTCGCCCAGCCATGCCTCCAACTTCTCGTTCAGCCACCACGTGGCCTCCATCGCCCCCATGAAAACCTGATGGCTTCGCGGGTCGAACAGGATCCGCTTCAGTTCCTGGATGTCCGCCAGGATGAAGTCGAGCAGCGCCGATCCGGACTTCGTCCGGATGTCGCGTTTCAAGGCGGCGATGGATTCCTGGTTACGTCCGATCAGATCGGTGACGATGGTCGGATCGGTCTCGATCGGGGCTTGCGCGCCGCCTGCCGGCGCCCCACCGGGACCCTCGTCCTGGAGCGACGGGATGAAGTCGCCGCGTTCGAGGCTGCTCTGCAGCGCGTCCCCGATCAACGGATCGGATTTCGCGAAGCCCTCCACGAGGCGCGCGCGTATCGTCGGCGACGCCAGGTCCCGGGCGACGTCAACGAACAACCTCCCGCCGGCCTCATACATCGGTCGGGGGGTCGTCAGCTGCCAGAAAGAGAGACCGAGGGG
>DASPXA010000079.1:0-18058 GCA_035637495.1 Verrucomicrobiia bacterium
TCCGATGCCGATCGCCACCTCTTCCACAGCCGCGCAGTCGAAGGTGTCGTCCACAACCTCCGCAATCACATGGCGACCGCGGTCGGCTACCTAAAGGAAATCGATCTCAACCGGCTCGATCCGGTCGACCGAAGCGCCGTGGAAACCGCCGCGGCTGCAGCCGGCGATGCTGTGACGGTCTTGCGAACCCTTTCGCAAGGTGCAACACCTCGCGTGAGTTACGCGTCTGAACCGGTGGATCTCAACGCGGTAGCGACTCGCGCTCTTGACATGGCGCGACCAAGAGCCCGCTCCAAGGAGATCGAGCTTGGGCTCAGAGAGTCGCAGGAAGAAGTAAGGGTCAGGGCGGATCCGCTGCTTCTTCGCGAAGTCATCACGAACCTGGTCAACAACGCGATCGATGCCGCACCCGCCAAGGGCCGCGTCAACATCACGACTGGACGCCGCACGAATGGGTCACCTTTCGTCACCGTTGCCGACAACGGGCCCGGTGTATCAGAAGAGAATCGCCACCACCTGTTTGAACCGCACTTCACAACCAAGGAGAACGGCACGGGTCTTGGTCTGTTCATGTCCTATGGTGTGATTCGAGAGCATCAAGGCCAACTCTTGTTCGAAGGTAATCACCGTGGCGCCGTGTTCACAGTCGTCCTTCCGCCGTTCGGCCGTTAATGTGGCCCGAGCTCACGACTGACCACGAGCACCGGTTCAGGGAGGGACGATTTCTTTCGGAAACGCCCCTCCCCTAATGGCAGTTAGCCGCAGGTCGGCTTATCGAAGCTGAGCGTCATGCCCGATGCGGACACCGACATATGAGCGACGTCGTGGAACGTTAATGAGGAGCCGTCGGAACCGGTCCCATGCACGACAAGGATCGCAGTGGCGGCGAAGTTCTTGAGGTTGAAGTTCTGGCCATCCCAGGTTGTGAACCGGCCGCTGAAGTTGACCCCGTCGCTACCCGCAAAAGTGAAAGTACCCGTTGCGGTGAAGGTGGCCCAACCCGTTCCAGCACCGACGCCCGAGGTCAGGACAGTGAAGTGCGCGACACCGTTGTACGTAATGATCAACGTCCCGAGAACACCAGTGCACGGCTGGACGGCGGCCGGATCCGGCGGCACAAACGTCTGGGTGGCGTTATGGAACGTTTGTGTCACGCTGACGGCGCCTGCCCCACTCGCTTGGACCGGCAACGCCATCAAGAACACCGCGCCGATTGCGGCAAGGCTTGCGATGAATCGTTTCATACGCCTCCTCCTCGTTATCAATATGTGGCCGCGGTGGCCGGAAAACCTCAGCGTCGCCCATCCCACCAGCCAAGTCAATGGGACCTTTGCTTGCCTGGCGAGGTTAAGTGCCTCTCTCACCTACCTCGTTTCTGAAATGCGATCCATCGCTGACGCGCGCCGGTTGATCGCGGCGGCCAGCTCATCCAACTCCACCGGCTTGACCAGGTAGTCGCTCGCGTCCAGGTCCTCGGCTATTGCCCGCGAAGCCGGATCGCTGGAGCCCGTGACGATGATGGGCCGAGCCGTCTTCAAGGCGCTCCGCTGGGAGGCGTCGAGAGACGCAGACGCTCCCAGGTCAAAAACGACGACCTCCCGCGAGCGCAGCTTGCGCAGCCGCGGTGCCGAGTCCGCCTCGTAACCCATCCTTCGCAAGCCACGAGCAGTCAACTCCGCCAGGCGCTCGTCGTCATCGACCACGAGCACAGAGACGATCGCAAAAGCTGCAGTCTCGACACGACTGAGCAAATCCAGCGCTTCCTGCAGGTCGCCGAGCAGGCGATCCACCGGCACCGAATCGCCGTCGCTTCGTGCGAGCTCCAGCTCGGCCCGCGCCCGCGCCAGCGTAGAGCGCAGGCGGTGGAGCGCCGCCGCAAGCTCAGGTCTGGACGACGAGCTTGTAGCCGATCCCACGTACCGTCTCGATCCAGCCCGGGTCACGGATCTCCCTGCGAATCTGGTGGACCGCCTGCTCAAGGCTGTGCTCGAAGCCGGTGTACGAAGTGCCCCACACACGCTCGAGCAGCTCGGACCGGGGCACGACCTCTCCGGACCGGTTGGCAAGTAGCTGAAGCATCTGAAGTGGCCGGCGCTCGAGCTTGAGCGGGCGATCGCCGAGCCGCGCTTCACCACGTGACGCATCAACGTGGAGCCTGCCTCGCACAATCACGCGCGGGCCGGTCGCCCTTTCACGCAGCGCCCCCCGCACCCGTGCCAGCATCACCTGCCGGTCGGTTCCCTTGACGATGTAGTCCGTCGCGCCGCGCTCGATACCGACGACCTGGTCGCCAGGTGAGTGGCGCGCGCCGGTGAGGATGATCACTGGAAACGGAACTCGGTCTCCGCCCGAGCGAAGTGAGTCGAGCACCTCAGGCGCCTCCATGTCCGGCATCTCGTAATCGAGCAGCATCAGGTCCGGCGATCCCAGGCGGACCCGCTCCAGCGCCTCTGTCCCGGTGCTCGCCACGTCGACGGCATAGCCCGCGCGCCGCAACAGCTCGGCGGTCAGCTCCGCCGTCCGCGGCTCGTCATCCACCACCAGCAGCTTGGCGGTCACGCCTCCGTATCCCCGATCGCAAACTAACAGGTTCAGGGTTTCTTGAGGAAACGCTGAACCGCTCGTGAGGTCAGCGCGCGCACCCGCACATAACCTGACGGCATGGGCCAGCTTCCAGACCTACAAGAAGCCAGGCGCCGGCTGGGACTGGCCCTAAGTGCGGTGTGCCACGACCGCTGGGTGCTGGGCTACGTACGCAACGGATCGTTGCAACCCATCGCCGCATCGGAGTTGTCGCGCCGCTTCATGCAGAGCCGGCCGCTGATGCCGTTGTCGCGTCGCGCCCTGTACGAGAAGCGCCCCGTCGTCATCAACTCGATCCAGGAAAAAGCCGAGACATCGAACCGCTATGACTGGGAGCTCGACTGGCCGGCCATCATCTACGCGCCGGTTGGCGAGCTGGGCGCGCGACCCATCGGGCTGCTGATCATCGGTTGCCGGCGTGACCACTGGTACACCGACGAGGACGTCGCGTACGCCGACACTCTCGGCTACACCCTTGTTCCCCTGGTCGGCGCGCTGCGCGGTCCGATGAGCCGGCTGAACGAGAGCGAGAGTGAGGTCGTCCAGCTCCTGAGTTATGGACTTTCGACTCAGGAGATCGCGCGGGCGATTCGCACCGACGACCGCAACGCCCACGCCATTGTCGACGCCGTGACAAAGAAGCTCCACGCGGTCACCGCTGAGGATCTGATGTTCCCGGTCATTCAGATGAGGCGGCGGGCGTTCCGACTGTGACCTGGTAGTCCCTGTCTAGTTCGGGCCGAAGAGAAACACAGTGGTGCCCCGGCCCTCTGTGCTCACCACCTCGAGCCGCCCGCCGATTCCTGCGGCACGCTCTCGCATGCCCATGAGCCCGTAACCCTTTCGGCCGGCATCTGAGAACCCGCGACCTTCGTCCGAAACTTCGATCAGGAACGGCCGCGCTCCAAATCCCATCCGAATGCGGCAGATGGACGACCCGCTGTGACGGCGCACATTGGTCAATGCCTCGCGAACCACCTGCCCGACGACCTCGCGGTGATGCGGCGCCAGCATGTCCTCGGTACCGATGCTCGACAGCTCGACGCGAATCCCATACAGGCGCGCGAACTCCTCTGCCTCGCGTCGGAGGTCTCGCACCAGACCGCCGGGTCCGATCGCGGCAGGTCGGAGATCGGCCAGCGACTCGCGCACGCGCTTGAGCGCCTGTTCGAGAATCTCGAAGACGTTCATCAGCGTCTCGTCTTGCGGACCCTGCGTCCTTTCGATGTAGACCTTGAAGAGCGAGACGGCGCCGGCCAGCTCGGTCGCGATGCCGTCGTGGAGCTCACGAGCCATGCGCGCCCGCTCGCGAGACACCGCATCTTCCGCCGCCTGCTGGGCGAAGGTTTCGCTTCTTGACCCGACACCAGAGCCTTCCGACATCACCGTGCCGCCATTCGGCGGCGAGCGTACGACTGCATGAGTGCGATCGCAAGCGGATGCTGGAGCAGACGCAGCAGCCGGCGATACGGCCGCCACAGCTCGACCGTCTCATCGAGCGTCATCCGCAAGCGCTCAACATCCACCTCAAGCGAAAGCCGCTCGGCCATCAGGCGCTCACTGAGCACCATCGCTCGCCTGGACAGGCGAACGCTCCAAAGCGCCGCAAGCAAACCCTCCATGACTATCACCGCAACACTCGCGACCAGCAGCCAGATGCCGATGAGGCTGAGGTCGCTCACTCTTTGCCCTCGCCCTCCTCGAGGCTCGCGACGGGAGCGATCGCGACCACCGGATCGTCCGCGGCGAGACGCATCACGATCACGCCCTGCGTCTGGCGGCCGATGCGTGAGATGGCGCCTACCTTTGTTCGCAGCACCATCCCGCTTGCGCTGATGACGAGGATCTCTTCCTCAGGATCGTGGACGACACGAACCGCGGCCAACTTGCCTACGCGGTCGGTGACCTTGAGCGTGAACACGCCCTGTCCCGCACGATGCTTGATCGGGTACTCGGACAGAGGCGTTCGCTTGCCGTAACCACGCTGCGTGATGACAAGCAGGTCACCGCCTTCGACGACCGTCGCCATGCCCGCCACCGCATCGCCCTTGCCGAGCTTGATCCCGATGACGCCCTGGGTGTCCCGGCCCATGGCGCGAACTTCGCTCTCGGCAAATCGGATCGCTTTGCCGAGCTCGGTGGCGATGATCACCTCGTCTGAGCCCGTGGTCGGCGTGACCCAGTCCAGCTCGTCGCCTTCCTGCAGGTTGATCGCGATCAGGCCGTTGCGGCGCACGTTGGCGTACTCGGCCATCGCGGTCTTCTTGATGTAGCCGTTCTTGGTCACCATGAGCATGTAGTGCGCCTCGCTGTCCGTCTCGGGACGCACGAACACTGCGGTTATCCGTTCATTGGATCCGATGTCGATCAGGTTGTTAATCGGCATGCCTTTTGCCTGCCGCTCGCGCTCCGGAACCTCGTGCACGCGCAGCTGAAACACGCGACCGCTCTGAGTGAAGAACAGCATTGACGCATGCGTGTGGGTCGTGAGCAGGTGCAGCGCGTAGTCCTCCTCGCGCGTGCCGCTCGGGGCGTCTGAACCCGCTGTGGGCTTGGCGCCCTTGAGCCCGACGCCACCCCGCTTCTGGGCGCGGAAAACCCTCAGCGGCTGGCGTTTCACATAGCCGCGGTGGGTGAGCGTGACCACAACCTCTTCTTTCGGCACGAGGTCCTCGGCCGAGAGCTCTGTCGCCTCCTGGTCGGTGATCTCCGTCCGGCGGTCGTCGCCGTACTTCTTGACCATGTCGTCCATGTCTTCCTTGATCAGGAGGCGGACCTTCTGGTCGCTGGCGAGGATGCTCTCGAGGTAGGCGATCGTCTTGATCACCTGCTCGTACTCCTCGTCGATCTTGCCGCGCTCGAGCCTGGTCAGCCGGCCCAGGGTCAGGGCCAGCACCGCCTTGGCCTGGCGCTCGGAAAGACCGAACTTCGACTGCAGCTGGTTTGACGCCACGTCCTGGTCGGCGGCGGCGCGGATGGTCTTGATCACCTCGTCCAGGTGGTCGAGACAGATCTTGAGACCCTCGAGGATGTGGGCCCTCTCCTGCGCGCGCTCGAGGTCGTAGCGTGTGCGGCGGAGAACGACGTTGCGGCGGTGGTCGATGAAGAGCTGCAGTGCCTGCTTCAAGCTGAGCACGACCGGCCGCCCGTCGACGATCGCGAGCATGATCACCCCGAACGTCGTCTGCAGCTGGGTGTGCTTGTAGAGGTTGTTGAGGACGGTGAAGACCTGCGCCTCGCGCTTGAGCTCGATGACGATGCGCATGCCCTGGCGGTCTGACTCGTCGCGCAGGTCGGCAATGCCCTCGAGCTTGCGCTCCGAGACAAGCTCTGCGATCTTCGCCACCAGGGCCGCCTTGTTCACCGCGTAGGGCAGCTCGTCGATGATGATCCGCTCGCGACCGTTGGGCGCTTGCTCGAAGGTGTGGCGCGCACGCACGATGATCCGGCCGTGGCCGGTCGAGTAGGCGGCCTTGATGCCGGCGGTGCCCATGACCAGCCCGCCGGTCGGAAAGTCCGGGCCCTTGATGAACGTCAGGAGGTCCTCCGCCGTCGCGTCAGGATTGTCGACCAGGTTCTTCACAGCGGCCGCAACCTCGCGCAGGTTGTGCGGTGGGATGTTGGTGGTCATGCCGACGGCGATGCCCGACGCGCCGTTTATCAGCAGGTTGGGCACGCGAGCCGGCAGCACCGAAGGCTGTTCCTCTGAATTGTCGTAGTTGGGCTCCATGTCGACGGTCTGCTTGTCGATGTCGGCCATGAGCTCGCCGCTGATCGCGGAGAGCCGTGCCTCGGTGTAGCGCATCGCCGCCGGCGGATCCCCATCGATGCTCCCGAAGTTGCCCTGGCCTTCGATCAGCGGGTAGCGCAGCGAGAACGGCTGCGCCATTCGCACCAGCGCGTCATAGATCGCTGCGTCGCCGTGCGGGTGGTAAAGCTTCATGACGTCGCCGACGAACGCGGCGCACTTCTTCGTCTTCGTCCCGGCCGTCGCGCCCGCGCGGTTCATCGTGTAGAGAATTCGGCGCTGCACCGGCTTCAACCCATCGCGCACATCGGGCAGCGCGCGGCTGACGATGACGGACATCGCATACTCCATGTAGGAGCTCTGCATCTCCTCCTGGAGATTGCGTATCAGGACTCTTTCTTCAGCCAACGTTTCTTACTCCCGGTACTTCGCCAGGACGACGACCGCGTTGTGTCCGCCGAAGCCGAAGCCGTTGGAGATGGCGATGCGCACGTCTTTGCGGCGCGCCTGGTTCGGCACGTAGTCGAGGTCGCAGTCCGGGTCTCGGTTTTCGTAATTGATTGTCGGGTGGATCAGGCCGCGGTTGATCGTGAGTAAAGTTGCGATCGCCTCCACCGCGCCGGCGGCGCCGAGGAGGTGCCCGATCATCGATTTGGTGCTGCTGATCGCAACCTTGTAGGCGTAGTCGCCAAGCGCGATCTTCAGCGCTTTCGTCTCGCCCGCGTCGTTCAGTGGCGTGGAGGTTCCGTGCGCGTTGACGTAGTCGAGAGCGGAGGCGTCGATGCCGGCGTCCTGGAGCGCCAGCGTCACCGCTTTCGCCGCGGCCACGCCCGTCTCGTCGGGCGCGACCTGGTGGAACGCGTCGTTTGTGGTCGCGTATCCGAGCACCTCGCCGTAGATGCGCGCGCCGCGGTTGATGGCGTGCTCGCGCGACTCCAGGATCAGCGTGCCCGCGCCTTCCCCCGGGACGAATCCATCGCGGTCACGGTCGAAGGGACGGCTGGCTCTCTCCGGCGCGTCGTTGCGCGTCGAGAGCGCTCGGATGGCGTTGAACGAGGCGATGCCGACCTCACAGAGCGACGCCTCGGTGCCGCCGGCAAGCATCACATCCGCGTCGCCGCGCTGGATCATGCGCGTCGCGTCACCGAGGGTCTGCGTGGAGGCGGCGCATGCCGTCGTCACAGTCGTGTTCGGGCCGCGGAGGTGGAACTGCATCGCGACCGAGGCGCCCGCCATGTTGGGGATGATGGTCGGCGCATAGAGCGGGTTGAGCCGGCCCTTCGTGTGGAACGACACGGCGCCGGACGTCATGTCGTCGAACGCGCCGATCCCGGTGCCCATCGCGATTCCGACGCGGAAGTCGTCCTCTTTGGACAGGTCGATGCCCGAATCCTCGAGCGCCATCCCGGAGGCGGCTACCGCCATCTGGCTGAAGCGCGCCATGCGCTGCGCGGCCTTGCGCTCGATGTAGTCCTGCGGATCGAACGTGTTGACCTGACATGCGAACTTGGTCGCGAGCTTGTCGGTCGGAAACCGCTCGATCGGGCTCGCGCCGCTACGGCCCTCGATCAGGCCGTGCCAGTACTCCTCGAGGTCCTTGCCGATCGGGTTGACGGTCCCCATCCCCGTCACGACGACCCGGGTCCGGCCGTCTCTCATGCCTTCCCCACCTCCGCCCGAATCTTACCGACGAGCTGGTTCTGGACCGCATCACGGGTGACCCGGATCGCGTTCTTGATCGCCCGCGCGTCGGACCGCCCGTGCGCGATGACAGCCACACCGTCGATCCCGAGAAGCGGCGCGCCGCCGAACTCACGCCAGTCGATCCGGTCGCGGATCTGGCGGACGCCCGGCCGGATCAGCAGACCGCCGACCTTGCCGCTGAGCGTCTTGGGGATCTCGTCCCGCAGGTTGCGGAACAGAAACTCTGCGGTCGCCTCGGCCATCTTGATCGCCACGTTGCCGACAAACCCGTCCGCGACGACAACGTCGGCCCGAGACGCGTAGATGTCTTTGGGCTCGACGTTGCCGATGAAGCCGGGCATCGTGTCCTTCAACCGCCGCGCTGTCTCGCGCACGAGCTCGTCGCCCTTGCCTTCCTCCTCACCGTTGCTGAGCAGGCCGATGCGCGGCGTGCGGCGGCCGAGCATCTCGCGGGCGTAGACGCCGCCCATGGCGGCGAACTGGACCATGTAGTCCGGTTTCGAATCGACGTTGGCGCCGACGTCCAGGAAGTAGGCGAAGCCGTCCCGCGTGGGAACGATCGACCCGAGCGCAGGGCGCTCGACTCCCCGGATCCGTCCCTGGATCAACAGGGCCGCCGCCATGATCGCGCCGGAGTTGCCGGCCGATGTCCAGCCGTCGGCTCGGCCCTCTTTGCAGAGCCGAGCGCAAACCGCCATCGACGAGTCTGGCTTCGAGCGGACCGCCCGCGCCGGGTGCTCGTCCATCGCGATGACCTGGGTGCAGGGAACGAGCTGCAGCCGCGGATGGCTGTCGAGCAGCGGCTGCACGGCGTGTGGTAATCCGACCAGCGAGATGTCGAGGCCGTACTCCTGCGCAGCCTCAGCGGCCCCGCGCACGATCTCGGCAGGCGCGTTGTCACCACCCATGGCGTCGACCGCTATTCGCATGACGCGAGGCCCCTAGATATCCAGGTTTCGGACGCTCTTGGCGTGCGCCTGGATGAACTTCTTACGCGGCTCGACATCCGGACCCATCAACTTTTCGAATGTGTCGTTGACGGCGGCCGCGTCCTCGACGGCGACCCGGAGAAGAACACGCGACGCCGGGTTCATGGTCGTCTCCCACAGCTCATCGGCATTCATCTCGCCCAGACCCTTCATCCGCGCGGCTTCTGCGCCCTTGCCGAGCTCCCGCAACGCCTTGTCGCGTTCGGCTTCCGACTGACACCAGATGACCTTCATGTTCTTGCCGGTGCCTTTCGACACCTTGAACAACGGCGGCTGCGCCATATAGAGGTATCCGCGGTCGATCACCTCAGGGAAGTAGCGGAAGAAGAAGGTGAGCAGAAGCGTTCGGATGTGGCTGCCGTCGACGTCCGCATCCGTCATCGTCACGATCCGGTGGTAGCGAATCTTGTCGATGTTGAAGTTGTCGCCCACCCCCGCGCCCATCGCGGTGATGAGGTTGCGGATCTCGTCTGACGTCAGCACCTTGTCGAGGCGAGCCTTCTCGACGTTGAGGATCTTGCCGCGCAGGGGAAGGATCGCCTGCGTCCTGCGGTCACGCCCGCCCTTGGCTGTGCCGCCCGCAGAGTCGCCCTCCACGATATACAGCTCCGACAGGGCGGGGTCGCGCTCGGAGCAGTCGGCCAGCTTTCCGGGAAGCGTGCTCGACTCGAGCAGGCTCTTGCGCTGAACGAGGTCGCGCGCTTTCCGCGCGGCCTCTCGCGCCCGTGCCGCGGTAAGCGACTTCTCAATCATGCGCCGGCCTTCTGACGGGCTCTCCTCCAGGTACTGGGTGAGGCCATCGGTGAGCGCCAGCGAGACGTGGCCCTGGACCTCCGCATTGCCAAGCTTGGCCTTCGTCTGTCCTTCGAACTGAGGCTCCAGCACCTTGACGCTGATGACCGCGGTCAACCCTTCGCGCACGTCCTCGCCGCTGAGATTCGGATCCGACTCCTTGAGGATTCCGGACTTGCGTGCGTAGCGGTTCAGGACGTTCGTCAGGGCCGAGCGGAAGCCCGTCATGTGGGTGCCGCCCTCGGTCGTGTGAATCGTGTTCGCGAACGCGATCACGTTTTCGACGAACGTCTCGTTGTACTGGAGCGCGATCTCGACCTGCGTGCCCTCGACCTCCCTGTCGACGTAAAACGGAGGCACGTTGACCACCGTCTTGTCGCGGTTGAGCGCGCGGACGAAGGCCACGATGCCGCCCTCGAAGTAGAAGGTGCTGGTGAACCCCAGGCCCTCATCGTTGAGCGCGATCTCCAGCTTCTTGTTCAGGTACGCCATCTCGCGGAGCCGGTGCTGGATGATCTCGCGGTCGAACGTCGTGTCCGGAAAGATCTGCGGGTCCGGCCAGAAGCGAACGATCGTGCCGGTCCGGTCGGTCCTGCCGATTGCCTTGACCGCGGCCTTGGGCACGCCGCGCTCGTACTCCTGGTGGTAGACCTTGCCGCCCAGGTGCACCCATACCTGAAGGCGCCCGCTGAGGAAGTTGACGGCCGAAACGCCCACGCCGTGGAGCCCTGACGACACCTTGTAACCGCCTCCGCCGAACTTGCCGCCCGCGTTGAGGCGGGTCATCACCAGCTCCAGGGCCGACAGACCCTCTTTCTTGTGCATGTCGACCGGGATCCCCCGTCCGTCGTCCTCGACCTGGACGCTTCCGTCCCCAAACAGGCTGACGACGATCCGCCGAGCGTAGCCGGCAAGGGCCTCGTCCACCGCGTTGTCGACCACCTCGTAGACCAGCTGGTGGAGGCCGGTCGAGCTGGTCGAACCGATGTACATGCTCGGACGCCGCCGAACGTGCTCCCGGCCTTCGAGGACCTGGATCTGCTCGGCGGTGTACGCCACGTCCGCGCCTAGGGAACTGGGCCTGCGGCTACCTTCCGGAAGGGGTTTTGGGACCGCCATTACCGGGGTTTTGGCCCTCCCAGCGTGGAGAACATGTTGGGGTTTACTGGGCAGAACTTCAGGCTCCCAATTCTACCGGATTTTGAATACGAAAAAGGCCTACAGAGGCCTCTTAACAGGCCTTTGTCGGGGGCCTAATCCTCGGGTGCTTTCCAGCGCAGGACGGGGTCTTCGCTCTGGCCCTGCAGGTAGGCGTTGATCCGCCTTGCGGCCGCGACCTCGTCCAGGCGTCCGACGGGCAGCTTTTTCGGCTCGTCGTGGAGGCTTTGCGGGTCCGTTCTGGCCTGGGCGACGATTTCCTTGACCGCTTGTGCAAACGCGTCGAGGGTTGCCTTGCTCTCGGTCTCCGTCGGCTCGACCATGATCGCCTCCGGCACGACCAGCGGGAAGTAGACCGTCGGGGCGTAGAAATCCCGGTCCAGGAGCGCCTTGGCGATGTCCAGGGCGCGCACGCCGTCGTGGTTGAGGTTGTGCGCGCTGGCTACGAACTCGTGCATGCACGGGCCGTCATGCGGCATCTCGAGGTCGTTCTCCAACAGTTTGCGCAGGTAGTTGGCCGACAGGACCGCGTCCTGGGAAGCCTGGCTGAGGCCGTCGCCGCCCATGGCCAGGATGTAGGTGTACGCGCGGACGAGCATTCCGAAATTGCCGTAGAAGCTGCGGACCCGCCCGATTGACTGAGGCCGTTTGTAGTCGAGGGTTAGCTCGCCGTTCTTCCGCTCCACGGTCGGTGCGGGGAGGAATGGGACCAGCTCTGCCTTCACACCCACGGGGCCGGCACCGGGGCCGCCTCCTCCATGTGGGGTGGTGAATGTCTTGTGCAGGTTCATGTGCACAGCGTCGAAGCCCATGTCGCCAGGCCGGCAGATGCCCATGAACGCGTTCAGATTGGCGCCGTCGTAGTAGAGCATCGCCCCGGTCGAGTGCACAAGCTCTGCTATGTCCAGGATCTCCCGCTCGAACAGGCCCAAGGTGTTGGGGTTGGTCAGCATCAAGGCCGACGTGCGAGGCGACAGCTTGGACTCGAGGTCGGCCAGGCTGATGCGGCCGTCACCGCCGGACTTGACCTCCACCACCTGAAAGCCGCTGAGGGCGGCGCTGGCCGGGTTTGTCCCGTGGGCGGAGTCGGGGACGAGAACCTCCGTGCGAGTCTCACCTCTGGAGTGCTGGTAAGCGCGGATCATCCTCAGCGCCGTCCACTCGCCGTGTGCGCCGGCGGCCGGTTGAAGGGTGGCCCGGTCGACCCCCACGACCGCACACAGCGCCTGCTCGAGGCGCCACATCAGCTCGAGCGCGCCCTGGATCGTCGATTCGTCCTGGTATGGGTGCAGGTCGGCGAACCCTGGGAGCGCCGCAGCCGCCTCGTTGGCGACCGGGTTGTACTTCATCGTGCAGCTCCCCAGCGGGTAGAAGTTCTCGCTGATCGAGTAGTTCAGAGAAGCCAGCCGGCTGTAGTGGCGCATGATCTCGGGCTCGCTGAGCCGGGGCAGGCCCGGGGCTTTCGCGCGCAGCGCGTCGCGGGGCAGGACGTCCGCCGGCGCGGGTCCCACCACGTCGGCCTCCGGCAGTCGAGGAGGATCCACCGCGGGCCGGCTCAGCTCGAAGCTGAGCGGCTCGGTCATGACCTCAGCACCGCCAGGAGCTCGTCCATCGCCTGAGGGTCGTTGACCTCGGTGCAAGTGAAGGTGAGGACGTCTTTGAGCTCCCGGAACCAGCGGTGGACGTCGAGGCCTCCGAGAATCCCCTTGCGGGACAGCTTCTTCAAGACTGAGGACGACTTCGGAACCCGGATGGGGAACTCGCTCAAGAACTGTCGCTCGGGAAACACCGGCTCCCAGCCCGGAAGGCTCGAGAGACGCTCGGCCAGCGCGTGCGCCCGCTGGAAGCTCACCTCAGCCACCTGGCGGAGCCCGTAGGGACCCATATATGTGAGGTAAACGGCCGCCGCAAGCGCACACAGAGAGTGGTTGGTACAGATGTTGGACGTCGCCCTCTCGCGCCGGATGTGCTGTTCGCGCGCGGCGAGCGCAAGCACAAATCCGCGTCGGCCGGCGGCGTCATGCGCGGCTCCAACCAGACGACCAGGCAGCTTGCGCACCAGCTCGCGCCTGCACGCGATGAAGCCAACGTGAGGTCCGCCAAGACTCGGCGGAAGTCCCAGCTGCTGACCCTCGCCGACCGCGATGTCGGCGCCGTACTCGCCGGGAGGAGCGAGGATGGCAACGCTGATCGGATCGACGCACGCGATCGCGAGCGCACCTGCGTCGTGCGCCGCATTGGTCAAGCCGCGCGCGTCGACGAGCAGCCCGAGGAAGTCGGGCTGCTGGAAGATGACCGCGGCCGTCTTCCTGCTCGGCTCGCCACCTTTGCGGACCTTGATGCCGCGGCCCTCGCTAAAAGCGCGCAGCACCTGCACGTACTCGGGATGGACGTAGCCCGAGACGATCACCTCGTCCCGGCCCGTGTGGACGTAGGCCATCATGGCCGCTTCGGCGACTGCCGTGGCCCCGTCGTACAAAGAGGCATTGGCGACGTCGAGCGCGGTCAGCTCCGCGATGAGGGTCTGGAACTCGTAGATCGCCTGGAGCGTGCCCTGGCTCGCCTCGGCCTGGTACGGGGTGTAGGCGGTGTAGAACTCGGGCTTGGACGTGACCGCCGCGACCGCAGCTGGGATGAAGCGCCGGTAAATCCCGCCGCCGCGAAACGTCAGCCTGTCGGGGTATACGTAGTTGCGCTTCGCGAGAGCCGCGACCTGGGCCATGGTCTCGAACTCCGACAGGCCGTCGGGCAGCCGGAGCGACTCCAGGCGGAGGGATTGTGGGATGTCGACCAGGAGGTCGTTCATCTCGCGCACACCCACGGCCTCGAGCATCGCCGACCGGTCCTCAGGGGAGTGGACGAGGTAGGGCAACCTAGTGCGCGGACTCCCCGGTGACTTTCTTGTAGGCCGGCTCGTCGAGGAGGTCGTTGGGCAGGTCTCCCGCGAGGTCGAGCTTGAGGATCCAGCCCTCGCCGTACGGGTCCGCGTTGATCAGCTCGGGCCTCGACGCGAGCTTCTCATTCACCTCGGTGATCCGGCCCGCGACCGGCGAGTAGAGGTCGCTTGCAGCTTTCACCGACTCGACGACGCCGAAAGTCTCGTGCTCGGCCAGCTTCCGGCCGGCGCTCGGCAGCTCGAGAAAGACGACGTCGCCCAGCTGTGACTGTGCGAAATCGGTGATGCCGACAGTGGCGTGCTTGCCGTCGACCGCGACCCACTCATGCGTCTTGGTGTAGCGACGGTCAGCCATGCGACTCTCTTCTCCTCGCTGAATGGGCCTGGTCAGGGCCGTGCCGGTGAGACTGCCGAGCGCGCCGATCCTCGATAGAACGGGAGCTTGACGACCTCGGCCGGGGCCTCCCTGCCCCTGACTTCGACTGCGGCCCTGTCTCCGACCCGAAATGTACCGGCTTCGACCATCGCCAGGGCGATCGGGTACCCAAGGAAGAAGGAATGCGTACCGCTCGTGACGACTCCAACCTTCCTGGCGTCCGCCATGACCGCGGCCCCGTGGCGGGCGATGTTGCCCGGGTCCGTCTTCAGACCGATCAGGTTGCGTCTTGGCCCATCCGCCTTGACCTGCTTCAGTGCGTCGCTGCCGACGAATTCACCCTTGCCAAGCTTCACCGTCCAGCCAAGACCGGCCTCATACGGGTTGACGGTCTCGTCCATGTCGTTTCCATAGAGACGTAGGGCGGCCTCCAGGCGCGTCGCGTCGCGGGCGCCGAGACCGGCGGGCAGGACCCCCGCAGGCTTGCCGACGCGGAGGATTGCGTCCCAGACCTCGCCCACGCGATCGCTTGCGATAAAAAGCTCGAACCCGTCCTCACCGGTGTATCCCGTGCGCGAGATCAGCCCGGGCACTCCGGCCACCTCGCCCCGGCGAAACCCGAAGTATGGGATGTCGTCGGTTGTGCCCGAGGCGGGCACGAGCTCGTGGGCGCGCGGACCCTGAAAAGCGATGAGGCTCAGGTCGAGGGTGTGGTCCTCGAGCGTCACATCGGCTGGAAGGTGCTCCCGCATCCATGCGACGTCTTTCTCTCGATTCGACGCGTTCACGACCACAAGGAATCGACCCGCCGATTCGCGATACACGACGAGGTCGTCGATCGTGCCGCCGTCGTCGCGACACATCTGTGTGTAGATCGCATGCCCGGGCTCCACGGACGCGACGTCGTTGGTCAGGAGTCTCTGGAGGTAGGCCTCCGCGCCCGGCCCCTCGATCCACAGCCGGCCCATGTGAGACACGTCGAAGAGGCCGGCCGCTTGACGCACGGCGAAGTGCTCGTCACGAATCGAGCTGTACTGCTGCGGCATCTCCCAGCCGCCGAAATCGACCATTCGGCCGCCGAGTGCGAGATGCCGTTCGTATAGAGGGGTGCGGTTCAGCGGGCTATTCGCCGTCAACGGTGCCGTCGAAATCGATGGCATCGGGGTCGATGAACGCGAGCAGCTCCTCATCATGTCGCCGCCGCGCGTCGGCCACCACCTTGGCGACATACCGAGTCCGCTCGACGGTCCATTCGAGCTTCTCGGCAATCTCCTGTTCGGTCGCGTCGCGCTGCAGCTCGCGGCGCAGCAGGAGCTGAGTGCGCTCGTAGTCGTTGGCCGCGTCCACCAACAGCTCGGCGTCGCGCACTGCCGCAGCCTCCGCGACGACGGCGGCGTCCATCTGCTCGCCGACCCGGTGCTCAGCAAAAGTGGCGAAGCTCATCTCGCCGCCGGCTCCAAAGGAGCGCACGGCCTCGACCAGGCCAATCGATCCTTCCTGGACAAGGTCTGGGACCGACAACCCCTTCTCCTGCCGGGCTTCCGCGAGTCGCATCACCATGCCGAGGTTCGCTGCGACCAGCCTGTCGAGGCTGGCGCTGTCGCCTCGCGCGGAGTCCGCGAGCAGCCTCTGCTCCTCACCGGCACCGAGCGCCGGGGTGCTCCGGACCTGCCGGCGAAGATCGCGCATCGCGGCTTCGTCGGCGTCGGGCTGAACCGGGTCCGTACTCATTCCGACCGATTCTACGCCCGCCAGTTTTCGGCTCCTGGCAACCAGATGTTCCACGTTTTACATGGCCTTGCCATACTCGGAGCATGCGTATCCTGGTGGCGCTTCGGCTGGGTTGGATGCTGCTGGTGCTGGGGGCTGCCTTGCTGCCGATCCAGGCCGCTGCAGCCACGCCCCGCGTCGAGCAAGCTGACCTGAACGGCGACATCAACAACATCATGTCCGCGTACATGCAGAGCGCCGTGAGTCGAGCCGAGAACGACAAGGCCGACGCGCTTCTGGTCGTCATGAACACCCCAGGTGGCATCTCGACCTCCATGGACGAGATCGTCACCAGCCTCCTCAACTCCAAGGTGCCGGTGATCGTCTACGTCTACCCGAGCGGCGCGCGCGCCGCCTCCGCCGGCCTGTTCGTCGCCCAGGCGGCGGACGTCCTCGCCATGGCGCCGGGAACCAACATCGGCTCCGCGCATCCGATCCAGGCCACCGGGGAAAACCTGACCGGCGACCTCGGGGAGAAGGTCCTGAACGATGCGGTGACGAGGGTGCGCAACCTGGCCTCGATCCACGGCCGCAACGCCGACTGGGCCGAGGACGCCGTGCGTAACAGCGTGAACATCAACGCGGACGAGGCGGTCCAGCTGCACGTCGCCGATCTCGAGGCCCCCGACGTCACGACCCTTTTGAACCAGATCGACGGCCGCGAGGTCCCCCGATCCGGCGGCAGCAGCCTGGTCATCCATTCGGCCAACGCGATCGTCGACGACTTCCCGATGCCGTTCTGGCAGATCTTTCTGAACGCGCTGGTCGACCCCACGATCGCGGCCTTGCTGCTCATCGTCGCCGGCTACGGCATCATCACCGAGCTCTCCAACCCCGGCCTCATCCTGCCCGGAGTGGTTGGCGGGCTGGCCGCGATTCTCGCGATCGTGTCGCTCGCCAACCTCCCCGTGAACATCGCGGGCGCGCTGATGATGGTCCTCGCACTGGTGCTCTTCGTAGCCGACCTCAAGGCGCCGACGCATGGGTTCTTGAGCGTCGGCGGTGTGTTCGCGCTCGTGCTCGGGATGGCGTTTCTCATCAACACAGGGCCGATCGGCCTGGGTGTGAATCCGATCGTGTCCCTCGCGACCGCCGCGATCACGCTCGCATTCTTCGCGTTCTTCATCCGCAAGGTATGGGCCGCGAGGCGGCAGCCAGTTTTCGCCGGATCGGAACGAATCGTGGGCGCCCTGGGTGAGGCGCGCGAGGAGATCGACCCTGAGGGACTAGTCTTTGTCGACGGCGCGCTCTGGCAGGCGATCGCGGCCTCGCCCATACCCGCCGGGTCGGCGGTTCGGGTGGTGGGCCGCGATGGTCTTCACCTGCAGGTGACGCGAGAGAACGGACAGGGGAAGGAGAAGGAATAGGTGGACGCTTTTTCGGTAGCGATCATCGTCGTCTTGCTCGTCATCGCATTGATCGCGGTCTTCTCCAGCTTGCGGATCGCAGCGGAGTACGAGCGCGGAGTCGTCTTTCGCCTTGGCCGCCTGATCCCCCTGAAGGGACCAGGCCTCTTCTTCATCATCCCGTTCGGGGTCGATCGCCTGGTCAAGATCGATCTCCGCACGATCACACTCGAGGTGCCGCCCCAGGAGATCATCACCAACGACAACGTGACTGCGAAGGTCAACGCGGTTATCTACTTCCAGGTCATTGACGCGCGGAGGGCGGTGACGCAGGTGCTCAACTACATCAACGCCACGTCCCAGATCTCACAGACGACGCTGCGCGCGGCCCTGGGCCAGAGCACGCTCGACGAGCTGCTGGCAAACCGGGAGAAGATCAACCAGAACCTGCAGAAGATCATCGACGAGCAGACCGAGCCCTGGGGCATCAAGGTGGCCGTGGTCGAGATCAAGGACGTGGAGCTGCCGAGCACGATGCAGCGCGCGATGGCCAAGCAAGCCGAAGCCGAGCGCGAGAAGCGAGCCAAGATCATCAACGCCGACGGTGAGTTCCAGGCATCGCAGACGCTGGCCAACGCGGCGCAGGTGATCTCCTCTCAGCAGGGAGCGCTGCAGCTCCGATTCCTGCAGACGATG